>JAZRKW010000038.1:0-62366 GCA_045646505.1 Akkermansia sp. | reverse complement strand
GCGGTGCTGCGCCGACCCCCGCTCCGGTGATTGGTGGCCGCATATACCTGCTGGGTGGCGATGATGCCACAGTGAAGGGCTTCACACCGCAGAATCACCCCGGTTTCCACAATCAGAGCCTGTGCTACTGCCCCGGCAGCGGCACCTGGTACGTTGCCGGAGAGAGTGGCGTGGCCCGTGCCGGGCTGCCTTGCGCTGTGTGGAATGGTATGGCTGGGATTGCGGACGGCGAGCAGCGACCCGGCAAGCGTTCCAATCAGGTCTGGGGTGCCAAGATGTAATCATATTTCCGCAATATCATGTTGAAGAATCTTTTTATACTTGCCGCCGTGGCCGCTTTGCCGCTGGCAGCTCAGTGCTGCCCTGGTTGTGGTAAGACTGCCCCGGTCAAGGTGGCTTCTCTGCCGCTGGCTGACAGCCCGAAGATTTCTGACTCTGTGGGGCGTGCCGGTATGGTGGCCAGTGTGGTGCGCACGGAAGCCGGTGCCCGCATTCTGGCTATCGGTGGTGCTAATTTTCCGAATGCCAAGCCGGGAGCAAAGACTCCTGCTGAGCGTGGTGCCAAGGTGTTCTACGATGAAATCCTGAGCATCAATCCGGCAGATGGCAGCTGCTCTGTGCTGGCTAAACTTCCTTATCCTATCGGGTATGCCGCCCATACTACCAAGGGGTGTTGCATGGTGATTGCCGGTGGTTGCAACATGGAAGGCCATGTTGCCACGGTGACCCGCATCAAGCCCGATGGTACCAGTGAGGTGCTTCCTTCGCTGCCCACCACTATTGCCTATCCCGCTTTCGTGCAGGTGAAGGGCAAGCTGTATGTGTTCGGTGGGCAGGAAAAGGCCGAATCCGTGACCTGCCTGAGCAGCAGCTATGTGCTTGACCTGGAGAATCCCGCTGCCGGTTGGCAGACTCTGGCTCCTATGCCGGGCGAAGGCCGCATGCTGGCAGCTGCCGGCGTGTGGAAGGACGGTAAGATTTACGTGACCGGCGGTTGCTCCCTGCATCCGGATGCCAAGGGAGCTGCCGAACGCACCTACCTGAAGAGCACCTGGTGTTTCGACCCCGCCGCCAATACCTGGACCCAGGCTGCCGATATGCCTGAGACCATCGTGGCTCCCGCAACTCCCATGCCCACCATGCGTGGCGGCATGCTGCTGCTCTGCGGTGACCCTGGCAATTTCTACCGTGCCAGCCTGGCCGGCAATGCCCCTGCCGACCACCCCGGCCAGAACACCACGGTGTACTGCTTCAACCCGGAGTCGGGTGCCTGGACCGTGGCCGGTCAGAACAGTATCGGTATTGCCACAGCTCCTGCCGTGAAGGTGATGGGTACCGTCTTCATCATCTCCGGCGAGACGCATCCCGGCGTGCGCACTCCCGTCATCTCTACCCTGAATCTCTCCAAATAACAACAAAGAAACAAACATATGCCTGAACCTAATCCCGTATTGTCATTCCTGGCCGATCTCACCCCCTGGGTAGCTATCGGTATTGCAGTGCTGGCCGTCATGGCTGCTTGCAAGAAGGGCCTCAAGAAACCCGCTATCTCTCCGAATGCACCCGTGACCAAGCCCGGTAAGTGGGCCTGGATTGCCGTGGCTGTGCTCTGGGTAGTGGTGATGCTGAACTACTTCGACCGCCAGCTGCTGGCTGTGCTCAACAAGTCCATGACCGAAGGTCCGGGCTGCA
Source organism: Akkermansia sp. (assembly GCA_045646505.1). Classification (GTDB taxonomy): domain Bacteria; phylum Verrucomicrobiota; class Verrucomicrobiia; order Verrucomicrobiales; family Akkermansiaceae; genus Akkermansia. The sequence goes on along the minus strand of JAZRKW010000038.1, from coordinate 60,674 downwards.
TTGAGATGACCCAGGCTCAGTTCGGTATCGTGACCTCTGCTTTCCTCATTGTGTATGCTGCCCTCTCCCCGGTGGGTGGCTACCTGGCCGACCGTTTCAGCCGTTCCTTCATCATCATGTGCTCCCTGGTGGTGTGGTCGATTGTGACCTGGATGACCGGTAAGTCTGAATCGTACGAGGAACTTATTTTCTGGCGCGCCATGATGGGCGTGAGCGAGGCTTTCTATATCCCCGCTGCTCTGGCTCTGATTACCGACTACCACCGCGGCAGCACCCGCTCCCTGGCCACCGGTCTGCACATGAGCGGTATCTATGCCGGTCAGGTGATGGCCGGGTATGGTGCCATGATGGCCGGTGATCCCTGCCAGATGGGCTGGCGCCTTACCTTTGAAATCTTCGGTTTCATTGGTGTGGCATACGGTCTTATCGTGCTCTTCTTCCTGCGGGACCCGAAGGCCGAGGAAGCTGCTGCCACCGAGACTGCTACAGAGACAGCCGCAGCTCCCGCTGCGCCCAGCTTCACCCTGGGACAGATGCTCAAGAGCATCTTCACCGGCCGCGGTATGTACCTGCTGCTGCTCATGATTTCCTTCGCCGGCTTTGCTAACTGGTTCCTGCTGGGCTGGTATCCTCGTCTGCTGCAGGATATGTTCCCCATTTCCGAGGCCGAGGCCGGTCCTGCTGCCACGCAGTGGATTAACATTGCCAAGTATATCTCCGTGCTGGCCTGTGCTGTGATTGCCGACCGCTGGTACCTGCGCAACAAGAATGCCCGCGCTTATGTGCCCGGTATTGCCTTCTGTATCGCCGGTCCCTGTGTGCTGCTGGCCATGATGTTTGGTGAAGGTATTGGTCTGGCTGCTGTGCTTGCCCTGGTTTCCATGCAGGGTGTGGCTCAGGGTTCCATGGATGCCACCCTCATGCCGGTGCTCCGAAGCACGATTGACGAGCGTTTTGCCGCCACGGGCTATGGCCTGCTGAACCTGACCTCCGTGGGTGCTGGTGCTCTGGTGTCCTGGCTGGGTGGTATGCTGAAGGATGCCGGTACACCGCTCTCCATGGTGCTGAGCCTGGCTGGTGTCCTCATGATGCTCTGCGGTATCATCCTCTTCTGCCTGCCTAAGAAAGAGAAGGCATAAGCGTTGAGCGATTATTTCATTGCTTTCTTCTGTGCCGTCGTCATAATGACGACGGCACAGTTCATTATTGCCAGCCTGCGCTCAGGAGAGTTGTGCTGATAAAAAAGAAGAGAGGACGATTGGGTCCCCTCTTCTTTTTTAGTGATGACTGTCACCTGTTCACCACTTACCTTTGCGGAAACTGAAGATGCTGAAACAGGTGAGTAATATCAGCGAGAAAATACCAACGAATGTCCATTGTGTGGGCGACAGAAGTTCCCCCTGTGATTTGAGGTATTTTCGTTCGGTCTTTGCTGCCTGTTTTGCTGCATTTGTTGAGACCTCCGCGAGGTTTTTGCTTACTGCCGGGTCTACGGAGATGATGCGGACCATGTCCAGATTGGCGCGGATAGCGTTGAAATTCTTGTTGTCGGCCGAGGCCAGCAAGGGCAGGTTGATAAGTAAATCGCCGTTGACATCATACCCCATGATCCCGCCGATGCCGTTCCATCCGGAGCCGCAGCAGCCGGATGCTACTACGGTGAACGAGATGTAGGAAATGCCATCGCGACGGAATGCAGCCGGGTGGTTTGCCAGTTTATGATAAGGAATGGTTTCGCCCCAGGTGTTGCCATGCCAGTTGCCGGTGATGCCTTCAGGCGTGGCCATGATTCCCAGTTCATGGGTGCTGTCAAAAGTGAGCAGCCGGGTCGGCTGGGTTACTTTTGCTGCAGCGGTCAGGTCAATTGTCACAGCGACCGCTGTTGTTGCAGCGTTTGATTTGCGGAAGTGGGAGATGTTGTATATACTTTGCCGCGAATACAAGGCGCCATAGGTGCCGGTCAGGGTTCCGTCCGTACAGGTGACATTTTCGCGTGTAGTTGTACCGGCTGGATTGGTGAACAGGGCGGCTCCGGCCAGCGTGGGCGTGGCTGTCAGTGCTCCGATTGCCAGTGTGAAAAGAGTTTTTTTCATGGTGATATAGAAAATGCTTATATGATATCTACCGTATAAATGAAGGTTTTGCAAGCATGTTTTGCTTTTTTGACCTGTAAATGAACCTTTTGTTCCGAATAAAACATTTATTTTCCGGATAGATGTCCAGATTTAGGCTTGCATGCTGGTCATGTTGTAGTAATATGGAAATGGACGCACTGTGTCCTGTAAGAAAATGTGATTGCCCAGGCCGCCGGGTATGTACAGGCAGAGCCGGGCATGATTCCGCAACGTAATTCGATTCAACAACCTATATGGCTGAACATTATACACAAGGCCGGCAGGGACAGGGAGCCCGCCGTCGCCGTAATAACAAGGGCCGTCCGTATCATCGCCGCATGCCGCGGCAGGAAGCCCCCGCTCCCAAGCCCAGTCTGTTGCAGCGTATCCTCGGTTTCTTCGGTTTTGGTAAGAAGAAAGATGCAGCAAAAGGAGAGACTGCCGGTAAACATCAGAACAAACGCAAACCCAAGGAGAATGTGCGCGTTGCCAAGGGGCGCAGCAATCAGGGAGGAAATCCGACTGCTCGCCACGAGAAGCGCCGCCGTCCGTCATCTGTGGCACCTACCCGTAACGGGCGGTTGTATGTAGGCAATCTCTCGTACGAAGCCACTGAGGCGGAGCTGGAGGATTTGTTCAAGGGGTTCGGCAATGTGCGCAGCGTGGAGATAATCTACAATACCCGCACATACAAGAGCAAGGGTTATGCCTTTGTGGAGATGCAGATGCTGGAGGATGCCCGCCGCGCTGCGGAGGTGCTGCATGGTCAGCCTTTCATGGGGCGCGAGCTGATGGTGAGCGCTGCCAGCGAGCGAGCTGAGGCGGTGGAGAACGAAGAAAAGGAACCGACGCCTGAAGCAGAGTAAAGCCTGCTTTCCGATTTGTGTTTTATTCAAGCGTACGCGTCTTAATCGGCGCGTACGCTGTTTATATAGGTGGTTTATTTCAGCCCGCCACGGATGATGCTGAGGAGTGCAACTGTCCGGGCCCAGTTTTCCGGGTGGTCATCAGTCTCCGGGAATAATCGGCCTTCAGGGATTCTGGCATAGCGTTCTGCGGCTTTGGAGTGACTGAGCTCGCGAAGCCCTACGCTGAAGAAAGCTCCCAGCTGCAGGAATTCGCGTGCCATTTCATGAGAACCGTTCCAGGCGTGAAGAAGCACGCGGGGGAGGGTGCCGCAGCGGTGGCGTTCGCGCAGAATGGTCAGAAGCTCGCTCCAGGCCTGTGTGCCGTGCAGCTGTACCAGACGGTCGTGCCGGAAAGCTGCTCCCAGATGAATGTGCAGCAGAATCCGTTGAGCTTCCAGGGTGGCAGCATGGCGGGGCGAGGCATCCAGTCCGGTTTCGCCTACTCCTGCCGTGGGATGCCGTGTGAGCCATTCGTCCAGCTCGAAAGCTGTTTCTGCGGGGTCGACCTCATGGGCGTGCCAGGGGTGAATCCCAAAGCAGGGAGTCATACCTTCTGCGGAGGCGATGTTTTCCCAGTCGGCGCGGGTGACAGCGCAGAGATAACCGCCGTGCGGGCCGGGTTGGTGAGTGTGGTAATCTTTCATGAGGGGATGAAGCCGTGTTCTCGGAAGCTGTAGTAGGGCAGGGTTGAGGCATCGCGGTTGGTGCCGATGATGATGTGGTCGAGCACCGGGATGTGAATGGCGTGTCCGGCGTTGATGAGTTCTCGGGTGAGTTCCCGGTCGGGTTTGCTGGGGGAGGGGTCGCCGCTGGGGTGGTTGTGCGCCAGGATGACGGAGCATGCATTGCAGATGATGGCTTCCCGGAAGACATCGCGCGGGTGGACCATGGTGCGGTTCAGGGTGCCCTTGGAAATATTGCAGCGGCGGATGAGGTGCCGGCGTGTATCCAGCATGAGGACAACGAAGTTTTCCTGTTGTTCGTACCGCAAATCACCTGCCAGGTATTCGTACACAGCGGCCGGTGTGCTCATATCCTCTCGCGTTAACTGCTCTTTCACGGCGCGGTGCCCCAGCTCAAAGACTGCTGCCAGAGTGGCGGCTTTGGCGGAGCCGATTCCCTTGCAGCATTGCGTGATTTCCCGCGCTTCCATGCGCCCCAGGGCGGTCAGAGACCCTGCTGCACGCTTGAGTCTTGCGGCCAGCTCCAGCACGTTGCATCCTTTCAGGCCGGTACGCAGGAATATGGCGATAAGCTCTTCGTCGCTCAGGACACTGCGTCCTTTGCTGAGTAGTTTCTCGCGAGGGCGATCATCTATGGCCATGTCAAGCAGTTTCAGCTGTTCTGGGGCGGCGGAGTGGTTCATAAGCAGCTTTACTATACATGAAAAACTGGGGCCTGTGAAGCTAAAACGCTTTGTGCTGAATTATTTGCTTGCGCTGCAGTGGGCGGGGGTGTAAAATGGCGGCGGCTCATTGTAGCTGGTGGCGGGGAAGACTTGAGCTTTCGCGTCGCGGAACCGAAGGGGGCAGCGGCCGGTACCGGCCTCCGGAGGAGAAGATGGAACCGGCAATCTGAAGAGAAAGAAAATATAAAATGAGTATACATTCCGTTACTTGTGCCGTTGGCACAAACCCCATCACCATTGAAACGGGCAAGCTTGCCCTTCTGGCCGATGGCGCCGTTACCGTCCGTTGTGGTGATACTGTGGTGCTGGTCACCGTTGTGAGCGCTACCAAGATCAAGGAAGGTCAGACCTTCTTCCCCCTGTCGGTGGAATACAAGGAAAAGGCTGCTGCTGCGGGTATGTTCCCCGGTGGTTATTTCAAGCGCGAAGGCCGCCCCACAGAAAAAGAGATTCTGACCTGCCGCATGACGGACCGCCCGCTGCGTCCCATGTTCCCCAAGGGTTATTTCTATGATACGCAGGTGATTTCCCTGCTGATGGCTGCAGACGGCGAGAATGAGCCGGATATTCTGAGCATCAATGGTGCTTCTGCTGCCTGTGTGATTTCTGACCTTCCTTTTGCTGAGCCCGTGGGTGCTGTCCGCGTGGGTCGCATCAATGGTGAGTTTGTTATCAACCCCACCAATTCTCAGCGTCTTGAGTCAGATCTTGACCTGGTATACGCTGGTTCCAAAGACCAGGTTATCATGATTGAAGGTTCTGCTAACGAGCTGCCGGAAGAGGAATTCATTGCCGCGCTTCGTTTTGCTCAGGAAAATGTGGCAAAGATCTGCGCTGCTCAGGAAGAGCTTCGCGGTATCTGCGGAAAGCCCAAGCGTGAGTACGAACTGACCCTGGCCAAGCCCGAGCTGCTGGAAATCGGTTACCAGGTGGCCGGTGATCGCATCGAGGATGCAATCTATGCTCCTAACAAGATTCAGCGCCAGAAGCAGACCGGTGCCCTGCGAGCAGAGGTGGAAGTGGCTATCAAGGCTGCCTACCCCGAAGCTACCGATTTCGATGTGGAGCAGGTGTTTGAGTACATTCAGAAGAAGGCTTTCCGTATCTCCATCATGGAGCAGGGCAAGCGCGCCGATGGCCGCGCCATCAAGCAGCTGCGCCCGCTGCAGGCTGAGGTGAACGTGTTGCCCCCGGTGGTGCACGGTTCCGCGCTCTTTGCCCGCGGTGAGACCAAGTCTGTGTGCCTTGCTACGCTGGCTCCCATGGAGGAGAAGCAGTACCTGGATAACTACACGGGCTCTGTGGATGAGAAACGCTTCATCCTGCACTACAACTTCCCCCCGTTCTCTGTGGGTGAAACCGGTCGTTTCGGTGGTCAGAACCGCCGTGAAATCGGTCACGGTGCTCTGGCAGAGCGCTCTATCGCCCCCGTGATTCCGGATGAGAATGACTTCCCCTACGCTATTCGCGTGTCCTCCGAGATTATGGAGTCCAACGGTTCCACCTCCATGGCTTCCGTATGCGCCGGCACCATGTCTCTGCTGGCTGCCGGTGTGCCGCTGAAGCGCCCGGTATCCGGTATCTCTGTGGGTCTGGTGACAGAGTTCGAGAACGAAGGTGACCGCGAGCCGAAGCGTTACGAGACGCTGCTCGACATCATCGGTTCCGAGGACTTCTATGGTGATATGGACTTCAAGCTCTGCGGTTCCTCTGTGGGTGTGACCGGTTACCAGCTGGACCTCAAGCTGCCCGGTATTCCGCTGTACATTCTGGAAGATGCCATCCACCTTGCCCGCAAGGGGCGTCTGGATGTGCTCGATACCATGAATGCATGCATTCCCGGCCCGCAGGCTATGAGCCCGAATGCCCCGCGCATCGAGTCCACCAGCATTCCGCAGGATCGCATTGGTGAGCTTATCGGCCCCGGCGGTAAGAATATCAAGGCTCTGCAGGCTGAGACCGGCACCGACATCAACATCGAGGAAGACGGCACCGTGCGCATCTATGGCAGCCGCCAGGAGGGTGTGGAGCGTGCTCTGTACCTTATCGACCGCATGTTCAAGGAGATTGAAGTGGGTGAAACCTACGAGGGTAAGATTGTTTCCACCAAGGAATTCGGTGCATTCATGGAAGTGCTGCCGGGTAAGGACGGTCTCATCCACATCTCTGAGCTTGCCGAAGGTCGCACTCAGAAGACTGAGGATGTGGTGAAGGTGGGCGATATTGTGACCGCCAAGTGCATCGGTATCGATGACAAGGGCCGAGTCAAGATGTCCATGCGTGCAGCTGCGCGCGATCGCAAGGCCAAGGATGCTGCCGAGAAGGAGTAATCCGGTAACCTGAGAATGATTTCAAGCCGCTGCCCGGAGAGCTGGGCAGCGGCTTTTTGCTGAGTGCCGTTGGAAACTGTAAAAAAAATGCCTGAATAGGATTTTTTTGATTGCATTTGGCGGCGTTCTGGTATAGATATATTAGCGAACAGCTGCAATTTTTTTACTTACACCATGTGGAAATATATTATCATCGCCGCCGTCGTGCTCTTCCTGGGGGCATGTTTCCTTTTTTATAAGAATAATGAAGCTCTCACCGGTCCGGAAGGCGAGGTGGCTGCCTGCCAGTCTCAGTTTGATATGGCAAAGAAGAAGGCTGTAGACATTGAAAAAGACAAGGCTATCAAGCGCTATGCCGAGCTTCGTACAGCTTATTTCAAGCAGCAGAGTGAGAAGTACAACGAGGAATGCTCTGCCATCGAAGCAAAGGATGCTCCCTTCGAACAGGAAATTACAAAGGCTAACGCTGACCTCGAGGCTGTGAACGCCGATTTCAAGCGCTATGAAGAGCAGTTCAAGGTTTTCCGTAATCAGGCTGCTACCGCTGCTGGTGTGGAGGATGCTGCAGAGGAGGAAGCCCTGAAGATGGTGGGTGAGCGTATTGCAGAGCTGGTTCAGTCAAATGATGCTCTTGAGGCTCAGGCAGCAGCAGAAGAAAAGATGACCAGTGACCTGGGTGCTGAATCTGAGCGCACGCTGGCCATGATTGATGCTGCCAGAAAACTGGCCGCCGACCGTATGGCTCGTCTTTCTCCTGTTGATTTGAAGTGCTCCGTTCTGTCGGCAAATGCTACCTGGGATTATGTCGTTCTTGACGGCGGTGTCGATAAGGGGATTGTGATTGGTTCCCGCCTGGCTGTGATGCGTGGCGAGCAGAAAGTGTGCGAGCTTACCGTGACTGTGGTGGAAAGCAATCGCTCCAGCTGTGATGTTGTTTACAGCACGATGCGTCCTGGCGACCAGGTTCGCGCGGGTGACACGGTGGTTTCCGTCCGTAATAAATAAGAAAACTACAACTTATACTTTCTGATATGAAAATCTCTCAACTTCTTGTTTCTATTCTTGTGCTTCTTGCGGGTGGTGCAGCTATCATGTACTCCGCCAATCAGCAGAAGGTTATGGATGTGGTGATTGCTACGCACGGCGGCGGCCAGCAGGTGGAGGCCTCCAGCGCTACTGGCCTGCGTAAGCTGAATCTGGATCTTGATGCCGAGCGTGGCACTGTCTCATCTGAGCGTGCCGCTGCCGTGAAGGCTTCAGAAGCTGCACGCGTGGAAATGCGCGACAGCCACATGAAGCGTGACGAAGCACAGACCAAGTACGAAGAGCACCAGGCTTCTCTGGAGAGCGTGCGCAGCAAGGTGAAGGCTATGCAGGCGAGTGTGGAGAAGCTGATTTCCTCTTTCAAGGCTGCTCTTAAGGAGATGAACACCTCTGATTCGCTTCAGGTGAGTGAGGATGCTGACGCTGCGGCAGTGATGGAAAGCATCAAGGCTGTGGTGGAGCGCGAGGAAAAGCGTACTCAGGAGCTTACGGAGAAGCTGAATGACTGGCAGGCTGCCCGCACAGCAGCAACAGAAAAGCTCGCCAAGGAGAAAGTGGAGCTTAACCGCCTGACCGCTATCAATGATAAGTTCTTCAAGGATTACACCAAGAATGACGATGAATACACGCTGATTCACGCTGATTGCCGTTGGAAGTTTGTGGTGTTCAACGTTGGTCCGGATAGTGGTCTTATAGCTGGCGATGCTACTCCCTTGCTGTTGAAGCGTGGTGATACGGTGGTGGCTCCGCTGCGTATCAAGTCTATCTCTGAGGGTATGGTGATTGCCGAGTTTGATCCTAAGAAACTTGCCCCTGGGGTGCGTCCTGAGATTGGTGACCGTGTCTTCCGTGTGAAGCCGCTTGGTAACTGATGCAGCCGCGCAGGCTATGTGAACAATTTCAGCCGCCTGTCCGGTATGGGGCAGGCGGTTTTTCTAACAATAATGATGATATGAAGATGATGAAAACAATGTTTTTACTGGCACCGCTTGCTGCGGTGACGTTGGTTTCCTGTCAACCGCCAATGCCGGCGGTGCCGCCGAGTAATCGGGAAGTGGTGGGCCCCAAGGGGTCATCTGAGGCGGTGAAGCCCTGGAATAATACCACCCGTAAGGAAGGTGAGGCTGTGCTTGGTCCGCTGGGTGATATGAACCGCCGCTGAATCTGAGCTGTGAAACGCGCAGACCGAGCCCGCATTGTACAGGAGGAATTGGAACGCGGCATCCCCGAACCGGAGGTGCCGCTGCACCACCGCGACGCATTTACGCTGCTGGTGGCGGTGATGCTTTCTGCGCGGTGTACGGATGCACGTGTTAATCTGGTGACACCGGCGCTGTTTGCGCTGGCGCCGGATGCTGGCAGCATGGCTGCGCTGGAGTGGCAGCAGGTGCAGCCGTTGATTGCTACTTGCGGGCTTACCGAAATGAAAGCCCGCAGACTGGTTGAGACAGCACGGATTCTGGTGGAAAAGTACGGCGGTCAGGTGCCTGATTCCTTTGATGCGTTGGAGGCATTGCCCGGAGTAGGTCATAAAACCGCCAGTGTGGTGATGAATCAGGCCTTCGGGTATCCGGCTTTTCCGGTGGATACGCATATCTTCCGCCTGGCCCGGCGGTGGGGATTATCTCGTGGGAAAACGGTTGAGGCGGTAGAAGTTGATCTCAAGAAATGTTTTTCCCGAGAAGTCTGGGGAAAGCTGCACCTGCAGATGGTGTTGTGGGGACGCATGTATTGTCCGGCGCGTGGTTGCAAGCCAGCCTGCCCGGTCTGCGCGCGTCTTTTGTCATAAAAAATACCGGCAATTCCTGATTGTGCTTGACCTTTTGGGTAAAAAGTAGTTTCATTGGCGCTCAACCGCATTCACAGTCATGCTAGTTTGTCAGCTTAAATCCAAGATACACCGCGCCATGGTCACACGTGGCGACGTGGAGTATGAGGGCAGCATTGAGATTCCGCAGGATCTGGTGGAAGCTGCCGGTCTGTGGCCAGGAGAAAAGGTACTTGTTGCATCCGTGACCAGTGGTAACCGTTTTGAGACTTACGTACTTGTAGGGCCGCCCGGAACCGGGCAGATTATTGTGAATGGCGCTGCTGCCCATCTTATTGGCAAGGGCGAGCGTATCATTGTCATGAGTTTTGCCTGGGATGATAAGCCTATTACTCCTAAGCGTGTCATCTGCAATGAATTGAATGAAATTATTGCCTGATTCCTTTACAAATCCTTTCAACTAAGATATAATTCCTGCCATGCTTAATGCCGCTATTTACATTGTTTTCGCTATTCTTCTCATTGTCTGCGCCCTGCTTCTGCTCGTCGTGCTGATGCAGCGCCCGAAACAGGAAGGTCTGGGTGCAGCATTCGGTGCTCAGATGACTGATCAGGCATTCGGTGCCCAGACAACTGATGTGCTCAAAAAGGGTACGGTTCTTTTCGGGACTCTCTTCATGGTGCTTTGCTTTGTGCTGGCCGTGCTTATGAATGCCCGTTTTCAGAACGAGAAGTCTGATTTGAATGTGAAGCAGGTGGAAACACCGGCAGCTGCTGTTGAAGCGCCGGCTGCTGAACAGCCCGCCGCTCCTGTGGAGAATCTGGAGAATCTGACACCTGCTCCGGCAGCAGAGGGAGAAGGCCCCGTGCCTGCTCCGACACCGGCTGTGGATGCCGCTCCCGCCCCGGCTGAACAGCCCGCTGCATAACCTTTAACCCTCGCAAAGCGGAGATGCAGTTCGGTAGCACGACAGAGTTGAATGCCGAGGCTGCAACAGCCGCGGTGCAGGGTACTTTGCTGGCGCAGGTGACTCAGAAGAGCACTCGCACCACTAAGAATGGAAAGCCTTATCTTGAAGTTGTGCTGGCAGATGCTGCCGGCACAGTTTCTTTCAAAATATGGGAAACCTCACCCTGGTATACAGATTTTGATATGCTGGAACCGCCGGCGCCCGTGGCGGTAACCGGTCAGTGGCAGTCGAGCCAGTATGGAATGGAGCTGGGGGATGCTTATCTGCGCCCGCTCACGCCGGAAGAAGAACAACAGGTGCTGACCGGCAGCCCTGAACTGGTTGCTCGTCAGCAGGAAGACTGGGAGTGTATCTGTGCTTTTGTGGCTGAGATGAAGGACCCGCGTCTGGCGGGTGTGTGCCGCTTGTTTCTGGAGCAGCACGAAACCCGCTTCCGCCGCGCGGCTGCTGCTCGCAATTTTCACCATGCCCGGCGCGGTGGGCTGGTGGAGCATATTGCCAGTGTCATGAGGGTGGCAGCAGCCCTTTGTGGTGTGTACCCCGGGCGTTTGAATCGGGATCTGGTGCTGGCCGGGGCCTTGCTGCATGACTGTGGCAAGATTGTTGAGAATGATTATGCTGAGCATAGCCTGGAAATGCCCTATACCGAGGCCGGGGAGTTGCTCAGCCATATTCCTGTGGGAATTGAGATAATCAACAAACTCTGGCGCGATATGATGACGCCGGAGTGCCGGGCTGAGTGGAAGACTCTTATCCCGGCATCGGAACAGGTGCGTCTGCATCTGCTGCATCTGGTGGCTTCTCACCACGGTCTGCTGGAGTATGGTTCTCCTGTGCTGCCGAAGGTGCCGGAAGCGCTGATTCTGCACCACGCGGATAACGTGGATGCCAAGATGGAAATGTTCCGCGCGGCCTATGAGAGCGCGGCTCCGCTTTCGGAGCATGTTTTGCAGCGTAAGTCTCCCATGCAGACGAATGTAGTGTTGCCGCTGCCGGAGGTGCAGATATGATGGCGGAGGCCGTGGGGTGTCTGGCTGTGTTGTGGGGGGTGCTCCTGGTGTCGCAGCTCAGCCCGGGGCCTGATTTATTTTTCGTGTTCCGGACAGCGCTGGCGCAAGGATTTCGTGCTGGAGCAGCGGTGGGGAGTGGTATAGCGGCAGGATTTCTGATTCAGTCGGTGCTGGTGGTGAGTATCGGGGCGTGGTTGATGTCGCAGCCCTGGTCTTATCTGCTGCGCTTGGCGGCTGCCGGCTGGCTGCTATATCTGTCCTGGCGGATTTTTCCTCGTCGAAAGGTTGAGGTGAAATCAGAAACGCTGGAAACCGGAGCGCGCGAAACATTGCCTGTTTTGTTTGCACAGGGCTTCCTCTGTAATATCCTGAACCCGAAATGCACCTTGTTCATCTGTGGTCTATCCTTTGCGCCGTTAAATGCATATGCAAGTATTTACCCTTGGTTTTCCACGGCGCTGGTGGTGGTGCTTTCATTGTCTTGTCTGGCTGGCTGGGTGCTGTGGAGCGCAATGTTGCAGGCGCGGCCAGTGCGGCAGTTTTACCTGAAGCATACAACTGCTATTGATGCGTTGTTTGCTGTGTTGCTGGCAGTGTTTGCTGTGCTGCTGGCGCTGTGAAGTGCAGAATTTAGCATCGAGACGGCGTTTGGGGCTTGCTTTTTGGGGGTGTTTGCGGTAGATTATTTCCGCAAAGACGTTATTGCGCATATGAACGATATTATCACGACAGCATGCAAGTTCGTCACGTCCTCGATTGGTCGCAAGATTCTTGTGGCCCTGACGGGTGCGTGTCTCCTCCTGTTCCTCGTGGGGCATCTGGCCGGTAACATGACCATCTACGGTGGTGATCCCGGTAATGGAGTGCCCTCCTGGATTGATGCCTACGCCACCGGTCTGCACACCATGCCCGCCTGGTTGCTCTGGGCTATTCGTCTCGGTCTTGCCGCCGTTCTCCTCATCCATGTGGTGTTGACACTGGCTCTCAAGATAGAGAACGTGAATGCCCGCACCCAGTACCAGAAGGAAGGTACGCTGAAAGCGACTCTTGCTTCCCGTACCATGGTGCTTACAGGTATCATGATTTTCTGCTTCCTGCTTTTCCACCTGTGGCAGCTGACGGTGAATGGCGATCCTTCCGATTGCTATGGCCATATCCGTGAAGCATTCCTGAATCCGGTATGCTCCGGCTTCTACATTGTGGCTATCTGCGCCCTCTTCATGCATGTGCGCCACGGTCTGCAGTCTGTGTTCCAGACTCTTGGTCTTGCCACTCGCAAGGTGCGTCCGCTCTACAACATCATCGCTGTGCTTTTCGGCATCGTGGTGTGCGGCGCTTTCATCTCCATCCCGGTTGCCTTCCTTTGCGGCATCCTCAAGTAACACTTTCCCATTCATAGACACTTATGAAAGATATCAAGTTTCCTGTAAGCGACTACATGCCGGATTCCTGCATTCCGGATGGCCCCATTGCTGAGAAGTGGACCAAGTACAAGCGCGAAGCCAAGCTCATCAACCCCAATAACCGCCGCAAGTACACGGTGCTGGTTGTGGGTTCCGGTCTGGCTGGTGGCGCTGCTGCTGCCACGCTGGCTGAGCTGGGTTATAATGTACACTGCTTCTGCTACCAGGATAGCCCCCGCCGCGCTCACTCCATTGCTGCTCAGGGTGGTATCAATGCTGCTCACAACTATCAGAACGACGGTGACTCCGTGTACCGTCTGTTCTATGACACCGTGAAGGGTGGCGACTTCCGCGCTCGTGAGGCCAACGTGTATCGTCTGGCTGAGGTGTCCTGCAATATCATCAACCAGTGTGTGGCTCAGGGCGTGCCCTTCGGCCGCGAATACGGTGGTCTGCTTGACAACCGCTCCTTCGGTGGTTCTCAGCTCAAGCGTACTTTCTACAGCCGCGGTCAGACTGGCCAGCAGCTGCTTCTCGGCGCTTACCAGGCCATGGAGAAGGAAATCGGCAAGGGGCATATCCAGATGCACCCCCGCACCGAAATGATGGACCTGGTGGTGGTCGATGGTCACGCCAAGGGTATCGTGGTGCGCGACATGGTGACCGGTGAAATCAAGAGCTATGCAGGTGATACCGTGCTGCTCGCCACCGGTGGTTACGGCCGTGTGTTCTTCCTTTCCACCAACGCCATGGGTTGCAATGTGGGTGCTGCCTGCGCCTGCTGGAAGAAGGGTGCATACTTCGCAAACCCCTGCTTCACCCAGATTCACCCCACCTGCATTCCTGTGAAGGGCGACTACCAGAGCAAGCTGACCCTCATGTCCGAGTCTCTGCGTAACGATGGCCGTATCTGGGTACCCAAGAGCCGTGAGGTGGCCGCCAAGATCCGCCGCGGCGAGATGAAACCTTCCGATGTGGCTGAGGGCGATCGCGACTACTACCTGGAGCGCAAGTACCCCTCCTTCGGTAACCTGGCTCCGCGTGATATTTCCTCCCGTGCTGCCAAGGAAGCATGTGATGATGAGCGTGGCGTGGCCAATACCGGTCGCGGCGTGTTCCTTGACTTCAAGGATGCCATCAACCGCATGGGTAAGGAGTGGATTGACGGCCAGTACGGCAACCTCTTCGAAATGTACGAGGAGATTACCGACGTGGACCCCCACGAGCAGCCGATGATGATTTACCCCGCTTCTCACTACACCATGGGTGGTCTGTGGGTGGACTACAACCTGATGTCCTCCATCCCCGGTCTCCATGTGCTTGGTGAGGCTAACTTCTCCGACCACGGTGCCAACCGTCTGGGTGCTTCTGCTCTCATGCAGGGCCTTTCCGACGGCTACTTCGTGATTTCTGCCACCCTGCCGACCTACCTGACCACTCAGAAGCCCGGCACTGTGACTACCGCCGCCCCCGAATTCAAGGAGGCTGAGGACGCAGTGAAGGCCCGCATCAAGAAGATGATGGATGTCCAGGGTACCAAGAGCCCCGACGAAATTCACCGCGAGCTGGGCAAGCTCGTGTGGGAAGACGTAGGCATGGGCCGTACCAAGGAATCCCTCATGGACGCCATCGAGAAGATTCCCGCCATCCGCGAGGAATTCTGGACCAACGTGAAGGTTGTGGGCAGCGCCGAAGGCGTGAACCAGGAACTCGAGAAGGCCTGGCGTGTAGCTGCATTCCTCGACTTTGCCGAGGTGCTCTGCTACGACGCTCTGAACCGTGAGGAATCCTGCGGTGCACACTTCCGTCTTGAGCACCAGCTGGCTGACGGTGAAGCCAAGCGCGACGACGAGAACTTCGCCTACGTTGCCTGCTGGGAATACAAGGGCACAGACGAACTGCCGGTTCTGCACAAGGAGCCGCTTACCTTCGATACCGTGCACCTGGCCATTCGTTCCTACAAGTAAAGATAACCTCATTCCAACCCTTTAAGATTATATAATTATGGCTAATCTCAATCTTACGCTTAAGGTCTGGCGCCAGGAGAATGCACAGGCTCAGGGCCGCATTGAAACCTACAAGGCTAAGAACATCCCGGATGAGGCTTCTTTCCTTGAGATGCTCGACATCGTGAACGAGGAGCTCGTGCACGAGGGCAAGGAACCCATCGTGTTCGACCATGACTGCCGCGAAGGTATTTGCGGTATGTGCTCCCTCACCATTAACGGTGTGCCGCACGGCGGCAAGAAGGTGACCACCTGCCAGCTGCACATGCGCCAGTTCAAGGATGGTGACACCATCTGGATTGAACCCTTCCGCGCTCAGGCTTTCCCGCTGCTGCGCGACCTCATGGTGGATCGTACCGCACTGGACAACATTATCGCCGCTGGCGGTTTCGTTGATATCCGCACCGGTTCTGCCCCGAACGCCAATAACATGCCCGTGCGCAAGAAGACGGCTGATGCCGCTTTCGACGCCGCAGCATGTGTAGGCTGTGGTGCCTGTGTGGCCAGCTGCAAGAACAGCTCCGCCATGCTCTTTACCTCTGCCAAGGCCGCTCACCTTAACCTGCTGCCCCAGGGTCAGCCGGAGAAGAACAAGCGTGTGCTTGCCATGGTGCGCCAGATGGATGCTCTTGGCTTCGGTAACTGCACCAACCAGTACGAGTGCGAAGCCGCTTGCCCGAAGGGTATCTCCGTGGACAATATCGCCAAGCTCAACCGCGACTACATGATTGCCTGCGCTGCCGAGGCTGTGGGCGTGTTCGCCTGAGGCTTGCGTTACCACGCAAAATAGCGTCTATAGAAATTGCCGGGATGTTTTTTTCATCCCGGCGATTTTTTGTGTTTGAGTCTTGCGTGGCTCAGTTGTCGTCAGCAAGGGGCAGGCGGCCTGATATCCGGCGACATACGTGTCCCAAAGATTTGGCACACGAGGATTTACGATTTTGGATTTACGATTGACGAATTGGAAGTTAGCGGCTTACGCCGATAGAGTCTCAAATGAATGCTTACTGACAATGGTGAGGCGGGTGATGCCCCACTATGATTTTTCATACAGAACACTATGCCTTTATGTCGTTCAGGGCTATTTTTCATATTCTTTGGGACACGTGTGATCCGGCGAAAACTGCTGATTTTTATCTCGCTAAGTAGTGCCCGGCGTGCTATGATACCAGCATGTACATACAGGACCAGTTGCAGGAGATTAAGGCGAACATAGCGGCCGCAGAGCAGCGGGCAGGTCGTGCTCCCGGCAGTGTAAAACTGCTGGCTGTGAGCAAGACCTTTCCCGTGGAGGATATTATGCAGGCATACGCTGACGGACAGCGGCTTTTCGGAGAAAACCGACTGCAGGAGGCTATGAGCAAAATTCCGGAAATGCCGGCAGATTGTGAGTGGCATCTCATTGGTCCGCTGCAGCGCAATAAAGTACGCAAGGCGCTGGAGCAGGGGTTCGGGTTGCTCCAGGCGGTGGATTCACTGCGCCTGGCAGAGGCTGTGTCGCGTATAGCCGGTGAGCTGGGGACGACAGCGCGCATTCTGCTGGAGGTGAATGTGGATGGCGAGGAAAGCAAGCATGGCTTTACCCCTGTGGAGCTGCAGGAGCTCTGGGCTCAATTGGTGGCATTGCCGTATCTCGAAATCTGCGGGCTCATGTGCATACCCGCCCCCACGGAATCCCCGGAGGGTGCTCGCCCTGCATTCCGGGCGTTGCGTGCATTGGCAGAACAACTGCGTGCTCAGGGGCCCTTGCCCCTGCCGGAGCTTTCCATGGGGATGAGTCATGATTACGCGGTCGCGGTGGAAGAGGGCGCTACCATCGTGCGCGTTGGGTCTGCTATTTTTGGTAAGCGGGATTACGGCGCTGCGCCCTGAATTTTCAGAAAAGCCAGCTGAGCCCGGCAGTGATGATATGCTGCCCCCAGATGTCATTGTGCCGGGTGTTCGTGTATGTGCGGCCGAATTCGTATCCGGCGTGCACATAGAGCCGCTCACTGCATTGAATTCTGAGTCCGGCACCGGCGGAAAAGGTAAAGCCGCCGCAGGCACCGGATTCGTGGTGGCTTGCGGCGCTTTCTTTGTAGTGTCCCCAGGCATAGCCTGCTTTGCCGCCCATGGTCAGGAACACGGGCTCAGCAATCGCTATGTTGAGGGTGTAGCCCAGGGTGACAGGCGCGAGAAAAAGGTGCTGGGAGGCGCGTGCTTCGTCGCGGTGGCGGTGTCCGTTGCCCCATTGCGGGGCAATCTGCACTGAGAATTCATGGCGGATGCCAGCATCGCCATTGCTGTAGAGTTCAAGTCCGCCGCGGAATCCTGCAGTATCGGGTGTGTTTTTCTGGCCCACGGCGTAGAGCCCTTCCAGACTGTAGGTGGGTTGCCAGTCCGCAGGGGTAAGGCCACCGCCGGGTGGGGTCGCGAGATAATATGGAGCGGCCGATGCCGCAGCGCTGAAGCAGCTGAGGAAGATGAGGAGTTTTTTCATGCCGATGTTCTGTTTAACACGTAGAACAGGGCAAGGCAAGTAGTTAGGTCTGATTGTTCTTTTGTGGGTCAGACTCCCTTTTTATCATCCCACAGGGTGAGGTGAAGGCGGTCTCCGAGCCGTACCTGGTGTTTCAGGCACATATCAACCACAGCTGGGCGGGCGGCTTCGAGAGCAGCGCGGGTTGTGGCGCAGGGCATGAGGAGGATGCGCTCGCGTGGTAGTCCCAGGGCTGCGATTCCGGCCCAGTCCTCCTCGCTCTGGACGACAAATTTGAACCAGGCCTGGGGCTGCCGGGCAAAGAATTGCAGGGCTTCCGGGACGATGGCGTTGTCCGCAGGATTGCCGGAGTGGTTTAGTTTAGGGGATATATTCCACTGGTTAATCCGGCGGGCGAGTGCGGGAGTCGGGAGCAGGGTGCCGTTGGTTTCTATCTCAATGAAAGTATCAGCCGGTATAAGGGAGATGAGATGTTCCAGACCCTCTTGCTGGAGGAGCGGCTCACCGCCCGTTATGACAAGAGACTGGCAATGGTGGCTGGTGATATCTGCTGCCGTTTCTGTTGCTGTGCGGGTGATTCCGCTTCGCCATGAGTGTTTGGTATCACACCACTTACAGGTAAGATTGCACCCGGCAAGACGCAGAAAGACAGCCGGTGTGCCGCAGCGGGTTCCTTCCCCCTGCAGGGAGTAAAATATTTCGGGGGCTGAATTCAGGCGTGCAATGCTTAACATGTTGTGCTAGTATGTGAGGTGACATGGATGTACATACCAGAATTGGCGATGATGGTCAACCGGAATCTGTTGCGCAGACTTACCGTGTGCTTTTTGTGTGCCTTGGCAATATCTGCCGCTCGGTGGCCGCTGAAATAACTTTCGGGGCTGCGGTTCAGGCGGCGGGGCTTGCGGACCATGTGGAGGCGGATTCCTGCGGCACGGCTGCCTACCATATCGGAGAAAAGCCGGACTCCCGCATGCTGGCTGCTCTGGCGCGTGCCGGATTTGAGTATAACGGCCACCGCGGCCGCCAGTTCAGTCGGAAGGATTTTGCGGATTTTGATTTGATTGTGCCGCAGGATGATTCTAATTATGAAGATGTGATAGCGCTGGCGGGTACCCCGGAAGAAATGGCCAAGGTGGTGCCGATGAGTGCCTGGTTTGCAGATGACTGCCCGCTTCGCGAGGTGCCGGACCCTTATTATGGCGGGATTCAGGGCTTTGATGATGTGGTGGCCCTGCTGGCAGCGGCCACGGCCCAGATGGCCAGTGATATTGTCCGTGCTGAACAGTGATTCTGACTCTTTTGATATATGAAGAAAAAATTTGCCATCAGTGTTGTAGCTGTTGTTGCAGCCGGGTTCATGCTGGCGGGGTGCCAGACTCCGACAGGTTCTGTGAGTGAGGAAGCCGTGCTGGAGATGCTGGAATCTCCGAAGCTGGCTGTCACGCCGTTTCAGCCAGCCTGGTTGAATGAGGATGGAAAGGGAATCTGGCCGGTAAGTGAGGAAGTGCGCGCCGCTGTGTGCGATATTCTGAAAGCCGGTGAAGCCCGGGATGTGCCGGAACTGGCTTATCAGACGGATGACGAGCATGCGCCACTGGCCCGGAATCGTTTTTATATTTATGCTACGAATGGGCAGTGCCTGGCCGGCACGGTGATGCATGATCGCGTGGCGATGCATGATGTGGTGCTTTCCGAAGAGCAGGAAAAAGCGCTGTATGTGCTCCTCAAGCCCTATCTGCAGAAATTGTTCACTGGTTTGTCATGAGGCGATTGTTCTTCTACTGCTGTCTGGGGGGTGCCTTGCTGGTTTCCTGTGCTCAGCCCCGGTTCGCGGAGGGGATAATCCCTGAGCCCCGCTCGGGTTTTGTGGGGCGCCGGTGCCAGTTGCCGCTGCCGGCTGAGAAAGCTGAGCTGGCGCTTATTTTTGTGGGTGGTTTCTCTGAGCAGGTGCTGCTGCATTTCCGCTCGGTGTATGAGCAGATGCCGCTGCTGCCTGGTACCGGTCGCCAGTTGCGCGCTTATTATGCCTGGGACAGCGGTACCGGGAATCTCCTTTTTCATAGTACATGGAAACTGCAACGCGATTTGCGCGCGTTCCTGCAGATGAATCCGCAGGCGGACGTGGTGTTGCTGGGCCACAGTTACGGTGGTTCTGCCATTATGGATGCCTTGCGCGGTGTGGAGGATGTGCCGCATGAGGGTAAGGTGCTGGTGGTGACCCTGGACCCGGTCAGCCGGCGGGAACGCTCTAAACCCCGCGAGCGTGCAAGTGTTGTGGATTACTGGATTAATGCCTATTGCCGCCCATACCGCAATGTGCGAGATGTCGCAGCCTGGATGGGTGGCCCGTGGGGAGAATGCCCGCAGGCAGATGAGAATTTTGCCTTTTCCGGCAAGGAACGGGATGCCGACGGTGACCGGTTTGCGCATGTTTACCCGGAGCCGCTCTTCATGGAGCCGCCGCCCGGTGGGGAGAAATCTGCCTATCAGGCTTTGCTGGAGGCCTGCCGTCGTTTTAATATCGGGAAGTAAATGAAGCTATGGAACCATGGAAAGAGCTTGAGGAATCGTGTGAGTCTCTGCTGGGGCTGCAGCCGGATATCCGGGGCGAAATCTGCCCCGGTGTTCATGTGCTGGGGGTTCTGGCACTGGGTGAGGGGTCTGTTGTGCTGCCCGGTACCGTGATTGAGGGGCATGTGCGTATCGGTCGCGGATGCCGCATCGGCCCGAATGCTTATCTTCGCGGAGAAACCTCGGTAGGCGATAACTGCGTTATCGGAAACGCGGTGGAGGTCAAGAGCAGCCTGCTTGGCAACTCTGTATTTGTGTCGCATCTCAGCTACATAGGGGATTCCATCATCCGGGATGATGTGAATGTGGGTGGTGGCTGTATCTTCAGCAATTTCCGGCACGATGCCGGTGAAATCCGCATGCCCTGGCAGGGAGAATTGCACCTGACCGGCCGTAATAAGCTGGGGTGTTTCGTCGGCGAACACTCCCGAATCGGCTGCAAATGCGTCATTCTTCCCGGCCGTGTACTGTCTCCGTCCACCTGGACTGACCCCGGCTCTGTTATTCGTTGACGTTTTAAGGCTGAGAGAACTTGCGTTCCAGCACCAGCCGGAACCCGATAACCGGGCGGTGTGTATCTGCCGGGTGCGGGGTGCGGCGGTGCGAGCTGAGCTGTCCCGGGCGGAATGAGGTGTAGTCGCCGCCGCGAGTTACGCCGTAATTGCGGAAGTTGAAGTTTTCCGGGCCACCGTATTCACCACTGACCCATTCCTGCACGTTGCCGGCCAGGTCATGCAGCCCCACAGCATTGGGCGGGAAAGAACCAACCGGTGCAGTGTAGGCGAAATCATCGTGGTATCCCGGTATCACATGGTCAGCCCGTACGCCTGGAATGGCGCTGCTATCGGCAAAATTGCCGGAATTGCGGGTGGGTGGCCACTTGCGGCCCCAGGGGTATTCGACTCCGCTTGTGGCGCGCACGCGCTGCCGTTCATAGGGGCTCTGGCCGTTGCTGTCCTTGCAGCCTACCATGATGCTCCATTCCTCATCTGTCGGCAGACGATAGGAATCGGTTTCTTCAATCAGCCCGTTGGCGCGTTCGTTTTGAGTGAGCCATTCAGCAAAGGCCTCGGCTTCATTCCGGGAGACATTGACAACCGGGTGGTGTTCATTCTGCTCAAAACTGGTACCCGGTGGTTCGGCTGTACCGGTGTGTTTGCAGTATTGCCGGTAGTCTGCGAGCCGGATTTCTGTGGCGCAGACCAGGAGATTCGGCTGCATGGGGAGCAGTTTCAGTCCCAGACTGTTAATCCATTCATTGCCGAAACTCACCGAGTGGTTTGGTTGCAGACGCAGATTGAGCACCAGACCCTTGGGAGAAAGACCGCTGCGGCGGACGGTGGAATAGCCGGGCAGACGGATTTCCAGATAATACGGAGCCAGTGGCAGACTCACGGATTGCATGGGGGTGATACCCAGCGGCATGCCGTTGAGCATGACGCTGGCACCTGCGGGGTTTGTGTAGATGCTGACCGGGGTTTTCTGTACCAGCACTGTGCAGAGCCGGTAGCCGCACAAGTCTGGCCCGGCGGCTGTGCCGGAATCCGGTCTGGCTATCAGGGAATGATCGCGGCCGATTGTGCCGGCCTTTTCGCACTGGCGGGTCAGCCAGAGTGTGAATGCGCTGATAGCTTCCTGAGAGGTGAGCAGGTGCCCGCCTGCTTCCTTTACCTCGAACTGGTTAGCCAGTTCTGGAGCGGCTTGCTGGAATTCGCGGAACTGGTCCGGGGTGACGGGGGTCATGGCTTCATGCACACTGCCGGCCGGGCGGTAGCGTGTGCCCTGGGCATCGGTCCACACTTCTCCGGTACGCGGCGGGCGGTAGGGTAGAAGCTCTCCGCCCAGTGACAACAGGCTGCCGGGGGGTATGATCCCGCTGACGTGGGAATCTGCGTACCCTTCCTTGCGGAGGATGAATGCCATGCGCTTGCCGGTCTCAGCGGTGATGGGACCGTAGGGGGTCTCATCCAGGTAGATGCCATCTTCTGTGTAAATAGAGGCGCCGGCTGGCACGCTGCCCACAAAGTATTGCCCGTGCTGGGGCAGGGGTGGGGGCGGGGGCTCTGGTTTGTTTGTCTGCTCCGGTTCCGGTGCGGGGGGCAGCGGTTCGTTACCCAGCAGGGTGTCCTTTGCCCTGGATAGGCGCTCCGGCATATCTTCCGGCAGCAGGAGCAGGGCTGTTCCGCACAGAGCACCCAGCAGCAGCGCTGCTATTCCGGCTCGTATTCCTGTTTTTCTCCAGGAACGCCGACGCTTGCGGCGCAGTACGGCCTCATCTCTCAGGTATTCCAGCTTTTCGGCGAATTGCTTGGCGTTGATTATTGTATCGTGATGGACCTGCGGGTCAGCCGCGGAGCAGATGATTTTGTTGAACTCTACCCAGCGGCGGTGTGTGGCGCCTTCCGGTAGTTCTGCCGGCAGGGAGGGGAAGTGCAGCCGGTCCATACCTGTGGACATTTCATACAGCACTTTGGCCAGAGCGTATACATCTGCCCGCGGGGTTCCCGGCCCTTCCGGCGGAATATACCCTTCTGTGCCTACAAAACTGCGCTGGTTGCTGTGGGCCACCAGCCCTGCATCTGCCAGTTTGACCCGGCCGTTGATGAATATGACATTGGTCGGCTTGACATCGCGGTGGGTGAGTTCCTGCGCGTGCAGCCCGGCCAGTGCGCGCGATAACTGGCACCCTACTTCCAGTACATAGTCCAGCGGCATAGGGCGGTTCCCGTATTGCTGCATATCGCTGTACAGTGTGCGTGGTACATAGGAATCCGGGTCGGTGTGGGTGCCGGTGTAGGCATCATCCGCCAGTTCCATTACATAGAAATAATATGGAAACGCCCCGCCGTGCTGCCCGATGTGCAGAATATGCACCAGCCCCGGAATGCCGCGCGCTATGGGTTCATAGGTCAGTACGCCATCGAATTCGCGGATGAAGACCTGCTCATCCGCAAAGTCTTCCCGCCACACGACCTTGACTGCCCGGTATGCGCCTGTTACGGAGCGCGCCAGCCACACCTCGCCGTAGGCGCCGGTGCCTATCTTGCGCAGGATTTCATGGTCTGGTACGTTGGGCTGCGTGCCTTCCGGCCTCAGCGAGCGCCGACGCGTCGCTCCGCGCATGCTGCGAGTGCTCGGGGTCACGGCTGTACTGTCTGGCTCCATCTGTGCCGCATTATATCACGCTGCTGCTGCCGGTGCAAGCGGCATCTCATGGCCGTTTGGGTAAATTATTCGTCGTATCATTATCTGTACCTTTGTGGTTTAGTGTTTTATTTGCTCTTGCTCGCGCTTTCGCAATGGCGGTTTCCTCTGGCTTCTTGCCCACCTGAAATATTTTTTTGAAATTTTTGCAGAATTGGCTTGCAAAGAATGAAGCTTTGTGATAAACTGCGCGTGCACCAATCAAATGCGCACGTGGCGGAATTGGTAGACGCGCTAGTTTCAGGTTCTAGTGAGTAACATCGTGATGGTTCGAGTCCATTCGTGCGTATTCTTGAGGATGAGGGAGTTACAATAAAATGTAACTCCCTCTCTTTTTTGTATTCATTTCAGAAAACTGCCTGAAAACGCATATAGAATACTCTGATTTTACTCGGCTGATAATAAAGCAGGAGCGAGAGTCGGAACTTATTCATGAGAGTATCTGGTTCAGGGTAGTATGAGAGAAATATGATAGAGAAAGATGGTATGAATGATATGAGAAATATGAGGAGGAAGGAGGCTTGTGTCAGTATTTATGATGAATACTGAATATATGCTTGAAATGGTGGGATAAACGTAGTATTAAACAGAAAATATCATTCGATTTCAGGAATATGGCTGATACAAATAAAGCACGCGCGACTTACGCGCCGGAAGAAAAAGCAGAGATAGTACTTGCTGTGATGAGCCGGAAGGTGACGATACAGAAGATAGCTAAGGAGAAAGGCGTGGCGGCCACGTTGGTTTCGTTGTGGAAAAAGCAGGCCGAAGATGCGGTTCTTGAGCGTTTTGCCGGTACGCGGCCTGGGCGCCGCAAGGTGGATGCGGCACCGGAGGATATGAAGGAGGAGTTGCGGAAGGCCCGTATTGAGGCTCGCACGGCCAAGACCCGGGCAACACGACTGGAACAAGCGTTGAAAAAAAATCGTGAGAAGGTTGCGGTACTGGAACGCGGTGTGCGTGGGCTTGTCGAGTCGATGGGTGGCAAGGTGGTGAAATCAACTCGTCGGCAGAAGAAGGCCTGAGTGTACTGGCTTAACCCCTGATTTTGTCAAAATGGGACTATTTCTGACAGAATTGGCGGTTCAGCAGCGTATTTTTAAGACAGAAAAGAGAACGGCCGGTACACCAAGGGTGCCGGTATGGAAAGATATCACGATTTATGAATAAGATTTTTGCAAATTGGAAACAGCGTACCTGTGCACTGGGGGTTGCCGCTATGGCTGCTCTGGTGTCGTGTACTTCTGTGAGTTATGCTGAGCCAGATTATGATATCATCGGTAAGCAGTTTTCACTGGTGCTGCAGAATGGGCATTTTTCGCGAGCTCGTTTTTCGCAGGAGATGTACCAGCAGTTTCTGGAGTGCTATGTGCAGACGCTCGATATGCAGCATTTGTTCCTGACTCAGGAGGATGTGGAGTATCTGCGCAATCGCTATGCCAGCAGTTTCGGTGATTATCTGCTGGCGAACCAGACTACGCGCCTGGCAGAGGAGCTGTATGCTTATTTCAGTGAGAGAGCATTGCCCAGAATTGCTCAGGCAGAGAAGCTGCTGCAGGAGTATGCGCGGAAGATGCCGGTGTTTGATTCGGATCGTACGGTGCCGCGCAGCCGCCGGAAGCTGCCGCGCGCGAAGAATGCCGCTGAGCTTGACCAGGTGTGGCGCGACCAGGTGGAGGATATGCTGCTGACAGAGGTGCTGCGGCGTGAGAATCTGGAGAGTCTGGCTGCGGCGAAGGGTAAGCCTTCTCCGGTGGCGAAGGAATTGTCGGTAACGGATAAGATGCTGGCCCGTATCAAGCGTATGCGCAATGAGATTCAGGAGGCCGACCGGGAGGATATGGTTTCATACCTGCTGAATGCGGTGGCGCATGTGTACGACCCGCACAGTGATTACATGGGCGCCCGCGAAGAGCAGCGCTTCAAGGATATGATCAAGGCCTCCATTGTGGGGATTGGTGCTAAGCTGCAATCGGATGACGATGGCTCCACCACAATTGAAGGAATTGTGAAGGGTGGTCCCGCTGCGAAGTGTGGACAGTTGCAGCTGGGTGACCGTATTGTTGCGGTGGATTCGCGCGGCGATGATAACTGGACCGATATCATGTTCCTGAGCATTGATAAGGTGGTTGATCTTATCCGTGGGCAGCAGGGTGTGACGGTGAAGCTGCGTGTGCAGAGTGCCGACTCCGGTGAAGAGAAGGTGGTGAGCATTGTTCGCGATGAGATTCCCATGTCGGAGGAGCTTGCCAGTGGTCGTATCGTTGATATGAAGGATGGCGGGCGTACATATCGCCTGGGTATTCTGACCCTGCCTTCTTTCTATATCGACCTGGATGATGGAGATGTGCACTGCGCGGCGGATGTGAAGAAGATTATGCGCCGTATGATGCAGGAGCGGGTTGAGGGTATTGTGCTGGACCTGCGTTTCAACGGCGGTGGTTCGCTGGATGAAGTGCGCAAGATGGTCGGCTTCTTTACCGGGGCTGGTCCTGTGGTGCAGGTGAAGGATTCCCGCTCGCATGTTGAGCGCCTGACCGTGAGCGGTCGCCCGCTTTTCACTGGCGATCTGGTGGTGCTTATCAATAAGCTGAGTGCCTCTGCCTCTGAAATTTTTGCCGGAGCTATGGCAGATTATGGTCGTGCCGTGATTGTGGGCGATGAAGCCAGCTTCGGTAAGGGAACGGTGCAGGTTCCCCGCGGATTGGCGGACTATATGCCGTATTTCTCATCGCGTGAGGGCTGCGGTATGATTAAGGTAACCACGCAGAAGTTTTACCGCGTGGGCGGAGCTTCCACACAGTTGCGTGGCGTGAGCAGTGATATTGTGCTGCCCACGGTGACGGCAGGACTGCGACTGGGAGAGGGTGAACAGGATTACGCCATGCCGTATGATGAGATTCCCCGCGCCGGTGGCTATGTGAAGAGTTCCCGTATTGCCCGGATTCTTCCGGAGTTGATGGCGCGTAGTCAGGCGCGTACCGCGCAGGATAAGGATATGCAGTATACCCGCGAGGATATTGCCCGCGCTAAGGTCCGGTACGAGAAGAACGAGATTTCCTTGAATAAAGAGGTGCGCCAGGCCGAAAATAGTAAGTTGCTGGAGCGCAAGAAGGCGATTGATGCCGAGCGTAAGGTGCGTTATGAACAGCTTGCGGCTGAGGATGAAAAGAATCTTACGATTTATCGCCTGAAGTTATCGGATGTGAAGGCACCTAAACTGCCGCTCGCTTCCAAGGATGATGATAATGAGTACATGGATGAGAACAAGGACCCGGAAGATGAGCTTACTGACACCCCGGATTATCCTTCGAATCTGGACCCGGTGCTCCGCGAGGCCCTCTACATTGCCCGTGATATGGTGGAGATGCCTTGATTCTCATTGAAAAAGATGATGGAAAGCCTGTCCTGAAAAGGACAGGCTTTTTTCTTGCAATGCCGGCACAATGTCATTAGAATTAAAGCATGCCCCGTCTTTCACTTGTTGTGCCCTGTTATAATGAACAAGATGCGTTGCATCCTTTCATGAAAGAGCTTTCTCGTGTTCTGGATGAGTTAGATGATATCCAGCCTGAGGTAATCATGGTGAATGATGGCAGCGCGGATGATACGCTGCAGATTATGCGGGAGCTGGCTGCACAGTATGGCTGTGTGCGTTATATTTCCTTTTCTCGCAATTTCGGTAAGGAAAGCGCAATGCTGGCAGGATTTGCTGAGGCAAAGGGGGATTATGTGGCGGTGATGGATGCCGATTTGCAGGACCCTCCTGCTTTGCTGCCGGAGATGCTGCGAGCGGTGCGCGATGAGGGGTATGACTGCGCTGGAACCCGTCGCACGACCCGAAAGGGCGAACCCCCTATCCGCTCGTTCTTTGCACGCATGTTCTACCGCCTTATCAATATGATTTCGCATACGCAGCTGGTGGACGGTGCCCGGGATTACAAGCTGCTGAACCGTAAAGCGGTGGATGCGCTGTTGTCGATGCCGGAGTATAACCGTTTCTCCAAGGGGCTTTATGAATGGATTGGGTTCCGCACCAAGTGGCTTGAGTATGAGAACGTGGAACGCGTGGCAGGGGAGACCAAGTGGTCATTCTGGAAACTGTTCAAGTATTCGCTGGAAGGGATTGTGGCGTTCACGACCTTTCCGCTGGCTATCGCCTCACTGTTGGGGATGCTTTGCATGCTGGTAGCGCTGGTTATCATTGTGGTATTGTGCGTGCGTCAGATTGTGTGGCACAGTTCGGTGGATGGCTGGACCTCAATGGTGTGTATTATTGTTCTGCTTAGCGGGCTGCAGTTGTTCTGCGCTGGTATCATCGGGCAGTATATTTCCAAGATGTATATGGAAATCAAGCGGCGCCCGCACTATATTGTGGCGGAGCGCTCAGTTGATTGAGATAATCCGGAGTTGGTAATGAAACGCCCGCATAATATGGTGCGGGCGTTGTTTTGCGGGGCTGGTTGATTTAGCCAGCTGATTATTTCCGGTTCCGGAGCACTTGCAGAGCCGCTTTCAGAGCTCCGAGGTAACCGGCGCTTTCGATGGAAACGGAGAACTTACGGTAACCGCAGAAGCGGTAATAGATTCCCAGCGCTGCGTGAGCTGCCAGTTTCATCCATTTCTTGAAAATAAATTTCGGCTGGCGGAAGCAGCCTCGGAAAGTGGCGGCATCTACGAAGGTGACCGGCCAGCTTTCGCCGCCCAGGGCGCCGATGCCGTGCTGAATATCGTGGTTTTCGATATCTGAATAGGAAAGACTTTGTGAGCAAAGATTAGGATAGCAACCCAGAATTGTATGCCGGCTGGTGCGCCCGTATTCATTGGCCAGCCATGAGTCGTAGGAGAGATGTGTGGCCAGCCAGCTCCAGACCGTGGCTTCGGTGGGGAGCAGATTCAGCATTTCATCGTAAGCCTGGTTCTGGATAATCATGGCATGGGTGCAGAGGGGGCCCATGATGCGCGCCAGCGTGACTTTTCCTTCATCTGCATCTACGCTGTTTACGGGGCTTGCGACGGGGTAGTATGGCGTTGCTCCCAGGTATAATATATCCCATTTTTTCCGGAGCATGGAATCAGCTATCATGGAACCGATGCTGTCGGTAAGGGGGGTATGAAGCTCGGCGTCATCCTCCAGTATGAGCACTCGTTTCCAGTTGTGCTCTCTGGCGTATGCAATGCAGCGACGGTGTGAGAGCAGACACCCGGCACGGCCTGCCCAGAAGAGGGCTTCTTCCTCATTGCAGCCCTGGAAATAGGGGCCTGTGCCGAAATCTGGCAGTTTTTTCCCCCATACAGCGCTGATTCTGTGAATCTTATCCTGTGGTATGTGGGTGAGCTGAGCGCTTATTTCCAGCCAGCGGTCGGTGCGGTGATCCAGGTTGATGATGCAGATACCGTCAATCTGGTTCCAGAATTGAAAGGGGGAGTTCATGCGAGTAACTGGCGGTAGTATGTTTCGAGTGTGTTGAGGCGTGCTTCCCAGGTCATGTGCTGGTGGAGCCAAGCACTGCGTTCTGCGTGCCATTCAGCAGTGTGCGGTTGAGCGAGGGCTTCTTGTTGCAGAGCCGCAGCAAGAGCTTGCTCCATTGCTTCCGTTGTGGGTTGTACTGCTACTTTGTGGCAGAAGTGAGAGGGGAGCCATTCCTGGCTCGGGATATCCAGGCTGACAATGCGGCAACCTTGCGCCAGGGCTTCCAGCTGCGCCATGCTGCCGCTGTCGCGGTATACGGTGGAGAGCATGATGGCGGCTCGCTGCATGTAGCGCAGCATTTCGGCTCGGGTTACCTGAGCCTCCAGTATCAGTGCTTCGGGCGGCAGTTGCAAGGTGTCGGCATAATGGCGTATCTTGTCTGCATCCTGAGCGGCGATGCCGACCATGCGCAACGGTAACCGGCAGTTCATCTGCCACAGTCGCGCCAGGGCACGCATGGCCAGCCAGGTGCCTTTCTGCGGGCGCGCCAGGCCGCCATCGAACAGGATGAAGGCCCCCTCTACGCTGCCGGGGGGCGGCGTATCTATGATTTCGTGGCTGTGTATGGCGATGGCCGGGCAGATTTCGATATCGGTTGACAGGTTTTTCAGGCGTTCTGTTGTGGGGCGGTTGCTGGCCAGTATGAGCCCGGGCTGCTTGTGTCTGCGGCATCGGTGGCGCAGGGGCAGGGCATCTGCGTCGCAATAGCGCAACATTTCCTTGAGCTTCATGCGCAGCGGCAGGTCACCATAGCGCATGAGTGGCCGGGGTACTAGTTCTGCGCCACCCACGGGGCCGATCAGGTATGGGATATCTGCCGCAAAAACATCGTGAATATCCCGGTATTGGTTAAAGGTGACATGGTGGATTAAATGATAGTGCCCGGTTGCGAGTTCACGGTGGATGATGCGACCTATACGCCGCTGCCAGCTGCGGTATGATTGCGAACTGGGGTAGAATGAAATGCCGCAATCTTCTTCGATGAGCTTAATCGGCAGCTTTTCATTTTCAATCGCCTCCCGATTGCTGGCGCTGAACTCGCGCGTGGTAATCACTGTGACCTGGTGACCGCGCAGTGCCATGCCCCTGGCTACATTCCACCCTACGCCGGCTTCGCTGCCGCGCCCGGCCCCGAATGAGTAGGATGAAAGAAGAAGGTTCATGTTATGATATTACGGCTGTTCAGATTAAAATCCAGGAGTCCTGGGCTAGAGAGACCTAAGCTCTTCATTTTGTACTGTTGAAATTGACGAAGTGTTTGCTGGTATATATGAGCCGCAATTCTTCGTAATTCGCTTGTCCTCTGAGAGTCGAACTTGTTTGATAGTGGCTGTATATCAGGCTTCATTATAGTATTGGGGAAGTGGATAATCTGCCAGGAAACAAGTGCGTAGATTTTTATCTAATAGCGCTTTGTTTGTGGGGATGGCTGGGGGTTACGATGAAATCTTGCTGTATGTTGAGGGAATAGGAATAATCAAGCATTGGCTTACCAGCCCAACTTTTGTAATTATATGAATTATGAGCTTTGATAAAGGTTATGGCTGGCGAAGATGGCATATGCACAGGATGCGCTTGACTACATTTCTGAGCATTAGTGCATATTTGGATAATAAATCTCTGCGTGTGTCAGGAATCCGGACCCAATGTCTGGAATATATGGTTTTGGCTGTATCTGCATCAAGAGGGGGGTAGATGGACGGGCAGATGGCGAGAATGTTGCCAGGGTTGAGTAAAGCTCCCATAATGGAGAAAGTACTGTTGCATACGATATTAATATCAGCTTGCGTCAGCATGGCCATATCATCGACCAGTGATGAGTGATACTCTGCAGCCTGGAATTGTTTGATGAAATTTGCTACTGCTTTGCTGCGTTTATCATATACGCAGATGAATTGAGTGTCTGGATGGCGTCGGAGTACTTCTTCTGCTGCCTTGATCCAGTATGAGGAATGCAGCCTGTAACCCAGGGAAAAATAATCGCGACCAACGCGGAAATGGACAGCGCAGGATTTCTTTCCTGGTGTTATCGTCTGTTGCAGAAAGTTTTGAGCCTTTGATACAGAGGTTTCAGGAAAGGCGAACCATCGGCGTATATTGGGAAGATTATGCTCAATGAGTCCCGGCATGGCAAAGAGACCGTTTACAATTTGGTTTTCGTGTATAGCTTCAAATAGATGCTGCTTATAGCCAGGGTGAGCACGCTCCTCAGAGGGAGGTTCATTGTATTGTTCTGTGCAGAAACGAGTATTAGTGACTTTTTCGTCTGCGGGGATTGGGAAAATTGTATCCAGTTCGTAGCCACGCACCGAGTCAGTACTGTTGACCAAAGGCGTAGGAATCCGGTAATAACGGAAGGGAATTCCTTTTTCCTCTGCGATGGTTTTGACTACGGCGTATTGGAACATGGTATTTCCTAACTGACCTGATAATAAAGTAACGACCATGAGACAGAGTGTGTTGAATTTTTTGCGAGTATATCTGTTCGGATGGTAAATGGCAAGTAAAAACAGTTATCAGAAGCAGGAGTATGTACGCACATGATTTGGGTAATGTTTTTTTGTAATCGGTTGATTGGTTTAAGAAGATGATTCTTGTTAAAAATCAATTGACTTGCGCGAACTAATAGTGATATAACTCTTGCACACGCCGGAATCCTGTATGAAATGTTATATTGTCACACCTACGTATAATTCGATTCAATGGTTGAAGGGGTGCGTGCGTTCTGTTGCTGAGCAGGTTGTGCCAGGAATAGAGGTTCACCACCATGTGCAGGATGGTGCGTCTCAGGATGGTACTGCGGAATGGCTTGCTGAATGGCAGACCGCGCATAATGACGTGCCTGGCTATCGTTTCACGTTTGAGAGTGCAAAGGATGCCGGTATGTATGATGCTATCAATATAGCGTGGGATAGAATGCCGGATGATGCTGACATGACGGCTCATCTCAATAGCGATGAACAGTATTTGCCTGGGGTGTTGAAACGCGTAGCTGAATGCTGGCTCAGGAAACCGAAGGCTGATGTTCTGCTTGGAACATACATTGTGTTAAATAAGGATTATCAATATGTGTGTCACCGTCGCCCGGTTCAGCCGCGTGCGTGGTCCAGCCGTTTGAATTGTACTTGCATTACTAATTCATCCTTTTACTCTGCCAGGATGTTCCGGCGATTGGTTCCCCGCTTTGATACTCGCTGGAAATGCCAGGGGGATTTGGTTTTTTATCGGGATTTGCTCCGCCTTAATGTGAGATTTGAGGTGATTGATCTGGTGACGTCGCTTTTTGTGTCGACTGGTTCTAATTTGGCCTGGACGGAACGAGCTCACCAGGAGTGGCTTGAAATTTGTGCAGAACAACCGGTTTTCTGGCGAAAGATAAATGGATTTGTTTATCGCTGGGTAAATTTCAAACGTCGCTTAGTAGATCTGGGAGCAGAGACACCGAAATCCTATTCTGTATTTGAGAAGGAATCCGGGGTCAGAAGCGAATATGATATAACAGACCCTACGGTTATATGGAGATGGGAATTGATGTAAGTATTGTAGTGCCGGTGTATAATGTGGCACCGTGGCTGGAGCGGTGTTTGCGGTCTTTGTCTTGCCAGACATGTGCTCAGATAGAAATTATCTGCATAGATGATGGCTCTACAGATGATTCTCTGGCGATTCTGGAGGCTTATGCAGAAAAAGAATCCAGACTCAGAGTGCTGAAACAACCTAACTCAGGAGTTTCCACGGCTCGGAACAGAGGGATTGAGCATGCGCGTGGGCGTTATATCGCGTTTGTGGATGCAGATGATACTGTGGAGAAGGATATGATGGAGAAGCTTCTGCACGGCATGGTGAATACTGAAGCAGATTTTGCTGTTTGTGGGTATTGGGACTGTGATGAAAATGATGAAAAGCTGCATTATCATGGTCCCACTCGACTGGATGAGGTGATGGAGGGTGTGCATGATTTGTCTGAGATGAATATTGCCAGACGTATTCCTTTCGCATGCATGAAATTGTATGATACCGTCATTATTCGGAATAATAATATTTTGTTTGATTCTTCCATTGCTATCGGTGAGGATTACGTGTTTGATTTAAACTATCTCATGTACGCCAGGAAAGGCTATTTTGTGAATGAAGGCTTGTATCATTACTGTCACCGGCTTTCATCCTGCATAGGCAGCAGTTCTGCAGGGGCGTTGCCGGTTATTAAATACAGAAGAATGCTGGAGGGTCGCCTGAAGCAGTTTGCTGTTATTCCTGCAAGCCCGGCGGCTTTGAGTGTGCCTGAATGGCGGGTCCAGGTTTTCTGCGGAGTGGCAGAAGCGTTCAAGATTCTTCTGCACGCATGGAAACGAAACCGGAAAATGGGGGCAGGTATTCTGCTTTTTGGGCTGAAATCTGTGGCTGTAGCGTTTGCCCGGGCTCCGAAATGGAAGAGCCTCTGCCTGGTGTGGCGGATGTCTGTTGCTAAACGGGTATAAAAAACTCTGCCTGACAGGAAAATCAGGCAGAGTGGTTTTGATGGAGATGTAATTTGTTTTACATGGTCATGCCGCCGTCGACTACGAGTACCTGGCCGGTGATGTAGCGGGCTTCATCTGAAGCAAGGAAGGTGGCAGCATGAGCGATGTCTTCCGGTTTGCCCAGGTCGGCCAGGGGAATGCGGGAGAGCAGGACCTCACGGGCTTTTTCAGGGATGGCATCGGTCATATCGGTGGAGATAAAGCCGGGGGCGATGGCGTTTACTGTCACCTTACGGCTGGCAATTTCCTGAGCCATGGACTTGGTGAAGCCGATGACACCAGCTTTGGATGCCGAATAGTTGCTCTGGCCTACGTTGCCGGTCATGCCCACGATGGAGGAAATGTTGATGATGCGGCCGGCCGGACTCTTCATGAGGGTTCGCTGCAGGGCTTTTACAAAGAGGAAAACGCTCTTGAGGTTGGTGGTGAGCACTGCGTCCCAGTCGCTTTCCTTCATGCGCATGAGCAGACCGTCTTTGGTGATGCCGGCGTTGTTGACCAGGATGTCGATAGCGGGGTATTCTGCCAGAATTTCCTTGATGCAGGCATCCACAGCGGCGGCATCTGCTACATCACAGGGGAACGCTTTGCAGCTGTCCGGGTATTCTGCGTTGATAGCATCTGCTGCGCTGCCGCAGGAAGCTGGGTTGCGGGAGATGAGAATGACCTTGGCACCTTCTGCGGCGAAGCTGTGGGCAATGGCCTGACCGATGCCGCGACCGGCACCTGTTACAATAGCGGTTTTACCTGCAAGTCTGTTCATAGTACCTGTATACTAACGGAAAGCTAGAGTTAAATCAAGGAAAAAAAGAACGGCACGTTTTCGGGTTGAAAACGTGCCGTGGTTTTGTAAATGGAGCTTACATGTTTATCTGGAACAGCGGCTTATTATTGTTGGCCGGGTTCAGAATGGCAAATGCCTCGCGGTGGATGGAGGGATCGCTGCGGAAGATGAGGCGGCCGGCGCACTGGCGTTCCAGCTCCATGAGCAGCTTGGCATCTTCGTTCTTGAAGCGGCTGAGCACATCGCTGTTCACCACCACAATCATATCGCCCACATTTTCGCGGTAGCGCATGATTGTAGCCTTCAGCTGGCGCTGAATCTCCACGCTCATGGTCATGACGCTCTTCACTCGTCCGCGCCCGTGGCAGTACGGGCAGTGGTCATTTACATAGTCCAGCAGTGATTCGTTGATGCGCTGGCGGGTCATTTCCATGAGCCCGATGGGGGTAATCTGCATCACCTGGGTCTTGGCTTTGTCCCGTTTCAAGGCATCTTTCATGGCCTTGTAGACAGCCATCTGGTCCTTGCGGTGGCGCATATCAATGAAGTCCACCACGACCAGACCACCGATATTGCGCAGGCGCAGCTGGCGGGCGATTTCTCGTGCTGATTCAAGGTTGGTTTCGAGGATTGTCTTATCCAGGTCCTTATTGCCTTTATTGCGACCGGTGTTGATATCGATGGCGATGAGGGCTTCTGTTTCATCGATTACCAGATAGCCGCCGCAGGGCAGGAGCACTTGCCGCTGGAATGCCTCGTTAATCTGTTTCTCAATACCGAGTTCCTCAAAGATTGGCTGGCGGTACTGGTGGTACTGGATATGGCGTTTGGAGCGGCGGGAAATCTTGCCGGCAATCTCCTGCATGCGCTGGGTGGTTTCCTGGTTGTCGCACACGATATTGTCCACGTTATCGGTGAGGAAGTCGCGGGCAGTGCGTTCGATGAGATCCGGTTCGCGGTAGACGCACATGGGAGCCGGATTGGTGGCGAATTTCTCCTCCACCTCGTGCCACTGGGTGAGCAGCATGGCCAGGTCGCGTACAAAATGGCGGAAACGCTGGCCCTGTGCCACCGTGCGCATGATGATACCCATGCCTTCCGGTACGTTGAGTTTCTGCACAATCTGGCGCAGACGCTGGCGTTCCTTGGGGTCGTCAATCTTGCGGGAGATACCGAATTGATCAGTAAACGGCATGAGCACAATATACCGGCCAGCCAGGGAGATATTGGTGGTTACACGCGGGCCTTTCGATGAGATGGGCCCTTTGGTTACCTGCACCATAATCTCGGAACCAATGGGGTAGATGTCCGGAATATCTTTGCTGGTAATCTTTTTCTGCTTTTTGCGGGGGCGACCTTCCTTTTGGATTTCTTCCAGTGAGGAATCAAGTGCCAGCGGCAGGGCATCCCAGAAGTGCAGGAAAGCGTTCTTCTCGTAGCCGATGTCCACGAACATAGCCTTGAGCCCAGGCTCGATATTTTTTACGCGGCCCTTGAAGATGCCGCCTACGATATTATCTTCGCCTTCACGCTCAATGCTGTATTCTTCCAGTACGCCGTCTTCCAGCAAGGCTACGCGGCGTTCCAGTTTTTCAGAGTTGATGACGATAGTAGTTCCCTCTCGCGGGTTGCACTGGCCGAACCCGAGAAAGTGTTTCACTGTATTAATCATTTTGGAAATAAAAGACAAAGTTTTGGGTTGAGGTTGGAGTTTTTCACCTGTTAAACGGGAGAGAGTCCGCAGCTGGTGCCTGAGCGTAAAGAGAAGCGAGGTCCCCGCAGATATTGCGGTGCCGGGCTGGTCTGGTGCGCTGGATGAGGCAGGAGCTGCTGAGCCGTTGTTTGATTCAGCGGTTTGGCTTACTCCTCTTCAAATACGTCATCGTTTTCCTGAAGATATTTGCCTGTGCCTTCTGCCACAGCGCTCAATGGGTCTTCAGAAATGATGATGGGCAGGCCTGTCTGTTCATGCAGCAAGTCACTGAGCCCACGCAGCAATGCACCACCACCGGCCACGGTGATACCGCGGTCGTACAAGTCGCTGGCCAGTTCCGGTGGGCAGTGGTCCAGCGCCTGGCGGATGGCGCTTACGATGATATCGAGCTTATCCTGAAGCGCTTCGCGAATTTCTTCGGAACGCACAGGTACAATCTTGGGCAGACCGGTACCGCGGTCGCGGCCTTTCACTTCCATCTGCAGTTCCTGCTGCAGCGGGTGGGCGGAACCGACACGGATTTTGATGTCCTCGGCGGTCCGGGGACCAATCAGCAAGTTGTGCGCTGCCAACATGTGGCGGATGATGGTTTCGTCCAGTGTGTCGCCACCGCATTTTTCGGATTGGCTGTACACGATGCCCGAGAGGGAAATGATGGCGACTTCTGTGGTGCCGCCGCCGATGTCAACAATCATGCTGCCGATCGGTTCGCTGACAGGAAGCCCGACGCCGATGGCTGCTGCCATGGGTTCCTCAATGAGTTGAACCTTGATGGCACCTGCCTCGTACGCAGATTCTTCAATGGCGTGGCGCTCCACTTCTGTGATGCCGGAAGGGTGAGCGATGAGAATGCGCGGACCGCGGAGACTGCGCCGCTGGCATGCGCGCTTGATAAAGTAGCGCAACATGTTGTGTGCTACCTCGAAGTCGGCGATAACGCCATCTTTGAGCGGGCGGATTGCCACCAGAGAGCCGGGGGTGCGCCCCACCATCCTCTTGGCTTCTTCGCCCACGGCCTTCACTTTGTCGCCTTTCATGGCGACAACGGAAGGCTCACGGAGCACAATGCCCTGGTCCTTGATGTACACCAGGGTATTGGCTGTACCCAGGTCTATCCCCATATCATAGGAGAATAACCGGGTGATTTTTTTCAAAATTTGCATAATGTAAAATTGTGATGGATACAGAGGGTGCGTGCCGTTCTTTCTTCCCGGGCGGTCCTCCTTTTCAGGGGAATGAACCGAGGGGTTCCGGGTTGTCATCGGGCGTCGTGCCTGTAGTTGCCTTTGCGCACCCACGCGGAGTATATGGGCGTGGCGGCGGGATTGTCAAGTAAATATTGGCTTGCTGACGGGGAATTCAGGGCGCCGGGTGGGGTGGTGAATCTGCGCAGATTATGCTTGACCCTGCAGCTGCGATGCGGTAGAACATGTGGCAAATATGAGAAAGAAAGTTATCACAGCGTTGGTGGTCTGTATGGTGTTTACGCAGTGTCATTCTCTGCGTTCCGATTGTGAGGCGCTGCGTGAACGCGAGGCAGCAATTGCGCAGGAAGAGAAGGGGGAGTATTTTGTGGGACGTCGTTATTATGTGCCGCTTTGCCGGTTCTGGGGATATCTGCGCGAACCCGGGCAGAGCTGGCGCACGGCCAGTCTGGTGATGATGGATGAATCGCTGGTGCGTACACCGGATCGCGGGCCGGAGGAGCCCTTGCCGGATGCTACATTTGGTTGCGACCAGAATGTGGAGTATATTGTGAAGGGGGAATATACCGGGAAAAAGGCGTACGATCCCAGTACAGACCAGGTGTTGCCTGTGTTCAGAGCGACTTCATACGAATTGCGTAATAGAGAGCCGGGGTTTCTTTTTGTGCCGTCGGAGCAGTATTCGGAGGAATATGTGAGCTTGCGACCTGTGATTATGCCGAAACCTGAAATCTGTGAGCAGGTGCTGGCGCAACCGTAAAATATGACGCGTATTTCCCGCGCAAGCTCACGGGTGATATGCTATAATTCCAGTTGTAATCACTGCTGATTTTTAACTACTGACTTTTCCTATCTTTTATGGCTCAATCTAAAATCCTTGTAGGTCTCGAAATCGGTACCTCCAAAACATGCATGGTGGTTGGGGAAATCCGCCCTGATGCTACAGCTACTATCATCGGTATCGGAGAGGTAAAAAGTGCTGGCGTGCGTAAGGGTGAGATAGTTGAGCCCTCTATGGCTCGTCAGTGTGTGTGCGATGCCTGGCAGTTAGCTCAGGACCATGCAGACGTGGATATTCTCAACGTGTATCTTTCCGTTACGGGTGAACATATTGTAGGTGAGACGAATGTGGGGTCTTTCCGTCTGCCGGATGATGAGGATATCATCGAAGATGTGCATGCGGATGTGGCAAAAGAGAATGCCGAAAAACTGGAGCTTTCAGCTGACCGTTTCTGCGTGAATCGTGAACTGGGCGGATTCTCTATCGATGGCGGTGAGCCTACCCGGCACCCTGCGGGGCTGACGGGGCGCACTCTGGATGTGAATTGTCACATTATTCACGGTATCCGCACTCGTTTACAGAATTCTCTGCTGTGTATTCGTCAGGTGCCGTTGGAGGCCGAGGATCTGGTGTTTGCTCCGTTGGCTACGGCGCAGATGGTTCTTACCCGTCAGCAGAAAGATAGTGGAGCCCTGCTTATTGATATCGGTGGCGGCACGACAGACTTCATCTGCTATAAAGGGGGAGATGTTGTGGCTTCCGGCTGTATCCCCATGGGTGGTAATAATATCAACTATGAAATTACCCGGTTGACTGAGCAGCGAGTGAGTTTTATAGCGGCAGAGGTGCTGAAGCGTACGGAAGGTAATGCATACGGCGATATCAAAGACCACTCCCTGGCTCAATACCGGAGTGAGCTGGGCATGCACGATGTGACCATGGAACGAGGCCAGCTGCACCGTATTATCCGTAATACTCTGGCTACAATGTTGCTGCAGGTGCGCGACCGCATCCCTCCGGAGATGTTCAAGTCCGGTTTGAGCATTTATCTGAGTGGCGGCACGAGTCTCATGCGTGGGCTTGATGGCCTTTGCAAGTATATATTCGGCAATGTGACGGTGTACCAACCTTCGCCCCTGCAGCCGGGACAGCCGACTTCCTATCTTGCGGATCCCCGTTATTGCACGGCAATCGGCCTTATCCGCTATGCTCAGCGTTATGATGATGATGCTATTAACCCTCGCCGTAAGGGCTGGTTCCCGAATCTGATGCGCTTCTTTGGCCTTGGCCGCTGATTTCATAGACCATACATTTTTTAATATGCTTCCTTATCAGACCACTATCCGGAAAGAAGACGGTATTGTCATTGTCGGGCTCGGCGGGGCCGGGGCTAATATATTGCAGCGTTTCAGTGGCTCCAGTGCCGAGAATGTACGCCTGTGCATTATGTCACTGGATGAGCGCCTGGGGCGTGAATGCGGAAACGTGGAATTTGTCCAGCTGGGGGCATGTCTGAATCATGGCATGGGCTCTGGCGGTGACCCGGATGTGGCTCTGCTGGCTATTCAGGAAAGCGGTGGGAAGGTGGATGAGTTGCTGCGCGGCGCCCGGTTGCTGGTGATGGTAGCTGGGCTTGGCGGTGGTACTGGTTCCGGTGTGGCACCGGTTCTGGCCCGCAAGGCAAAGGAAGCCGGCATCTTCATGGTTTCTGTGGTGGTCATGCCATTTGGTTTCGAAGGGGCAAAGCGCCGTAAGCGTGCGGAGACTGCGCTGGAGGAGATATCTGCTGCGTCTGATCTCGTCTTTTGTTTTGAGAATGACTACATGGAAGATTTGTTCCGCAGCCGTACGGGGGTGCAGTCTGTGTTTGAAGAGGCCAACAGCCTTATATCCCAGGCTACAGCTTCTGTTCCCTTGCTGACGAATTCTCCCGGTATCATCAACATAGGGCTGGATGAACTCGTCACTGCACTGGATAATAATGATACCCGTTGCATCTATGGCTCTGGTAAAGGCTTTGGCCCCAATCGCGCTGTGGATGCCGCACGCGCTGCTCTGGAATCTCCGCTGGTGGCTTACCATAGTGCGCTCAAGCATGCTCGTACTGTGATTGTTCATATTGCCGGTGGCAGCAATATGTCGCTCACGGAGTTGCGCGTAGCAATGGAAACACTGCGCGAGGGACTGGCCGGGGATGATGTGAACATTTTCTTCGGGGCGGCAGTCAAGCCGCGTCTGGGAGAAGAACTGCGTGTGAGTGTGGTCGCGTCTGTGGATTATCGGGAAATGCAGGCCGTTCTGCTGGCAGATGCAGAGGAGGCTGAACAGGAGCCTGCCGTTGCTGAAGAAGAGGTGGCGGAATCGGTTGCTTCTGAATCTGCGGAAGACGAGACGGTGGCTGCTGCCTATGCGGAAGTGGAGGAAGAAGAAATGGCAGTGGAAGAAACAGGTGAGCCCGTAGTGGAGGAAAAGGTGCAGTCGGAAGAAAGCGGTGAGCCGTTATTGGAACCCGATGATGAGTTCCCTGCTCCCTTGCCCGAACCCGCCCCGGTACCTGAGCCTGAGCCGGTTGTCATGTCGGAACCGGTGATTATGCCCGAACCCGAGCCGCTCCCCTCCTGGGACCCCATACCTCCCGTTGCTCCGGCACCGGTGGTGGAATCGAGATCCTCCGCCCGGCAAGGTGAGCTGAATCTGGATATGTTCGCCGGAGCCGCTGGCGAGATGCCTCCTGCAGATGCGATGAGCCGGGTTGAGAAAATGTTTGGAGAGGATGATGAGCTGGACCGTATGATGGCCAGTCATACAGCGCGACCTGTCCGGACGGCACGTGGTCTCAATGTATTCCCGAAGAAAACAGCCATGGCGGCAGAGGAGGATATTACAGCCCGTGTGCGCAGCTTATTTGATGATGATGCGGATGATGAGGATTCTCTTAATCCGCAGATGGAATCGCGCCCTTCTTCCCGTACTTCTTCCATGGGGTACAATGATATGCGCGATATCTTCCCGGGGAATTAAGTTTCTGCAAAATCTCAGGAGTGCGGGCGGACAAGGTAAAAATTGCTTGTCTCGTCCGCATTCTTTTATTACAATGGCGTACGTATGGAAACACAGGGTATCATATTCTACAATCGCTATACGGGGCAGATGGAGCAGGAAAAGGTGCTGGGGGAAGCAGCTTTGCGCTGGGTGTATGGTACCCCGCTGGGGCGGTTGAGTCTGCACTTGCTCATCAAGCGCGCCTTTTTCTCCCGTCTCATGGGCTGGATGAAAGATACCCGCAGCAGCGGCAGCCCGGAGAAATTGAAGGCTTTTGTGGAGGAGTACAATATTGACATGAGCCAGTTCGAGCGCCCGGTGGATCAGTATACAAGCTTTAATGATTTCTTTTACCGTAAATTAGCCCCAGGTGCTCGGCCGCTCTGCGCGGAGGGGGAGGTGGCACTCCCGGCAGATGGGCGTCATAGCGGCTGGCAGGATGCTTCTCAGATGACGAGCGCATTTGTAAAGAATCAGCGCTTTGATTTGCCTGCGCTGCTGGGTAACGCCGAACTGGCAGAGAGGTACGCGCACGGCTCGGTGGTGCTTTCGCGTCTCTGCCCGGTGGATTATCACCGTTTCCATTTCCCGGCGTCCGGTGTGCCGGAAGCTGCTGTTCGTATTCCCGGGCCGTTGGCCAGTGTCTCACCGTATTGTCTGCGCCACAATCTGTCCTGGCTGTGGACTAATAAGCGTGAGCTTACAGTGCTGCATACCGAGGAGCTGGGTGATGTGCTGTGCCTGGCAGTGGGTGCTACCGGAGTGGGGGCTATTTACCAGACCTACGAGCCTGGGAAAGCAGTAGCCAAGGGGGATGAACACGGATATTTCGGTTTTGGTGGCTCCACGGTCATGACTTTCTTTGAGCCGGGGCGCGTGAAGTTGTCGGAGGATATTCTGAGGAACACTGCTGATTGTACCGAGACATTTGCCCGTATGGGCGATACTCTGGGTAGTATTGTGCGTTAAATCATCAGTGCGTCTGCCTCAACTTCCGGCTCTGGCCAGATGGCCAGGCGAACCATGAAATCTTCCCAGCCGAACAGCATTTGTTCGAACGTGGCGGGGTTCACATCGAACAGGGCGATAGTGTGATCTGCAGTGGGGGAAAGAAGGAGTTCCACTTCATTGCCCAGTCGTTCCCATTCCTTGCAGAACCAGCGGCGCATTTCGAAATCAAGCAGGGGGTCCAGCATGCCGTGGGCGCAGAATAGTGGCGGTAGTTTGCGGCGCAGCAGGGCGCTCGGGTTGACTTTGTCCGGTTCTTCTACTTCACTCTGAATATTCAGCTGCCGGGCTTCATCTGCATCTGTATCGACCACGCCGCGGAAAATGGCAACACTGGCTGGTTGCGGTGGTAGAATGTCTTCTTTGTTGAATTGCCACCATTTTTTTTCCTGTATCATGGGTTGCATCGCGCAGTTGAGTGCCATGAGCCCGCCGGCGTCTGCCCCTGCCAGAGTGATTCGGTTGGCGTCTATACCAAGACCTGCCGCGTTTTTCAGGAGCCATTGCCAGGCCTCGAGACCTTCGGATATAATTTCATCGGCCCGCACATTATAGCGCGCGCGTGTGCGGAATTCGGGTAAAAGGCACACGATGCCCCGGTGTGCCAGGTGTGTGGCCCAGGCAACAAATTCGATGCTGTATTCCAGCGTCCACATACCACCGCAGAAAAACATGACTGCCGGGGCAGAGTTCCTGGGGGTGTGTCTATCCGGTGCGAATACGCGCATGCGCAGCGAGACATCGTCTGCAAAACGCTTCCAGATGAGGGTGGGGGCTTGTTCCAGCATCTGGCGGTATCTGGCTTCACTTTCGCTGCGTGAAAAAGACGTCATAATACAAGGCAGAGTATGCTATTTTCTTGCCAGAAATGCAAGCCTGTTGTAGGTTTTAATCAGATATGAGAACTCTTTTTTTGATGGGTGGTCTGATTCTGGCCGGTTTGACGGCGGCATTCAGGGTAAGTGCTGCACCTGCTGTTGATTTGCAGCAGCGTTTTGGTGTGCCTGACCAGAAAACCGCCAGAGCCACGGCTGAGCGCG
The DNA here is from genome assembly GCA_045646505.1 of Akkermansia sp. GTDB lineage: Bacteria > Verrucomicrobiota > Verrucomicrobiia > Verrucomicrobiales > Akkermansiaceae > Akkermansia. The sequence goes on along the minus strand of JAZRKW010000038.1, from coordinate 17,888 downwards.
TGTATAGCACATGGCGCTTAGGCATGTCCCGGAAAGATGAAACGGCCTGGCGTTCGGCTACCACAAAATCACGCCAGATGAAGGTACGCAACCTTATTATTTCTCAGAAAGGAGAGTTTCCGTATGATTTTTTCAGGAATCAGCCTGAACCGCCCGCTCTCGAGAAATTTCAGTACATTGGTTCTATTACTGGTTGTGGGAACCGTAGTCTGGCTGCAACCTATGTAGGCAAGGTTCAGCTGGGTGAGAGTAAGGCGAGTGAGAATGCTTATGTTCTCCTGTTTATGTTTGAGGAGGGTAAGTGGAAGTTCGACCAGAGCCGGCTGTTCAATCTGGAGCGCCTGCCGCAGGTAAAGGAACGCCTTTATAATGGGGATTTGAGAGTCCTGTTGGAGCAGGATGGCTTTCACCCCTATGAATCAGCGCCGGCTGTCCCGCCTGCATGCAATCGCCCCCAGCTTATCGGTAAGGTATTTGTGGATGCCCCCGGGCGCAGTATCGAGATGAAGATAAACGGGATATCTGCGCATGAGTTTTCAGATGAGCGCCGGGCAGATGTCATATCCGGCGGTCTGCGGCGCGGCCGCAATACCATCAGTTACACAATCCGCACAGACGAGAAGCTTGAGCATCCGAGCATGGCTATCGGGCTGTTCGTGATGCCGGAAACCCCGGGAAACAAGCCGGTTTGTGTGTTTGACCATATCCTGGATGCCAGCGATGCTGCCAAGGGTGGTGAATTCACGTTTGAGATACGCAATGAGAACATTGCGGCTATGAATCCGCGTTTCAGGGGTACACCGCCGCAGCCATTTCATGCCGTGCCGCTGAAACCGCGCCCTGCTCATTAAAGAGGGGGCATTTGCATCGCTGGTTGCATCGCGGTTATTTCATGTCTGTGACGCCGATGCGATCGAGCAGGTTGAGCTCCTGCATGAGTGCCTCTGCCTTGATTTTTCCTTGCAGCAGTGCCTGGTATTTTTCAATGAGCTCCACGGCTTTCGCGGGAGATTCCTCCAGGAGTTCGATACGGAAACGCCCCAGACCACAGCGGCGCATACCATTGACATACCGCGCTGCAGATTGAGCCTGTCCGTTGAACAGGGTATTCCGGCAGCCTTCATCGCTGCGCAGGTAATGCATGGCGTGGGTACGGTCCATGATGCGCACTTTGTGGTGATCACAGGGCTGCCCGCAATCCTTGAAACTGTGCCCTTTGCTCAGGAATGTGCAGAATACGCAATGCTCGGTGTGGAACATGGGTATGTGCTGGTGCAGGGTGAGTTCCAGAGCGGGTCCGCAGCCGCTGGAAAGCAGATCGGCAAGCTGTGCCGCGTTCAAATCGTAGGAAATAGTCACATAGCGCATGCCGTAGCTCTGCCACAGTGCCACGCTTTCCGGATTCGCTGCGTTCAACGAAAAATCGGCTATCATCGGTGTGCCGTTCGCCTTGAACCATTGGGCGGCGCCCAGATTCCGCACTAATACGCCATCCGGTTTTGCGGCTGTGATGTATTTGAAATAGCCGGCTTCATGCGGTTTCATGATGCGCATGGTGGCTATCCATACTTCGATTTCCGGGTGTTTAGCCTTTAGCGTTTTAGTTACCGCTTCGTATTGGCGGATATCTTTGAAATCCAGGTAAATACGTTTTATTCCCGTGCTGGCTGCTGCGTAAGATTGTTCGGCATCCCGGCAGAGAACGGATAGAGCGCATTCACTGGCCGCAGCCATGGGGGGGAAGGGGGTGCTCCAGCCTTGCCAGGTGACAGACTGGCGGAGTGAATCTCCGGTGGCTGGTAGTTTTTCGACCAGTTCCCGGCGCATTTTGTTAAGAATGGAAATGGGGAGCATGAGCCCGTCATCCAATTGGAAGGTGCACTGACCAAGGGTGAAACCAGTGCCGCCGAGGCGGGAGAATTGGGCCGTGATGACTTCTTGTGTGAGTGGGCGTTTTTCCGCAGGTTCCAGCGGCTGGCCGCTACCCACGGTGATACCTCTGCAGGTGGCTGTGAGCTGGGAACCTATGCGGCCGGTGAAATGGATGCTGAGCGATTGTCCCGGGGTTGATGCAGCATGTCGACCGAAATTGCACCATGAGGCGTGCAGTTGTTTTTCCAGCGCTGGGTCAGCGGTTTTCCAGAGCAACTGGCCGGGGCGAACGAAACGCCAGTCGATGCGGCTGCCCTTACCATGAAAGAACAGCCGGTTCCCCTGAACTCTCCATATACGGCCCCCCTGTTCTTCGTTGCGGTCTTGTCCGGCATCAATGACAAATCCATCGCCTGGTGAAATGGGCATTGCCGGGAGGGAGTCCAGCTCAATCCAGCCCTCGCCACTGCGTGAGATTCTTCCTGCGAGAGCACCGCGTTTTTTGCCGAAGCGTCCGTGGGTAAGCAGTGGGTGGTCAGTGCCGTCCAGCCAGCCTGTTGAAAAACCACGGGAGAATGCCATCTGCATGGCATATAAATCTCGTGTCCGGTTGGTTTGTTTGATGGGGACTCCTGCCAGAGCAGCATCGATTGCCCGGCGGTAGGCCCGGGTAGTGGCTGCTACATATTCGGGGCTTTTGAGTCTGCCTTCTATCTTGAAGCTATGCACTCCGGCTGCAAGCAATTGAGGTACGCGGTCCAGAGCGCATAAATCCTGTGGTGAAAAGATGTAGCGCCGCTCGCCAAGATCGCGCAGACGCCCGTCTACCTCCAGCTTGTATGGCAGGCGGCAAGCCTGGGCGCATTCACCGCGGTTTGCGCTGCGCTGGCCAAGCGTTTCACTGGTGAGGCATTGGCCGGAGTAGGCTACGCAGAGGGCTCCGTGGCAGAATACTTCTATGGGTTTTGTGGTTGCTTTTGCGCAGGCTTCAATTTCGCGGAGTGAGAGTTCTCGCGAGAGTACAATTTGCTGCGGGTCAAATAATTCATCAACCAGGCGGACGCCTTCGGGGCTGCTTACCGTCATCTGGGTGGAGATATGCAGCTCGATTTTCCATCGCCCGGCTTTCCGGTGTTCTGAAATCAGGGCTGCCAGGCCGGTGTCCTGCACGATGACACCGTCTACCCCGGCCGCGTCAAGAGCATCGAGATAGGCGACTGCCTGCTCAAATTCTGCCGGGAAGATGAGTACATTCATGGTTACATAACCGCGCACGCCGTGGTTATGCAGAAAGGGGATGAGGGTGTCTAAGTCTTCTTTTGTGAAGTTATCGGCCCGCATGCGGGCGTTGAACTGGTCAAGCCCGAAGTATATGGCATCTGCGCCGTTGGCTACGGCTGCACGTACGCAATCCCAATTGCCAGCAGGTGCAAGTACTTCCGGCTTTTTATTCATGAGTGTGCGGATGCTTTTTTTCAGACGATGCTGCGGATGCGGGCTCTCTCAAAATCCGCCGGGCAGATAGTGACGGCTACTTTATCGCCGGGCTGGATAATGTCAAGCAGGTGAGCCTCTTTGCTCTGCACAAAGGCCACAGTGGACTTGCCGTTGGGCAAAGTGGCATGGAAAGCGGTGGGCGCGAAACGTTCCTGAATTGTGCAGATGCAGTCGACGTATTGTGAGGGGTATTGCTGGTTCATATCAGAAAAGGGACTGGATGAGGGTGCCTGCGGCATCTGCCGCATCTTGAATCAGGTTTTCCGGCTGCCGGGTAGGGGAGGGGGCGGACTCTGAATCGGGCTTGTCGGTTTGTTTCTGCTGCAGCAGGGTGTTGAATAAAATTTCAGCCCCGCCCCTGGGAAGCTCGCTGAGTACGTTGAGAAGCTTATCGCTGACCAGTGTGGAAATCCGGATGCTCAAATCCTCCTTGGGTTCATCGATAGTACCAGAGAGATTGACATTTACCCAGAGATAGGAATCATCATCGCCCTTGGCTGTGAAGAGTTTGTCTGATAATTCATCCGGGCTGAGGGGGAATGCACCGACGATTGTTTTTGGTAAGCCGATGGTAAGAGTACCGCCGAGCTTTCTGTCGGAGCCTATGAGGATGTGTCCGTGTGCCAGAAAAGAGCCATCGCGGGAGCGGAGGCTGATGTTGTCGAACAACCAGGCGTTCTTGATTTTGGCAGAATTGTAGGGGAAGCGAATCTGGCAGTCTGCTTTTTCCAGCTCGATGCTGCGGTAGGGGTATGTGTTGCCGACCGGTATCTGAGAAAGGAACGGCAAGCCTTCCAGGATTCCGTTCTGGATAGAAAAAGAACCGGTGCTTGAAACAGGCGCTGAGCCTTTGCCGGTGATGTTCATGCGCCCGTATAGAGAGCCGGTGATTCGTTTTTTCCAGTCTTCGTTCAGCAGTCTGTGCAAATCGCCTTTATTGACTTGCAAATCGGTACTCCATTGAGCCAGGTTTAAGTTATAGTGCGCTTTCACGCGCATCTCACCCGGGCTGAGCATGATTCTGCTTTCTGTGATATTGACAGCGTTGTTGTGATATATCAGCGTGGCTGATTTGATGCTGCTGTCGCGCAGGAAACTGAAGGGGGTGTGGAAACGGGCATTTTCTGCGTTGATTTGCCATGCATTGCGGCCAATGCGGGGTGCCGGGGTCGCGCTGATATCCGCACCGAGTACCTGCCAGGTTTTTCCGTTGTGCTGCAGTGTTATATCGGCATCCTTGCACTCAAGCTGTTCCAGTTCGATACCGCGAAGAGGGAATTCGCTTTTCCGGTTTGCGCTGGCGCTTGTCCCTGCCTGTTTATTTGCATTCTTTTCAGATTTGGCAGCCGGTTTCTTCTTCCGGGTAATAGGAGCGGCATCTGTCTGGATAGACAGAGCGGCTTCTTCTATACTTATCTTGTAGAGGTGCAGCTGTTTTTTGAAAAGGGCGGTGCGGTCCAGTTCGCTGCTGATATGCGTGGCGCGTGCTTGAGAGATTTTGCCCAGCCCTGTCACGTTCACCTCCGGTGTGGAGACTCTGTTGCCATTGATGGTGAAGTTGCCAGCCAGCTCTACGGATTGCGCGCCTGTGGCGCGTCGTGCTGCATCTGCTGCCTGTTGTCTGAATGAATCCCCCTGCAGGTAGGCCAAGAGCTGGGTGTATCCGATAACAAGCAGGATGATGAGTCCGACGATAGTGATGGCGATGGCTGCATACAGTCGACGAAGGCGTGAGTTGATGACGCCTCTGCTGTGTGTTGAAAATATTCGTCCTTTGTTGCGTCTGGCCATGTGTGCGCCTTTTTATAGCAGGGCAGGGCTTCTTTTTCAAGTGTTTAATCGTAAAGCCGGGGATATTGTTCTAAAAAGTGATATCCGGATGAATTTTTTATTGACTAGCTGGATGGGATTTGCTTCAATATACATCAGATTCATCTAACTATATCCGAATATGAAATTCACCGCTCTCATCGCTGCTGTTGCCTGCTCTGTTGCTTTCAGCTCCTGCTGCTGCCAGACCCAGTCTGCTCCCAAGCTTCGCGCTATGCCCAAGGATCTTGTTCCTGAGGAACAGCCTGCTATGGTTGTTGACCAGCCTGTCAAGGTGCTTGGCACCAAGGGTAAGTAAAGCATAAAAGCCAATTTTCGACAGGCCGCTGTGATGTGTGTCACAGCGGCTTTTTTTCGCTCTTGCTTCCTGCGGGCTTGTGTGCTAAGCTCGGTGAATGAAACCGATATATTTCAGCCTGGCCATAGTTAGTTCCTTCCTCATCTCAAACTGCACGCATGTGTATGCGCATGCGCGCGCTCATGAGCCTGAGTGTGCGTTTCAGCAGGAACAGGCCGCTCCGGTGGCGCGTAATGTGGTGCTGATGATTGGCGATGGTATGGGCGCCGAGCATGTGTGGGCTGCATGGTTGAGTAATAAAGGAGCTCTGAATATCACAACCCTGCCGGTTACGGGATTTTCAATCACGACTTCCGCTTCACATACTATTACGGATTCTGCCGCAGGGGGCACGGCTATAGCCTGTGCCTGCAAGGCGGTGAATGGTCAGCTGGGGCTGGATGCTCAGGGAAATCACCAGGATTCTCTTGCTGTGCAAATGCGTAAGGCCGGAAAATCAACGGGGCTCGTGGTGACCAAATCGATAACGGATGCGACTCCTGCAGCTTTTTATGCGCACACGGAGAGTCGGAATAATACCGGGGAAATAGCAGCATCGCTTGCGGAGGCCGGTTTTGATGTCATAGCCGGAGGAGGGGCGTGTGATTTTACGAAGGAACAGCTCGAACTTCTGGAGAAACGGAGTAAACGCTGTGAGCTGGTGCCGACGAAAGAATGCCCGCCTGCATCTGGTCGCGGTGACTGGCTGCCGGAGCAGGTGACTGCGGCACTGAAAGAGCTGGAAACGGACAAGGATGGCTTTTTCCTCATGGTGGAAGGGTCGCGTATAGATATGTCGTCGCACTGGAATGACCTGGCTGAGACGGTACGCGAAACGCTCGATTTTGACCGCGCTGTCGGTGTGGTGCTGAAGTGGATGCAGCAGCACCCGGATACGCTGCTGGTGGTGACAGCAGATCACCAGACCGGTGGGCTCAGCCTGCATGGTGGCAGTCGCGAAAAGGGAGAGGTGGACGGCCATTTCAGTACCTTTAAGCACAGTGGTGTAGCGGTTCCTGTGTATGCGGCTGGTGCCGGGGCCGCGCAGTTCGGTGGTGTGCAGCAAAATACCGAGCTGGCTCCGAAAATTCGCAAGGCGGCTGCCGTGGCACCTTGACCAATACGGAAAAATAACAGAATTTTTTCAGGAAAAATCCCGGAATTTGCAATTCTTTCTTGCCATGTGGGTAGAATGTGATTAAATAGAGGAGTCAATTCTGCATTATAAAACTTATGAAATCCATGATTACTCGTTTCAGTGTTCGTGCTCTGTCTCTGCTGACGGCTGCAATGATTACTCTCCCCGGAATGGTGTTCGCCCAGGAAGAAGCTGAGGCTGCTGCCAAGCAGACTAACATGCTCCAGAAGTGGGTTATTGATGGTGGCTGGACCATGATTCCCCTCGTGGTTCTGTTCTTCATCACCATCATGCTGGTGGTATACTGTGCCATGCAGCTGAACAAGAAGCACTTTGCCCCTGCCGCTCTGCGCGATGAACTTGTTGCCCTCATGAGCGAATGCCGCGTGCAGTCTGCTATCAAGCTTGCGACAGAAAGCCCCACCTATCTGGGCCGTCTGGTTGCTTACGCCCTGCCGAATGTGGATGCCAATCGTCCTGAGGATCTGGGCAAGGATGCAGTATCCGACGCTGTGGCTGATTTCACCGCCAACGAACGTCCTTCTCTGATGCGTTTTGTGGACCTGCTTGCACTTTCCGGTTCCACAGCACCGACCATCGGTCTGTTCGGTACCATTCAGGGTATGGTGGAAGCCTTCGCCGTGCTGGCTGAAACCGGCCAGGCTGACCCGACCACGCTGGCAGGCTCCATCTCCGTGGCACTTCTTACCACTTTCTGGGGTCTGATTATTTCCCTTATCGCTCTTCCGGTGTTCTACTTCCAGAACAAGCTGGCCAAGGCCCGCGAGGCAGAATGCATCAATGCCGTTGAGGACATGATGAATGCTGCTATCAACACCCTGAATGGTGAAGCAATGCTTGCCCGTATCCCCGAAGGCTTCGGTGGCGATGATGAAGACGCTGACGAAGAAGAGGAATACGAGGAGGAAGAAGGCGAAGAAGAGGAGGAAGCCTGATTTCCTCTCAAGCCCGGGCCGGCCTTGATGCTATCGAGCAGCGCAGGGCCGGCGTAACCTGAACCCTGTCAAAAAAGTATGGCAAAGAAAAAAGCAAGAGCTGAAGACGAGACAAAGGCTGAGCTGAACATGTCATCCATGATGGATGCCTGCTTCCTGCTGATTATTTTCTTCGTGGTGAATGCTTCACAGATTACAGTGGCAAAGGACCCCTGCGTCAAGATGCCGAATGCTGTGACCTGTTCTGAGATGAAGGATGCCAATGGTTGTGTTGTTATCAACGTGTTCCCCGATGTGGAGAAGATGGATGAACGCACCGCCAAGAAGTTTTCTGAGAGCTACCAGCCCGGTACCGTATGGAGTGCCTCTGACGGTGCCAAGACCATCGGTTACCAGGCACAGCAGACCCAGGACCTGACCGACTTCATCACCAAGCAGGTTGAGATGTGGAAAGCCAAGAATCTGGATCCGAGTGCGATTCGCCTTTATGTACGTGGTGACCAGAATGCTCCGTGGGAACGTTCTGCCACTGTGATTCGTTGTGCGGCAGCCGCCGGTTTGTCCAATGTGGTGTTCGGCACACTGCCGGCTAAATAACCCATAACAAAGAAAGATTACTGAATTATGGCAAGACGTAAACAGCGTGAGGCTGAGCCGGAGGAGGAGCCGCAGATGAACATGTCGTCCATGATGGACGCTTGCTTCCTGCTTCTGATTTACTTCATTGTGGCTACCTCACTGGTGAGTGAGAAGCGCCTGAGTGTGTCGCTTCCTGGTAGTTCAACCGGCAGTGGTACGCCGCCGCCTCTGGAACCCGGCCGCATCAAAGTGGAAGCCAGTGGTGCAATCTACTGGAATGGCGATATGCCTATGGGCGGAGCCATGAATCCCGGCCTTGATCCCCGTTCTCCCGAGTACCGCGAGGAGCGTCAACTGGGTGAGCTTGTGGAGGCACTGAAGAATCTGGCTGAAGCAGCTAAGGCTGCCGATACGAATCCGATTGTGATGGTGGAAGGTGCACCTGCAACTCCGCACCAGCGAATCGTGGACGTGATGGCAGCTCTTTCCGAAGCTGGTATATCGACAGTAGGTCTGAACACATCCGCCTCGGAGTAACCCATTAACCTGGGCTCAGCAGGGGAGCGTGTCGGAAAGAGAATCCGCGTGCTCCCCTTCTTTGTCCCCGAACCTTTTCAATCAATTTAGTTACATTTATGAATAGTTATACCACAGCAGTATCTGTGCTGACGGCCCTGGCTTTAACAATGCCGATGGTGTGTCAGGCTCAGGACCCGCTGTCCTCCCTGACAAAGGTGAAGACTCTTGTAAGGCAGGGCAAGACAGAGGATGCCGTGAAGCTTTGCGACGCGGTGATTAAGCGATTCAGCGGAAAAGGCGCTACTGCCAAGCAGTTCGCCTATGTGCTTCCGTTCTATGCCTGGGAAAAGGCCGTTGCTTATTTTAAGGGTGGGCAATATGACCAGGCGTTTGATGCGTTCAAGGCATTCAAGGATGAACCCAAGTGGAAAGACCCCGCCACGCTCTCCAAGGCCAAGGAGAGTATTCCAGGTCAGCCTGAGGCGTATGAGCCGTATTTCACCTATGCTTTGTTCCAGATGGCGAACTGCCGTTATAAGCAGGGTGCGGGCGAGCCCGGGAAAAATAATGGCGATAAGGCAAAGTTTGAAGAAGCTATCACTTATTTCGAGCAGTACCTGAAGCTGGTTCAGAGTGGTAAGGTGAGCGCCATGGAAAAGAAGCTGAAGATAGATGGTCAGATTTGCTTTATTCTGGTGCAGGCTAACATTCTGAAAGAAAAACCGGATTTCAAGAAGGCTGCCGAATATCTTGAAATGAGCCGTAAGGTGAAGGGCCGTGTGCCTGATGATATGGCTATGGAAGGCCTCAATACCATTGTGAATGTGGCTACTTCCTCTCCGGAAAACGTCGGCTGGGTTTACAAGTTGATTGAAGCCAGTCCGGCCAGTTATAATCTGGACCCCGCTCGTTCGGCTCGCAATTCCAACAAATTCTATAATTTTGGTCAGCGTGCGTACAATGTGATGGCGGATGCTTTGCGTGAAGGTAATGATGCGGTGGCAGCAGATGCAGCCCGCACGGCAAATGTGCTTTTCGGTCTTGTGACCGATATGCCCGAGGCTCGCACGGCACTGGCCGCTCAGGTGAAGGCCATAGGTGCCTATAAGAGACCTGTATCTGACAAGGCGCTTGGTGTGAGCATGACCGCAGCCAGCAGCAAGAAGTTGCTGGAAAACTACAAGGCCCTGGGCGACAAGGGAACGGAATTCGATGGCTTCTCGGTGCTTTCCACGGCAACCATAGCCAAGGATATTGGTTCTAATCGCCTGGCCAAGGGTGGTTTCCAGGTTCTGTATGACCGTTTTGCCAAGCTGGCTATGCCGGGTAAGGGTGAGGGCGCAGCTCCGCGTCCTCTGCGCAACTCTGTCATTATGCAGTTGGGCTCTCTCTGCCGTATGACTGGTGATGATGAGGCCGGTCTGAAGTATGAGAAGATGCTGGAAGGTGCTGATATGGGCGATCAGACCAAGGTTCTTGTATTCCAGAAGATGACTCGCGCTGTTGATGACAAGGACTGGCAGAATGTAATACCTGCTGCTCAGGAGGTGATGGAGTACTTCAAGGATGATAAGACGAATAAGCTGTATCTGGCTGCTCGTTACATGCTTGTTGCATCTCATTATCAGCTGGGTGCCTATGAGGAAGTTATCAAGGCTGCCCGCGACCTTATCGACAGCGGTGAAATGAAGTCTGCAGAGGGTAAGGATTGCCTGACCCCGGCGGAGGCTGCCAACCAGGATAACTATACATATTACTTCCTGATGGATTCCTACGCCCGCCTGGCTGCACAGGATGCAACCAAGCGCGATGAGGCTATCAAGGTATTCGGCGAGTATGCAGCTAAGTATACGACGACAGACCTGAAGATGGCTCCGATGGCTGACAAGATGTACTATGCCGTCATTGACCAGCTCATGAAACGCAGCGCGGCTGCGGCTGATGATAAGAGCGCTGAGGCTGATAAGCAGCAGGCAATCAAGTATTGCGACCATATCTGCGCTTCCTGGCCGGATAGCGACCTGTACCCCACGGCAGAACTGCTTGCAGCGGGTATGCTGCTGAATCATACAGATGATGCGGTGAAGGCAACATCCATTCCTCGTCTGCAGCGTGCAGCTGATGGTGGTGTGAAGCTGGGTACCAAGAGTGGCCGCTCCACTGCCGCTAATGCTCTGTTCTGGCTCGCTTCTTATGCAGGTGAATATCCTGCAGAGGGTGTAAGCGAGGAAGAAAGCAAGGCTCAGTGCCGCGCTTATGCTGAGCGTTACTGGACTGAGGGTGATGCTGAAGGTGATCCCTTCGCTCTGCCTATGGTGTCCCTCTACCTGAGCATGGTGAATACTAAGGAGGATTTTGAGGCTGCTGTGAAGCGCGCTCAGGATACCATCGCCCGTGAGGCTACCTACATGTTCAAGAACGAGAGTGCGGACCCCGAACTGGAAAAGACCATCAACACCTATGTGGATGCGTACATCAAGGGCATGAAGACCTACCTCGGTAAGGACCTGACACTGGAGGAGAAGACAGCTCACTTCACCAGCTTCCCCGGTATTGACCCGAACGATAAGTATGCGAACGCCATTTTCCGCATGGCCCAGATTAACTCCATGAACCAGGAGCTGGCTGCTTTGAAGGAAGATAAGGCTGCCCGTGAGAAAATGGAAGAGCAGATTCAGGAGGTGTTCCGCAATATGACCAACACCTTCAAGCCTGCAGACCTTACCAACTACATCTGTGTGCAGGTGGGTGATTATCTCGTGAAGTATGTGGGTAAATTCCCTGATCCGTCGGCTCGTACGGAGGAACTGGGCCAGGCTGAGGCATACTACAGTGCTGTGATTGAGCGCAAGCAGGATCTGGTGGCAGATGCTGAACTGGGCCTGGCAAATGCTCTTGCCTACTCCAAGGATGCAGCGAAGCAGAAGACGGCTGCCGACTTGTATACCAAGGTCGCAGCTAATCCTGACCCTGCCGTGGGTGGTCCGGCTCTCGTCGGTCTGACGAAGTTGCATCTGCGCACCGGCAATGCCGCTGCAGCAGTTGAAACAACGAATAAGTATATGCGCAACCGTCAGAACCAGCGTGACCGCCTGGATATGATGCTGATGCAGGGTGAAGCCTATACGTTGGCCAACGACCCGAAGAACGCATTGCTTGCGTACATGAACTTGTTCAACCAGTACAAGGGCAAGGTGGGCTATTCTGCCAAGGCATGTCTGGCTATTATGGAAATCTTCTGGAAGCGTAATAATCCTGTCCAGGGTGACCGTCTGCAGAAGGGATTCCAGAACTCTGACCGCTGGACAGCCTGGAACACGGGTCAGCTTTATGTGAACCTTATCCGCCGCAGTGGTGTGGAAGGCAAGCTGACTCCCGAGGAACGCGACGAATTTAACAAAGTTCTTTCTGCCGTTCATAACTACGGAACTGATCCCGCGGTGATGAAGGAAGATAAGGCTAATAAGGAATTCCAGCGTAATATTCAGAACAGCAAGAAGAAGTAACCATAACCCACTGTTTTCAGAAATATGAAATCACTCAAGAATATCGGATTGGCACTGGCTGCTTTCACTTGTGTTCAGTTTGCTGCTGCACAGGATGCACCCAAGCTTAACGCCTATGTGGCACTGCCGACAGGCGGCGTAACTCAGCTGGCACTGGTGCGCGGAGATGGTAACGGCTCCTTCTTCTATATGCAGAAAGGTACCGACCAGCTGATGACTGCCAAAGCTTCTGCCTGCAAGATGTTCTACATCCAGACGCCGGCAGATATGGCTAGTGCACTGCGCGACTACTATGGTGGGGATTATGCAGATGCACGCAAATCCTTCGCCAAGGTCAAGAAGAAGTATGAAGCTTTTGCCGGCTTGCCGGGTTCACCCTGCACCATGGCTGCCTTGTATGAAATGATTTGTGCGGTGCGTATGCTGGATGTGGCTGGGGCCAAGGAGCTGTCCGCCTCTATCCCCGGGCAGTCAATTCTGAATGGTTCCAATGCTGCTTATATTGATGCGGCAAAGGTTGTAGGCATGATTAATGACAAGCCGGATTCCTTTGCTCCTATCAAGGAGGCCGTGGAAGCTGCCATGAAGAAGCACGGGCGTAACCTGAACAGTGAGGCAAATGGCTGGCTGCGCTATGCGCTGGCCCGTGCTGCTGCCGCTCAGGTGCCTGCAGACCAGCTTCAGGGTACCATCGCTGCTGACAAGGTTAAGGCTGCCAGTGTGGCTGTGGATTTCTACTGCCAGGCAGTGATGAGCATGCATGGTACACACAAGGCTGTTCCTGCGGATGCTCTGACTCGCGCTATGACCTTGCTCTGGGCTATGCCCGGCGTGAAGGAGCACGCCGCCAAGGTTTCCAAGCCGATTGATAAAGTAGGCTGGAACTCTGCGCCGGCCGATTTCCGCGATGCTGTAGCCATGGCTCGTTATATGAAGATGCTGTATCCTGCGCCGGCTGGTGCTCCCAATGCGCTTGCTGACCAGCTGGATGCGTATTACTTCAATGCCAAGAAGGGTACGGCTAAAGGTAAATAATGAAATAAGGTTCATTAAATCCGCGGGTGGTACGCCGCCCGCGGATTTCTTGTTTATTAACGCATCAATAAAGAAAAGTTATGGTCGATATGCTGGTCAGATTGTATGACCTGCCAGCCGGTGAACCTCTGCGGAAGAAGCTGGCTGAGCAGGGAGTGCAGGTTCGTTTGTGCCGTCCGTTCGATATGCATGCGGCAGAAGAGTGGATTGCCCGGACATTCAGCACACGCTGGGTGAGCGAATTTCAAGTAGCCATGGCGCACCAGCCCTGTGGCTGTGTTATCGCTACACGGGAACGTAAAGTGGTAGGTTTTGCCTGTTATGATGCCACAGCCCGAGGATTTATCGGTCCCATGGGGGTGGACCCTGAACTGCGGCAGGGCGGGGTGGGTAAGGCGCTGTTGATTTCAGCGCTGGAACAGATGCGCGCTATCGGTTATGCCTATGCAATCATCGGCGGTACTGGCCCGCAGGAGTTTTATTCCCGCACGGTAGGCGCGACTGTCATTGAGGGCTCGGACCCCGGCTTTTACACAGATATTCTTCCTGAGCCGGCGCAGTCTTGAGTTTGTATCTTATTACCATCTTGTCCACATGTGTCCCAAAGTTTGAGTACTAATCTCGATAAATTGGACTTTGGCGAGCCAACGGCGAGCGGAAACTTGAGCCCGCAAGGGCGACAGAATCACAGCCCAGCGTGGAGCCGCCACGCGGCGGAACGCTGGGTTTGGAATAGAAAATAACCGGAACCCCGACCAACGTGGAGGGGTGGCAGGGAAGCGCAGCTAAAACACTAAGCCGAAGCTTCTGCCACCCACTCCGCTACGCTCCGGGGTTCTGATATGTTTTTCATTTTACCCAGCGTCCCGCCGCATTGCGGCTCCACGCTGGGCTATTATTATGCCGCCCTGACGGGCTCAATAGACGCTCGCATACTAATCAACAAAGTCCAATTTGTCGAGCAGATAGGGGCTTCTTCCAAAATGTTGCTGATGTTTCTATAGCTTACCAAATCTTTGGGATACGTGTGCTTTTTTTATTCAGGTTTTTCCTTTTTTACTGGAAATCTGCTGGAAATTGTGTAGACTTAACAAAAAGGCATATCATAATTATATGAAAAAGATCTGGATAATCGCCGCATTGCTCTGCACGGGGGTGTATTTCTGCGGTCATTCATCGGTGAATGACGGTAAGGAATTGCAGGGTACGCTGGAGAGAGTCGATGATTTGAATGCGGCCAGATATTGTGTGGGCGTCCCGTTGGGCGGTGCGATTATGAAGGTGGGGGAAGAGCGTTTTTCAGATGCCCGAGTGTGTTATTTCAATAATCCGGTGGTGGGGTATGAAGATGTATTGCAGCGGAAGGTGGATGGTTTTCTGTATAGCCGTCATATTCTGGATTATGTGGATGTGAAGCATCCGGATCTGGTTATTCTGCCTGGCGAGGTGGGACGCGCAGATGTTGCAGTAGCGTTTTTGCCAAAGCAGGGGGATTTGCGCTATGAGGTGAATAAGTACATTTCCCGTTATAAGGAGGACGGAACGTACCAATCGATGTATGAACGCTGGTTTAAATCCGGCAAGCCGCAGGTGATTCCTCAGATTGACGGGCCTCCCAATCCCGGGCGTACGATTCGCGTGGGGATATGCAGCCGCTCGGCGCCTATGTGTTTCCGCACGGGGCAGGAGGGTGAACTCAGTGGTTTTGAGATTGAATTGCTGCGCCGTATGGCCGGAAATATGAATGTCTGCATGGAATTGCAGGAACTGGAGCGCTACGAGCTTTTCACAGCGCTTGCAGAGGGTCGTGTGGATATGGTGCTTGCCGGTTTGGTGATGGATGAGAAACGCCCGGATGAGGTGATATACAGTAAGAGCTATATTGATTCCGGCATTGTGACGATTGTGCGTACAGAATCGGTGAAATCACCCGAAAAGTAAAAGAGGGAATAAAACTACGGGCTTGACCCTGCGGGGATGAGTGTGCTAGTATGAAAGGCTGACAAAGGAGCTCATCATACCATGTATATCAACCGCGAAATATCCTGGCTGGAATTCAATCAGCGTGTGCTGAATCAGGCTCTGCGCTCTGAGTTGCCCTTGCTGGAGCGCATCAAGTTCCTTTCCATCAGTGCCAGTAATCTGGATGAATTTTTCCAGGTGCGTGTAGGTGGGCTGGTGCTGTTGCGTCAGACGGGCAAATTCAAGCCTGATATTACTGGTCTTTCTCCCAGTGAACAGCTGGAGCGTATCCGCACCCGGGCTGGTGCTATGGTGGATGCTCAGTACCACCTGCTGCAGACTGTCCTGATGCCGCTGATGCAGGAGGCCGGGCTCAGTCCGTTGAATATGAATGAGCTCACGGAAGCGCAGTACGCCGGGCTGGAGGATTATTTCATTACTCATATTGCGCCGATTCTGACTCCGCTGGCTATGGAGGTGGAACAGCCGCCTATGCTGCCGAATCTGAGCCTGATTCTGGGGGTGGAGCTGCGGGCAGAAGATGCTGCCCAGAGCCGTTTTGTGGCTATCACACTGCCGGAGGTGCTGCCGCGCCGGGTACAATCTGCTGTACTGGGGCGAAAGGGGTATGTGATGCTGGAGGATGTAGTGAGTGCATATTGCCACATCTTATTCCCGGGTGAGACTGTGTTGAGTACCACGCCGTTTCGCGTCACGCGAAATGGTGATATTGCGGTGGCTGAGGAAGAGGGTGGAGATTTTGCCCGGGAGATGGAGAGTGTGCTGGTTGCCCGCAAGTTTTCAGACTGTGTGCGATTAGAGTTGCCGGCAGATACTCCGATGGAGCTTGCTGCCCGCATATCCGCCATTGTAGGGGCAGATGCTGATGCCACCTACCGCGTACCGGGGTTCCTGCGTCTGGTGGATTTCGGGCAGATGGCCTTTGAACCGGGGAATGACCAGCACAAGGTCCAGGCGTGGACCCCCTGCTGGCCGGCTGGGGTGGATGCCTCGCTCAGCATGTTCGAAAATATTGCGCAGGGGGATATTCTCATTCATAATCCTTATGAAAGTTACGAACCTGTGGTGAAGCTTATTGAGGAAGCTGCCGCAGACCCGGATGTGATTGCTATCAAGCAGGTGCTTTACCGGACAGCGGGAAACTCCCGCTTCATTGCAGCGCTGTGCCGTGCTGCAGAAACCGGGAAGCAGGTCACGGTGCTGGTGGAGCTGAAAGCTCGTTTTGATGAGCTGCACAACCTGGCACAGGCTGAACGGTTGCAGCGTTCCGGGGTGCAGGTGGTGTATGGGGTCAAAGGATTCAAGACGCATGCCAAGATTCTGCTCATCGTGCGCCGTGAGCATGGCGGCCTTCGTCGTTATTGCCACATCGGCACCGGTAATTATAATGAAAGCACGGCGCGCATCTACAGCGACCTTTCCTTGCTCACCTGCAATGAGAATCTGGGCGCGGATGCTTCTCAGTTCTTTAATTCTGTAACCGGGCTGACCCGGCTGATGCGGTTTCGGCGTATGTATCCGGCGCCGGCGACCATGAAAAGCCGTCTGCTTGAGCTTATTGCTGCGGAAACCAGTCGCGCAGAAATGGGGGAACGCGCGATTATTCGTGCCAAGATGAACTCCTTGAATGATGTGGAGATGATGGAGGCGCTGGAGCGGGCTGCTGAAGCCGGGGTGAAAATCCGGCTTAACATACGCGGTATCTGCTGCTGGGCTCCCACCAGTGAAAAGGCCCGTGCCTGCACCCGCATCACCAGTATTGTGGACCGCTATCTGGAGCATGCCCGCCTGTTCCACTTCCACAACGGCGGCAATCCGCTTGTTTACATGGCCAGCGCTGACTGGATGAGCCGCAACCTCGACCGGCGTGTGGAGTTGCTGGTTCCTATTGAAGATCCGCAGCTTGCCATGCGCGTTCTGGGTATTCTGGATGCTTGTTTCAAGGATAATACCCAGGCTTGTGATATGGCTCCGGATGGTTCATACCACCCTGCGCGCAATAAGAAAAAGCCCTTTGCCATGCAGGCCCACCTGCAGCGCGAAGCCCGCCGCCGGGCCCGCAACCAGGAAAGCGACAACAAACGGGTGCTGGAGCCTCACAAGCCGAAGAAAGGGCAATGAGAGGGGTTAATGGGGTCTGTTTCAGATTTGTTGGTAGATATCAGAACCTGCTAATGTGATTAAAAGATAAAAATGAAGCATTGGCGATAAATCCGAGATTGTTGTGCAGTTTGCGAAGCGTCAGCGGAGCGGAATTTTGAGCCCGGAGGGCGGTACTTTTATTAGCCCAAGGTGGAGCTGCGACCAGGGTGGGCGTAGCTTCAGCGAAGCCCCCCAGCAGCGGAACCCTGGGTAAAACGAAGAATATATCAGAACCCCGGAGCGTAGCGGAGTGGGTGGCAGGCTACGAGAGCCGTACTATTTGGTTCTAACCGCTGATTTTTTGTATCCCGCCTTACGAATCTGTCACCCACTCGCGTTGCTCGGGGTCCCGTTCATTATTTTTCTTGATACCCAGAGCTTGGGGCTTCGCGTCTCGCTTCGCTCGCTTGCTACGCCCTCACAAGTACGCTCTGGGCTACCGAACGTGTCGCCCTACGGGCTCAAATTGCCGCTACGCCAGCACCTCGCCAAAT
>JAZRKW010000037.1:0-2393 GCA_045646505.1 Akkermansia sp. | reverse complement strand
GTCACCTTGGAAACAGCATTTGCCGGAGTGATTTTGAGCTTAAACGCATCAACGGACACGGGATTAGCGGCTCCAACAGTTGTCAGCTTATAACTGAAAATGGGATTGATGGGCGCACGCAGCAGAATAGGCTGAGCTCCCGTGTTGCATAGCTCTGCAGAACTGAACTGCATATCTCCTACAAACAGCTCCATGTCGTCTATCAACGCGCCACCTGCCTCCGCGCTGGAGCAGATCAGCTTTACCGCTGTTGTTCCTGCGGGCAAAATCACTCGAGCCTGATGCGCATATTCTTTCACCGTAGCTGGTTGATTACCCAGCACGACAACATCGCCGGTAGGAGTTACAGCAACAATCTGGAGCCGGAAATTTCCGTTAGCAGTCCACCGCTGCACCCAGAATGTCAGCTGAGCAACGTCTTTCAAAGGTTCGGGTAAAGACAGCTTCACGGTACGCTCCGCACCACCTTTGATGAGCAAGTACTGAGCCCCGGTTCGAGCATCGCCTTGAAAGATTTCGGCATGCCCGGGTTCCGCCAATAACTCGCCATAAGCCGTGCTCACCGAAGAAACAGCACCGGCAGACATAGTCTCAAAACTTTCAGAAGCGACCACAATGCCACTTGCTAGAAGGGGGAAAAGATATTTGCAGAACATGGTACTATTATGTACTTTGTGCAGCTTTTTGCAAGCTCAAAATCCCTAAAGACAAACTTTGATATTCATTTACATTAAGGGATATGGTATAAGAACAACATGACTTTTTCCAGACATGCTCTTCTGTGCTTGTGCGCCTCATTTACCGCAGGGGCTTGGGCTGTAGATACGGCGGAACGACATCCTATTTACGATGCAACTATGCCACGTATCCCGATTATTCAGCCCAAGGCCACAAAGCTGGCTATCACCACGGCCACAGATAAAAGGCTCACGGTTGGTTCGGCCTATCCTTTCCATCAGGAAATTACCCCTGAAGCTATGAAATTGCAGGGATGGCGAGGTGAGCGTTGCAGCGGTCAGCTGGCAATATCGACAGAATACAATTCTGCTCGCATTTCGGTGCGTTGCACTCCGCTGTCTCAGAATGGCGAGGAAATCCCAGCCTCTGTGAGAATGATTCGCTATGTGGAAGCTGGCGGCACCATTACAGCCGATGTGATATCGTCCGAAGACACATGCAATCACGCTGTAGGCGTACACCGGGCTGTCTGGTACGAGGTGAATATTCCCCAGGATGCTAAGCCCGGTCGCTATACAGGCATCGTGACGGCTTCCGCTCCCGGCTGCAAGCCTGTAGAGCAACAAGTGGAATTGGAGGTAATTGACGCAGAGCTGCCCGCCCCCAGGGATTGGAAGATACACCTCGATTTGTGGCAACACCCGCAGGCCGTTGCTCGTTGGCATGATGTAGAGATGTGGTCGGATGCCCACTTTGCCATCATGCGCCCGCTGATGACACGTCTGGCAGAAGCAGGGCAGAAAAGCATCACCTGCACACTCCTGGATGAAGCATGGAATGGCCAGACCTATGACAGGTTCCCCTCGATGATTCGCTGGGTGCGAGGTAAGGATGGCGTCATGCGCTACGATTACAGCGGGTTGGATGCTTGGATTCACTTCATGCACGATGACATCGGGATTCGTGAGCAAATCAGCTGTTACTCTATGCTGCCATGGCATCTCAAGGTAAAATATTTTGATGAGTCTACGGGTAAATGGGCGGAAATGAAAGCTGAGCCTGGGGAACCTTCCTTTGAACAGGTGTGGGCTCCGTTCCTGCGTGATTTTCATCAGCACATGCAGGAAAAGGGCTGGGCTGAGAAAACGTGCATTGCTATCGATGAACGCCCCGATAAGATGGTACGAGAAGCCATGCGCTTAGTGCAGGAAAACGCCCCGGGCTTCCGTATCGCTTCGGCGGTAGATAAACCCTCGGAGCTGACGCGCGAGGTGTACAATATCTCTCCGGTTCTTACTCATGCAGGAAGTGCTCTGGGGGCTTTGCTGCGTGAGCGTAAAGCAGCGGGAAAGAAAACCACGTTCTACGTTTGCATGCAGCCGATTGTCCCCAACACCTACACTACATCAGCCCCGGCTGAAGCTACTTGGCTGGGGCTGTTTGCCGCCGCCAATCATCTGGATGGGTTCCTGCGCTGGGCGTACAATTCATGGACAAAGAATCCGTTGCAAAGCACAGATTTCGGCTCTTGGACGACAGGCGATTGCTTCCTCGTATACCCCGGCAATCGCACATCTATTCGCTTTGAGCGACTGCGTGATGGCATTGAGGAGTTCGAGAAAATCAACCTCCTTCGTTCCCGAGCCTCAGAATCCCCCGAAGCGGCAGCCATAATCGACAGTATGAATGTCCGACTCTCTGCTATTTTTACTGTC
>JAZRKW010000036.1:0-10237 GCA_045646505.1 Akkermansia sp. | reverse complement strand
TACGATCCGACTTGTCGGGTCGGTGCCGATATAGAAAGTGAGGCCGCCCTTGTTGAGCTTCTCAATGAGATCAGGGCTGGATATCTGATTCACCAACCCGCGCCATTCCAGTTCTTCGTAAAAGGTCATAAACAAAGGTTTTTGTGCGTTGAGCCCGCATCATACCCCGCTCCGCCCTCCATGTCAATGCACGGAAAAGTCAGCAATAAATTCCCATCCTAATTCATAATTCGCAATTCGCAATTCGTAATTCGTAATTCGTAATTCGTAATTCGTAATTCGTAATTCGTAATTCGTAATTCGTAATTCGTAATTCGTAATTCGTAATTCGTAATTCGTAATTCGTAATTCGTAATTCGTAATTCGTAATTCAGAATGCCTCTTTCCGTCACAGAGCTGGTCTGCCGCCTCAAGCATACCGTTGAGGTCAATATCGGCGAGCAGAGTGTGATAGGAGAAATCGGCTCCTGCAAAGCCGCCAGCAGCGGTCATATCTATTTCACCCTTAAAGATGCACACTGCCAGCTGCAGTGTGCGCTCTATGCTTTCCGCGCGCGCAGCATGCGACTGCGGCTGCGCGAAGGAATGCTGGTGGAGCTGCGCGGCAAGGCCACAGTATGGGAAGGGCGTGGCGCACTGCAATTCATTGTCGATACCGTAAAAGAAGCAGGGCAAGGAACACTGCAGCAACAATTCGAAGCCTTGAAAGCCCGTTTGCAGGCCGAAGGGCTTTTTGATACAGCCCGCAAGCGTCCCCTCCCCCGCTTCCCGCAGAGCGTGGCACTTGTCACCAGCGAAACAGGCGCCGTCATCCAGGACATGCGCCACCGGCTCGAGCAACGCGCGCCCTGGATGCGAGTCTACCTCTATCCTGTGCAGGTACAAGGAAAAGGCGCGGAGCTGGGAATAGCCCGCGCGCTCGAACAGCTGGGCAACCCGGCACACAGCGGAATGCCCACCGTGGACTACATCATCATAGCCCGCGGCGGCGGCAGTCTGGAAGATTTATGGTGCTTCAATGAAGAACTGCTGGCGCGTGCCATTGCCGCCTGTCCGGTTCCCGTAGTATCGGCCGTAGGGCACGAAACCGATTTCACCATAGCAGACTTTGTGGCGGATTTACGCGCCCCCACCCCCACCGCAGCCATCGAGCTCACCACCCCCGATGCCGCTGAACTACGGACCAGGCTCTCCGGCACAGCCCTGCAGCTGCGCCGACAACTCACCCGCAGTCTGCAAATAGCCCGGCTGCGACTCCGGGTCGCGCGCCAAAGCCGCCTGAGCGAACCGCTCGAACTACTGGCTCCCTACCAGCAGAAACTTGACACCCTCACAACAGAGCTGCACAACAGCCTGCACCAGCGGCTTCTGGCAGAACGCAGCCGCCTGAGCCTCAACGCAGCCCGGCTTTCTACCCCCAGCATCCTCAACCGCCTGAACCTCGCCACCAGCAAACTGCAACACAACAGACAACTCCTGTGCGCCACAGTGCAGAACCGGCTGAACTCCCAGAGGGCACGGCTCGAAACCCTTGCAGCCAGGCTCGCCGCCGCAAGCCCGCAGAATGCCCTGGAGCGAGGCTTTGCCCTTGTAAGCACTCAGGATGGCAAGCTGGCCCGCGATGCCACCGCCCTGCACCCGGGCGATAAACTCCACATCCGCCTGGCCAAGGGCGAAATCACCGCCCAGGTCCGGTAACACCCCTCCACCCCAACCATGAAAACTACCCTGCTGCTCCTGCTACTTGCAGCCCTCCCCTCCCTGGCCCAGCGATATTATGACCACACCGGTGCCTACCAAGGCCGCATTGAAACCGATTCTGACGGCAACAAACGCTTCTACGACCGCAACGGTTCCTACCAGGGAAGAATGGAAAACGGCCGCTTCTACGACCGAAACGGCTCCTACCAGGGAAGAATGGAAGACGACCGCTTCTATGACCGCAACGGCTCCTACCAGGGGCGACAGGAAAATGGCCGCTTCTACGACCGCAACGGTTCCTACCAGGGACGACAGGAAAATGGCCGCTTTTATGATAAAAACGGCTCGTACCGCGGCAGAAAACAATAAATTTGCGTTTTTCTGCAAAAAAAGTCTTGCAATGCGCCCCGGCGTAGTGTATATTTCCCCCGCACCCAGTGCGAAACCAATGCTCGGATGGCGGAATTGGTAGACGCGTTAGACTAAGGATCTAATGGGGAGACCCGTGGGGGTTCGAGTCCCCCTTCGAGCAGTGAGGGAGTTACGAATTACATTTCGTAACTCCCTCTTTCTTTTATCTCAACATCATGCGACTGGTAAGTCTTGCACCCTGCTGAATTGCCACCCGGGCAAAGAAAAAGCCCCCGTTAGCGGTGCGGCAACACCCGGGGGCTGATTTATGATAACATTGATAATGCGAAGGTTTCCCTCCAAGCACGATTAGACCACAAATGGCGACGTAAGTCAAGCGATTTGAAAGAAAAAAATGCCCTGCACCGGTTTCCCGGGCAGGGCATAGATTCTAACACCGTTGGAACGCAATAAACAGAATCCAGATTAGTTGCTCAGCCAGCACCGGGTTAAGGTGGGCTGCCATCAGGCGAGTTATCAATGTTATCATATGAAAAAGCCACCCGGCTTTTGCCGAACCAGGCGGCAGGCAGAGTGTAGCACCTCTCACATGTGGTGTCACGTTCAATCTACGCAAAGACATGAATAATCACCCCTGCAGACCAGCAGAGAAAACCAGAGCAGAATTCACCCCCCCGTCTCCCTCTACTGTACGCACACAATGGAGCAGAACCGAGTCAAAAAACGGTTTCACAAGGCGTGGTACCACCCTCATACATAACAACTAGAACATCAACAAAAAGAGTCCCCCTTCGAGTAGCGCCCCCTCTCAGGAACCTTTTGGTACCACTGTTATAATGTCGCTGGCATGTGAGACCCCGCTGCCTTTTCAAATCCATTTTCTCTTCAGCACATACAAAGCCACTCTCTTAAAACGCCAGCCGGGCTTTCCGTCACTCAGCTCAGACTTACAACAATTCAGAATCAAAAAAACTTGACAACACGGCACTACGAACGTATATATATAGACAAAGACCGGAGTGCTCAGGAAAGGCATTCCAACGAACCATACTCCGGACATTCCGAATCCATTACCTGCAGGTTGCATTCTCTCACATGAAAAACATACTCATCACCGGCGGAGCCGGCTTCATCGGCTCCCATGTTGTGCGTCTTTTTGTCAACAAGTATCCTGAATACAAAATCATCAATCTGGATGCTCTTACCTATGCCGGTAATCTGGCCAATCTCAAGGATATTGAGGACAAGCCGAATTACACCTTTGTGAAGGCTGATATCTGCGATTTCGACAAGATGTGCTCCCTCATGCAGGAGTACGACATTGACGGTGTGATTCACCTGGCCGCCGAAAGCCATGTAGACCGCTCTATCAAAGACCCCTTCACCTTTGCACGCACCAATGTGATGGGAACACTGAGCCTGCTGCAGGCAGCCCGCCAGTACTGGAACGGCAACTGGGAAGGCAAGCGGTTCTACCATATCTCCACAGATGAGGTATACGGTGCACTGGAGCTGGATAAACCGGAAGGCAGCGCCCCCTACGGCTGCGAATTCTTCCTGGAGACCACCAAGTACAACCCGCACAGCCCTTACAGCGCCTCCAAGGCCGGCAGCGACCACTTTGTACGCGCCTATCACGACACCTACGGCATGCCCACGCTGGTGACCAACTGCTCCAACAACTACGGTCCCTACCAGTTCCCGGAGAAACTCATCCCCCTCTTCATCAACAATATCCGCCATGGCAAGCCCCTGCCTGTCTACGGCAAGGGTGAAAACGTGCGCGACTGGCTCTATGTAGTCGATCACGCCCGCGCCATCGATGTCATCTTCCACCAGGGTAAGACCGGCGATACCTACAACATCGGCGGTTTCAATGAATGGAAGAACATCGATATCGTGAAAGTTGTCATCAAGACGGTGGACCGCCTGCTGGGCAACCCGGAGGGAACCAGCGAAAAGCTCATCACCTATGTGACCGACCGCGCCGGCCACGACCTGCGCTACGCCATCGACTCCACCAAGCTCAAGAACGAACTCGGCTGGGAGCCCTCCCTGCAATTCGAGGAAGGCATCGAAAAGACCGTACGCTGGTATCTCGACAACCAGGAGTGGATGGACAATATCACCTCCGGCGAATATGAAAAATATTACCAGGCCATGTACCTGAACCGCTGACTTCCATGTCGCAATCGAAAGAATATGATTTCTATTTCTCACTGGGTGGAGCCTGTGCAACAACCCAGATTCTGAGGCATTGCCATCTGCAATTCGCCTCCTATCCTTTCGATTGGATTGCAGGAAGCGACATCGTCTCACGTGCGCAAATCATTTGCAACGGATTTCAGAACTTCTTGCGCAAAGAAGCTCTGATACTCCGCAAAAAGAACGAGTCCCCCCGGGGCAGCAATGTCTGGGCAAATACTGATAACGGACTGGAATTCTGCCATGATTTTCATAACGGTATCTCATTCGATGAGGAATATCCCATCGTGTATGAAAAATACCAGCGCCGGGCAAAACGGCTCATCGAACAAATTTCCACCAGCAAGCGAGTCCTGGCCGTATACGCAGAACGCCCGTGCGACAAGACAGAGCTGAAAGACTCAGTCTTGATAGAAGCTCAACAAGCATTACAGGCAAAATTCCCCCAGGTTGAAATACATCTGCTCTACTTGTATTCAGATGATTCCATCCTTATCACAGAAGCAAAAGAAACAGAAGTCACAAAAGAAGTTTCCAAGCTCAGATTCTCCTACAACATGTTCAACATGTACATCCCGTATGAGGTCAACCTTCCCATGGCCGCCTGTGCACTTCAACATTACAACATAACAGATTTACACTTAACAACAGAAAATAAAAAAAAGAGAGCAGCCTATCTCAAAAAACCCCTTCTTGCAAAGAAGTTAATCAAACTTCATAAATTAAGCTACAAGATTGCCCGCTATATCCTCAACTACGAAGGCTATAGCCGCTTAGCCCTATTCGGGCACAACTTAATCAAACCTTTCTTCAAGAAAATCTGATATGGCAACCACACAAGCAGACTTGCCCCACATCATAGAATTCCCAAAAATTCTGGACAAACGAGGTAACCTCTCTGTAATTGAAGAGCTTACCCATGTTCCTTTTAAAATCCAACGCACATACTGGGTATACGATGTTCCCGGCGGTGAAAAACGCGGCGGCCATGCATTCCGCCACAACCAGGAACTTATCGTCGCGCTTTCCGGCAGCTTCGATGTCGTACTTACCAATGCTGCTGGGGAGCGGCAGGTCTGGCACATGAACCGTTCATATTATGGCGTTTATGTACCCAACGGATGGTGGCGGGAACTGGAAAATTTCTCCACCAATTCCCTTGCTCTTATTCTGGCCTCGCTTCCCTATTCGGCAGAAGATTACATCCGTGATTTTGAACAGTTTACAAAGGAGGGTCAGCCATGAATAAACCGACAGTATACGATTGTTCAGTCATTGAATTACCGCGTATTGAAAACCGCGCCGGTAACCTCACGCCGATTCACGGCATGAAAAATGTACCGTTTGATATCAAGCGCGTCTTTTACAGCTATGACATTCCCGGTGGTGAAGCCCGCGGTGCCCATGCGCACAAAGAATGCCACCAGTTCATCGTGGCCGCCAGCGGCGCCTTTGAAGTCGTGCTGGATGACGGCAGAAACAAGCGTACGGTACTGCTCAACCGGCCATTCTACGGGCTGCATGTTCCCCCGGGCATCTGGGCGGCAGAACAAGGGTTTTCCTCCGGTTCCATCTGCCTTGTGCTGGCTTCCCACGGCTACGAAGAAGAGGACTACATCCGCGATTATCAGGAATTTCTCAATTACCGACAATAGCATGATACACCATTCAGCAGATGTACAAACTCAACAGATTGGTCCCGGCACCAACATCTGGCAATTCTGTGTTGTTCTGAGAGGTGCCAGCATCGGAGCCGATTGCAACCTCTGCGCCCACGTGCTCGTTGAGAACGATGTAGTTATCGGGAACCGGGTCACTGTCAAATCCGGAGTTCAGCTCTGGGATGGAGTGACCGTAGAGGACGATGTATTCATCGGCCCCAATGTCACATTTACCAATGACATTGTTCCCCGCTCCAAGCAATACCCGGAAAGCTTTGCCCGGACAGTCATTCAGAAAGGAGCATCCATCGGTGCCAATGCCACTATTGTAGCCGGGCATACCATCGGCGCCTATGCGCTGATAGGCGCAGGTAGCGTTGTCACAAAGAATATCCCGCCTAATACTGTATGGTATGGAAACCCAGCCGTGCAACGCGGCTATGTGACAAACAACGGCATACTGCTGGATATGAATAAACAGGATAAAAACGGAAACACTTACCCCATCAACTGACATCATGATTCCCTTTCTTTCACTTAAAGATGTGACCGCCGCACATGGCGAAGAAATCCAGGCTGCCGTGAAACGCGTCGTCGATAGCGGCTGGTACCTTCAGGGCGAAGAAAATGCCCGTTTTGAAAAAAACTATGCAGCCTACATCGGCAGTGAGCACTGCATCGGCTGCGCTAATGGGCTGGATGCGCTCATCTGGATATTCCGTGCCTACCTGGAGCTGGGTATCATGCAACCAGGGGATGAGGTGATTGTGCCCGCAAACACCTACATTGCCTCTATTCTGGCCATCACCGAGAATGGGCTTACTCCGGTTCTGGTAGAGCCGGATCTCAACACCTACCAGCTGGACGGCAGCAAGGTGGAAGCAGCCATCACCCCACGCACCAAAGCCATCATGATTGTGCATCTGTATGGCCAATGTGCCTATACTGAACAAATTGGCGAAATCTGCGCCAAATACAATCTGAAGCTGGTGGAAGACAACGCCCAGGCCCATGGCTGCCGTTTCAAGGGCGGCGCCCGCACCGGCAGCATCGGCGACGCAGCGGGGCACAGCTTCTACCCCGGCAAGAACCTGGGCGCACTGGGCGACGGCGGCGCCGTGACCTGCAAAGACGCTGAATTGGCCGCCTGCATCCGCGCACTGGCAAACTATGGTTCTACTCGCAAATACGTATTCAAGTACACAGGCCGCAACAGCCGACTGGATGAGATACAGGCAGCTGTACTGGATTTGAAGCTCAAGTACTTAGATGAAGATACCGAAAAACGCCGCGAAGTAGCACGATACTACCTGGCCAACATCAAGAATCCGGCCATTATTCTGCCGCAGGTGCCGGACTGGCAGGCGCATGTATTCCACCTGTTCCCCATCCGCTGCGCCCGCCGCGATGAGCTACAGCAATACCTGGCTGAGAACGGAGTGCAGACAGTAATTCACTATCCCATTCCGCCGCACAAGCAGGAATGTTACAAGGAATGGAATGAGCAGAATTACCCCATTACCGAGCAAATCCACGATGAAGAACTTTCCCTGCCTATCAGCCCTACGATGACGATGGAGCAAGCAGCAGAAGTTGTCCGTCTTGTCAATGATTTCTGTTAAAATGACTGATAAACCTCTCATCAGTGTTATAGTACTAAGCTATAACTCCTCGGAGTTTGTACTTTCCACATTGGAAAGCATCAAGCGTCAAACCTATGCCGGGCCTGTCGAGCTCATCATCGGGGATGATTGCTCCCAGGACGAAAGCGTGCCCGTGTGCGAACAGTGGATTAAAGCCAACCAATCCCGCTTTGCCCGAACACTGATACTGAGGCCGGATGAAAACCAAGGTCTGGTTGCAAACTTCAACTCATGCTTGAAGCAGGCAAAAGGAGAATGGATTAAAGGAATAGCTGGCGATGACATCTTAACCGACAACGCTCTGGATATTCTGTACAATGCCGCAACATCAGGCCCCCAAACGTATCAATTTGTCAATTCGGCGATGTATTCATTTATGGATGATGAACAAATCGCGCAGCCTGACAAGTTGAGACTAATGAAAGTCGGCAAGCAAGCGGGCGAATTCACTTTGAATGATATATTCCGGAAGCATACATTCTGGACCAACTCTCCCTCATTCTTTTTCAGTAAAAAACTTATAGAAGACATAGGGTACGTGCCTCATCTGTTCCGCAACATAGAGGACAGGCCTTTGGTGGCGACTGTTTTGAGCAAAGGATACAGCATATACAGACTGGAAACACCCACCGTATTTTATCGCAACAATCCTGCATCCATCTCCAATACAGCTGGGGGATACCGGTTTGCCGAATGCAATTGGCGAACTTACAAAGAAATATTAAGACCATCTTTCGGTTTCCTGAGGGCAATCGACATGGATTTGCGCATGCTCCCCGACTGGTTCCTGATGAAACGTAAGAAAAAGGACTTCATTACGAGAAATTTCAAGCTGGGAAGCAAAATCATATGGCTTATCTACCGGGCACTTACTTTCCCCTTTACTTGCAGATAAGAGAGATACAGACCTCCTAACCTTTCACAAGCACCACGAGTCAGAACCCCAATCTTTTCGCGAACAAAACGCATGCTTGCACCTGCCGCGACGCACTGCAGCAATACCTGACCGGTAATGGGGTGCAGCACTATCCCATCTTCCCCACACACAAGCAGAAACGCTACGAGGAATGGAATAACCAGAGCTATCCCATTACCGGGCAAATCCCCGTTGAAGAACTTCCCCGGCCTATCAGACCGACCAAGCCTCATCAGAAAATTCAGCAAGTCGTAGCCACCATCAACTCTTTCATAACCACTCATGCCTGAAGTCACTATCATCACACCTTGCTACAATGCAGGTAAATACCTGCAGCAACAGATACAATCTCTTAAAAACCAAACGCTGACCGACTGGGAAGCCGTTTATGTCGATGACTGTTCGACTGACAACACATGGGATATTCTATCACAAGCCAGTAAGGAAGATAAACGAATCCGTGTTCATCGACTGGAAAAAAATAGTGGTTCCGCCAAAGCGCCTAGAGACATGGCCGCCCGATTAAGCGAAGCACCATGGATTTGCAATATTGATGCAGACGATTGGGTGACAGAAACCTACCTGGAGCAACTTTTTCAGCGACAGCAGGAAACCGATGCCGACATTGTCTGCAGTTCCATGGTAGGCACCGATGACAAGGGGGAAAGTAACCTGTTTTCACTCCCGCGTCCACCATTCGATTTCAACAAAGTCTATACCTCAGAAGAAGCCGTATGCATGACTCTTCTGGACTGGAATTTACCCATGGGCGGTTACCTGCTGCGCAAGGAAATATACTGTGGACGGGAAAGTTTCAAAAATCCGGAAATGAGCCATATGAATGCAGATGAACTCGGATCACGAGAAATACTGAGTCTCACAAAGCGAGTAGCCGTCTGCAAAGCCATATATTATTACAGGCAGAACTCCAATTCCATTTCCCATAACGAAGAACGCTCTGTTGATATTGTTATCACCGATGCCTTATTGCTTGACTTCACAAGGAAAAATTACGGGAGCGACTCTTCCGCATACCGGAAAGCCCACAGTTCATACATCATTAATCTTTTCCGCACGGCAAAGAAAATAGAAAAGGGAATTCATGCTTCTAATGAAATCCTACATGTGCTCAAACAAGGCTTCAGTACGTTGTCCATCAGCCAACTATTCAAAGCGGACATTCCCCTCATGCGTAAATTCCGCTTCCTGGCTCGGCTATCCCGATACAAAAAAATGTTTACAGATTAAGCCAGATGAAACAAAAAATCCTCTGCTCCCCTCTCCTGCCGGGAATCACTTTTTACGTTGAATAAACAGCAAAAAGTTCCATAAACCGCATCAGTTTTATACAGTGCAGGGTTGCTCCGGGATTATCATTTCCGCTCACCTGCGGCGCGCCCGATAGTCTGGTAAAATCCATTTTTGCGCCATGATGTAGAATGGTTTCAGCAAATCTGAAACAGACCCTGCACAGAAACACATGTGTCCCAAAGTTTGAGTACTAATCTCGATAAATTGGAATTTGCCGATTAGTTTGCGAGCGTTAGCGAGCGTCTATTGAGCCCGTCAGGGCGGCATAATAATAGCCCAGCGTGGAGCCGCAACGCGGCGGAACGCTGGGTTTGGAATAAAAAATAACCGGAACCCCGACCAACGTGGAGGGGTGGCAGGGAAGCGCAGCTAAAACACTAAGCCGAAGCTTCTGCCACCCACTCCGCTACGCTCCGGGGTTCTGATAT
>JAZRKW010000035.1:0-9810 GCA_045646505.1 Akkermansia sp. | reverse complement strand
GTGTCTTTGCATTGACCAAATTTTTGGTCAATGCCTCGCATAAAAATCCGATTTGATAAAAATACAGGTTTTAATGAATTCATAGTTGACTATGGAAAGTGTCGCCCTATCGGGCTCAAAATTCCTCGGGCTTTCAGCCCGACAAATTCCAATCGAAATTAGCACTCAAACTTTGGGACACATGTGACCTACCAGGACCACATATATCTCAAAGATCTGGAACACGGTGATTTACGATTTTGGATTTACGATTTACGAATTGGAAATTAGCGGCTTACGCCGTTAGAATCACGAATGGATGCTTACTGCCGATGGTGAGGCGGGTGATACCCCACTATGATTTTCATACAGAACACTATGCCTTTATGTTGTTTAAGACTATTTTTTCATATTCTTTGGGACACGTATGACCTACCAGGTCTGCCGCAGTGAAAGATAAGAGGCCAAAAAAAGCCCCCCTGCACCTCTCGGCGCAGGGGGGCTTTTTGAATCTGTTTACAGAACAGAAGCCAATGCTTCCTCTGCCAGCAGCTTGCAATTACGCAAGTCAAGTTTACCAGTGGGAAGAATCGGAATAGCTTCCACAGGCACAATGTACTTGGGAGCCCAGAGGGTGGGCATCTGGCGCTCTGCCAGGGCAGTACGCACCTGCTGCAGAATCTCCTTCTCGTGGGAGTAGCTCTGGTGCTCATCCAAAGCCGAAAGAAGCACCAGCGCCTCGCCCTTCTGCGGGTCTGTCACGCCGGTAATGGCAATCTGCACACCGCCCTCTGCTGTGGGGTCGATATTGAAGATTTCCGTCAGGGCCTGCTCCACACCTTCATGCGGCACCATTTCGCCACCAATCTTGGAGAAGCGGGAAAGGCGGCCACCAAGGGTGATGAAGCCATTGAGATCCATACGACCAATATCGCCGGTCTTGAACCATCCATCCTTGAAAATGGTGGGATTCAGTTCAGACTTGCCGATATAACCGGTGAAAATATTGGCACCCTTGAACCAGATCATACCCTGCTCAGTAAGCGGCAGCTCCTTGGTATCATCATCCACATCAGTAATACGCACTGCGATACCAGGCAGCGGAATACCGATAGTGCGGGGAAGATGCCCCGGCACATAGAATGCAGATTCCGGGAGCATGGGAGCATTCGGCATATTCACGGCACACACCGGAGAAGCCTCCGTCAGGCCATAACCTTCCAGCAGAGTCACACCACAGCGCTCCTTGAATTCCTTCTCCAGATCAGGCTGCAGCTTCTCAGCACCCACAATAAAGTAGTGCACTGCCTTGAAGGTATCTTTATCTGCGCGGCGCAGCATGGCACGGGCAAAGGTGGGAGTGGCGCATACTACCGTCAAGTCATAGCGCTTGCACAGGTCACACAGGCTGCGGGCATCCGTGGGGTTCGGGTAGGCGCAGAAACTGTAGCCGGTCAGCAGCGGCAGCATCATGGTCACCGTAAGACCGAAGCTGTGGAAAATCGGCAGACTGGCAAGGAACTTCTCCTCACCCAGCGGGATGCGGTTGGCACACTGGGCAACATTGGCCAGCACCATGCGGTGGCTGAGCACCACACCCTTCGGCTCACCGGAGGAACCGGAGGTGAAGAGCATCACAGCCTCATCATTGTTGCGGCGGGCATCCGTATCAAACATCTTGCAGATGACACCGGCAGGGGCTGCCTTTGCCATGAGCACATTGGTAATGAGAGTCTTCTTATCGAGTCCTTTCAGCAGATCTTCCACCAGTATGAGCTGCTCCATCGGCGGCCAGGGGAAGGTCTCCAGCTTCTGCATGAACTTACGAGCCGTGATGAATGTCTTCAGGCCAGCCTGGCGTACCGTACTCTCAAACGCAGCCTTGGACGAAGCATAGTTGATAAGCACCGGTGTAGCCCCTGCCAACAGACAGCTCAGCGTGGCAATGGTACCACCAGGCCCCGGGGGCAGAATCACACCCACGCGCTTATCCCCACGTTCCTTGAGCATTTTAGCCACAGTCATGGAAACACCCAGAACCTTGAAGAAAGGCAACGTGGCATGCGTCATACCATCAATGATTTCCGACTTCGGATTTGCCTTCATTGCCTTGACCAGAGCCGTGGTGAGTGAACCACGCAGCAAGGGCTGTGCGGAATAAATCTCTGCGCTGCGCTGCAGCCAGGCAGCCAGCAGACGCTCACCAGTCTTCGGACCAGGGTGCAGCTGCGGCAGAATGCTCAGCTCCTCACTGTAGCCGGACTTCGGCTCACTGCGGAACAGATCTTTCAGCGTATCATCATAGTAACCCACAAACACCGGCACCGGTGAAATATGCAGGCTTCCCACCGTGGAAAGGAACGGAGACGGAACATCTGCGTGGCAGCCACGGGTCTTGCTCACCATACCGGGCAGGAAAACCACGCTGTTCCCCTGGTGCATCTGGTTCAGAATCTGTTCGCGCACCGCACGAGAGGTCGTCTTGCGGAAATCGAAATACTCTATCTGCACCTTCTTCTTATTCAGATACTCCATTACCTCCGGGTGTGGGGGGAAGGTCGGATCTACCAGATAACACACCTTGCCATCCAGCAGTTTATGCAGAGCCTTGCCCACCGCCACACTCAGACGGTTCGGCATGTAAAAACCGGGATTGACAATATTTTCCTCACCGGTCACATTCACCGGATTGCCTTTCAGACTAAGCAGACTTACCATATGAAATTTGTTGTTGAAGGTTTTCTGTTCCGCTGAAAAGCCGCCCTACTGTATCTTGCAGCGGGCGGCTCTTGAGCCCACAGATTCTATGCTAGCATATTATCCGGAGCATTTCCAGCGTAAAACGCTTTATTCGATTAGAATTTGTAGGTTGCGGTGATATCACCCACGATAGAGAAGTCGCGGAAGGGTACATAGCGCTCCCCGAATGCCTTGGCGTGGGACTGCTTGTTAGCCTGGCGACCACCGTTACCCAGCCAGTTGAAGCTGACGGAGGGGGTCAGAATGAAATTCTTGGCTTCATTCACGAACCAGGGGGTGGAAAGCTTCACCCAGTAAGCCTGCACACCGTTGTCGCAGGCGTTGTGGTGATACTTGTAGAAGCCGTCCGTGAAGCTGCCGCCGAATTCGAGGATACCGGCCACCTTGATGTCTTCCGGGCTGCCGATGATAGGAGCCTTGAAGCGGGCGTGGGCTTCAACCCACCAGCCGGAAACAGTGTCAAAAGTGCGGGCCACGTTCACATCAGCAGAGAACCAGGCAACGGGGGTGATTTCACCGTTCACCCAGGCCTGCTGCATGCGGGAGTGATTTTCACCGTCGAAGTGCTTGGCCACCACACCGGCGATACCGCCCTGGATGAAGTCATGACCGAAGGACACGTTCCACAGGTTACGGGTGTACTTCAGACCGTTGCGCAGGATGAACTCGTTCTCAATATTCTTGTAGCCCATGTCGTGGTTCTTGCCACCGTTCTCGTATGCCTGCTCAGCAGAGTTGCCAAGGACGGGATGCGGAGTGGTCCAGTCAGCGTAACCAGGAAGTCCTGCGGCGGCAAGTTGCTTGTTAGCTGCATCAAGGTAGCCATTCGGGCTCAGCGTCTGCGGACGACCATACAGAGTGTGGCCAGACATGGGGGCGCGATAGGTAACAGCACCGACATAGCTCCAGGCGCCTTCCTTACCGAAGTCGTAGCCCAGCTGGATGGCACCCATGCCGCAGCCTTCGCCCTGGACAGCTTCAGTGGTGGGAACATAACCGTGAATGGTGTATGCTGTGGCAGCACCCACATGTACAGCGCCGCTGAGACGCTTGAAATCCTGAGAGGTCTGGAAGGTGTCTGTGGTGGCTTCGCCAGCGAAAGCGGGGCTCATCATGGCGGCGGCCATCATCGTAATAAGGCTCTTTTTCATATATAGTGTGTGTTGTTTCTTTTTGTTTTTGAAGGGAACCAGCCTGCCCTTCAGGCTCTCGCAGAGACCCTACAGGGTGGCTCCGCACTCATTCTAACCAGAATCTAGAGTGCGGTCAAGTATAAAAAGTAGACTATACTCTAGATTTTGTCGAATTTTTGTTGCTTTTTTCACAAATTTGAACCTTTTTATTTCAATCTTTGGATATTTTTGGGATTTAAGACGAAAAATCGCCCGAAAAATGACACAAAAATACCAAAATATGACAAAATTTCATATTTTACCGCCGCCAGCACCCGAAAAAACGGATTTTTGCTTATTTACCGAGGCAGAAAGTGGAGAAAACGCGGGTAAGGATATCATCCGTATCAATACGCCCGGTGATAGAGCCGAGCGAATCGAGAGCCGCCCGCAAATCCACGTCCACATATTCAGGAGAAACGCCAGACTGCAGCGCCACGCGAGCCGCGGCAAGATACCCCAGCGCTTCCTGCAACGCGAAACGATGGCGAGTATTGATAGCAGCCAGCGAATCATGGTCACCGGAATCATGGAGGAACAGTTTTTCCACAGCCTGCTCCAGCTCCTGCAATCCCCTGCCGGTGGCGCATGAGATACGAATAGCACCATGGGCATCTGCCCAATCAGGGTGCGGGGGCATATCGCATTTATTCAGCAGCAGTATACTGTGGGCAGAGGTTTCCGGCAAATCCAGCTCAGGGCGCGGAGCCGTTACATCGGCCACCATCAGCAACAAATCCGCCTCGGCACCGGCGCGGCGGCTGCGTTCCATACCGGCGCGCTCAACAGCATCCTCACTTTCATGCAGACCAGCTGTATCAATAAGCCGCAAGCGCAAACCACCAAGTGTCACATTTTCCTCAATCGTATCGCGGGTGGTGCCGGCCGTGCTGCTCACAATAGCGCGCTCGTAGCCCAGCAGCATGTTCAAAAGGCTGGATTTTCCCACATTCGGAGCTCCGACTATAGCCGTGCGGACACCTTCGCGCAACAAACGCCCTTCATCTGCCGTGGCAAGAAGCCTCTGCAGAATTTCCTCCACCTCATCCAGCTGGGTCAGCAGAGCACCTGTCGTATCCGGGGAAATATCCTCCTCCGGGAAATCAATGTAAGCTTCAACATGCGCCGCCACGTTGATGAGAATATCCGCCGCAGCGGCAACCCGGGTACCAATGGCACCCTGCAGCTGGTTCTGCGCGGCGCGCAAAGCCAGGTCGCTCCCGGCCGATATAATATCCATGACGGCCTCGGCCTGAGTCAGGTCAAGCTTTCCGTTTTCAAACGCACGACGCGAGAATTCACCCGGCTCTGCCGGTCGGGCACCACAAGCCAGCAGACGCTCCAGCACACGGCGCGTCACCAGCATGCCGCCGTGGCAACTCAGCTCCACTGTATCCTCGCCGGTAAAACTGGCAGGTGCCGCAAAATACGTTGCCACACACTCATCTATCACACGCTCGTGCGCATCGCGCACGCGAACGAGTGTAGCATAACGCGGCTGCAACACTTTACCCCCTGTACACTTCTGCACAAGATAAGCCGCGCCACTGCCACTCACTCGAATCACCGATATCGCACCTGTTCCCGGTGCTGTGGCTATGGCGGCTATGGGGTCATTCTGCAGCTTCATCGGTGCTGATATTCCCACATCAAAGCTTCTCACGCAACCCTTTTCTGTATTTTTGCATATTTTTTCTCATATACACCAGGGCTTTCTCTACGCACAGAAACAGGCATTCCTCTCCGAAAGATACCATGCAACTGCCGAATTGGTGGTTACAGATACAGTCAATATCCATTCCGGGGGCACCCTTGCCCCTTGTCTTTATACATGTAAGTAACAATTTAGTAAATTCATTGGTACACATGTGCATTTTTTTACTTTCGCAGCCCTTTGTTACCATATTTGTTCGCTTGTCAAGCGTAAAAAAAATCATTTTAGACTTGATTTATAGGGAAATACTGCTATAGTGAGTTTAGCCCGCCAAGCTATCCTTGCTTAGTTGGGTGCATCAAACAACATCAAAACTAGTAAGATAATTATGAAGAAGATCGCTATCCTCGCTCTTACGGCCGCCGCTTTCGTTTCCTGCCAGCAGCAGCAGCAGCAGCAGGTGACCCCCGAGCCGGTTGCTCCCGCTCCCGTGGTGACTCCCGTTAAGAAGTAAGTGATTTCGGAAAGTTTACTTTCCTATCGCAACAATTACGCGTCTGGTTCCCAGACGCGTTTTTGTTTATCCCCGCCCCGCCCGACCGGACACAGAAACAAAATTACAACTTCGCATAATATTTTTGAACGAAGTCATATACTGATGGCATCAAACACTGCATGATGAACAACAATCTTACTACAAAACTCATGGAAGGTCTGCAAGCGGCGCAGAAAGCGGCGCAGTCGGCAGGACGCGCACAGATATACCCGGCCGAACTACTGCTGGCATTGATTCAGCAGGAAGGAGGTGTGCTGAGCGCGGTACTGACCCGCGCAGGAGTAGACAGCACACGACTGCAGCGAGAACTGAAGGCCATGCTGGAGCGCCAGCCGCGCCAGAACGGGGCGATAGCGCAGAGTCCCGGCATCGGGCCCGAGCTTGACCGTGATTTAAACGCCGCCGAACAGCAGCGGCAGATGATGAAAGATGACTACCTGAGCGTAGAGCATTTTGTGCTGGGTGCATTCGAGGCAGATACCACACTCTCCCCGGTTCTGGAGAACTGCGGGCTGACCCGGGCAAAATACCTGGAAGCCCTGAAGGAAGTGCGCGGGAACCAGCGTATCACCGACCAAGACCCGGAGCAGAAATACCAGACACTGGAAAAATACGGCACCGATTTGACAGCCCGCGCGCGCCAGGGCAAGATTGACCCGGTCATCGGCCGCGATACCGAGATTCGCCGGGTTCTGCAGATACTATCCCGGCGCACCAAGAACAACCCCGTCCTCATCGGCGAACCCGGAGTGGGCAAAACTGCAATTGCAGAAGGCCTGGCACGCCGCATCGTAAATGGAGATGTCCCCGAAAGCATGAAAGGCAAACGACTGGTAAGCCTGAACATAGGCTCCATGCTGGCCGGCGCCAAATACCGTGGCGAATTTGAGGAACGCCTCAAAGCTTTCATCAAGGAAGTCACCGCCAGCAACGGCGAAATCATCCTCTTCATCGACGAGCTGCACACCCTGGTCGGCGCGGGAGCCGGTGGCGAAGGTGCCATGGATGCCGCAAACCTGCTCAAACCAGCCCTGGCCCGCGGCGAACTGCGCACCATCGGCGCCACCACACTGGATGAATACCGCAAATACATCGAAAAAGATGCCGCGTTGGAGCGGCGTTTCCAGCCCGTTTATGTAGCAGAACCCAGCGTTGAGGACACCATCGCCATTCTGCGCGGGCTCAAGGAACGCTACGAAGTACACCACGGCGTGCATATCACGGATGGCGCACTGGTAGCGGCAGCCACCCTGAGCAATCGCTATATCTCAGACCGCTTCCTGCCGGATAAAGCCGTGGACCTGGTAGACGAGGCCGCCGCCCGGCTCAAGATTGAGCTGGATTCCATGCCCAGCGAAATTGATGAGCTCAACCGCACCGCTATGCAGCTGGAAATGGAACGCCAGGCCTTGGACAAGGAAAAAGATGACGACTCCAAGGCCCGGCTGGAAAAAATCACCCGCGAACTGGCCGATACCCGCGAAAAAGCGGACGCCATGGTAGCCCAGTGGAAGAGCGAGAAAGATGTGGTGGTAAAAGCCCGCGATGCACAGAAAAAGATAGATACCCTGCGCACAGAAGCAGAGCAGGCCCAGCGCAAAGGTGACCTGGGCCGTGCATCCGCCATCCTCTACGGAGAAATTCCTGCTGCTGAACACGCCGCCCGCGAAGCCCGTGAAGCCCTGGCGGCCCTGCAGAAAAGCGGAACTGGTCTCCTGAAAGAAGATGTGACAGAGGCAGATATTGCCAAGGTAGTCTCCACCTGGACCGGTATTCCCGCTGCCCGTATGGCCGAAGGCGAACGCGAAAAGCTCCTGCACATGGAGGAGCGCCTGGGCCAACGCCTTATCGGCCAGAAAGAAGCAGTCAAGGCCGTAGCCGATGCCGTGCGCCGTTCCCGCGCTGGTCTGCAGGACGAAAACCGCCCGCTGGGCTCCTTCATCTTCCTGGGGCCCACCGGTGTGGGCAAGACCGAACTGGCCAAGGCACTCGCTGAGTTCCTCTTCGATGACGAAGCAGCCATGGTCCGTATCGATATGAGTGAATACATGGAGAAGCACAGCGTTTCACGCCTCATCGGCGCACCTCCCGGCTATGTGGGCTACGATGAAGGCGGTCAGTTGACCGAGGCCGTGCGGCGGCGACCATACAGCGTGGTACTGTTCGATGAAATCGAGAAAGCCCACCCGGATGTATTCAACGTTCTGCTGCAAGTGCTGGATGACGGCCGCATCACCGATGGTCAGGGCCGTACGGTGGATTTCACCAACACGGTTCTCATCATGACCAGCAACATTGGCAGCCAGTTCATCCTGAACGAAAGCGACACTGCTACCCGCAACGCTCACGCTCTGGATGCCCTGCGCAGCCACTTCCGCCCGGAATTCCTCAACCGGATTGACGAAATCATCATCTTTGACCGTCTGCAGGGAGATGATTTGAAGCAGATTGTGAATATCCAGCTGCGCCGCGTCATGAAACGGCTCGAAACCCGCGGGCTCCGTCTGCAGCTCAGTGATACCGCTGCCGCCCTGGTTGCCGAACACGGCTACGACCCGGTCTACGGT
Source organism: Akkermansia sp. (assembly GCA_045646505.1). Classification (GTDB taxonomy): domain Bacteria; phylum Verrucomicrobiota; class Verrucomicrobiia; order Verrucomicrobiales; family Akkermansiaceae; genus Akkermansia. Next base: position 1,122 of record JAZRKW010000035.1, on the reverse strand, counting down.
GCCCGACCGCTCAAACGCGCAATCCAGCACGATATCCTTGACCCGCTGAGCATAGCCATTCTCGAAGGCCGGTATCCTGAAGGCAGCACCATTCACGTTGATGCCGAGGGTGGCAGCATCATCTTCAGATAAGCTGTCGCCAGTAAGAGTCAGGCTGTCTGTTGCTCTGCACAAACTGCTGACTTTTAATTCGTAAATCGTAAATCAAAAAACGTAAATCCTCATGCCCCTGTGATTCCATACTATCACATCGCGCGCACAGCCTGATAGATAGCAAAGGCAATAAGAATACGGAGAATGAGCGCAAAGCTCATGCCCCAGGTCACAGCGATAGTCGTTCTGGCCTTAGGGCTCAGTTTCCGTGTATTCGCCAGCCAGAAGAATAAAATTCCCTGAATAAGAGCTGAGATACAGATAGCTGCTACCTTATTGAACCCCACCCAATCCAGCGGCATGGCAATAGGCAGCAGGAAAGCATACAGACAATTGGTGAGTTCTGCAATCTCTGCCAGCCACATAACAATGGCAGAAGGCAGCATAATGCAGAGAAACAAGGTGAGTTTTGCCACTTTACTGTATCGTTCTTCCTGTGTGGGTATATACATGTTTCCCGTTGATAATGCCTGAATCCTCTGCCAAAGTCAAGAACTGTTGGATGGATCGCGTACGACAGCCACAGGTGTCCCAAAGATTTGGTAAGCTATAGAAACATCAGCAACATTTTGGAAGAAGCCCCTATCTGCTCGACAAATTGGACTTTGGCGGGCTGAAAGCCCGAGGAATTTTGAGCCCGATAGGGCGACACAATAATAGCCCTGGGTGGAGCTGCGTCAGCAGCGGAACCCAGGGTAAAATGAAAAACATATCAGAACCCCGGAGCGTAGCGGAGTGGGTGGCAGAAGCTTCGGCTTAGTGTTTTAGCTGCGCTTCCCTGCCCCCCCCCCACGTTGGTCGGGGTTCCGGTTATTTTTTATTCCAAACGCAGCGTTCCGCCGCGTGGCGGCTCCACGCTGGGCTATGATTATGCCGCCCTGCGGGCTCAAATTTCCGCTCACTGTTGGCGCGGCGAATTCCAATTTATCGAGATTAGTACTCAAACTTTGGGACACATGTGGCGTTGTA
>JAZRKW010000034.1:0-15657 GCA_045646505.1 Akkermansia sp. | reverse complement strand
CACTTGTGGCCTTGGCTTTCTGGAAATCGCTGCCTGCAGCCCCGGCCAGCAGAAGTTCGGTGATAATCTCCGGGTTTTTGGTGACCGACATGGCCGTTTTGTCGCCGAACTGGTATACTTTCTTGGTCAGGAACGTGTCGTGATTAAACCTCAGCTTACGGTTGCCGTTCTTGTCTACTTCTCCGGAGAATTCCCAGCCCGGGTCGATAAAAGGTTCAATGAGCGTGATGGGACCCAGAATGCGCACTATGTCTATGGGTAATGCGAGCAGGTAGGTGGGCACCTGCCAGATGAGGTTAGCCCCGGAAGCTTTGCCTTCGGGATCTGCCCCTTCGGCCAGTTCTTCTTTCACAGTCTGTAAATCGCCGTCGCGTGCGGCGCTGTAAAGGGTGGAACGGCAGGCGGAAACGGAGAGAGCTGCCGCAGCGAGGGTTATGGCGGTAAGTTTGTATTTCATATAGTGACGATGAATATAATGATTGGGCGGAGTTCAGACCTCAGCTTTACAAGACTATCATATCGCGCGGCTGTTTACAATCTTTCAATGAGTGTACCTGGCTTTTTTTGCGGAGAAAATTATTTTTTAAATTTTGTCTTGACGTGAGTGCGGTGTGCGTATATAATTCCGTCGCAGCAACGCTGCGAGCATCATAAGAAAGTCCCCATCGTCTAGGGGTTAGGACATATGATTCTCAGTCATAGAACCGCGGTTCGAATCCGCGTGGGGATGCTCAGAAAACCCGAGGTGAATGCCTCGGGTTTTTCTATTGTATGGAAAGAACACACTCTCATGATACGCCCGGTTCGTGCAGACGATGCAGCGGCTATAGCTGCTATTTATAACCATTATGTGCTGAATACAACGATTTCGTTTGAAACCGAGGCTCTCAGTGCAGAGTCGATGCGCGCGCGGATAGAGTCATATGCGGCAGAGTGTCCGTATTTTGTGTGGGAAGAAGGTGGAGATGTGCTGGGCTATGCCTATGCGCACCGCTGGAAAGAACGCGCGGCTTATGCGCACACCTGGGAGGTGACGATTTATCTGTGCCCGGCAGCATGTGGCCGGGGAATCGGGACGCAGCTGATGGAGTGTCTGATATCTGCCTGTCGGGCGGCGGGGTGCCGGGTGCTGATAGCCTGTATCACGCAGGAGAATGCGGCAAGTTGTGCCTTTCACCGTCATTTCGGATTCCGGCAGGTTTCCCATTTTCCCGGTGTGGGCAGCAAGTTCGGTCGTCTGCTGGATGTGGTAGACTACCAACTCATGCTGTGAAATGATTAAGTATTAGTGATTAATGATTAATTGGGATTCAGGCGGGCTATAGCCCGCGGAATTTTTCACTAATCACTAATCACTAATCACTAATCATTAATCACTAATCATTAATCATTAATCATTAATCACTCCCATTAGTGTGTGCAGTCGGCGAAGCCGTGGGCACGGAAGATGCTTCGCACCTCATTGGTGAGCTCCTGGGCGGGTGGTTCCAGGTCCATGAGAGGGTAGGTGAGCCCCAGCTCTCCCCATTTGAACTTGCCCATCTGGTGGAAGGGAAGCACATCTACGCGCTGTACATTGCCGAGGCCGGCCGCATAGCGAGCCAGGGCGGTGATATCATCCAGCTGGTCGGTGAGCCCGGGCACCAGCACATAGCGCAGCCATACGGGGATGCGACGCTTTGCGAGCTTCTCGGCAAAATCGAGTGTGGGTTGCAGGTTCTGCCCCGTCACCTTCCTGTACTGCTCCGGGTTCCAGGCTTTGATATCCAGCAGCACCAGGTCGGTATCTGCCAGCATGGCGTCATCTGCATTGCAGCCGAGGTGGCCGGAGGTATCCAGGCAGGTGTGCAGCCCCATTTCCTTGCAACCGCGGAGCAGGGCACGGGTGAAATCCGGCTGGAAAAGCGGGTCTCCACCGCTGATGGTCACGCCGCCCTTGGCATTTTTGAGGAAGGTGGCATAGCGACCGATTTCCTCGAGCACATCTTCCACCGTGCGTTCCTTGCCTTGGCGTTTGAACGAGGTATCGGGGTTGTGGCAGTACTGGCAGCGCAGACTGCAGCCCGCCAGGAACACAATGAAACGGATGCCCGGTCCATCGACCGTGCCGCAGGATTCTACCGAATGAACAAGACCAGATACAGAGGCTGCTGTCATGCCCGCATGTTAGCACAGAATGGAACGATTATCAACCCTATTAGGAATTCTGCGTTCTGCATTAACATAGCGGCAACTCTTTTCTTTCGCGTCGCTCTTTCAGAATCTGGTTGGTTAGGCTGATGGCTGCAGAGCAGTAGTGTCGTCTGCTCCACACCTCGCGACATAAGGTCCGGATTTCATCGTCGCTCTGCACGCTCCATGCCCGCTGCCGGATGCTATCCAGGTAGGCCGTTATGGTTGCTTCTTTCCGCCGCGCCCCTTCGGCCTGTTCCTCGAGTTGGCGGCGCTGGGCGAAACGCTCGCGTTTTGTCATGTGGCGGGTGTATTTAAGTCTCTTTTGCTTCATAAGGAGTAGTTATTCTACAGGGTATTCATTCACAGGCTTGTCGAGTGGGGCGGTCAGCATCTGGCGGGCAAAAAACGGCGTGTGGCAAAGGTCGATTTCTGTGCCGCACATCGGGATAGGCAGGGCGAGTGGCTTCGGCCAGTCCCCACAGATGCGGATGGGGGGCAGGGCTGCATCTTTTCCGTTGGTCTTATGTTCCACCAGGTACACGGAGCTTGACAGTGACTCTGCCCGCAGACGGGAAATTAATTCCACCCATGGCGCAGAGTTCAGAAAGGCATCCAGCTTCATCTGAAGTTGCGCGTGCAGCCGGTAGCCGCCATGCGGCATGCAGGATGGTGCCTCCTGCGGTTCGAGACGATAGAAGGCGTTTCCGCTTCCCTGGTGCAGATTGTACCGCAGCCAGCGCAGCAGGTGGTAAAGTTTCTTGTTGCATTGTCGTTTCTCCGGCGAGGTGGGAGGATTGAGCGGTACCAGGATGCTGATGCTTCTGTAAGCTCGTTTATGCTTGTAATTCATAGCGTTAAGTTGTTCTGATTAAGGAATTGTAGCCCGCGGCAGAGCAAAGCTCCGCCTGGGCCATGAAAATCCATGTATTCAGCTTCACGCACCATGCACCATCTGCACAGCACAACAACACACGGCTAGCAACAACACTGCGGCTCCTGCCGCAATAGGGGTAGTATTCATAACAATGATGATAAACAGTTTGATTTGGATTTGATAGACAGATGCACGCTGCTCATGCCGCGTACACGGTTTGTATACCACATTTTCCCGGAGTGTCAAGAGGCACGTGGTGCCTTTTTCTGAAATAGTTTTGGCTCTGTCCTACCAAATAGGTGTAGCCCATCCCCATAAATAACAAATCTCCCCACCATCGGCAAAGACAGTGGGGAGTTGTTTTTCATCAGTTTACTTGTCTCATCTTATAAAGAATTCAGAGCATTTTCCATGTCTTTCCTTTGATTTTTTAATCTTTCCTGCTACTCTCTAAATGGTTTTATGTATTCGCTGTAATATTCGTCTTGTACTTGTTTGTCAGGAACTTTTATTCTAGGCTCTATCACCAACATCAGGTGATATTTCAAACACTCCCAAAAAATTACCCACTACCTTTTGAGTAGTGGGTTTTTGAATTTTAATCATTTGCCAAACTATTTGCCACTTTTTACACGATTATCGTGTCGGCAAAGCATTTGGCAATTTTCAATAGTAGTCTTACCTCCTTTACTCCACGGAATAATGTGGTCAGCCTCCATCTCTTCAAATTTGAAAGTTTTCCCACACTTAGGACAGACACCCTTTTGTTGTTCATAGACCATCAATGCTATCTTAGCATCAAACGTTCTAAGACTAAGATGTTTTTCTTCCCCTGATAATAGATACTGGCAAATTCCCTTGTGATTGCCAACTTCTGTATCATTCAGTAATTTCTGGATGTTATTTTCCAGTTCGTCCCTATCATAGTAATTATCTTTGAACTTGTTATACAACACACCCCAGGGAAGTCCTAACATGAGTTCCTTCCGATATGAGGGAAACAGTCTTTTAATCCAATTTATAACCCTTTCGTAATAATCAATCAGCGGATTAGCATTAGGGTCATGTTGATGTTCTGCCATGTAATCGTCAATTTTACCACCGCTTATCCAATCAAGTGTTTTTTCAAGATAATCTTGTCTAATGGGACTTCCTGAAATGTATTTGTTACCCATGTCATAGGCAGGGCAACCTCGTTTGCTGAAATACGTTTTGGCAGCAGAAAGCCAAGTTCCCGTATAGACCGCATTTCTCAATTCCTGCTCATACAGTTTTTCTCCTGCTATGTTGATTATTCTGAACCAATCCAGTTTCTCACTTTCTGTCCCCTCACAGACATAAATCATGAGTTTGTATGAGAGAATCCGTTCTTTTATGTCATTCGTCAGGTTCATGAACTTTTTGGATTTTCCTTCATGAACTGTGGAGAACACATTAGTAACATACTGACAGATACTAATAGTTCTTTGTTGCCCATCCAGAACTTCATATGTTCCATCCTCATTCTTGCTCCAATACATTGTATTGAGTGGGAAGTTACGGAAAACAGTATCAATAACAGCGTTTCTTTGCTTGTCTTTATAGACAAACTCTCTCTGATATGCAGGACGGATGTTGAGTTTGCCGTTATAACCGAAAACTGCCCCCTCCTTAGTCTCGGAATAATTTTCGGTTATCTCTCGGACTGTTACCTCTTTGAGTTGAATGTTCATAGTGCTTGTTATTTGCGTTTGATTAGAATTCTAACATACTTGGGAGAACCATTGATAGCCCCTTCCTTATCCTTTATCAGTCCATGAGCCTTTACCTTCACTTTGTCTGATTTACGGAAATCATTTGCATCCAAAATTTCAAACTGTTCAGGATTATACTTGTCAAGGAAAGTGATAGGAACACCTATTGCCCCATCATAATCACGAGGAATTTCCTTGGTAAAATTTACATTGATAGCATCGTAGTTATCATAGGTAGGATAATCATCGGGATTGTAGGTCTTGTATAAAATCAGGTCTTCATGACGCTGCGGATAATCCATGTTTGTAAACCAACGTACACCCTTTACTCTGATGAATTTTACACCATTGTCATCCACTCTATAACCTGCTGCGTTCAGTGGATAATCATCAGGGACACGGAACTCTCTATCTCCACTATGAATACTTGCTCCCATCCAGATTTCATTATCACGGATGCGCGGAAAAACTTCCTTATAAGAAGCAGCATTGATGTTGCCAATAATCAGGAACTTCTTCTTGTATTCCATTAATTGTGCAACGAATTCACGGAATAAGGAGAACGGAGGATTAGTGACCACGATGTCCGCTTCTTTCAAGATTTCTATGCACTCCACACTTCTGAAATCACCATCACCTTTAAGCGGGGTCTTGACAAAATTGTCAAATTTCAACTCTCCGTCTTCGTATCTTGCCCCAGTCAATTCCATTTTGTAACTCCGTTTCCCCTTCTCGTAATGGGTGGAAATGAGTTTCTTCAATCCGAGTAGCGCAAAATTGTCTCGGAAAAACACCCAGAAATTACTCTCCTCTGGGTCATCGCAGTTGCAGAATACTACCTTACTCTTGAAGTGGCTGGTGTAGTATCTGAGTTCTTTTTCAATGTCGGTTAGTTGGGTATAGAACTCGTCCTTTTTAGCCTTTTTGGCAGCGGTCAACCCAGCCGAATCATTACCACCACTATCTTGCGGGGGGGGGTATAAGTGATTGATTATTAGTGTTTTGCATAATTTATCCTACTGTTTTCTTTGTCCTCTCATAGTATACCACTGTTCTTACTTACTGTCAACACGTTACCAAAGCCTGGAAGTTTTCTAAAAACTCTTCGTAAACTATTAGTTGTCTCTGTCTTTGAAAAACAGTCATCTTCAATCGGGGAAAGTCTCCTTTGAGTGGGGGTAACACTGCACTATTTGGAGAAATGAGAAATTATTTCTCCGCAGCCTGGTGGCTCGCAGCTGAATAAGAAGGTGGCCACCTGGTGTAATGAATATGTGCTCCAGCAGGCGGGGAAAATATGGGTGGGTGATATTTCGCCCAATGGGATGCTGACAACCTGCAGCAGGAAGCCCGGGACTGATTCAGCCCGGGCTTCCATGATTTGTTTTAGCAGGGGACTATCTTTGCTTTCACTCCCAGCGGGCAGGACAGGAGGGATACGGAGACTGCGGAAGGATTGAGCTCAAGCGCATCGGCCACATGTTCGCGGTAGGCGGTCATCTGGGCTGTGTATTCCTTCTTCAGCGCGTCGTACGATTCCTTTTTGTCGGGGGCGAGCTGGTTGGTCTTGAAGTCGATGATGTGGGCGGCTGTCGCTTTGCCCTGGGCGTCGACGGTGAGTACGAGTCGGTCGATGGTGCCGGAAAGCCATTCGTCTTTATCCGTGATGGCTTCTATGGGCTGCTCGTTGTAGACCTCCTGGCTGGGTTTACTGGTAAAGAGCGCGGCGATTTCCGGCTGCTTCAGGGCGTTGTAGACCACGCTCTGGGGCAGGGTACGGGTAGCGTTGTCCTCCATCCAGCCGGGGCGAGTTTCGGCGTCGTTCCAGATGATTTCTTCCCACGCGGCGTGGACGAGGGTGCCGAACTCTGCGGCGGTGAGCTCGCCGTAGTTGGCGTAGGTGGATTTCCTGGGTTCCTCGGCTTCGCGCGTTTCCTTATCCTCTTTCTTGGCCAGGGTGGAGGGGTTGACTCGCTTGCGGCGCGGCACCGCGGCACCGAGGGGGGCGTGTGGCGTGGCCGGCAAAGCCGGTGCGGGAGCTTCATTCTTCATCTCTTCGAACCAGGTGGGCTCTCCCTGGGTGTAGATGACCTGGTTTTCTTCAATCTTGCCGAGGGGGGATTTCTCCACGCTCCCCAGTCTGGTTGCGACCTGGCGGATGAACCCGCCCATGGAGCGTGCGGCGGCTTTCCAGGTGGTGGCTGTTTCGCCGGTTTCTTCATCCTGTGAGTCAGAGCAGAGCTCTGCACCGTGGCAGATGATGTAGTTGGCGTGTCTGGCGCGGGTGGCTGCAACGTAAAGGAGGTTGTATGCCTCTCTGCGCTGGTTCTGCTGCCACTGGGAGGCGAGCTCCGGGAAGACGGGGCTGAGTTGCGCCCAATCGGATTTGGCGCCGGGTTTGAGCAGCATGGCGCTGCCGTCTTCGGTGATGAAGTAGTTGATATCGCGGGTGTCGTCCACTGCCTGGGTGCCGGCATAGGGGAGGATGACCGCATCGAACTCCAGGCCCTTGCTCTTGTGCATGGTCATAATCTGCACAGCGCCGGAGGAACCGGCGGCCTGAACGCTGAGATTTTTCATGCGGTTGCACCAGTCTGCCAGGGCGGAGCCTTCGGCATCGAAGGCGAGTGCGCTGTCCAGCCAGAGCCGGATCGTGTGTTCATTGGCTGTGCAGTCCGTGGCATTCAGCAGGCTGAGCAATTGGTCGAGCGTGGAGGCATAGCCTGTTTCCTGAAGAATCCTGAGCCATTTGGCGTGTACCTGGTCTGCCGGAGCACCGAATATTTTTCCCAGGAAGGAGGTGCGTGCGATATTCAGGGCCGCGGCATCGCTGGGGTGCAGCAGCCACTTGAAGAAATAGAGCAGGATTTCACCCAGCGGGCTGGCGGCAGCGGCCAGGGTGTCCTTGACCAGCAGGCGGGGTAGTCCGGGCATCTTATCACCCAGCCAGGCCATGATTTCATCGGCTTCAGCGTTGCTGCGCACCAGGATGGCAATGCTCATGCCGTGCAGCGGGCGGCTGTCGGCATCTGTGAGTTGGTGCAGCTTGTGGACAATGGCGTCGTAGATGCGGGTGCGGGAGGTGGCGTCGCTGTCAGTATCGGCGTCATCTTCCTGCGGTGGCGCCACGGCCATGATTTCCACATAACCGGCTTTATCCTTGGCGGCCCGGTGCACGGCAAATTGATTCAGGTGGGTGACGGGGGCTGTTTCAATGCAGCTGGTGTTGCCGTTTTCCGGGCATTCGATGGAATGCAGGGTGGAGAAAAGGCGGTTGATGAAACCATCCTGCCCCATGATGACGGGAGAGGAACGGAAGCTGCGCTTCAGCTCCGAAGCCTGGAGCGGGAATTTCCAGGTGTCGTCTGTCTTGAGTCGGTCAAATACCTCAGTCTTGCCGGTGCGGAATCCATAGATGCTTTGCTTCACATCGCCTACTACAAAGATGCTTTCGTTGGTGACGCAGTGCTTTTCCGGCTTGAGCCTGCCGCGGAGGGTGCGGGGCATGTCGGATTCCCAGTGCTCGGTGGTAAAGTCGAAGGCATTGGCTCTCGCGTCGTTGGCAATGGGCTGGAGCAGGGGGGTAAGCGTGGTGAACTGGTCCTCGGAGGTATCCTGGAATTCATCCAGCATCCAGTGGTGCAGCTCGCCACCCATGCGGTAGGCTACATGGTGGCGCAGCAGGGTTGGGTCGCCGATGTCCTTTAGCATGAGTGTTTTTGCCATGCGTGCAATGTCGGCGAAGGAAAGACGGCCCTCTGCCAGCATGCGCTGCTCATAGCAATCGGCGTACCCCGCCAGCAGCGAGTGCAGTGCAGCGGTGCGGTCTGCAATCTGCCGAAGTTTGCAGGGAGCGGCCAGCGTGCCCAGCGTCATGCTGCAGTGCTTGAATGCTTGCAGGTCGCGGCTGTTTGCCTGCTGGACCAACAAATCATCAACGGCGCTTCTGAACGCTTTGGTCTTGGCGGTGTGGTTCCATTTTTTAGCGTCGCGCAGTTTCCTGATGACCTCTTCCAGCCCCTCGCGCTGGGTTTTGTTCCAGCTGTAGAGATCGGGTGCAGAGGCGACAATGGCCGCATTCTGCTCCAGTTCCGGGGTCATGGGTGATTGGGCGTCAAAGGCGTCCAGCAGGGCAACAAGCTCAGGCAGGCCGGGGAAATCCGCCCGCAGCCCGTCCAGCCACTTGGCCGCCGTCTTACCGATGACCAGAGCCCCCGCAGCCAGGTCGTTCAGCTGCTTACGGAGCCCCTTGGTGGCGGGAAGATACTTGTGGTTGCGGAGAAGGGAGCGCAAGGTGGCCGCAGCGGCCTTGTATTCCTCCCTTTCGGCATCGGAGGCTACATTCAGCTGCGTTTCCGCCCCGAACGCGGCGGCATCTCCCCACTTTGTGCCGGGGGGCAGCTCGCGGTAGAGTTTGAGGAAGCTTTTGAGTTCGGCGCTGATTTGCGATTGGGTTTTGTTGCCCACGCCGCCGGTCAGGCTGCTGAAGATGCGGAGGAATTCCTCGCGCGAGCGTTCCTCTGCGCCCTGGGCATCGAGATAGTCCCGGATGGTGGAGGCCTGAACGAGGTTTTCATCTGCCGGGTCAAGCGGGGCGGCGCTGTTCATGCCGAGTTCCAGGCTGTTGGTGGCTACCAGCGAGGAGAAGAAACTGTCAATCGTGGTGAGGCGGAGCTTGCCGAGCACGGCGACCATTTCCTTGAGCAGCCGGGCAAAGGTCCTGGCATCCGTTCTGGGGAATCCGTAGTAGTCCCGCAGCTCCTGGCTGTAGTTGTACAGCTCTTCCGGGTAGCTGTGCTCGGCCTCGGCCAGCTTTACCAGAGCCGCCGTGACCGGCAGTAGCGGTACCGGGTTGGCAGCTTCGACTGCTTTGCCATTCTCATCGATGCTCAGCCCGCTGAGGACGTCCCACACACGCACTGCCAGTTCATTGCGGCCGGTTTTCTTGTCGCGCTTGTCGCAGGCACCTTCCGCCAGCGCATGCAGAATGCGGTTGCGGAATTCACCTGCGGCTTTGCGGGTGAAGGTCAGCGCAATGATTTCTTCCGGCCTGGCGCCGAGAACCAGCAGGGCGATGTAGCGGGAGGCCAGCTGGTAGGTCTTGCCCGTGCCGGCAGAGGCGGCAATCAGGTTGCTGGTGACGTGGTGGCGGAGCGAATTGGATTCGTATCTGGAAACTTGTTCGGTCATGGAAGGGGAGAGTAAGTCGGGGTTATTTGGTGAGCCTGGGCAGGTGGAACAGACTGCGCGGGTCGCTTTCCAGGGAGAGGGCGCCGAAACGCGGAGTCTTGCCGCCCCATTTGCCGGTGTTCAGCGCCGAGAACGGGCGGCTGGTGAATTCCAGCGCCTCGGCGGAGAAGAGGCACTGACCCGCGCGAATCATGCTGATGGCGGCTTGCACCGTCTGCATTGCGGAGGTGAAAAGTTCCTCGGTGCTGAGCCCGCAAGGTGCCTTGGTGGACAAGGGGAGCACGGCGCCATCCCGCACGAGGTAATGGCACTCCAGCTTCTCGGTCTTGCTCTGCAGATTATAGTACACGAGATCGGGGATGACCCCGCTCATATCAGCATCGCCCATGTGCAGTTCTTTGCGGTCGCCTGTGGAGGGATTGCGCAGACCGTATGCATACAGCGGGAGCTGCACGTCGTTCCAGCGATAGAGCTTTTCGCCAAAACTGACGGTGCCGAAATCATAGCCTTGCACATTCATGAAGCGGCAATAGAGGGAATCGGCACCGCCATCCAGCAGGTCGAAATGAACCTTGTGCGGGTTTTTCTCGCCGCTGGAGGTTTTGTAGTCGATGATGCGCCAGCGGCCGTCCTTGTGGCGGTCGATGCGGTCCGCATTCATGGAGAATCTGACGGTCTCGCCATTGTCGAGAGTCAGCATGGATTTAAAGGTATATTCTCTGGCAATATTGCACCAGCCTTCTGCCAGGTCTCTGCTGTGATGGCGCACGAATTCGGCCAGTGTGCGTTCAATGGCCTGAAGTTGGACCTCCATGGGGAGCGTCTGGTTTTGGCGGGCAGAGGTGCTGTTGTAGACACGTTGCCATTCATCAGCTGCTATTTGCCGCGCCGTGTTCAGCATGAGTTTTTCGGCTGCCTGGGTGTCATTCTCTGCTTCCGGGCATGTGGTGAGCAGTTTTTCCTGGCTGGGGAACTGCTCAACCAGCTTGTCCAGCACGGCGTGCATGACCGAACCGTATTCGTTGCTTTCCAGTTCGGCTTTGTTTTCCTTGTAGGTGTCGCCCAGGTCAATGTGGAAAAGGTTTTTAATCCAGAAAGTGAGGGGGCATTGCAGGAATCCGGCGAGAGAGGACGGCGAATAGCTTTTCTGAACCAGCTGCCCCTCATCGTTCTGGAACCAGCGGGTAAAGGGATTCTGCTTGCCGGGGGCAATCTGGCTGATATGCTCCAGCTCGCCGGGGGATATGGATTTCCCGCAGCCGGTGGCGCGGCGCAAGGGGCATTCTGCAGGCCTGGGCAATACCTTGGGCGTCTTGCTTTCCGCAAACAGGGCGCGGGCTCGCTGTGGTAGTTCATCCCCGCAGCGCATGAGCAGGCCTGATGGGGCCAGAACGGAGCCATCCGCCTTCTGCCGCGCCAGAATGAAATCCACCCGGCCGGATTGACGCCGGCTTTCGATGAGTGCGGTGAGCAGGTAACTATCGCGTGCAGTGCGAAATTTCTCATGGCGTATGCCCAGTTCATTGCAGAGCGATTCCGGCAGAAAATCGTCCTCCGGCACAGGTTCGGGGATGCAGCCATCGTGCATGGCTGCCAGAATAACCTGGGAAGCGCTGGTGTAAGCCAGTTCGCGCCAGCCCAGCAAATCTCCTGTAGTGAGGTTTCGCTCGATAAAGACCGGTCCCTTTACGGCGTCTTCTACTCGGCGGCGGAGGAGTTCCAGCGTGCAGAGAGGGGAGGGTAGGTTGGCAGCTGCTTCAGCGCAAGTCTGCATCTGCCCGGCAATGCTGGCGGCCAGTTTCCGGTTCGGGCTTTCCTGGTGGCTTTCTTTGAGCTTGTCTGCCAGCTTTGTCAGGGTTGTTGCCAGCTTGCGAGTGCAGAGGCAATCGATGAGCTTGTGAACCTGCACAGCGTAGTCGTAGTATGCCTGTTGCTGTCGGCCTTTGAGTTTTTCGATTGATTTATAACTGTCATCCACCTGCGGCGTGGTCTGCAGCATGCTTAACAGGGAATCTTCACTGCCGGGAAGCAGGAGCATGCGGATTTTTTCAACGTGATCCTGCATGCCGATGAGGGCATCGGGGGCTTTTGCGATAGCCTGCTGCAGAGCCGTGTTGGTGAGCAGGGCGATGAAGGTATCGAGCCCACGGATATCGTTGTTGCGTACGCCTTGCTGTTTTGTATCCCACAGGGGCAGGTTTTCCCGGGCATCGCAGGCATCTGCCAGCTGGCCGGGAAGTCGCCCCAGGTCTGTGGTCATGGGATTGCGGCCTTCGGGCAGGTTGAGCTTCCAGGCTGGAGAGGCGGCGGTAAAGGCGTTGATGATGGCGGGCGAGAACTCGGAATCACCCACTGCGAGAACAACTCCTCGTGAATCCTTCCCGCTTGCCAGCCGCAGGGCTTCCTCTGCCATGGCCTCGGCATCCGTCACCAGATGAATGGTTGAGGCGTCGTTGTCTACTACCTCCCGCGCGGCATCGGCATAGACCAGAGCATCGGGAATTTCAATCTCTCGGTTGAGCCAGTCTGCTTCCTGCGGGAGGCCGAAGTCATCAAACTTATAGGCTTCTGTCTGCGGTGCATGCACCCAGATTTCCACCCTGCCGCCATCTTTGCCGTGCAGATTGCTCAGCAGCGTTTTAATCTGGGGGGAGAACTCCGGCACGCATGCCATGATGAGCAGGCGGCTCTGCTTTTGCCAGGTAGCATTCTTAACGAAATCTGCCTGCGCGTTATTGATGGATGATTTTCCGGAAGGAAGCAGTGAATCCACCCTGTCGAAGACGGATTGGAGTTTGCTCCATCGCTTCTGTTCATTGGCGACCACTTTTTGGCGCGCCAGGAGGGCGGCCCGGGCTGTTTTTGCATCTTCCGGTAACTGGTCCGCTTCCTCTCGGTACATGATCTCACGTTTCCTGAGCTGGAGGCTGACGGCCTGGAGTTCAACCTCTTCCTGTTCGAGGCGGGTGCGCAGCGCCATGAGCTTGTGCGCCACGCCGACCGCCCAGCGCTCGCGGTGTGTCTCCGGGCGGCTGGGGATGAGCGGGGCGTATTGTGCCACCGGATCCGCCCCTTCCGCAGAGAGAACCTTCAACCAGGCAGCAAGCGTTTCCGTTTCGGTGGCGACGCCCGGGTACTCGGAGGGAATGAGGTGACCCGCCAGCGTGATGGAGGGCATCAGAAGAGTATGGCCAGCCTTTTCTGCCATATATTCGCGCAGTCGGCGGCCGCTGCCTTCGGTCGGGACCACCACGGTGGCGCGGCGGTATTGCGCGGCGGTCTGCGGGTTGTTCAAGCCTTCGAGAAGTTTTTCGGCAACGAGTTCGATGGCGGGCTCATCCCAGCCGAGAAATTCAATCTTTGGAGTATTCATGGGCGATGTGGGTATTGTAGCATAAAATAACGTTTTTTCAAGGTGACAGGCGCATTTCGGGCAAAAAACAAGCTGCCATCAACTTGTGATTGATGGCAGTCCGGAGGATAGGAGATTCTATTTTCAGAGAGCCTTGAAATCTTCCAGGAAATATTTATAGGGCGTGGGGAGTTTCGATTCAGGCATGTAGAGTTTATAATTTTCGCCGTTGATGGTTCTGAAGATGATGCGGAATGAATTTTCTTCTGCTGAGGCCAAGGCGGTGTTATCGTATAAATAACCTCTTTGTACTAAGCGCATGGCTTCTGCTCCATATAGCAATGCCCTGGCATATCTGGCTGTTACTTTATCGCCGGGGACGGTGTGACCTCCTTGTGAGAATCTGTCGGCTACACGATCAATGTTAATCCGAGGTGACTCAGTGCATATGAAGAAGAGCCGAATGAAATACCCGTGGTTGAGCGCTTGTTTAATCAGCTCCAGTTTGGAGGGATGAGAAAATACCGTTTCGTAGATGATATTTTCCTTTTTCTCCATGGCTTCGTTTAATCGTTGTCCGGCAAGTTTCTGGGCTTTTTTGACGCATTCTGCATCATTCCATCCACCGAGCTGGTCCGCTATATCATCAGCATTGATATTGATGCAATCCCGGCCCCAGTTGTGCTGTAGAATCTGAGCGGCGAATGTAGTCTTGCCGGAACCATTGGGCCCGGCAAGAATTATGAGATTAGGACAAGCGTGCTCTGGCATTATTTTGATTTCCTTACCTCGTTGAGCATTTCCTTGCGGTTTTGGTCTGCCTTGGCCTTATCTACCTTGTTCATGTTGCGCCACGCCAGTGCGCTGGCTCCTTTTGCAAGAAACTCCAGTTCCCGTTCTTCTGAATCGTCCCAGATTTCGGGCGGGGTTACCTGTTCTCGTACTTGCGAGGGCTGTCCAGGAGTACGTGTTACTTGTCCGTAAGATACCATGGCTTTATTTTATCGATATTGTGTACTCAAGGCAATGAAAAAGGTAAATATGCTGGAGAAAAAAAGCCTGGCTGTGAGGGAAATTTCACAGCCAGGTGATTCAACTAATATCTGAAGATATTTTTAGCGCGTGTGGAAGGTACGGCTGATTACTTCACGCTGCTGCTCGGGGGTGAGCTTGATGAAGTTTACAGCGTAGCCGGATACGCGGATGGTGAGCTGGGGATACTTCTCCGGGTGCTCCATGGCATCCATGAGGGTTTCGCGCTCCAGCACGTTCACGTTGATGTGGTGACCTGTGGCAGCGAAGTAGGCATCCAGCAGGGAAACGAGCTTGGTCTCGCGCTCATCCTCATCCTTGCCCAGGGCGCCGGGCACGATGGAGAAGGTGTAGGAGATGCCGTCCTGGGAGTCATCGTAGCTGAGCTTGGCCACGGAGAGCATGGAAGCCACTGCGCCGTTCTTGTCGCGGCCGTGCATGGGGTTGGCACCCGGGGCAAAGGGCTCGCCGGCGCGGCGGCCGTCGGGCGTGTTGCCGGTCTTCTTGCCGTACACCACGTTGGAGGTGATGGTGAGCACAGACTGGGTGGGCATGGAGTCGCGGTAGGTGTGCAGCTTGCGCAGCTTGTTCATGAAGTTGCTCACCAGCGCCTCGGCGATTTCGTCCACGCGGGGGTCGTTGTTGCCGTAGCAGGGGAACTCACCCTCGGTCTCGAAGTCGGTGATAAGACCTTCTTCGTTGCGGATGCACTTAACCTTGGCGTACTTGATGGCGGACAGGGAGTCTGCGGCCACGGAGAGACCGGCGATACCGCAGGCCATGGTGCGCAGGATTTCCGGGTCGTGCAGAGCCATCTCGATGCGCTCGTAGCAGTACTTGTCGTGCATGTAGTGGATGATGTTGAGGGCATCCACATAGGTCTTGGCGAGCCAGTCCTGCATGTTGTCGAAGAGCTCCATCACCTTGTCGTACTCAAGGTACTCACCCTCGTAGCGCGGGGCGGGCGGGGTCACCTGCTTGCCCTTCACTTCGTCCACGCCGCCGTTGAGGGCGTAGAGCAGGGCCTTGGCCAGGTTGGCGCGGGCACCGAAGAACTGCATCTGCTTGCCGATGCGCATGGCGGATACACAGCAGGCGATGCCGTAGTCGTCGCCCCAGTACGGACGCATCAGGTCGTCGTTCTCATACTGCACGGAGGAAGTCTCGATGGAAACCTTGGCGCAGTACTTCTTGAAGCCCTCGGGCAGGGCGGTGGACCACAGCACGGTCAGGTTCGGCTCGGGTGCCGGCCCCAGGTTGTACAGGGTCTGCAGCATGCGGAAGGAGCTGCGGGTTACCAG
>JAZRKW010000033.1:0-21308 GCA_045646505.1 Akkermansia sp. | reverse complement strand
CTGAGATGGTGACTGCCCACAGCCGCATCATCTTCAATGGCAACGGCTATTCTGAAGAATGGGTGGAGGAGGCCGCCCGCCGGGGCTTGCCCAACATCAAGTCCACCCCGGAGGCTCTCGAGGTGCTTTCCCGCCCGGATACGCTGGAACTCATGCAGAAGTACGGCGTGCTTTCCAATGCTGAGCTGCTGGCCCGCAAGGAAATCCAGATTGAGAACTACGAAAAGCTTATCGACATTGAGGCTAAGACCTGCCTCAACATGCTCGAACCCATCTACATGCCTGCTGTGGCAGAGCAGATGACCCAGATTTGCAATACTGTGGCCGCCATTCAGGCTTCCGGCATCAGCGCCGGCCTCAAGGCCGCTACCGGCAAGGCCGAGGCTGTGGGTTCTCTCTACGATTTGCTGCCCGACCGCATTGCTGATTTGAGCGTCGCTATCAGCGAAGGCTGCCCTGCCCACATGCGGAGCGCCATGATGGCTGCCCGTGAAGTGGTGGACCAGCTTGAAACCATAGTGGATCCCGACCTCTGGCCGGTGCCCCCTTACGCCGAGATGCTGAACATTCACAGCAAGTAAGAGAAACTTACCTGAACCCCGGCTTTTCTGAGAAGAAAAGCCGGGTTTGTGTTTCTTCCTGCTTGCTATGTGACGGGAAATCGGATAGAATGCGGGAGCGTAGCATATCTATATCACTCTCATGGTACACGAAACAGCATTCCTGGGTGCAAGCACGGTTTTCGGTAAATACTGGACGAAGCGTCGCTATTTTGACTACCTGATTGATAAGGATAATTTTAAGTTGACCTTCGGCCGTTCTTTCCGCATGATGGTGTATCTGGATAATGCCGTGGCTAATGGCCCCGCCAAGGTGCGTGCGGATGTGGAGGCGGATACACGCGCCACCAACTACTTAATCAATCACCTGGCAGATATCAAACCGGAGCTCACTGTGTTCGTGACTACCTGCGATATGCTGCCTGAAACCGCGGACGAGAATACCCCCGCACTGGAGACCAGCGATGACCCTTATGTGCAGAATCGCATCAATCTGTACCGGGAGCTGAACCGTCAGTATGGCCGTGTGCTCAATGTGCACCTCCCGGAGATTGCCAACCCTTCTCCGGATTTTAACCCGCTGCTGGCAACGCTTCTGAATCCGGATGATTCCACCGAGCCGTTGCCTTTTGCTCCGTTGGAGTATCACCAGCTTTATCTGCCGCAGCGCATCATGGGCGATGTTGACCGCTGCATCCCCCTGGGGATTCCGGCAATTATTCCCGCAATGCCGCAGCTTACCACCACCGAGCTGGTGAACCTGCTTAACCCTGCGCTGGCGAAGCGCCTGCGGGCACCGGAGCAGAGTGACCCCCGCGGCTCTGATCGTAAGTCGATTCACTCATTCCAGTGGCTTGACCCGAAAGATGGCTACCTGGTGACCAAGGAAGACCAGATGGAATTGCTCAAGTTCTATTTTGCGCCGCATTTAATCTGATGCCTTCCGCAACACTGAAACAGACCGGGAGCGAATTTGTGCGTTTCTTCGTGGTGGGTGTTGGTGCAACTCTGCTGCACCTGCTGGTGTATCTGCTGTTGAACTGGCTGTTCGATTTGAGCGATAAGGATGCCCTGGGAATTACCGTGACTTATTCGGTGGGCTATGCTGTGAGTTTTGTGGCGAACTATATCGTCTCGCTGCGCTGGACATTCAAGACAGAAGGCAGTGTGAGCAAGGGACTAGGGTTTGCGTTTTCTCATCTGCTGAATGCGGGTATGCACCTGGGGCTGCTTAATCTGTTCAGGTCGGTCGGGGCAGGGGATGCGCTGAGCATGCTGCTTATCTGGCTGGCTCCCTGGCTGGTGGAGTGGCTGCCGGTGCTCGGGCGGCCTGAATCGCTGCTGCCTCTTCCGGTATATGTGATTGTGGTGCCAGTGAATTTTCTTATGGTGCGTTTCTTTTTGAAACGCTGATGCGAGAAAAAGCTTGACTATAAGGGGGCTCTCTGCTAATCTCCGCGCGTTATGGCAAAAGTTCCCGTTATTCAGCTTCGCAAAGGTCACGCCGTGAATTACAACGGCGATATCTGCGTTGTGCGTGAGAGCCAGCTCAAGACTCCTCCCCGCATGGCTTCCTATGTGCAGATGACCATCCGCAGCATCGCTTCCGGCAAAGACTACAATCTGCGCCTTACCTCCAACGATTTCCTTGAGGGCGTGATGCTCAGCCGCGAGGAGATGGAATTCTCCTATGTGGACGGCATGGGCTACCACTTCCTGAACACCGAGACCTACGAAGATGTCTGCGTGGGCGAGGATATCGTGGAACCCGTTAAGGATTACCTCATCGAGGGTAATGTTTATGTTCTGCTCTTCACCGATGAAATCGTGTGCTCCATTGAGCTGCCCGCCGCTATCACCATGGAGGTGGCTGAGGCTCCCGAGGGCGTGAAGGGTAACTCCGCCAACAATGTGTACAAGAGCGCTACCATGACCACGGGCCTCGTGGTGCAGGTCCCTCTGTTCATCACCGCCGGTCAGCGTATCTCCGTGAAGACGGAAGATGGCACTTACCTTGGCCGCGTGAACAACTGATTGTTCACAAAATCTGTTTTTCTACCGTCGCGGAGTACTTTCCGCGGCGGTTTTTTATTGCAGGACATGGCGGTTTGTGGTAGAATGACAGCACTAAAACAGCTTTTACTATTATGATCAGTCATATCGTCCGCGGTAAGAAGGTATTTGAAGATGAAATCGCAGCTCTCAAGGTCCTGTGCGATGAGCTCGACAATTCTTTCGATGAAGCAGTAGAGGCCATGCGTAAGGCCATCAATTCCGGCCACAAGATTGTGATTGTGGGTGTAGGTAAGAGTGGCCTTATCGGTGATAAAATTGCAGCCACACTCACCTCTACCGGGGCTCCCTCAGTGGTGCTGGATACGATGAACGCCCTGCATGGCGACCTGGGTATTGTACAGGATGGTGATGCCTGCATCGCCATGTCGTACTCCGGCGAAACCGCTGAGTTGCTCACCCTCATGCCTTTCCTGAAGCGTTTTGATATGTCTATCATCAGCATGACCGGTAAGCCTGGTTCTACTCTGGCCCAGCTTTCTGATGTGGTGCTCAACACGCATGTGGAACGCGAGGCTGACCCGCTGAATCTGGCTCCCACCTCTTCCTCAACGGCCATGCTGGTAATGGGCGATGCCCTGGCCATGGCTCTGCTGGAGGCTCAGAACTTCACCAAGGAAGACTTTGCCCGCAGCCACCCCGGTGGTTCTCTTGGTCGTGCTCTGCTGACCCGTATCGGTGATATCATGCGTACGGAGTTCGCCAAGCTGCCGGAATCTTCCACCATCATGGATTGTATCATCGCTATGTCCACCGCCCGCGTGGGTGCTTGTATCCTGGTGCATGAGGACGGCTCTCTGGCTGGTGTGTTCACTCACGGTGACTTTGCTCGCGCCTATCAGAAGGATCCCTCCTGCGGAGCTCAGCCGGTGCGTGATATCATGACCAAGAATCCTGTTTACGTCGAGTCCGACAAGCTGGCAATTGTGGCTGTCAAGACTCTGCGCGACCGTCGGATCGACGATCTCGTGGTGCTCGATGCCGACAATAAACCGGTGGGCCTTATCGATACCCAGGACCTGGTACGCCTCAAACTTATCTGATTCAGGCTATAAATGCAGAAAATTTAGCCTGAAACACACTTTAGGCTTGATTTATTTGCAGAAAAAGTGCATCATCGGCAACCGCATCTGCGAAAGCAAGAGATCTTACACAAAAAATAGCTATGAGAAAGTACGAAGCACTGATCGTTCTGAACATGAAGGGTTCTGCTACCCTCGATGAGCTGACTGCCGCTATGACAGAGAAGCTTGAGGCCGCAGGCGCCAAGGTGACCGGCACCACCAACGTGGGTCGTCGTGAATTCGCTTATGAGTCTAACCACCTGACACACGGTCAGTACATGCTGTTCCAGTTTGACGCTGAGCCCAGCGTGATTCGCGTTGCCCGTGAGGCTCTTGCCATCGACGAGCGCGTACACTACCAGTACTACCGCGCCAAGTAAGGTGCCGGTTATACGCGATACACCTTTTTATTTCCCGGAAACCTGCCTGAATAAGGCAGGTTTCCTGCGTTTAAAAGGGCTTCAATATGTTCAGCTGCTCTTCAACCAGTCAAGCTTATATCAGTCTCTTCGCCTTATGTGCGGTAGGATTCGGGGCCTGCCGGCAGCCTCTGCCGAAGCCCTTGCAGTTCGATGCCGTGGCGTCATTTGGTATCTCATACCGCGAGAGTCTGGCGGAATTCCGCGCAGCGTATCCCGAGGCGCTGGCGGCGTTCAAGGCGGAGCTTATCCGCTCATATGCCTCCCTGCAGGTGGATGCCCCCGCGCAGTACAATCTGCCGCTGGAGCTGGATGCCAGGATATGGAAGCGCCTGGCCGGAACAAAGGCTTTCAAGCCGTTGCCGGAGGAGCTGCGCGGGGCGGAGCATGGTTGCCCTCATGGCATTTACACTGCGCTTTGGGAGGAGATTGCCGCTGAGACGGATACTTCACCTGAGCCTGAGAATCAGCTCCGCCGCAAGGCTATCTGCAATCTGTACCAATACGAACTGGCTATAGACGAGTGCAGCATGCCACCGGGAGCGGAGGCCTACATTGTCTTTTATCTGCCGCAGGCCAGTATCCTTGAAATTCCGCATCCCAACCGGGAAACGGGGCTGAGCGGGTGTACATATTACGTGCGGAGCGAGACCTTGCCACCCAGGCAGCTGCAGCATATCGCATGGCTTAGGAAAGCTATCGATGGAATCCCCGCCGATGCGCCTGACCGATACTCTCAGAAGCAGCAGTTCCTGCTCGAATATTATCAGCGCTGTGCAAAGGATGGGAATGAGTAGTGTCAGGGGATTCCGGTCAGCCCGCTAAATTGGGATTTGGCGGGCAGCTGTTTTTGTCCGAGCGGCGGGACTTCAGTCCCTCACCGGGTTATGTTTTCGGGTCTGAAGTCCCGCGCCTCGAAAAGATTTGCGTCCTCGCTTTACTCGCTTGCTTTGCCCACCCTGTTTTTTTAGCCTGCCAGGGCAGCGAGCAGTTCATTGCGACCTGCGGGCAGGTGTTGGAAATGACGCAGCAAGGTGTTGTACGGAGCCATGGTGGTCGTGTAGAGACCGTGCAGCTCAGCCAGTCGCTTTTCAAAATGGTGCAGGATGGCAAGTCTGGGTTCGCTGGTGGCTACATAGTCCAGCGCGCCGGAAATGAGCTTGTGCCAGGCGGCATCCTGTGCGCCTGGTTCGACTGTAGCGAGCAGGAGTCGCGCCATGTAACTGGCTAGTTGTAGTTTTACCAGCCGGCTCCGCAGTGCCAGTCGCGGGGAAATCAGGTTCACCGAGCTGAGCGTGTGCAAATCTCCCTGTGTGGCGGGGCGGTAGAGCAGCTCGCATTCGTGAAAAAGGTCTACCTGACCGCTGAGCTCGCTGCCTGGCTTGCGGGCCAGTCTTGCGGCAGTGCGTACGATGCCGTGTTCTGCGGTGCACCAGGTGATGATGAGCCCATGTTCACCCAGTGCCTGCTGGCGGAGAATGGTGCCAGTATCTTTTTCCATTTAATTTGTCTTTTACTGCCCTGTTGCCATATCGGCAATACCGGAGAGCTCCATTGCGCGCTGATAAGGCACGAGTTGGTTTCCGTTTGCGAAAATACTGGCGACAACGCGCAGGTTACGCGAAGCTTCAATCTTGTTGCCCTGGGCCAGGGCAAAGACGGCCTGGCTGTAGTAGTAAAGCGGGGTGTCGGAAATAGGGGTGAGGTCTTTTATAAGTTCGCGGGCATTTTGCTCCTGGCCCAGCATGACGTGGCAGAGCAGCTCGCGGAATGTCAGGACGTTGAGCAGCTCCTGGGGGCTTCCGTAGGGAAGCATATTGCGCAGCTCTCTCAAGGTATTGATGCTTTCCTGATACTGCTTCTGGGCAATCTGGAGATTGGCCAGATTCATGGTTGTCACCGGGTCATTCGGTATGGCTTTCCGCACGCGTTTCAGCTCTTCTGCGGCTTCCGGGAAGAATTTCTGCTCCATGAGGCAGCATGCCCTCAGGTTCCATACATTCGGGTTGCTGCGGAAAATCATTTCGCAGTCTGCCAGGTGCCCGATGCAGATAACCCACTGCCCTTGCTGGTAGGCTTGTTTGGCCTTGGCGAATGAGCGGAGGTATTCCTCACGTTCCAACCGGGGCAGGTTGGAGAAATCCACCAGCCATTGGGGCATATCAGAAACAGACTGGGCAGCAGCGGCAGAGGCTGGAGCCTGAGCGGAGCAGGGGGAGACTGCAGCAAGTAGTCCCAGTAGCAGCAGAGAAAGCAATCTCATTTTCCTTGCAGACGGTTAAGGATGGTGGCGGCGATAGCCTCAGCCGTGAGCTTGTATTTGCTCCGCAGCTGGTCTTCCCGGCCGTGTTCGATGAATTGGCCCGGCCAGCCGATGCGCAGTACAGGTGTCTGGCTTCCGCATTCATTGAGCTGCTCCATGACAGCAGAACCAAATCCACCGGCTATCACATGGTCTTCCATGGTCACGATGAGACGGGTGTCTTCTGCTTGCTTCATGATACAATCCATATCAAGCGGGCAGACAAATCGTGCATTCACATGGGCGGCTGAAATCCCTTTTCCCGCCAGAATAGCACGTACTTTGGCGGCGTATCCGTTCATGTTGCCCAGTGCCAGCAGGGTGATATCCGTTCCTGTTGCCAGAACCTCTGCTTTACCGATAGGCAGTGCCGAAAGCGTTTCGGGCATTTCAACTCCTTCACCGGCTCCACGGGGGTAGCGGATGACGCTGGGGCAGTTATCGATGCTGTTCATCGTGCAGAGCATGTGGCCAAGCTCTGCTTCGTCCTTAGGCTGCATCATGACCAGATTGGGAATGGCACGAAGCATGGCAATATCGAACAGCCCGTGGTGGGTGGGGCCGTCATCCGGCGAGAGACCGGCGCGGTCCATGCAGAACCGTACAGGCAGATTCTGCAGCGCGGCATCGTGCTGAATCATATCCACGCAGCGCTGCATGAAAGTGGAGTAGACCGCAAGGTATGGCTTGAGCCCCTGTGTGGCCATGCCGCAGGCAAAAATTGCTGCGTGCTCTTCTGCTATGCCTACATCGTAAAAACGCTTCGGGAACTGTTCGCGGAAAATATCCAGACGGGTTCCGGTCGGCATGGCTGCGGTGATAGCGGTGATAGCGGGGTCATCTGCAGCCAGGGCGGTCAGGTGCTTGCCAAAGGCTTCGGAATAGGTGATGACAGAGCCTTTGCTGGTGCTTCCGTCCTCAATATTGTACTGCCCTATGCCGTGGAATTTGGTGGGGTTGCTGGCAGCTGGTGCATAGCCCCGGCCCTTTTCTGTGATGACATGGATGACGACCGGACCGTTGTGCCGGGAGGCAATGCGGAGAATTTTTTCCAGCCGCTGGGTATTGTGCCCATCTACCGGTCCGTAGTAGCTGAGCCCCAGTTCCTGGAAGAAGCTCAGCGGGGTGATGATGCTGTGCGCGGCATGCACCAGTTTGGAAACTTGTTTGCGGGCAGCTTCTCCCGCCAGCTTTTCGATGATGGCTTTGGTGCGCTCACGCAGCCAGGTGTAGGTATCTGTCTCCTGCAGAGAAGAGAAGTAGTGAGAAAGGGCCCCTACGTTGCGCTCAATACTCCATTCATTGTCATTGAGGATGAGGATGAATTTGCGCGTGGTGGTGGCAATGTTGTTGAGCCCTTCCAGCGTTGTGCCGCAGGTGAAAGCTCCATCTCCCACCACTGAAATGACGTGGTAATCATCGCCGGCCAAATCCCGGGCGGCTGCCATGCCCAGCCCTGCGGAAAGTGCGGTGCCGGCGTGCCCGGCTCCGTAGGCATCGTGCTCGGATTCACTGCGTTTGCAGAACCCTGAAAGCCCTTCGAACTGGCGTATGGTGTTGAATTGCTCTGCTCGGCCTGTCAGCAGCTTATGCACATAACACTGATGGGAGACATCAAAGAGAATCTTATCTTTCGGGGTGTTAAAGACGCGGTGCAGGGCAATGCTCAGTTCCACCAGCCCGAGATTAGGTGCCAGGTGCCCACCGGTTTCGGAAAGCGTGTGGATAAGAGTGCTGCGAATCTCCTCTGCCAGTGTATCGAGCTTATCTGCGGACAGAAGCTTGACATCCTGCGGAGTGTGAATCTGGCTCAGTATATCAGATGAGGGAGAATTCGTCATCGCCGTCGTTTTGTTGAGGTGCACTGGCCGGGGTGTCGGGGTGCTCCAGTTTCTGTATTTTGAGTTCCGCTTCTGCCAGAAGCTTTTCGCTGTTGCGTATGAGTGCCAGCCCTTCTGCCGCAAGCGTAATCATATCCTCCAGTCCGGTTTCCGGATTGTTGACCAATTCGACAATCTCCTCAAGCCGGGCGGTTGCCTGCTCAAAGTTCAATGTTTTGGGTTTTGTGCGTGGCGGCATAAGTGGAATGGTGGGATTATTGGTTGTTCTGGCTCACATCTTCGCGGCTGTAGTACACCATCTCTGCACCAAGGATGAAGTTGCGGTGGCGGAAAAGACCTTGTGAGGATACCAGACTGGCCAGCGGGCGGGCTGTCGATTTCGGGTTGGCATTGGTGGTGAACAGCTCGGCAAAGGCCATGTTGTGGCGCGGCGCCAGCAACAGCAGCTTACCTTCCAGGGCCAGTGGTGCAAAGTCTCCGGCTTCACGGATAACACCGCTCACTCCACCCGCCTGCATGGAGTGCGAGGACGGTGTAATGAGGAATCCCTGAATCTCCTGCCCGGAACGGTGGAAAATGGGCTCCAGATTGCGGGTGAGCTCTTCAATGCTGCGGGGCATCCACAGGGCTTTGCGGTCTGCGTACCAGGCCACACCCCAGGGCTGGTCTGTCACGACCAGGTCCTTTTCGTTGGTCATGTTGTGTAGTTTGCCGTTCATGGCTGCCGGGTAGTATGGCGGGAAGTGGGGAATGCCTCGGGCGCTGGTCCAGATGCCCATGTAGAGCTGTTTCGGCAGCTGGAAGAGGAACAGACCAGAGGATATAATCAGCATGGTGGCAATGGTAAGCCCGCGAACGCTGTTGAACGATTGCCCCAGCTGCATGCGAGCGAGGAAAATAAAGACAAGCGCTGTGCCGAACGCCGCAAAGAACGGTGTGAACAGCACGGCCTGCTGACTTTCGCTGATGGTTTGTGACTCTCCGAACAGGGCCATGCCGGCGCAGGCTGCAATCCACATGGCGAACACTGCCCACTTGCAGGCTTCCAGCTCAGGCTTGCGGAACTTGTTGAGCAGGGCCAGCAGGAAAAAGGGCGTGGTGACAATAGCGCCCATGTTGATGTACATGCTGTTGAACTGGGCAAAGGTGAAGCCCAGCAGGCGGAGGAAGAAGTTGGAGCTGTTGAAGCTCATAGCTTCTGTTGTGGCTGATCTCATCAGAGTCTCTGCACCATCGCTGCCGAACCCATTGAAAAGCGCATACATGATTTTCTTTTCCATGCCGCCGGTAGGAGCCAGCATGACCATGGTGGGTATGACCACAAAGATAGCAATAATCGCCGCCCCGATGGCTGCGTGCATCCCGCGTGGGCGGAAATACAAGCTGGTGAATACCAGCATGCCGATAGCGCACCAGATGCTCATGCGGCAGGTCAGGCAGAGCAGAGCCAGCATAATATACATGAAGCAGCTCCACATGATGGTCAGGCTCTTCTTGTTTTCCTTGTCTGCTTTCACTGCGGATACCAGGCAGTGGATTGCGCCCAGCACAAAACACATCATGAGCGGCTGCGGAAGCCCGCTCAGCGCGTACTGAAGCATCAGCTCGCTCAGCCCCATGAGCGCTACTACCGTGGCTGCGACTATCTCGTCGAACAGGCGGGTGAACAGGGAATAGGCCAGCAGCAGAGCCAGCAGGAAAAAGAAGGTGCTTACCGCGGCGATGATTCGATCCCCGGTGTAGACGTTCGATTTCGTTTCATCCATGCGTTTGGCTTCAAAATTATCATAACCTGTAGCTTTGATGGCACCAGCCAGCACATAAGGATAAAGCGGAGCGTGGTTTGTATCTTCGAACTGGTCGAAGTTCAGCGGCTTTTTCTTATTGTACTTGTTCTGGTCCCATACATCAATGGGACGGATGAATTTGGAGGTGAAGCCTTCACCACGGGCAATCTGGCGCCCGATCTGTGCCATATCCATCGCGACGGGTTGATCCATGCCGCGATATGTCAGGCAGAGCTGGAATATACACAGACTTACAATCAAGAATCCGAGAATCCAGCGCATACCCATCAATCGGTTGCGCATGGTGATTTCCTTGCTGGTCAGAGTACTCATCAGATAAAAATAATGTGTTAAGTGAAATCCTTGAAAAGTTCCGGTGAATCAGACATTTTGCGTTGCAGAGTCCGGCGGTTGATACCCAGTAATTCTGCCGCAGCAGAGCGGTTACCGGCGGTGCGGCGCAGTGCCAGCAGGATAGCCTGCTGCTCGATATATTGTAAATTAAGAGAGGGCGCTTGTTCAAGCTCAAAATCCATACTGCCACGCTTCGCGGAGGTGGCTGCGGGCAGTGCGGGGGGATTCTGCAGATATTCAGGAAGATCTGCCGGCGTGATAGAGTCTGAGGCGCTCATGACCACGCCGTGCTCCACAGCTGTGCGAAGCTGGCGCACGTTGCCCGGCCATTCATAACAACGCAGCATATCCAGAGCCGGGCGGGTCAGGTTTTTGGAGGGTTTGTTATTGATTTTGCAGAGTTCCTGCGTGAAGGCATTGGCCATGAGGACAATATCCTCCCTGCGCTCGCGCAGCGGGGGCATGTGCAGGGAAATAACATTGAGGCGTTGGAATAAATCCAGTCGGAAGGTGCCATCGAGGACCATGGATTCCAGATTCCTGTTTGTGGCGGCAATCACGCGCACATTTACCGGAATGCTCGTGTTGCTGCCCACTCGTTCAATACTGCGCTCGGCCAGTACCCGCAACAGCTTCACCTGGGTGGGTATGTCAATTTCGCCTATCTCATCCAGAAACAGGGTGCCGCCGTCTGCCTCTTCAAAACGCCCGATGCGGCGCTGCATGGCTCCGGTGAAGGCGCCTTTCTCATGCCCGAAGAGTTCGCTTTCCATGAGCTGCGGCGACAGGGCTGCGCAGTTCACCGCCACAAATTTCCTGTTGTTGCGCGGGGAGAGCGTGTGCAGCGCCCGGGCAACCAGTTCCTTACCTGTGCCGCTTTCTCCTTCAATCAGCACTGTGGCCTGGGTCGGTGCCACGCGACGTATCCGGTTGAATATGTCCTGCATCTGCGGGCTGTCGCCAAGCATACGGTCCAGTCCGCCGGCGGGTTCCAGCCTGGTGGTCAGTTCCTCATTCTCTTTTTCCAGCTGGCGGGTGTGGGTGGCCCGGCGCAGCAGCAGCTCCACTTCATCCAGATTCAGCGGTTTGTTCAGGAAATAATAGGCTCCATGCCTTTTGGCTTCGGCTGCCACGTCGGCGCTGCCGTAGGCCGTCATCATGATACAGAGTGGAGCCTGTGGCAGTGAAACAGCGTGGTCAATCAAGTCCATGCCGCTTTCACCGCCCAGGCGCAGGTCTGTCAGCAGTATATCCACCGGTTCTGTTTCCAGAATCGCGTGTGCCGCCTTGCCGTTGGCGGCCGGGTACACCTCATAATCATCCTCCAGCGCGGCACTGAGCGCCGTGCGCGTGGATTTCTCATCATCGACTATGAGGAGTACCGGTTTCATGCTTTTTTAGTATCAGATAATCCAGAGACCTTCTGTCTCATCGAAGCCGAACATGATATTGAATGCGTGCACACCCTGTCCACCGGCACCCTTGATGACATTGTCCTCGGCACTCATGAGCACCACGCGGTTGGTGCGGGCATCAATCGCCCAGCCGATATCAACAAAGTTTGTGCGGGTCACGTTCTTTGTGTCAGTCGGTTTGTTGGCTCCCTGCAGACGCACAAAGGGTGCGTTGGCATAGGCCGCTTCAAAACAGTCGTTAATCTGCTCAATCGTAGTACCGGCCTTGAGCTTGGCTACGGTTGTGGTCAGAATACCCGTGTTCACCGGCATGAGGTGCGGGGTGAAAGTAATTGTCACCTTTTCACCGGCGGCTGCGGAAAGTTCCTGCTCAATTTCGGAGAGGTGGCGGTGGCGCGGTACTCCGTATGCGCGCATGCTTTCATTGCACTCGCAGAACAGCAGGGAGACATCTGCCCTGCGGCCTGCGCCTGAAACACCGCTGCCGCTGTTCACCACAATATCCTCCGGCAGCACCAGCCCGGCTTTCAGCAGCGGAACCAGCGGCAGGATGATACTGGTGGGATAGCACCCGGGAGAGCCGACGATGCGGGCTTTCTCAATCTCCTCGCGGTGCCATTCCGGCATGCCGTAGGGTGCCTCCTGCATCAGCTCCACATCCGCATGCGGTTTGCCGTAGAATTCTTCGTATACCGCAGGGTCATTCAGGCGGAAGTCGGCAGATAAATCCACTACGCGGATTCCGGCTTCCACCAGCCCGCGACCATATTCCACCGATACACCGTGGGGAAGTGCCAGGAACGCGGCCTCAGCCCCAGTGGCGGCAATCGCTGCTACATCGGAATCCGTAAAACACAAATCTGCACCCGGTACATGCCGGAAACGCGGGAATAAATCACTCAGCTTCTGTCCGGCATACTGGCGGGAAGTGGCGCACACCAGCTCCACGCCAGGGTGGCGCAGCAGAATTCGCAAAAGCTCCTGGCCAGTATATCCACTGGCTCCGACTACGGCGGTTTTCACCTTTTTCATGGCAAAAAAATCATATCATGAAAAAAAGTAGTTGACAATCCTAAAAACTGCGTGTATACTCCGCTCGTCGCCGCGCTGCAAGGCGCGCGATATTCCAAATAACGGGCAGTAGCGCAGTCTGGTAGCGCACTTGCATGGGGTGCAAGGGGTCGTGGGTTCGAATCCCGCTTGCCCGATAAATAAAAACGCTCAGCAATGGTAACAACCGCTGCTGAGCGTTTTGCTTTTTGTCACACAGAGCGGGAATCGAACACACGACCCCGCAGCAAAGGGGGAGTGGGCGGCGAATGCCAGTGGCATGAGCCGACCCTGCGCCGCCGGGACACCTCCCGGCGGGAAGCCCGACAGGGCCGCAGGGGGTGGGTAGAATCCCGCTTGCCCGATAAATAAAAACGCTCAGCAATGGTAATAACCGCTGCTGAGCGATTCTGCTTTGTACCCTCGTGCGGGATATGGACAGATGGGGATAGGCTGCCTCTCCCTTATTTCAGGGTAAAGGTACCGGATATCTGCCCGGAGCCATTTCGATTACGGCTGAAATATTCGGCCGTAAAGGTACCAGAGGTGGGAGTATCGAACGTGAGATTCATATCAATCGACGTGCACTCATTGCAGATGAAACTCGGGAACCCATCATACTCTTCCACTGTTGCTGTTTTATATCCAGTTTTGGTGTAGTAAAGCGAGAGCTCGGTCCAGGGACCTGTTTCACCTGCTTTCTTAGCCCATTGCCGCTCTTCTTTATTTAAATCCTTCAGGCGTGTTTCCTTAACGTAGTCATTGCTGTTACCCCACTTAAAAGAATCCTCGTAGTTTTTGAGATTTTCATTATCCGTTTGAGTAACCTTGAAAGAAAGCGTCTTTTTGGCTACAGAAACAGGAGCCAGGGTAGTTGCACCGCCTAATTTTGTGTACAATTCGACCTGACCCTTCGCTGTGGCGTAATCAATACAAGAAACCTCTTTTCCCTGAATGGTGACAGTCGAGTAAAAACTAGCTCCATTTTCCAGCAGGATGCGGGCGCATTCCTCATGACCGCCGCCTATAGCCAGCATGAGAGGGTTGTAATCGCCATCGCAGTACCAGCTTGCCTTGATTCCTTTCTGAAGGAGTTTCTGCAGGGTGGCGGCGTCGCCTTTGCGTGCGGCTTCACTTGTCGCCTGGGCTTTCTGGTAGTCACTGCCTTGAGCGCCGGCCAGCAGGAGTTCGGTGATGATTTCCGGGTTTGTTGCGGCAGATATAGCCGTTTTGCTGCTGAACTGGTAGACCTTTTTGGTCAGGAGCGTGTCGAAATTAAACTTTATTTTGCGGTTGCCGTGCCTATCTACTTCTCCAGTGAATTCCCACCCCGGGTCGAAAAGAGGTTCAATGAGTGTGATGGGTCCCAGAACGCGCACCACGTCTATGGGCGCGGCGAGCAGGGAGGTGGGTACCTGCCAGATGAGATTAGCCGCAGAAGCTTTGCCTTCGGGATGAGTACCTTCGGCCAGTTCTTCTTTCACTGTTTGTAAATCGCCGTCACGCGCGGCGTTGTAAAGGGTGGAACGGCATGCGGAAACGGAGAGCACCGCAGCTGCGAGGGTGAGGGTCGTAACCGTTTGTTTTATAAACATAGGTGAAAAATGGTTAGTCTGATACCAGAAATCAGATTCCGAAATGCTTGAAAACCTGCTCGATGATGGGGGCCATGTCGTAATATTTGTATTCGGCGAGTCGACCACCGAAAATGACCTTGGGTTCAGCATCTGCAAGTGCCTTGTATTGAGCGTAGAGCTCGGAATTCCTGGCGTTATTGACCGGGTAGAATGGTTCGCTGCCGGGTTTCCACTCGGTGGAGAACTCATGTGTTATGATGGTTTGCGGGATGGAGTAGACCTCATCTCCGAAGTTCTCGAAATGTTTGTGCTCAATAATCCGGGTGTAGGGAATCTGGCGCTCGGTGTAGTTTACGACTGCACAGCCCTGGAAATTGGGAGTATCAAGGATTTTTTCTTCGAAATAGACGGTGCGGTATTCGAGGTGGCCGTAGCGGTAATCGTAGAATTCGTCAATTTTGCCGGTGAATACGATGCTTTCTGCCTGGGATTCCCAGTAGGCTCTGCGGGCGAAGAAATCCTCGTTGGTGAGGCAGTCGATACCGTTGAGAAGAGCATCTGTCAATTTATTATATCCACCAATCGGTATCCCCTGGTACGCATCGTTGAAGTAGTTGTTATCGTAGACAAAGCGTACGGGGAGCCGGCGGATGATGAAGGCGGGGAGCTCGGTGCAGGGGCGTCCCCATTGTTTTTCCGTATAGCCTTTGATAAGTTTTTCGTAGATATCGCGCCCCACAAGGCAGAGGGCCTGTTCTTCCAGGTTGCGGGGTTCCGTGGCTCCCGCGGCATGCATGGCAGCCAGGGCATCCTGTTTCTGTTCTTCGATAATTCGCTGTGCTTCTGCCGGAGTGGTGCAGCCCCACATCTGGTAGAAGGTGTTCATGTTGAAAGGGAGATTGTAGCGTTTGCCCTCGTATTCCGCAACCGGGGTGTTGGTGAAACGGTTGAAGGGCACAAGGTCGTTCACAAAGTCCCAGACTTTTTTGTTTGAGGTGTGAAAGATGTGGCAGCCGTATTTGTGCACGTTGATGCCGAGCTGCTCGGCGCAGTAAATATTGCCGCCGGTGTGCGGGCGTTTGTCGATGACGAGGCAGCGCTTACCCTGCTTGTTTGCCAGGTGGGCATAGGTCGCCCCGAACAGACCAGCTCCGACGATGAGAATGTCGTATGGTTTCGTGCGCATTAACCGATTCGTTTGTAGGTGAACCCCTCTTCCCGGGCTTCGTCTGGTTCGTAAAGGTTGCGGCCATCCACAATCAGTCGCCCACGCATTGTCTTGCGAAGTACGGCCCAGCTGGGTACGCGGAATTGTTTCCAGTCTGTCACGATGACAAGGGCATCAGCATCGATGCAGACTTCGTACATATCCTCACAGAACGTTACCGGTGTATCACCCAGCCGGCGTTTGGC
Organism: Akkermansia sp.; assembly: GCA_045646505.1. Lineage (GTDB taxonomy): Bacteria > Verrucomicrobiota > Verrucomicrobiia > Verrucomicrobiales > Akkermansiaceae > Akkermansia. Next base: position 5,453 of record JAZRKW010000033.1, on the reverse strand, counting down.
TTCTGTAATGGCAATCGGGTCAAATGCCCGTACATTGCAGCCGTTTTCCAGCAGAGATTGAATGAGCACCAGGGAAGGGGCTTCGCGCATATCATCTGTTCCCGGCTTGAAAGCAAGGCCCCAGACCGCGATGTTTTTCCCCTGAAGCTCGGGCATGGCGGCCTGGAGCTTGATGAACGGTATGTTTTTTTGCTTTTCGTTCACGGCTTCGACAGCCTCGAGGATGCACATGTTGTAACCGAGTTCTGCGCCGCTGCGGATGAGGGCTTTCACGTCTTTCGGGAAGCATGAGCCGCCGTAGCCGCAGCCGGGGTAGAGGAATTTCTTGCCGATGCGTTCATCTGCGCCGATGCCACGGCGCACAGCATCGACATTGGCCCCGACGAGTTCGCAGAGGTTGGCGATGTCGTTCATGAATGAAATGCGGGTGGCCAGCATGCTGTTGGCCGCATATTTAATCATTTCAGCACTGGGGATATCGCAGATCTGCACGCGGTCACCGGTGAGCATGAAGGGGCGGTACAGCTGGCGCATCAGCTTCGCAGCCTGTTCGTCCTCTACACCTACCACGACCCGGTCGGGTTTGGTGAAATCATCAATAGCGGTTCCTTCTTTCAGGAATTCCGGGTTGCTGGCCACGCTGAAGGGCACGCTGACTCCGCGTTTGTCGAGCTCTTCCTGCACGGCTGCCTTCACTTTGGCCCAGGTGCCTACCGGTACTGTGCTTTTGGTGATGAGCAGGGTGTATTTCTTGATATGTCGACCGAATTCACGAGCAACATCGAGCACATAGCGCAAATCTGCAGAGCCGTCTTCATCCGGCGGGGTGCCTACTGCAGAGAAAACAACATCTGCATTATCAATGCATTTTGCCAGACTGGTGGAGAAAAGAAGACGCCCGGCTGCTGAGTTCTGCTGTACCATTTCCTGCAGCCCCGGCTCATAGATGGGCATGATGCCGTTCTTCAGATCCTCAATCTTCTTTTCATTGACATCCACGCAGGTAACCGTGTTACCCATTTCAGCGAAGCATGTACCACTGACCAGGCCGACATAGCCTGTTCCTACCATTGCGATGTTCATACAAGTTGCGGAGTTAAGTTGCTGTAAAAAAGGGCTGCGGTGCCAGGAAAGAGCAGAGACAGCGTTCCTGGCAATGTTATAGCTGTTTTTGGCGTGAAGTCAAGCCATTTGTCCTGTCTGGCTGAGCCGATTGAATTTATTTACCTGCGTTTGCCGAACAGGCCTTTATCGTAGGTGTGGTGGAGGCAGAAGACGAGCGCGAGCGTGAACCACCAGATGAGCAGCGGTGTGGTGGAGAACCAGTGGTTCTGCTGCACTTGTTCTGCGGCAAACCACAGCAGCGCGCATGGCATGGCAAGCAGGATGAGCCAGCGCAGTGCTCCGGGGACAAAGGGCATGAACCACAGGAAAAACAGCAGTGCCACCCCTGCGGTGGTGAGCTGCTGCCAGTTGTGCAGGAAAAGCAGCTGGTGCAGGACTTGCCGCCCTGCTGGCTGCTCAGTGGTGTGTGTAGTGGTCTTTCTGGCACCTGCCAGTTGCGAAAGTGTGCGGGCCAGGCGCTCCAGACGCAGCGGTGTGTTCTGTTTGTCCGCTGGTTGCTCCAGCATGATGCAGGAATTTTTGCCCAGCTTTTCTGTAAGATCGGTGCCGCTTGCCACATCGGCCAGGGGAATGTGTACGACTCTGGCGTCTGTCAGCCGGGTTCGGGCATTGTCATCGATTGGCAGGGTGAAGCCGCCGTAGGTGATATCTTTTCCAAGCCGGACTTTCACGTCCTTGCCGTCCAGTCCCAGGCGGGCCAGCGCCAGGCGGAACGGCAGAGTCGGTATGGTTTCGCCATTCCAGCGCATGAGCAGGGGAAACGATATGCTGTCAACCGCCGAGGGGGTCTGCGTGTGAGGTTCACCTTCAAGCCAGTCCGGCGCCCATACGACAGCGAGAGCATCCGGTGTTTCAGTGAGACCGTTGGGCAGGGGGCGGTTGGCTATGGGGAGCCCGTTCGGGTTGCCCTCGATATTTTCCTGCGGGATTGAGGCATTGCGCAGCATGATGGGGGTGAAATCCGGCTGGGCGGCGGTGCGTCCGCGCAGTCCTACGGCCGATTGGGGGAATTCGGCCAGCACGCGGCAGAGCATCTCGCGCACCATTTCACCCTGTTCTCCATGCCAGATGAGGGGGGAAGACAGGCCCACGGTGGTGGCACCTGCCTGTTTGAGATTGTTGAGCAGCACGGCGGTGTCCTGAGGGCCGAGGGGAAGCGCAGCAAAGACCTGGGAGCAGGCTTCATCGTTCAGTTCAACCATACCCACAAGCGGGCATTCGCGCGTGTGGGTTTCGGTGATAACCTGTTCCATTCGTGGCGATTCTCCCTGTTTGAGCAGTTGCGGATTATCGCCGGGGGCCCAGTTGCAGAGCATGTGCCCCAGCTGGTTGTATATCCGCTGGTCAGTGTCGTGGAAAGAGCCCTGCAGCCCATACCAGCTGCCGGCCAGCACAAACAGCCAGAACAGTACGGCCAGGAAGTTTACATGTCGGGAAGTTTTAGGATGCATGAGGCAACGGGGCTAGCGGGGGAATGAGGTGGGGTGTTCCGGGCGGCGCGGTGCAGTGCTTCCAGCCCGGCGGGAATGAGTTCGAGATACCAGGTGCGCTGCTGGTTGTAGCCTATATTGGCAAAAGCTCCCAGCGCCTGCATGAGCCGCTGCAGGGCACAGGCTGAGTAAATATCTGCGTTCAGGGGGGCTGCATCCATTTTCTGCCACAGTTCCAGCAGTTCCAGCTGTTCGGCTTCGCTAAGCTGCATATACGGGTCGTACAGGAGTGAGGCCAGGTCATACTCCTTGCGTCCGTAGCGCATGCCCTGGAAATCGATGAGCCAGGCCTTGCCGGCGTGCAGCATGATGTTCTGGCTCTGGCAATCGCGGTGAACCGGTACCCGGGGAAGCCCGGCCAGCCACTCGGCCATGGGCTGCAGCTCCGGTTGCGATAGAAATGCAGCGGAATCGCCACCCAGGTGACGCCCGATGAGGTGCTCTGCAAAATATTCCTGTTCCCAGCGGTAGAGGGCGGTATCGAAAGGCGGTTGCAGTGGCCACTCCGGTTTGAGCCGGTAGAAGGGAATCAGCGTCTGAAATGCCAGCTCGTATGCGGCTCTGCGTTCTGTCCATGGTGCATGGCGCAGGCTCAGAATATCTGTTTTTCCTAAATCCTGCACCAGGCAGGCGCCGCTCTGGCCAGGGAGTTCTATTTCAGCCAGAATTTCCGGCACTCTGATGCCAGCCGCCTTTAAGCCATGTGCTGCCGGCAGGAAAGAATTGTTGTCGGCTCTCTGGTTGGTCCAGTGAATACCCAGTGTTCCGGCCGCGCGCATGATGCTGCGCCCACTGGCACCGGCGCTTACGCTCTGCAGCGAATCCGGCTGCACCGGTAAGCCGGTGTGCTCCTGAATCAAATGCGCCAGAATGCTCCGGGCCTGGTCGGGCTGGGTCATGCTCAAATCAGTCTACTTTGAAAAAGCTCAATTTTTCGCCTTCCTGTTTGTTCGGTGCGCGTTTGACGACGTGAGGCTGTGGCGCGGGTTCCGGGTGTGGTGGTGGCGGGGTGCCGGCGCTTGTTACCGGTGGCGGGGTGCCGGGAGTGGCGGGGTACTGGGGTACACGGCCGCCGCCGGGAATCGGAGAATTCGGGTAAACCGGCTGCTGGGGCGCCTGTGTCTGCGGGCGTGCGCCGGCCTGGGCTGCCGGTCGGTGTATCATCTCGGCGGCCGGAGAATTCAGCCTGGCTGCCTTTTTCCTGGTGGTGGCTCTGGCCGGTTCGGAGCCTTGGCTTTCCAGACGCAGGCGTTCCAGCTGTCTGCATACCTGAATCAGCAGCAGGATGATGGTAGCGGCTATAATTGGCCAGCCGGCTTCGACAATGCCGTTCAACAGGGTAGCGCGTGTGCAGTTGACAGGTTTGTTCTGGAGGTGCTCCATGCAGTTCAGTACCCCGCTGATAAACAGAAAAATGGACACAAAATACCCGATGGGAATGGCAAAAAGCATAGCGCGCCTATTCTAAGCTCATTCATTTCCTCTGTCAAGTAAAAGGGTTGACGAAGCGGGGGAGATGTTGTACCGTGGTGGCAGCTATGGATTTCCGTATTGTTGCAGCTGCCAGACCTTCTATTGCCTATGCTCGCGATGGTGTCAGATTTTTCGAGGAGCGTCTGCGCCCTCTCGGTAAGGTTGAACTCCGTTATGTGAAGGCTGGTGATTCAGAAGCTGTCTCTGCCCGTCTGCTGGAAGCCAGTGAGGGCTGCCTGCGTATCGCCATGGATGAACGTGGCGATAACTGGACCACGCGGGAGTTTGAAAAGCGGGTGCGAAACTGGCAGCTCCAATCGGTCAAGCATGTCGCCTTCCTTATTGGCGCGGCAGATGGACATACCCCCGCATTGCGTGCTGCTTGTGACCATGTGCTCTGCCTGGGGCGGCACACTATGCAGCATGAACTGGCGCTGGTGGTGTTGCTGGAGCAGATTTACCGCGTTCATACGCTGCTGGCTGGCAGCCCCTACCACAGGGATTAAGCGGCTGCATGCTCTGCCTGACTCCGGTGATTCCACCGTTCCCTTTTCCGGTCTGTTGAAAATAAAAAAAGCTCTGAGTCTTTGCTCAGAGCTTTTTCTTTCAGGTGAAGTGTTTTCTTTATTCGTATCTGCCCCACTTACCGGCGCGAATGGCGCTCATGGTGGAGGAGACGCGGTTTGCCCATTTGGCGTGGCTGGCGCAGTAGACTCGGCTGATTTGCACGACTGTTACGCGGCCTTTGGCGCGGTACTTGCCCAGGATTCGCCCCAGATCTTCCACGCAGGCTTCTTTTGATTCATAGCGTCGCTGTCCGCGGCGTCCCATGATGCCCGCCAGATTGTTCTTGCGGCGAGCGGCACTGGAGGTGGCATTCCCCGATTCGAAGCGGATGATGGCCTCCATCAGCACGGGATCCACACCATTTTTGGCAGCGGCCTCTTTGATGGCGGGACGCAGCGCAGTCACAATCTCGGCCTGCGCAGCAAACAGCATCATCAAACCTGTCAGTATGGTTATGGTTAATCTCATGTCGGAGACATGTTATGTGCGGGGTGACGGTTTGTCAAGCCTAAAATGCGTTATCGGCTGTGAATGGCACAGTTAAATCACACGTGTCCCAAAGATTTGGTAAGCTATAGAAACATCAGCAACATTTTGGAAGAAGCCCCTATCTGCTCGACAAATTGGAATTTGCCGGGCTGAAAGCCCGAGGAATTCTGAGCCCTCGGAGAGGGCGATACAATAATAGCCCAGCGTGGAGCCGCAACGCGGCGGAACGCTGGGTAAAATGAAAAACATATCAGAACCCCGGAGCGTAGCGGAGTGGGTGGCAGAAGCTTCGGCTTAGTGTTTTAGCTG
>JAZRKW010000032.1:0-3494 GCA_045646505.1 Akkermansia sp. | reverse complement strand
CGCTGGGCTATTATTATGCCGCCCTGACGGGCTCAATAGACGCTCGCAAACTAATCGACAAAGTCCAATTTGTCGAGCAGATAGGGGCTTCTTCCAAAATGTTGCTGATGTTTCTATAGCTTACCAAATCTTTGGGACACGTGTGCATCTTGGAATAAAAGTTGAAAAATCCGCTATTTTTTTCTGATTCATCACACTTTACCTTGACAGGTGGCTGAAATCCTGCTAAGTTTTGGAACGTAGATTATCTTATTCCCTTCCATGAAACGTTTTCTCCTCATTCCCTCCTGCGCCCTGCTGGCTTTCGGTGCGCTTACTTCCTGCCAGAAAGAAGAAAAGACCGCTCTGCAGCTGGCTGAAGAACTGACTGCTGAACTGCAGAAAGTGACCGATTACAAGACGGCTGAGGCTGTGGCACCTCGCGTAGAAGCCCTCAATAAGCGCTTCCAGAATGCGAGTGTACGCGTGTTCAGTGCAGATGCCAATGCGCTCGCCGGCAGCGATGCTGCTGCATATTCGGATGCAGTATGCCGCCTGGTGCGCGAGATGGGGCGCGTGCAGGCCAGTACTCCTGTGACTGAAGCTGGTGGCGAGGTGGATGATACCTCTCTGCTGCGCGCTGTGGGTGTGGGTGCCGGTGCTCCTGCAGATGGTGCTCCCAAGGATCAGTTCGCGAAGGGGCAGCTCTATATTTATAACGCAGATTCCGAGAGCAATAACAACCCGCCCGCTCTTGTAGAATATTACGGTTCTGACAAGCTTGCGTCTGCTCTTGCTTATGTGGCATCTACTGATGATAATGGCGCGTTCAAGTTTGCTACCCCGGAGGACGTACCTGCAATTCCTGATGCTGTTGAAGCAGAGCGCGAGGAAAATCCTTCTGTGGATATCATGCCTGCAGAAGAAGAGACTCCGGCCGAGGAAGAACCTGCTGCAGAGGAGGAAACTTCTGAGGAACCTGCCGCCGAGGAAACTACCGAGGAACCCGCTGACAGTGACGCTGTCTCTGAGGATATTGATGTTTCCGTAGGCATTGGTGGAGATGATACGGCAACTGAAGAAGAACCCGCCGCTGAGGAGGAAACTACAGAGGAGCCCGCCGCCGAAGAAGAACCCGCCGCTGAGGAGGAAGCTACTGAGGAGCCTGCAGCAGAAGAAGAACCCGCCGCCGAGGAAGAAGCAACTGAAGAGCCTGCTGCTGAGGAGGAGACTGATGCTGCTGGTGACGAAGAAATTACGGATGATGCCGCAGAGGAAGAAGACCTGGGCGGAGATTCCGAACTTGACCTTGAGCTGTAAATATTATATTTTTCACCTTGATTATCACGTTTTGATGATGCCCGCCGCAGTTCTCTGTAAAAGAGGACTGCGGTGTTTGATTAGCAGCCATGCCCCGTTTTCTTTTTACTTGTGCTTATGATGGCCAGCCATACTGTGGCTGGCAGAGTCAGCGTGGAGGCGAGTCTGTCCAGGATACAATAGAGGCTGCGGTGGCTGCTATTTTGAAAACACCTGTCAGGGTGGCAGCAAGCGGGCGTACAGATGCCGGGGTGCATGCGTATGGCCAGTGCTTTCATGTCGATGTTCCGGCAACCTGCAGGATGAGTACACAGAATTGGGTGGCTGCGTTGAATGCTCATTTGCCATCCAGTATCAGAATCCTCGCGGCGTGTGAGGTGTCAGATGATTTTCATGCGCGTTTCAGTGCAGCAGGAAAGGAGTACGAATATCTGATAGACCGTTCGCCTGTACTGATGCCGTTTATGAGTGGGCGCGTCTGGCATATTCCCCACGATTTTGACGATGTTGCACTTGGAGCGGCATTGTGCGAATATGTGGGAGAGCATGATTTCAGGCGTTTTGCTGCCAATCGAGGGAATGAACCTGCTGTGCCCCCTGCTGGTTTTTGTGTGCGGCAGATATATAGCGCAACGATGGAACGGGAAGGGGAGCTGCTGCGCCTGCGTTTTCATGGGAATGGTTTTATGTACCGGATGGTGCGTCTTCTTGTGGGGACTGCTCATCAGGTGGCTCGTGGCCGTATGAATCTGGCGCAGTTGCGCAGCATGCTGGCAGATCCTCTTGGAGATAAAACGAGATTCTGCGCGCCGGCGGATGGTTTGTACCTGCGAAAGGTCTTTTATGATTAAAGTAAAGAAAAGCCTCCTGCTAGTGCAGGAGGCTTTTTTAATTGTTATTGTTCCTTGGTTTCCGGCTTGGCTGGCTCAGGGCACTTGGGGCAGCATTCTTTTGAATGCTTCTCTTTCATGATTTTCTTGTACATTTTCCAGTACTTATCAGCCATTTCGTGGCTTTTCTCGACACCCTTGCCTTCGCCGTACATGTGCGCAAGCGCGCGACAGGCACAGGCGTTGCCCTCTGCTGCGGCTTTTTCGAGACCGGGCAGAGATTTGCTGTACCATTCCGCTGCCTTGGCTGAATCCGGCTTAGTAGTATCGTTACCGGTTTCAGTTAGATAGGCAATAGTGTACTGGGCAATCGGGTCTCCGTTGGCTGCTTCGACTGTGATTGTTTCAATGTCGAGCCAGGCAGTCTCTTTGTCCTTTGCATCCTTGTCGGGCTTCGGGCAATCGGGTTTACAGCTGCCATCTGCAGTGCAGCAAGCGGCATCGGTGTTTTTGGTAGGGGTGGCTTCTTCTGCGATTGTGCTGGGGGCCAGCGCAAGCAGAACCGCGGCGGTTGTGAATGCGAATTTCATCATAGACCCCCATTGTGGACCTATATTTATGCCTTTTCAATCCAACTTTCCACCTGTTCAGAGTGGTTAAAAGTAGGTTTTGGGAGAGAAAATGAGATTTTTTTTCATAAAATGTAGAGATTTGCATTGACGGCGAATTTTTTCTATGATATAATGCGCTCGCATTCACGTCTCACACACGGTGGGACGCCCAGAGTCAAGTCGCTCCAGTAGCTCAGAGGTAGAGCGCATCCTTGGTAAGGATGAGGTCGCGGGTTCAATTCCCGCCTGGAGCTTTTTGATTTCTTGCAAGAATAGCAGCTCTAACATAAAATAAAAATATGGCCAAAGAATCATTCCAGCGCACCAAGCCCCACGTGAACGTGGGTACGATCGGTCACGTTGACCATGGCAAGACTTCTCTTACCGCTGCAATTACCAAGGTTCTTGCAGATCGCGGTATGGCTGAAGCCCGTGCTTACGATCAGATCGACGGCGCCCCCGAGGAACGCGAGCGTGGTATTACCATTTCCACCGCTCACGTTGAGTACGAGACCGAGCAGCGTCACTACGCTCACGTTGACTGCCCCGGTCACGCTGACTACGTTAAGAACATGATCACTGGTGCTGCCCAGATGGACGGCGCTATCCTTGTGGTTTCCGCAGCTGACGGCCCCATGCCGCAGACTCGCGAGCACATCCTGCTTGCTCGTCAGGTGGGCGTGCCCTACATCGTGGTGTTCATGAACAAGATGGACCTTGCTGACCCCGAACTCGCTGAGCTCGTGGAGATGGA
>JAZRKW010000031.1:0-4540 GCA_045646505.1 Akkermansia sp. | reverse complement strand
GAACCCTGGGTAAAACGAAGAACATATCAGAACCCCGGAGCGTAGCGGAGTGGGTGGCAGGCTACGAGAGCCGTACTATTTGGTTCTAACCGCTGATTTTTTGTATCCCGCCTTACGAATCTGTCACCCACTCGCGTTGCTCGGGGTTTCGTTCATTATTTTTCTTGATACCCAGAGCTGACGCTCTGGGCTACCGAACGTGTCGCCCTTCGGGCTCTGAATACCGCTCGCCTTTGGCTCGCCCGCTCTTCGCCAAATGCCGATTTGTCGATGCTTCACTTATTTTGCCAACGCATAACTTATTGCGAGGGCCAGCAAATCTGAAACAGATTCCTTATTTGTGACTCAATAATGGTATATCATTATGGTATCGCGATGCAAGCTGCCCGACCCGGTATCACCAGGTCGGGCAGAGAAGCTTCTCAATGAATCCACCAGGGATTCCGTCTCATGTTACTTGCGGCGGCGGCGAGCGGCCAGGCCAGCCAGAGCAAGAAGAGAAAGTGTAGCTGTGGCGGGCTCGGGAACAACGGGAGTGGTGACGGTGATGTTCTTGACACCGGCACCATCAGTCGCGCCGTCAGTAAGGAAACCAAGCTTAGTGAAAGTCACATCGTCCATGCCTTCGATGGTGGTGCTCCAATCACGAGCAGAGATGGTCATGTTGCCGTCAAGCATGGTCAGCGTGTAAGTGATATTGCCTGAGACATTGAGACCTGTGGTGTTGTCGAGCACGGTGGGGTTAATCTTGGTGTTCGTCTGGAAGCATACAAAATCACGACCGACAGCCTCAGAGAGCGTACCTACATAGATTTCGCTGTTGCTATTGTAGGAATTGCCCATCACGATGCTGTAGGTGTCGGAGCTCAGGAAGAACATGTTACCAGTGTCTTCACCGTTGTTGTACAGCGTGAAGGTGATGGTGTACTCACCCTGAGAGGCGATGTCCAAACTAGTGGTGAGGAAGTTCTGCTTCCAAGACTGACCAACAACAGCGCCGTTTTCGCCGAAGCTGTAGTAGGGTGTGTTTCCTGTACCATTGTACTGGCCTGCAGTCCAGCCTGCAGGGGTGTTCTCATTGGTGTTACCCGTCAGAGTTGTGAAGTTCATGTCAAGCAGGGTCGTATCACCCAGAGCAACACCAGCCAGAGCCATAAGGGCTATAATTGTTTTTTTCATGATTGTATGGTTAGAAGTTTAAGAGATTTTAGCGGCTCGTGCAGGGGTACCCACTCCCACGCGCGTCGAGATGATGAGATACCTGCACACGCTACTGGCGGTAGTATATCGCATTTCCTATGCGATGTCAAAATTTTATGAATTTTTTTAAAAATCATTGGGCGTAAAGAATGAAAGACTTTCTGCAGCTCAAGACCTATATGAAAAACGACCGCGTTTTTTTTCGATTCTGCACATTAATTTTCTTTGCGTTATTGTATTTTCTCGATTAATTATTAGCGAAATATGTATAAAGCTACTGCTTTATTCAGTGTATATCGCATTTAGAAATCTGCATTGGCGGCTGTTTCAGATATGATGAAGCCATTTTGCATCATGGTGCAGAAAATCGGAGTCAGGCGAGCCCGCGGCGAGCGGAAAATTGAGCCCGCAGGGCGGCATAATCATAGCCCGGCGTGGAGCCGCGCAGCGGCGGCCTGCGAGGGCGTAGCAAGCGAGCAACGCGAGACGAGAAGCCCCGAACGCCGGGTTTGGAATAAAAAAACGACCGGAACCCCGACCAACGTGGAGGGGTGACAGAAAGCGCTGCTAAAACACCAGGCCAAAGCTTCTGCCACCCACTCCGCTACGCTCCGGGGTTCTGATATATTATTTGTTTTACCCAAGGTTCCGCTGCTGGGGGCTTCGCTGAAGCTACGCCCACCCTGGTCGCAGCTCCACCTTGGGCTATTATTGTGCCGCCCTCTCAGAGGGCTCAAAGTTCCTCGGGCTTTTTCCATAATCTTCGGGACAAGTGGATTGATGATTGACAATTTATAATTGACGAATTGAAAATTAACGGCTTACGCCGATGAAATCACATATGGATGCTTACTGCCGATGCTGAAGCGGGTGATACCTCACTACGATTTTTCACACAGAACACTATACCTTTATGTCACTCAGGGTTATTTTCCCATCATTTTTGGGACACATGTGGGAAAAGCGTAAGCCAAGGGAAAGAGATATTGCAATCACAATTAATTCTGGTAGTATGGAGGTATGACTGTGAGGCATTCTATAAAAAAAATCATCATGGCGCTGGTATGCGGTAGTTTTGCAGCCTGGGGCGGGAATACAGAAGCACCAGCACCGTATGGACCGGTGCCTACGGAGCAGCAGGTGAACTGGCTGCGCATGGAGTGGTATGCATTTGTGCATTTCGGGTTGAATACATGGACCAATCGTGAGTGGGGGTATGGGGATGAGAATCCCGGAATGTTCAATCCGACAGATTTTGATGCGGAAGCTATTGTGAAAACATTTAAGGATGCCGGCATGAATGGCATGATTTACACCGCCAAGCATCATGATGGCTTCTGCACCTGGCCCACCGCAACAACGGAGCACAACATTACCCAATCACCCTGGAAGGAGGGCAAGGGTGATGTGGTGCGTGAGTTTGCAGATGCCTGCGCGAAATATGATTTTCCCTTCGGTACCTATCTTTCCCCCTGGGATAGAAACTGCGCGGAATATGGCCGCGCCGGGTATCTGGATGTGTATTATAAGCAGATAGAGGAACTGCTGACGAATTATGGGTCCATCTTTGAAATCTGGTTCGATGGTGCCATGGGTGGCGATGGCTACTATGGCGGAGCCAGGGAGAACCGCAATATCGGTAGTGCAGATAAGTATTATAACTACGAGCAGGTGGTGAAGAATATCCGCGCGCTGCAACCGGACTGCATTATCTGGGGTGCCTGTGAGCGCGGGGATGCTACCTGGGCGGGCTCAGAGCAGGGCTATGCACGGAATTACCCGCTCTGGAATGTGAGGAATGGTAAATGGCTTTCCTGGGAGGCCGATACGCCTATTAACCACCGTGGCTGGTTCTGGCATCCGGGGCAGGGCGGGCATGTGAAAAGCCCGGAGCTGCTCATGAAAGCTTATATGAACAGCGTGGGGCGCGGCGCTAACCTGATTCTGAATCTGGCTCCGGACCGCGATGGCCGCCTGGATGCGGCTGATGTGGCCGCGCTGGAGGCTTTCGGCAAGATGCGCCGCGAGTTGCTGGCTGTGGATTATGCCGGGGGTGCCGCTGCTGCTGCCAGCACGGAGCGCGGGACAGGCTTTGAAGCGGTCAATCTGACGGATGCCGATATTGAAAGTTACTGGTGCCCGGCTGAGGGTGATACGACCCCCGGCGTGGTGATTCAGTTGAAGAATCCCACCACGTTTGATGTGGTGCGCTTGCGCGAGCAGATTCGCCTGGGGCAGCGAGTGGAGGCTTTCCAGGTAGAGGCCTGGGTTGATGGTGCCTGGAAAACGATTGTGGCTGCCGGGCAACCCGGTGAGAATGAGAACAGCCCGGCCCGTGGTAATGCGTGGCTGAACCAGGTGCGTGGCGGCAAGGGCCACACCATAGGCAACCAGGTGATGCGCTGGCTGGCAGAGCCGGTTACCACGGATAAGGTGCGGCTGACCATTACCCGCAGCAAGGCTGTGCCCTGCATTTCTGAGCTTTCTCTGCTGCGCATGCCGGCTGCAGGGCAGCCTGCACCGGTGGCTCCTGCTGCGGCTGAGGATGGGGTGCTGAACCCTGCCGGCTGGAGTTTTGGCGGCTTTGCAGTGGAAAAAGCACCGCTTGCCTTTGATGGCAAGCCGGAGACAATGTGGGAAATCGGCCGTTGCCCCTCCCATATACGCATCGACATGAAGCAGCTGCGCGAGGTGAGCGGCTTTGCCTATCTGCCCCGCCAGGATGGCAGAACCGTGGGCATGACCAGCCGCTACTATGTGGAGCTCAGCACCGATGGTCTCAACTGGACCAGGGTTTCAGAAGAGGAGTTCGGCAATCTGCGTGCCAACCCGGTGGAGCAGGTGATTTCGTTCCCTGCGCAGAAGGCCCGCTATTTCCGCTTCTTCTCCACCGCCGCGCTTGATGGCACAGGCAGCAGCGTGGCTGAGTTGAAGATTCTTGGAAGGTAATCAGGGAAAAATCATAAACAGGAACCGCCACGGGATTATCCGGTGGCGGTTTGCTTTGTTATGTACCAGAACCAGCTGACGTGATTAAAAGACAAAGATTACGCGTCAGCGTAATTAAGCAGAAGTGACAAATCCGAGATTGTCGAGCAGTTTGCGAAGCGGCGGCGGAGCGGAATTTTGAGCCCGTAGGGCGGTACTTTTGTTAGCCCAGGGTGGAGCTGCGACCAGGGTGGGCGTAGCTTCAGCGAAGCCCCCCAGCAGCGGCCTGCGAGGGCGTAGCAAGCGAGCAACGCGAGACGCGAAGCCCCGAACCCTGGGTAAAACGAAGAACATATCAGAACCCCGGAGCGTAGCGGAGTGGGTGGCAGGCTACGAGAGCCGTACTATTTGG
>JAZRKW010000030.1:0-19554 GCA_045646505.1 Akkermansia sp. | reverse complement strand
TAACGCGCCTTGCGCCGATTCCCGACGCCTACTAGGGATGACGCGCCTAGCTCAGTAGGCAGGTATCCGGCGAGGGAACCGCGTCGGGTATGACATCCACAGGTTCCTGGCTATGGTGAAAGGCTGACGCGGAGCGGATCACCGGCGAGATGCAGCAATCCGCGTCTGAACATGGAGATGCTTGCGTCAACAGTGTCCAGGACAGGGGTTCAATTCCCCTCGCCTCCACTCATGAGAAAGCCCGCGCCGGATTTTTCCGGTGCGGGTTTTCCTTTATGTGCCATTACGGGAATATCAGTACCGGAGTGTTCAGGGGAACCTGGTCGAAAAGAGTCACGGCATCCTGCGGGGAAAGGCGGATGCAGCCGTGAGAGACCGGGGTGCCGAGCCGGTCTGTATCTGCCGTGCCGTGGATATAGATGAAGCGGGAGAGGGTGTTGGAGTTGTGAGGTTCAAGCCCGTGCAAGGTGAGGATACGGGCGAGAATGGCATCTTCACCATGTGCGGCGGCCGGGTAGAGCCCCACGGGAGTGCGGGCGCGGAAAACGGTAAGCAGAGGGGCGTTTTCACCGTGTTTGGTGTAAATGGTAAACTGCCCCAGCGGGGTACGGCCGCTGCCGGGTTCGCTGCCGGTACCGGCGGAACCGGTGCTGCACGCGGCAGAGAAGATAAGATCTCCGTGTTCTCCGCGCAGCTCGAGTATCTGCTTTGAGATACTGATGTGAATGCTGATATTGCTCACTTGTTCTTATGTGCTATTCGCTCAGAATAGCCTGGGCGATATCCTCTGCAGCTGCGGGGCGGGAAAGTGCGCGCATGGCATCTTCCATGGCCGTGCGGGCCGGGGGATTCAGTGCCGTGCCGTGTACGAAGTCGTGAAGCTTCTGAGTGGTGAGGTCTTTCTGCTGGATAAGGACTGCTGCGCCATGTTCGGAGAAGGCCCTGGCGTTGTGGGTCTGGTGGTCATCTGCCGCAAAGGGGAAAGGAACCAGCAGACAGGCTTTGCCGATGATGGAGAGCTCTGTGAGGGTACTGGCACCACTGCGGGCGATGACACCATCTGCCGCGGCGTAGGCTGCGGGCATATCAGCGCAGAAACCGAGCACGGAGATGTTCGGAGCACCGCCGGCCAGGGCATTCACCCGTTCGTAGTCCAGGCGACCGGCAATGACAAGATAATGCACACCGGGGTCGTTTTTGGCGGCTTCTATAATCAGAGAATTGAGGTTTCTGGCACCTTGTGAACCGCCTGTCACCAGAATGACCGGCCCCTCTGCCGGGAGCCCCAGGCGCTGGCGGGCTTCTGCTTGTGACGGCAGATTGCGGATTTCATCACGCACCGGAGTGCCGACCACGGCGCAGGTGCTGCCAGGGAAGTGCTGCACGGCTTCTTTCATGCCGACGAGTACTTTGGTGCACCAGCGGGCAGTGAGACGGTTGGAGCGACCGGGCATGGCGTTGGAATCATGCACAAAGGAACGCAGCCCCAGAGCATGAGCCGCCTTGCAAGGGGGCAGACTGGTGAAGCCGCCCATGCCCAGTACCACATCCGCCTTTTCGCGGCGCAGAAGCTTTTTGCAGCTCATGTAGGTGGTGAACAGCTTCCAGAGGAAAGCCGGCATACGCAGGGAAAAGGTGGGCGGTTTGGCAATGGCTGGTATGGAGTGGAACTCCAGATCACCGTATTTGCTGGAGGCTTCGGCATCCACCTCCTTGCGGGAGATGAGAAGGACGGGGTGGTGGCCGAGTTTGCGGAGTTGCTGCGCAACGGCAATGCCGGGGAAGAGGTGTCCGCCTGTGCCGCCGCAGGCGATGATGACATTAAGAGGTCTGGAGCTCATGATTTCCTGGGGTCAAGTTCGTGGCGTCTGCGTAATGGCCAGTAGTTCTGGCGGATGGTGGGGGTGAATCTCTGGATGCTGGTCAGCACGCCGATGGAGGCAATGGTGAAAACGAGGTTGGTACCACCGCTGCTGATGAAAGGCAGGGGCAGACCGGTGTTCGGCAGGAGTGTGGTGACTACTGCAATATTGAGAATGGCTGGCCAGAAAATGGTGCAGGTAACACCCAGCGCTAGTATGCGACCGAACGTGTCGTGTGTATGCAGGGCGAGTATTAACCCGGAGAGGGTTAGTATGGCGAAGAGGAATAAAACGCCGGCCGCACCGATAAATCCCCACTCCTCACCAATTTCTGCATAGATGAAGTCTGTATGCGCATACGGGAGGTTGCCGTATTTTTCAATGCCGCCCCCCAGACCGACTCCCGCAATACCACCGCGGGCGAATGCCAGGATGGCAATCCATTGCTGGCGACCAGTTCCCTGGCTGAAGGCTTGCGGGTCAAACCAGGCTTCAATGCGTTCCATGCGGTTATCATTACCTGTCATCATGATATACAGGCAGATGGCGCCCAGCAGCATGGCAAGCAGAATTAACCATGTGCGTGTGCCGGCTGCGTAAAGCACGCAGAAGCCCGACATTGCCAGTGCCGCTGTGGTGCCCATGTCTTTTTCAAACAGAATAAGCATGAGCGGAAACCCGAATAACAGCGCCCCAGGAATGACAAATCCTTTCCAGAACGTACCGGCCATTTCACGGTGGGTGGTGTACCAGTGCGCCAGCGTCAGCATGAGCGATATTTTAGCAAGCTCACTAGGCTGGAATGTAAGCGGCCCGAAACCGACCCAGCGTGATTCGCCGTTGAGGGTTTTCCCGAACGGGGGCAGGTAGCATAATGCCAGCAGTAATATGCAAATACCAAGTATCAGGTATACATAGCGACGCCACTTGTGATAATCAAAACGGCTTATGAAAAGAGCACCGGCGGTACCGATGAATGCAAAGAAGCACTGTTTACCCAGAAAGCTTTTGTAAATGGGTAACTTGTCCTGCCCGGGAACACAGGTTCCTGTGCTGGCCACCATGATGAGCCCCATTACTAGTAACAGGGCAAAGCATACCCAGATACTGATGATGCAGTGGCGAGTGGTCATGGTGGTAGCAGGGAAAATGCGACTTATTCGCGGATTTTGATTTTCTGGTTCAGCTGCAGACGCCGGTCATCTGCCGGAGTCATGTTATTCATCTTGCGGAGCTTATTCAGAGGAATCTTGTATTTTCTTGCGATAGCGCCCATACTGTCACCGCGTTTGATAATGTGGTATTCAGGTGTTTCGGGTGCAGCAGGGGTGGCTGCTGCCTGAGCTGTCTGGGTGTTTTTCGCTGCGGCAGAGTCGGCAGGTACCGGGACACTCAGATAAGCGCCGGCGGGCAGGTTGCTCAGGGCTGCGAGCTGAGTGTTTGCTCCCTTGAGTACGTCTTCAGTGATACCGAACTTGGCAGCTACCTGGCCCCAGGTGTCGCCGGACTGCACGAGGTGCTTCAGTTCAACTGTGGGCTGAGCAGATGCTGCCGGATCCGGTTGCTGAACTACTACAGTCTGGGTTTGTTCAACCGGTTGTTCTGCAGTGACAGCTGTTACGTCTTCTGGTTTTACCGGGGACTGGGTGATGTGAACCTGAGTATCTGCTGCCGGTGCGGGTTGAGCCGGGGCCGGCTCTGTCTGCGTATGGACAAGCGGTTGTACAGGCGTAGCCTGCGGTTGGGTTGCAGGTGTTGCCGGGGGCGGTGCAATAGTGGGAGTTACAGCAAGCACTCTGTTGCTTTTGCCGATGTTGCCGCGCAGCATGACACCGCCGATGACAAGCAGATGCAGGATGATGAGCCCGAAGATGACGCGGACAACAACCGCAGGGCTGGTGCGGTCCATTACCATGCCGGTATCAGTACGGTACCGGCGTGGCTGTTTGAGATTTTTATCGACAAAGGCTTTCATAAAGTGCCGCTTGCGCTTGGCACGACCGAGTTCTGTAGTGTGGAAGGCAGGCTGTGTTTTTTTGCTCATAAAGTGAATCTGTAGTGGGTGGTTTAGAGATGCAGAGTTTGTCTGACGGCTTCGCGGAAACATTCTCCGCGCTGAACATAGCCGGTAAATTGGTCAAATGAGGACGTGCCAGGTGAGAAAAGCACGACGTCGCCACGCTGTGCCACATTGTGCGCAGCAGCTACGGCTTCCTGCACGGTGGTGACCTTGACCACGCGGCAGACTGGAGAGAATGTTTGTTCCAGCTGGTCGGCTATCTGCCCGAATACGATACAGGCCCGGGCTTTCTGTTCCAGCATGGGGTTGATGGCAGTATAATTCAGCCCCTTGTCTTTACCACCTGCAAGCAGGATGATGGGGCGGGTCTGGGAGCGCACGGCAGCCTCTGTGGAGTGCAGGTTGGTGCTCTTGGAATCATTCAGCCAGAGTATACCGTCTATTTCCGCGACGGTTTCGCAACGGTGACCGGGCGGGTTGAAGGTGCGTATGGCGGAAGAGATGGTGGTGTCATCCAGACCGACGGCACGGCATGCCAGCGTGGTGGCCATGGCGTTTTCGGCATTGTGTGCCTGTTCCAGTGCAGTGCCTCGCAGAGGGGTGAGCAACTGGCCGGCTTCGTAGATGCCGCCGTTCTCGAAATACAGTTTTCCTGTGTTGACAACGGAGGAGAAGCTGACGCTGCGGGGAGGGATGGGCGGGAGGTTTTCGCCTTCGCGTACGATGGCGAGCTGCTCACTGCTCATGTTCTCAAAAATACGGAGCTTGGCGTTGAAGTAATCCTCCACCTTGGTGTAGCGGTCCATGTGGTCCGGGGCAAAGTTCAGCCAGATAGCGACCTCAGGCCGGAAATCAATGATGGTTTCCATCTGGAACGAGGAAACCTCCAGCACGGCGAATTCCGGCTGGGGTTCCATGAGCGCAACTTCGCTGAGCGGGTAGCCGTAGTTGCCGCAGGCCTTGGCGGTCTTGCCGGCGCTGAGCAGCACATGCTCCAGCAGGGCGGTGGTGGTGGTTTTGCCGTTCGTGCCGGTGATGGCGATGATGCGGCCGTTGTAGTAATGCCAGGCCAGTTCGGTTTCGCCGATGAGGGGAGCCCCATGAGCTGTGAATGCGAGGGTCCAGGGGATATCGCCCTCAATGCCAGGAGAAAGAATGACGAGGTCTGCAGCGTAGGCTCGGGCTTGTTCTTCGGTTGCGCCAGCTACCAGAGATACGCCGGGTTCATTGCATGTGGCTGCACTGTTGGTATCGAACAGGCATACTTCAGCAGCGCCTTTGGCCAGAGCCAGGCGGGCAGCGGCAATACCGCTGCGGCCGCAGCCGAGAACCGCTATTTTTTTACCTTTGAGTTCCATGGTAATGAGAGAAATATCAGACTAATGACTTATACGAAGCAGCAGGCCCCCAGAATGAGACCGAATATTGCCAGAAAGAATGAGATAATCCAGAAGCGCACGCAGACCTGGGTTTCGCTCCAACCGCATTTTTCGAAGTGGTGGTGAATCGGTGCCATGCGGAAAAAGCGGCGGGGCTCACCGTACAGTTTGCGGCTTACTTTGAACCAGCCTACCTGAATCATGACGGAGCAGGCTTCTGCCACAAATACGCCGCCGATAATCACCAGCAGTAGCTCTGTGTGCGTGCAGACGGCTACCGTGCCCAGGGCCCCACCCAGAGAGAGAGAGCCGGTGTCACCCATGAATACCTTGGCCGGGTGGGCGTTGAACCACAGGAAGCCCAGGCAGGCCGCTGAGATGCAGAGTAGATAGTTTGCCAGTGCCACTTCACCGAATGTGAGGCAGAGGGAAAGGAATGCCAGGCTGGCTACAACCATGCAGCCGCTGGCCAGACCATCCAGTCCGTCGGTCAGGTTGACCGCATTGGAAGAACCGATGATGACAAGCATGGCAAAAGGAATGAAGAATACTCCCAGATCCAGTTCGCCATAGAAAGGAATCAGAACGCGGGCAACGTTGGGATCCAGATACCAGAGGTAACCAGCGCAGCTGAGCGCAGCCACGGCTTGCAGGGCTATCTTGAACCAGCCGCTTACGCCGTCGGTGCTTTTTTTGGTAATCTTGGCCCAGTCATCCAGGAAGCCCAGGATGGCGGTCACGCCCATGACCAGCAGACAGCATTGAAGCTTGGGGTCGCTCATGTCCAGGAACAGGATGCTGGTGAGCATGATAAGACCGATAATCATGAGCCCGCCCATCGTGGGGGTGCCTACTTTGGCCTGGTGTTCAGGTGCGAGTACGCCACCGCAGGCCTGGCGGATGGGCTGGCCGGCTTTCATGGCGCGAAGAATGGCAATGAGCCGCGGCCCGATGAGCATGGAGCCGATAAAGGGCACCAGCAGTGCCAGCATGAGCTGCAGACCGACGGGGAGCTGATAGATAAAATTAATCATGATTTAAGCTTTGGGGTTAAGAGTGGGAAAGAGTTCATAGATGCAACGCTCCATGCCGGCGGAGCGGGAGCCTTTGAAGAGCAGCGCATCGCCCGGTTGCATGAGCGCTCTCAGGGCGGCGGCGGCTTCGGCCGGTGTGTTCACCAGCATGGCCGGAATACTTTCTGCTGCGGCCTGGCAGAGTGTCAGTGTCTCCGGGCATTCCGGACCTACCACTACCACGGCGGCATAGTTCAGGGCGGCGGCGCACCAGCCCATGTCGGCATGAGCGGCGATACCACCTTCACCCAGCTCACCCATCTTGCCCAGCACGGCAATGTGGCGCTGCGGGCCCCGCAGGGCGGCTACGGTCTCGAGCGCTGCCTTCATGCTTTCGGGATTGGCGTTGTAGGTGTCGTCCACCACGGTGTAGCCTTCGATTTCTTTGCATGCGAGGCGGCCATGTGTGAGGGCTGAAGCGGAGAGCCCCGCGGCAATCTGCGCGGGTGTGCAGCCGAGTTTCCACCCGGCGGCAGCGGCCAGCAGACTGTTGCTTACCATGTGAGCACCGGGAACGGGCAGGTTGACTTCTACTTCATCTTCATTGTCAATGTGCAGAGTATAGGTGGTGCCTGTGGCGGTGCTGCGAGGGTTGAGTGCTCTCACCGGGCTGTTGCAGCCGCCCACGGGAATGGGGGTGGCTGCTGTCTGAGTGGCGATATAATCTGCAAAATCATCTGTGGCCGGGTATATCATGAACCCGTCTGCCGGCAGGGCGCGGGCTACGGTGCATTTCTCCTCGGCAATAGCCTGGCGGGTACCCAGATACTCCAGATGAGCGGACCCGATGGTGGTGATGATGCCTATCTGCGGGCGGGTCATGGTGCAGAGCGGGGCGATTTCCCCTGCGTGGTTCATGCCCATTTCCCAGATGGCGGCCTGGGTGCCCTGCGGGGTGCTCAGGATGCTGAGGGGCACGCCGATATGGTTGTTCAGGTTGCCTTTGGTGGCCAGGGTGCGGTATTTCTGTGAAAGCACAGAGAGACACATATCCTTGGTGCTGGTCTTGCCACTGCTGCCGGTGAGTCCGACTACATGCAGCGGCTCCAGCTGGCTGCGCCACCATGCAGCCAGACTCTGCAGCGCTACGAGCGTATCTTCCACCAGCACGACGGTGCTGCCTGGGGCATAATCGCCCGCCAGACGAGATACAACGACCGCAGCGGCCCCGTTCTGCGTGGCTTCGGCGGCGAAGTTGTTGCCGTCGAAGCGTTCGCCGCACAGCGCCACGAATACACAACCGGGTACGATGGCGCGGCTGTCTGTGGTGAGCCCGGCGGTGATGGCGCGGTCGCCCATTGCCACTGCTTTGCCGGCGGTGGCGGAGATAAGGTCGCTGGTGCTCAGGTGGGTCATGGTGTGGTGGTGTTTATTTATTGCGGCGGCCTTCCGGCTTGCGGGAAGGCACAGAGATGCCTTCCGGGTTCTTTTCTGCGTAGAATTTGCGCACCACGGCAGAGTCAGAGAAATCGATGGTTTCGTTTGCGAATATCTGATAATTCTCATGCCCCTTGCCGGCGATGAGGATGGCATCGCCGGGGCGTGCCTGTTCCAGAGCGGCGCGGATGGCTTCCTCGCGGTCGGTGATGCGGTGCTGCTTGCCCTGGGGGATGCCGGGCATGATTTCGTCGATAATCTGCTCCGGGTCTTCGCTGCGCGGGTTATCGCTGGTCACGAGGCAGAGGTCGCTGTAGCGGGCGGCGGCTTCTCCCATGAGCGGGCGTTTGGTGCGGTCGCGGTCGCCGCCGCAGCCGAAGATGGTGATGAGCCGGCCGTTGCGGCAGAGTGATTTCATGGTTTTGCACACGTTTTCCACGGCGTCGGGGGTGTGGGCGTAGTCCACAAAGCACTGAACATTGTTCACGCTGCTGACCAGTTCCATGCGGCCGGGTACCTGCGGACTCTGGGCCAGTGCGTTGATGGCATCGTTCAGGTTGATGCCGGCGCAGACTGCACCTGCCAGGGCTGCCAGGCTGTTGGAAAGATTGAATTCGCCGATAAGCGGGGTGCGCACCAGGTAGCTGCGCCCCTGGTAGATGAGTTCGTACTGGCTGCCTTTCAGCGTGATGAGCCTGGGCACAGCGCGGAAATCTGCCTGAGCGTTTTCACCAAAGGTGCGTACTCGCATGATGGGGCCCAGTTCCTCTGCCAGTCGGCGGCCATAGGCATCATCTACGTTGATGACCGCTGTACTCTTGCGATCTGCCGCTGCCATGCGGGTGAAAAGCAGTTTTTTGGCCTGGTAGTATTCTTCCATGGTACCGTGGTAATCCAGGTGGTCCTGGGTCAGGTTTGTGAAGATACCCACCCGGAAATTGGTGCCTGCGGTGCGCTGTTGGGTAAGAGCGTGGGATGACACCTCCATGGAGACGGCGCGGCAGCCGTTTTTCACCATATCTGCCAGCATGCTTTGCAGCAGGGCACAGCCCGGGGTGGTGTTGCTGGAAACGCTGCGGGTTTCCCCGTTATCATAGATGATGGTGCCGATGAGACCGGCGCGTTGCCATGAGGCGCGGAAGATGTGGTTGACCAGATAACTGATGGTAGTTTTGCCGTTCGTGCTGGTGACACCGAGCAGTACCATCTTGTCGCCGGGGAAATCATGCCAGGCACTCATGAGAAGTCCGTTGGCCTCGTGTGTGTCCTTTACCTGTACCCAGCAGGTGCCGGCTGCCTGTGCTGCGGGGGTGGACTCTGTTTCGGCAACAATGGCTGCAGCCCCTGCGGCGATAGCTCCGTCTATGGCGCTGTGACCATCAAAACGGGTTCCTTTTACTGCCACATAACAGCAACCAGGAACGACCTTGCGGCTGTCATCCGTAAGTAGAGTAAGCTGTTTAGGCAGAGTTCCAGAGATGCTGGCTCCGGGGAGGGTGCTGAATATCTTCTTGGTGTCCATGACAGAGGAAATTTCTTATTTCTTTAGATTAGCAGATTCTTCTTTAGTAGCAAGATATTTTTCGTATGCTTCAGGGTTACTCGGGGTGAGGTTGAGCACATTAATGAAACGTTCTGCCGCTGCGCGGAAAATAGGTGCAGCCACGGTACCGCCGCCGGGATTGCAATCTGTCGGGTGCGGCTCATCAATCACAGTCATGACCACGAGCTTGGGATCATCTATGGGCAGCACGCCGGCAAAGGAGACGGTGTAGAGATTATCTGTATATCCGCCGCCGGCTTTCACTTTTTTGGCAGTGCCGGTTTTACCGCCAATACGGAAACCAGGAATTGCTGCTGCGGTGGCGGTTCCTCGTCCGCATTCGCCCTTGCTCTGGGTGACGGTTTCAAGCGCAAAGCGCAGGTCGCGAGCCGTACTGGATTTCATGACGCGGCAGATTTCCTGCGGTGCGCATTCATCATACACCTTGCCCTCTGCATCATAAATCTTATCAATCAGGCGCGGTTTCATGCGTACGCCATCATTCGCGATGGTGGCGTAGACCATGGCCATGTGCAGCGGGGAAACTGATACAGAATACCCGTAGGCGATACGCGAGAAGTTTACGATGTTTTCACCAGGTGCTACGATACAGGCGCCGCCGGAGGGTAAGTCGATACCGGCAGGTTTATCTATGCCGAACTTTTCGATATATTTCTTGAAGTTTTCCCATTTTGCAATGATGGCAATGCGAGCGGCGCCGGGGTTGCTTGATTTTTTGAGAACGCCCCATACCGGGAGGGAGTGGTAATTAAATGGGCGGTCATTGATTGCCTTGCTTTTGAAACCTACGGAGAATGGTTCGCAGCTTACATAGCTGTTAATGCCAAGCAATCCATTATCCACGGCGCTTGTTACGGCCAGTACCTTGAATGTAGAGCCCGGTTCGTAACGTGTCTGGCAGGCATAATTGAAATCACCGGTGATGACATGGCCGTTTTCATCCTTGACTGTTCCTCGCTTGTGCTTACCCGTGTGGGTGATAAGTTCCTTGGTCTGAAGGTCGAATGCCGGGCGGCTCACCATGGCCAGTATATCACCTGTTTTCGGTTCCACCACAATCATGCAGCCACGTTTGGCGCGGAATTTGCGCATGCCTTTATCCAGCTCCTGTTCGACAATGGATTGCAGGCGCATGTCGATGGTGAGTTTCAGGTCCAGCCCGTGCTTGGGGGCCATATACCGGTCATCTTCATCGGGAAGAATCTGCCCCCTGGCGTTGTGGCGGTATTCGCGGATACCATCCACCCCGGCAAGATAGCTTTGGAAAATGGCTTCTACGCCACTCATGCCTTTATTTTCGTGGTTTACGAAGCCTAGTACATGGCAGAGCATTTCCGGCATGACATAGGAGCGGCGTAAGTTATCTTTCACCTTGATACCGCGAACCTTCGCATCCTTGATGGCTTTTTTGATTTTGTCCGCAAGATCGAAATCCATTCCTTTGTGCAGCACTATGTCGTTCTGGATAGTGCGTGTCGGTTGCCCGTTTTCCTTGGCTTTCTCGTTGTGTTCGACTATGTGCGTCTGAGCAATTTTTTCAATGATTTCTTCTTTGCTCATGAAACGCTTGAGGTAGGGGTAGAGCACCTCTGCTACAAGCTCATCATGCTTCTTGAAGTAGTATTCCATTACTTCCCTATCATATTCGATGAGACGATTAGCCTTGGCATCTTTCGGGTCAATCTGGCGGCGGAGTTCTTCTTTCTGTTCTTCTGTAAGGTTAGCCTTGGCGTTTTTGAGAAGTTTAGCCTTATAATTATATATCAGTTTACGGCGTGCGGCATCGTTTTCAAGTCCGGCCCAGCTGGGGTCATTGACCGCCTGGTTATAGGCCAGACCGTCTGTTACTACGTCGATTTCACGCAGGTGATAACGATTGGCCATCAGTACGCTGCTCTGGATATTGTTGGTAAGTAATTCCTCGTTGCGATCCATGATGATTCCTCGCTGTGCGGGAATGAGTTCGCGGTCGATGAGTTCTTCCTTAGCCTTGGAGCGTGCGCCTTCTTTATCAATTATCTGAAGATTGGCCAGGCGGATAGCCGCTATACTGGTTGTTGCAAGAACGAAGAAAGCAATCACCGCTACACGGCTGGCAAAGGGTATCGGGGTTTTCATGGTGTAGTTTATAGGAGGTGGTTAACGATGGATAGTGGCGAACCCGTTATCGCGAAGACGACGGGCAAGTTCAATTTGCTTACGTTCAATTTCACGCAGAGAGGAGTGCTCCTGCTGCAGGCGTTCGCGGATAGCCCAGCGGTTGAATGAGGCGTTGTGCTCAGCAAGATACTGGTTGGTATTGAGCTCGCTGATGGCGATAGCTTTATTAGCCTTGTTGATATCTGTGAGTATGGTGACCCTGTTGTTGCTGAAAAGAGCGTAAGAAATTCCGCCTGTTGCTAGCATAGTGGCACAAGCCATAATCCAGCCGAGAACACTGAAGTTCAGCTGGTCAGCATAGCGCGCGCTGTTAGTGCGAGGTGGCATTGATGAAAGAGAAGAGGCGAGAGGTGATACAGAGGTGAGGTGATTATAGCTTTTCGATTACCCGGAGTTTGGCACTGCGGGCCCGGGGATTGGCAGCCAGTTCTTCCTCGCTCGCGACAATTGGCTTGCGGGTGATGAGACGGGCTGCATATTCCGGGTTGGGCCGTGGTGCCGGCCATTCCGGGCGATCTATTTCCTGGCGGGTCACGCGGTCAAAGTAGTGTTTGACAGCGCGGTCCTCCAAGCTGTGGAAAGTGATGATAGCGAAGCGGCCACCGCTTTTGAGCAGACTCAGGCCGGATTCCAGCAGGGAATCCAGCGCGCCCAGTTCATCATTCACGGCGATGCGGAGTGCCTGGAATGAGCGGGTGGCGGGGTGCTGTTTGCCTTTGCGTGGCAGTACGGAAGCGATGATGGCTGCCAGCTGGGTGGTGGTGGTGATGGGGGCTTTGGCGCGTTCCTGTATGATGCGGCGTGCTATAGCGCGGCTGGCTCGCTCCTCGCCATATTGCCACAGGATGTCTGCGAGTTCGCTTTCTGCTGCGGTGTTGACGATATCTGCGGCACTGCGCGGTGCGGCAGGGTTCATTCGCATATCCAGCGGTCCCTCGGCCAGGAATGAGAAGCCGCGCTCTGCCTGGTCTACCTGCGGGGATGAAATGCCGATGTCGGCCAGAATGCCATCCACCTGCTCAACTCCCTGAGCGGCGAGCATTTCGGCGGTATTGCGGAAATTGCCTGCTACAATGTGCAGCCGGTCTGCGTAGTCTGCCAGTCGCTTACGGGCTGCGCGGCGGGCGGCGGGGTCCTGGTCGATTCCCCACACGGTTGCTCCACCTTGCAGCATGAGTTCGCTGTGGCCGCCGCCGCCCAGGGTGGCATCCACCAGCACACGGCCTTCGGCTGGCTGCAAGGCCTCGACTGCTTCGCGGCGCAGCACGGTAACGTGGTTGAAGTTGCCGGCTTCTTTTTCAGCGTCAGTTCCGGTGTCGGTTGTGTCATCGGCTTCGCTGCGGCAGCTTTCCTGCCATTCTGCGGCTTCGGCGGGGGAAATCGCCTCCACCAGCGGTGCCGGGTACCACTTCATGTCCGGGGTTGCTGCAGCCCAGCGGGTGGTCAGGGTGTCGATGCCTTCCTCGCCGCAGAGCTCCACAAGTACTGTGGCGCTGCAGGGGGTGAGACGGTAGGCAAGCACGGCTTCCTCGCGCTGCAGCTTCGCTGCCAACGCGCCCACGCGCGTAAGAGAAAGGCTGGCCTGGGCACAGGTGTCCAAGGGACGGGTGATGGCACATGCCGACAGCTCACGCAGTTCTTCCCCGAGTCTGGCCAGCGTGCCGCGCGCGCCTTTGATTCCGGCGTCCCGCATGCGTTCCAGAAGCTCTCGCCGGGCGGTTTGCCAGGCTTGCAGCTGCTCGTCAGGCAAAGCCTCAACCTCCCACATGAGTACCTTGTAGCAGGTACCGGTGGGGGCAGTGGGGGCTGCGTGACTCTGTGTTGTTACTGTGCTCATGCCAAGATGCCGAATACTTTATCCAGCTCCATTCCAGCCATGGTTTCCGGGGTTCTAGTGGCCTCATAGTTGCCCGGTTCCCATATCTCGAAATAAGAGCCTCGACCTACGATTGTTGCGTTTTCTGTTATCTTGATATATTCTCGCTGTGCTTTGGGAATAAGGAGTTTACCCTGGTTGCTCACCTCGGCGTCAAAGCATCTGCTGAAAATCTCACCGAGGTACTTGTTAATCTGTACGGGAGTGAAACCGAGTGCTTTGGCGTTGCTTTTGATATCGAGTACCATCTCGGCGTAACTCTTCATGGTATAGCACTTCAGAATCGGATAACCGTCGTTGGTGGCTTCGAGTATCCGCAGCGTAGTGTCCTGCGCGTCACGCCAGCTCGCCGGAATCGCCACGCGACCCTTCGTGTCGAGCTTGTGCATCACGTTTCCCGTGAACATTACTGCCGAGACATAATCCATGCTTTTGAGTACACTTCCCTGCACAAAAGGTACACTTTGATACACCAGATGTCAACAAAAACTTGTGTTTCAAGGTTAAAAAAGTGACACGGAATCGAAATTAACGGGCTTGTGTCACTTTTTTACCCGCCTGTTGAGCCTGCGGGTGGAGATTTCGCTGCTGTGAATCCGCACCGGGTGGGGGGGCAGAGCTGCGGCGAGTACAAATATTGAAATCGGAAAGAGAGAGGGTGTGGGTTTTGTTGTGGCAGTCAGGAGATTGATAATCCGGGGATTAGGTCTCCTGGGGTGTACTGGGTTTCAGGGCGTCCACGCAGATGGCAGACCAGGTTTCGAGCCGCTCGTACAGCGGACCGGCGAGCTCGTCCAGAGAGCGGAAAGCGAGGTCGGCCAAGGCTTTTTCATTGGGGCTTACCTGGTCGTTTTCCAGCTCAAAACGGTGCACAAAACCGAGGTGTACTGCACCTACTTCGTTGGTGTCATCGTTGATGATGGCGAAAAGCTCCTGGGAAACGTTACCGGTAAAGGTGATTTCCTCTCGGATTTCGCGTTCCATGCCGGAGAGGTAGGTGGAGATGGAGTCTGTGAGACCATCGATGGGATTGATGTGGCCGCCGATGCCCAGGGACATTTTGTTATGCAGGCGGGATTCACCGCCCTTGGAGGTGCGGGCATAAGCCAGGATGCGACCTTTGTGGCAGAAGATGGCATAAGTGATGAGCTGTTTGAACTGCGGGCTCTGTTCAGCCAGCTCGCGGTCCATGTAGCGTGCTACGCCGGGCTGAAGAAAGGCGCTCAGATAATCCTGCGGGTTGAGCTTGACGCCATTGAATGCGCCTACAGCTTCAAAAGCTTCGCGGGGGACGACGAGTACCTGTTCTCCATTGTAGCGTGACATGGGGATATACTAACACAGAGAGACGGAGTTGGAAAGAGGAGAGTCTGTATGCTGTCGCAATTAAAGAGCCTGTTTTTTGCTTTTGTTGTTTTTCTTGCTGGGAGCGGAGGAGATGAAGCCCGGGCCGTTGGAAGAGTCCGGCTTGTTGTCAACCTTTCCGGAGCCGGTATCGTAAATAATGTAGCGTTTGCCGTCCCAGGATACGGCCATAACCGTGGTAGACCCTGCGGGCAGCAGCACATCGGTGGAGCGGTTATCTTTCTGGTTAAGGCCCCGCAGGCACACGCGCACGAGTTTATCACCACTGTATACTTCAAAGGCTACGGCGTTTTCCCATTTATCAGCCGGCACGGTGAAGCGGGGGATAGGGGAGCCGGTGATGACTGGTTTGAAATCCGGGCTGGGTTTGACTGGGAGCTTATCCCGGTAGATAGCCACGTTGTTCACGTTGATGTAGAAAATGACAGGAGAGTCCGGTTTGGGGTATTGAGCGGCGTGTTTCAGCGTGTTGGCGCACATGTCCTCAGTGATGGTTACCCAGTGCGAGCCGTAGTCGTTTACATAACGGTTCATGACCGCAAGCATGCCGCAGTGCAGAAAATAGTCTGAAAAATCAAGCTGGGCAGCGTCGCAGCAGCGTTCCAGGTATTTCATGCGGAGCTGGCCTACAGTCAATTTGCTTTCGTCTGTGTCGCGCACATCCTTGAAGATTCGGGGATAGAATATCTCATTACCCCGGGCAACTGTGTTGTAGAGATACATCTGCCACATAGGGCAGAGAATGACGAAGCAGTCGCCACAGGTAGCGCCGGGGATGCGCTGGTCGCCATCGTCCGGGCCGCGTTGGAATTGCCAGAGCTCCCGGTTGACAATGGCGCTGTTCACGAAACAATCGAAACGCCCGCCACGCACCCACGGCCCCTCGAGGGTGCGGCAGTTTTCGTGTTCCAGTCGTACTTCGTTGGGGTTGAAATCATAATTGACGAGCTGGGAGAAGAGGTTGACGGTGGTTTCGGTGGTTCCTGTCCACATCATTCCGGGTCTGGTCTGGTTGATATGCCCGAATTCATGAGCGGTTCCCCAGGCCCCGCTTTTCCGGACATTGTCCACATCTACCAGTCCCGGGGTGGAGGAAATGACGTAGGATGCACCGATGCCGTCGGCATGCATGTAGGTCTGAGTATTCCAGTTGGTGCGCCCGAGAATGTGGTTGCCCGGGTGGATTCCTTCCCATTCCCATCCCAGAAGCTGTTGTTCCAGCTGCATCTGCCGGTCGTAGAGGGCAACGAGCTCAGGGCCTTTTTCGGGGCATTTCTCGCGCAGGGCGCTGGTGCTCAGTATCCATTGTGTGCGCTGCCCTATGATGTCAAACATCTCGCTCCTGGCGTGTTTCAGCAGGTATTTCCACACTTTGGCACTGTCGTGCCTGGTGAAGACCCCGTTGATATAGCCGCCTTGAATCTGCAGTTTTATGGGTGGGGCTGTGTCTGGTTCCTGGTCCCGGTAATTGACATAGCCATGCCCGAAATGCGCGGCTTTGAATGTATTGGTTCCGGGGGTGAGAGGGTGCCGGCTTTCGTTGCCGGGATGGCGGAAATCCCGGATGATGAACTCCACGGTGGTGCGTGGTGTTCCTTCCAGCTGCAGGGTGATATGCTCCCCTGCTTCGAAAACGATGCCGGTCGGGTTTTCGTAGCCGGAATAATTGCTGATTTTGAGCCGCTTTCTTAAATCCTCCTGGGGGCGGTAAGCTCGGAATACCCGTGTTCTATAGGTGGTTTCCAGGCGTTTGGATGATTGATTCAGGGTAGAATAATCCGTATATTCCGGCATGGGGTTGCGCTCCAGCAGGTCATTTTTTTGTTTCTCTTTCTTGCTGTTTTTTTTCTGTTTTGTTTTTTTGTTTCCTGTTTTTTCTTTAGATGAGTGGGGTGCTTTATTGATCCGGGAAGGGGAATCAGCCGTAGCAGGGCAACATATCCAGAGCCCTATTGAAAGAAGTATAATGAGCGGCTTGATATTCATAACGAAAGAAATCAGAAAAGGTGGCGCACAGCAGTAGCCGCCACATCTCTGGCGGTTTTGCCTTGCTTGTTGCTTTTGTTTTTATCGGCTCCGGCTTTGAGCAGCATTTCTATTATTTCTTTTCTGCCGGCCTGGGCTGCAATCATCAGTGGTGGGTCTCCGGGGAATTGTCCGTTTAAATCGATACCGGCTTCTATGAACAGTTTCACTGCATCTGAAAAGCCTCGGTTGATGGCAAGCCCGATTGGTATGCCGTTATGTGCTCCATCGGGGCTGTAATTGATGCTCTTGTAGGCTGGCAGCAGGGCTTTGATGCTTTGTAGTCTGCGAGACCAGACGGCATCGTGCAGGGGCGTGGCCCGGTTGCTTGACTGAGCCACGGGGTTTGCTCCGGCTTTCAGAAGAACTTTTATGAGCTCGGCATTGTCTGAGTGGATGGCTTTGTGTAGGATGGAGCGTGAGTCGGGCGATGCAAAATTGACATCTGCTCCAGCGGCGATAAGTGCCTTGGCTATCTGGACATTCCCTTGTTCGCACACCATGGCAAGTACGGGCATGCTGTTTGTCGCATTCAGCATATTGGGGTTAAAACCTTTCTGTTTGATGGCTGCCTGAAGCGCATCGTTGTCTCCCGAGGCTATTTTTTCGCACAGCTCTATTTCCTGGAGGCGGCGTGTCATAGCTCGTTTCAGAACTTTGAGACTTCTGGGCGCAGTTGCCAGTTCGCTGGCGGTTTTTCCTGCCGCGTTCTTCTGCATGGCATCTGCCCCGGCTTTGAGCAGCTGCGTGATGCATTTTGTTGCATTGGCCTCAGCTGCCAGATGCAGGGCAGAGTTGCCTTCCTCATCCAATTGATTGACATTGGCTCCTTCCTTAATTCTTCTGGACAGGGTTTCTGTATCGTTGGCGGCGGCCGCTTCCAGTAGGGAATAGACTCCGTTGCTGCGGTAGATGAGTTCCGGCAGCCCCGGAGCCTCGTTATTCTGCTCCTGTTTGGCTGCTGCCGGGTTGCTCAATGCGAGAACGATTATTGCGAGTGCTGGAAATTTCATAGCTGAAAACAACTTACTATCACTCTACAGTATTCTGAGTAAAATGAAAAGGAAAAAATGTTATTTTTCAAAGAAGCGGATCTGTTTCAGATTTGCTGGCTCTCGCAATAAATGATGCGTTGGCAAAATAAGTGAATCATCGACAAACCGGCATTTGGCGGGGGGCTTATCTGTCGGAGCACGGGACTTTCTTGTCTCGGCGAAGCCTGAAAGGCGTAGACGGAAGTCCCGAAAATATAAGCATTGAGGGGGGGACTAAAGTCCCCCGCTCCGAAAACGACGATCTCGGATTTGTCGCTACTGCATAATCACGTCAGCTGGTTCTGGTACACATCTGCCAGCAGATTTGAAACAGCCTCAAAGAAGCGGCTTCAAATAAATAAATCCCGCACCGGAAGTCGGAGCGGGATTTATTATATGATAAGGGATGGGGGATATATTAAAGCTTTAATTTTGAATTGTTTTTCGGCTTTTTGATGCCTCTCTTCAGGCTGCTCTGCAGGCTTGCAGAGTTATTGCGCAGGCGCTCAGCCCGTTTTTCGAGCTTGCGGCGCTCGTTGCTGCGGCCTACAGCGCTGATGATGGTGATGAGGATAACAAGGCCGACACCGCCGATAATCCAGTGGATGGGTTTGAGCTTGTCCAGACCAAGTTTGGCCAGAAGTCCATCGACATCCTTATTGCGGTCGCCCTTCTGTTTGACTGTCTTGACGGGCTTGACCTTAATGGGAGTCTCTACAACCTTGCCCGTTTCATCCGGTTCCGGTGTGAATTCCTCCGGTTCGTCCTCCGGCTCTTCCTCGGGTTCTTCGATGACCGGCGCTTTCTTCACCTTCTTGGGTTCAGGCTTGGAAACGATATCGGTTTTGTTGGGAGTATAAAGGCGTTTCTCTTCATCATCCAGCAGCTTTTTCACTGCGTTTCCGTTGCCGACGTTGCCCATGGCAGAAATTCCGCCGGAAATTGTACCTTCAGAGATATGGCGACGGTTTTCTTTCGGCTTCTTGGTGTAGAAAGTAAGGCGCTGGCATTTGTTGGCAGCATTGATTTCTTCGAACATATAGCCTTCTTTGAACTTCATGGCACGGGCTCTGTCCATGTAGTACTTGGCGGCTTTGTCTGCGGAGAACTTGCGCCAGGCGGCTTCTTCAAACTTGCCGATATCGGAGGCATCCTTGTCTGCTTCTTCCAGCGTCACAGGTTTGCGGTAGTCTACCACAATGCATATCAAGTCTCCGCTGGCTCCTTCAAAGTCGATAGTGAGTTTGCGGTTGTCATCCAGATTCCAGATGCGGCGCACGCTCAAATCGCTCAGAACACGGTAGGCGTAATCCTTGGTCAGATTATCGTCTGCCTCATTGCGTGTCAGAGTGGGGGAAAGATCGCTCAACTGTATAGCCAGAGCTGCCTGGGGAAGCAGGAACAGGCTTGTCAGTATGCCGAGAAAAAGCTTTTTCATACGCGGCATATACTATCATGTTAGTTTTGTGCTTACAAGTCTATAGTTTGCATTAATAAAAACAAACACACGTGTCCCAAAGATTTGGTAAGCTATAGAAACATCAGCAACAGTTTGGAAGAAGCCCCTATCTGCTCGACAAATTGGACTTTGGCGGGCCGCAGGCGAGCGGAAACTTGAGCCCGCAAGGGCGACAGAATCATAGCCCAGCGTGGAGCCGCCACGCGGCGGAACGCTGGGTTTGGAATAAAACATAACCGGAACCCCGACCAACGTGGAGGGGTGGCAGGGAAGCGTAGCTAAAACACTAAGCCGAAGCTTCTGCCACCCACTCCGCTACGCTCCGGGGTTCTGATATGTTTTTCATTTTACCCAGCGTTC
>JAZRKW010000029.1:0-9634 GCA_045646505.1 Akkermansia sp. | reverse complement strand
GCGTTGCGGCTCCACGCTGGGCTATTATTATGCCGCCCTGACGGGCTCAATAGACGCTCGCTGACGCTCGCAAACTAATCGACAAAGTCCAATTTATTGCGCAGAGGGGGGCTTCTTCCAAAATGTTGCTGATATTTCTATAGCTTACCAAATCTTTGGGACATGTGTGTACTGTCACAGGAGAGGGGTTGACCAGTCTTGACAGATGGCGTATGATAAGACGCATGAACGAAGAGGAAACAAAACCCACACCCGAGGAAGAAGAAATCAAGACTCCTGAGCCGCAGGTAGAGGCAGAGCCTGAGCAGCAGGAAGTAGATGAGCTGACGAAGTGGCGCGAGATGGCGCTGCGCACGGCTGCTGAGTATGATAATTACCGCAAGCGTTGTGTGAAGGATCGCGAGGATTTTACGAAATATGCAAACCGTGGTCTGTTGGAAGAACTGCTGCCGGTGATTGATAATTTTGAAATGGGAATGCAGATGGCCCAGCAGGATACGAGCTCGATGATTTACATCGGTATGAGCATGGTGCAGAAGCAGCTGGCTGATTTCCTGAGCAGCCAGGGGGTAGAGGCTATTGAAGCTGCACCTGGTCAGGAATTTGACCATAATGTGCACGAAGCCATTATGAGCGAACCGAGTGACCAGCCGGAGGGTACGATTATCCGCATCCTGCGCAAGGGGTATAACCTGCGCGGGCGTCTGTTGCGACCGGTGAATGTGGTGACGGCTGCGCCGAAAGAAGAGGCAGCCCCTGAAGCATAATTTCAGCCCCGGAACTGACCATGGCACAGGATTACTACGAGGTGCTCGGCGTGGACCGCAATGCGGATGACGCAACCATCAAGAAGGCCTACCGCAAGTTGGCCATGAAGTATCACCCCGACCGCAACCCCGATAATAAGGAAGCGGAGGAAAAGTTCAAGGAACTGGGTGAGGCTTATGAGGTGCTGAGCGATGCTGATAAGCGCGCTGCTTATGACCGCATGGGGCACGAGGCTTTCAAGAATGGTGGCATGGGTGGTGCCGGCGGTCCTGGCGGTTTTGGTGGCTTTACCGACCCGGCGGATTTGTTTTCGCAGATATTCGGCGGGGCGTTCGGTGGGTTTGGCGGCATGGGTGGCGGCGGTGCCCGCCGCAAGGCTGATCCGCGGCGGCCCGGGTCCGATTTGCGTACAGATTTGGAAATTACACTGGAGGAAGCGGCTGATGGGTGTACCAAAACCCTGGAGGTGGAGCGCCTGGTGCCTTGCGATGAATGCGATGCCACCGGCTCTAAGGATGGCCGTGCCGGGTTCCATGATTGCCCGACTTGTCATGGTACAGGTGTGGTGACTCGCCAGAGCGGCTTCTTTGTGCAGCAGAGTACATGCCCGACCTGCCGCGGCGCGGGGCAGACTATCAGTAACCCATGCCCGAAGTGCCGGGGTGAGGGGCGCGTGCATAAGGATGTGAAGATTTCCCTGCGTGTGCCGGCCGGTGTGAATACCGGTACTAAACTGCGCTCCTCTGGAAATGGAGATGCGGGTACGCATGGTGGCGAAACCGGCGATTTGTACGTGTTCATCGAGGTGAAGCCGCATGATATTTTCAGCCGCGATGGTATGGATTTGCATTGTACGCTTCCTGTTCCGTTTATGGATGCGGCACTCGGTGGTGAGATGACAGTGCCTACTCTGGATGGCCCCGCCAAGCTCAAACTGCCTGCCGGTACGCAGAGCAATACCATTTTCCGCGTACGCAGCAAGGGTATGCCCAGTCTGAAGGGAAGTGGCCGTGGTGACCTCATGATTGAGGTGCAGGTGGAAACACCCACGAAGCTTTCTTCTGCCCAGGAGAAAGCGCTTAAGAAGTTCGGCGAGGAGCTGAAGGAAAGCAACCAGCCTGAAGTGGCTGATTTCCGCAAACGCGCCGCTCGTTTTCTGAAATAACTGACTGCTCACTCATCTCATGCACAGATGCTATGCTCCAGGGGCTGATTTGCAGGCCGGTTCCACTCTCTGTATAGAGGGAGAGGAAGCTAAGCACGCCCTGAAGGTGATGCGTCTGCGTGTGGGAGATGAGTGCGAGGTGTTCAATGGCTGCGGACAGGCTGCAGTCGGTCGCATCGCGGCTGCAGCCGGTAGTCAGGCTCTCACATTGTCGGAGCTGAGGCCGCTGCCACCCATGCCTGCGGTGGCGGGTATAACGCTGGCTCTGGCTGTTCCCAAGGGGAGCAATATGGACTTGATTGTCCAGAAAGCGGTGGAAATGGGTGTGCAGCGCATTGTCCCGCTTATTTCGGAGCGCACAATAGTGCGCCTGGATGCCAGAGAAGCGGCCGCTAAGGCTGCCAAGTGGAGCCGCACGGTTCTGGAGGCGTGCAAACAGTGCGGTGTCAATACCTTGCCGCAGGTGGAGGTTCCGCAGAGTTATGCGGCGTTTTTGCAGCGCACGGATTTGCCTGAGCTGAAATTGCAATGTGCCATTGTGCCGCACGCACGCCCCATGCGTGAATTGCTGGAGACAGCCCGGACCGCCGGACAGCGGGAATGTGTTCTTCTTATCGGCCCGGAGGGTGATTTTTCACCTGCTGAATATGCTGCTGGTGAAACGGCTGGTTATCTGCCTATTAGTCTGGGGCCCATTATTCTGCGCGTGGAGACGGCCGTATTCCTTGCAGTGGCTGCAGCGCGCTATGCTCTGGATTGATAAAAATCCGTTTTTTTTTGACTTGATGGTATTTTTACCTTGCTTCCATGGGGGGGCTGGTGGTAGAGTGTTTATTGAACAGTTTCCTGTATCGATTTAAATTTTACACTGAAATAATTCCATGAAACTTCATTTACCTCACCGCCTTTTTGCTGCGTTGATTGCATTGATGCCTCTCTCCCAGGCTTATACGGTAGAAACTGGCCCTGCTGTTTATGGCCGTCTGACCGCAAGCGAAGTGTGTACCGCTGAAACTGAGGAAACAGGTAAAGCTGCGTTTGTCACGCATACTATTTTGCAGGATGCTACCTCTCAGGACTGGGTGTTCGAAGTGACGGGCAGAGATGTCGGTCCTAAGGACGAAGGGGTAAAACGTGCCTATGTGATTGGTATCGGTGAGGTTACAACAACCGATGATGGTGATAGCTGGAAAAACGAGGCAGATGATGATTGGAGCTTTAACTTGATGATTCTTCCGGATGGTGATATTGTAATCAATCTCACCAACAAGCAGCATAAGAACCAGAACTTCCGATTGAAGGATTTTTCGGCCAGAGGCTGGACTCGTTTCAGCGAAATCAGCGGTGTCTTCGCTTATAATGCAAAGCGCGATACTCTGAGTTTCCTTGGTGGTGTGGCTAAAGCCGGCTCTCAGTCATTTTCTCTGACCCCGTACCAGAATCTTAACTATGACGTCCCGAAGAATTTCCTTTCGGAAACAGAGGATACGGATTTCATGCAGTGCATGGTTTCTTCCGCTGGTTCTTCTGTTACCACGAAGCTCTATACGCAGGGCAATGAGACGGGTTGGACGATTTCCGGGGTGACAGATCTGCAGGGAACCTATACCGACTCCACCTCCGATGATAAGGATGCCAAGATTGCCATTCAGGATGGCCAGGCAATTCAGTTCGTTGGTGAGAAGGGCGTGCTTTACAGCAACACGACAGCGACGCTCAACAGCGAGATTGAAGCAGTTCTTTCGCTGGAACGCGCTATGGAAGGTACTGCCATGGGCTTTGGTGCAGCTGCCGGGGAAACGCTTACCCTTGAGAAAGCCGCGGCCAATATCAATGATGCTTCGGGTAATGCCTTTGTGGATAAGCTCAATATTGTAGGTGATGGTACTGTGAAGCTTGTTTATAAGCTTGGTAACGCAGCCGACTTGCGCAATGTGGAGCTTAATATTTCCGATAACGCCAC
Organism: Akkermansia sp.; assembly: GCA_045646505.1. Lineage (GTDB taxonomy): Bacteria > Verrucomicrobiota > Verrucomicrobiia > Verrucomicrobiales > Akkermansiaceae > Akkermansia. Next base: position 5,738 of record JAZRKW010000029.1, on the reverse strand, counting down.
TCTGGAGCTGAACTATGCGGCCGATGCCGATCCCACGGATGCGCAGGTTGATTTGACGAATGGTACTTTCTCTCAGGGCTCCAGCATTATCTGTACTGGTATTGAGAAGAAGTTTGAAGTCAATCTGGGTGAGGATGACCCCACGGCGGTCGTTTCGATGAATCGCATCGAAAACACCTCTGGAGCAGTGAATATTTCCGGTGTTGGCTCATTGAAGGTTAACACTCTGGCTGCAGGCGGTGATATCCTGGTGAAAAATAAGACCGTTGCTTCAGAATCTGTAAGCGCCACTGGTGAAGTGCTGGTATTGTCCGATGCGTCTTTGAAGACTTTGGATATGACTGCCGGTTTGCTGACGGTGGAGGAAAATGGCGTTGTGACTGTAGTCGGTGACACTGTCGTTACTGATGAAGTTTTTGTGGATGGTACCTTGAACCTGGCTTCTGCACAGATTGATGGTGATACGTCTGTCTACGGAACGATGACTTTCGATACTCTCACGGTTGAGGGTGATACGGTGGTGGAAGGTACTCTTTCCGGTGGTGATGCTGAATTGGCAGAAACGGTTGTTCTTGGAAAACTGGTTGCTGATTCGCTGAAGGCCGGGGAACTTGTCGCGCTGGAGAACGGTGTAATCAACGCTGTGTCTGTGGCCGCTGACGTCGTTGATGCCGGTGGTATTTTAGTGACCAGTGCATCTACAGATGAGCCGATTCTGGCTGACGGGGTTTCCATCAGCGTGGCTGGTATCGATGCCGGTAGTGTGGGTGAAGGGGTGACGATTGAAATTGCTCCGGACGCCGAATCTACGCTTATTGCCGGTAAAATTGCAGAGGCAGATGTTATTGTGGATGGTCAGCAGGTATTTGATGCCCTCAGCACAGATTCTGTCATTGAGTTGACGGCAGGGGGTGCTGCTGCCGAGGGTTCCTTGACTGCCGAAAGCATTGATATTCAGAATGGGTATACAATATCTGCCCAGCAGGTGAATGCTGCTGCGCTTGCGGTTGGTGATTCGACTCTGACGGAGGTTAGCCTTGATAAGCTTGAGTCTTTGTCCGTGGCGGAAATTGTGGCGGATTCCGTGACCGCAGAATCTGCTGATATTGATGATTTCTACAGCATCACGGCAAATAAGATTGCGGTGACTGATATGCTCGTGGGCGATGGTGTCAGCATTAACAATGCCGTCATCACTGACTCGAATGTGAAGGCTGGTCAGAATCTGGCACTCAAGAATGTCACGCTGGGCTCTGGCTCTGTGATGGCTGCCGATTCGATGACCTTTGACAATGTGACGGTGACGGTTGCATTCGGTGGTGCAGATGGTGATTCCTTCCGTCTGGCCGATGGCGTGGACAGCCTGGTTATTACTGGTGGAAGCGAAGGTGATGATATCACTCTTTCCCGGGTGGTGGTGAATGCAGAGGAGCTCGATTTCTCTGGTACGGATGAGAATAACCAGAAGACGTACAACATTCTGCTGGCAGATGGTGCAACCAGTTTTGGTGATTACGAGCTTTACATTCAGTCCTATACCCGCGCTCAGCTTCAGGTGGTGAATGGCAATATCGTCCTCAGCGGTTACACTGATACGGAGGGTGTCAGAAATGAAATGACTGACACAGCAAACCGTAAGAACGCAATGGTAGCCCTGGAGGAAATCCTCAATGAAGGCGGTGAGGCGGATGTTCTTTCAACTCAGCTTGGTCATGTCAGCCGATATGGTGTTGAGGAACGTCGCGAGCTGCTTTCTGCTATCTCCGGTGCTTCTGTGACGGCTCTGGCCGATTCTCAGCGCCGTGGCTTGCAGGATGTGCAGCATAATCTGCGCAACCGTATTATCCAGATGGGCGGCGGCACAAATGCTGGTCTGACCACTGACTGGGATTATGTGGGTCTGCAGGCCTGGGGTCAGGCAGATGCCGGCTTCATCAGCACTGACGGCAGCGGTGATGAATACGGTTATGATTACAACACCTGGGGTGGTACCGTGGGCTTCAATGTTGACCTGACCGCTAATGTGGTGGTGGGTATGGCATTCTCCGCCGCTTATGGTGAGTTGGATGTGGATAGTGCAGATAAGGCTACAGGTAATAATGATGCATACTATCTGAATCTCTTTGCCCGCTATCAGAAGAACCGCTGGGTGCAGATGCTTATCATTACCTTCGGCTCCAATGATATGGATATGGACCGCAAGGTCGGTTCCTATACTGGCAGCGGCAGCACTGAGGGTTCCTCCCTTTCTGCTTACTATGAAGTGGGCTACACCGTGGGCCTGAACTATGAGTTCACTCATATCCTGCAGCCCATGCTGAGTTTCAGCATTGCTTCTGCCAAGGTGGATGGTTATACCGAAACTGGTTCCATCGGCAACACGGCGCTGAAGTATGATGGCGACAGCTTCGTATACGGAACCGTAGGTATCGGTGCCCGCTATCAGGGTGTGATGTACGAGAGTGTACATGAACGCAATGCTGTTCTTGAAGCTCGCGCCATCATTACCAAGGACTTTGGTGATGCTACGGATGAAGCCATGGTTGCTATCGGTAACAGTGAGCTGTACAAGGTGAATGGTGCAGACAGCACAGGTGCAGGTTTCGAACTGGGTGCCGGTGTTTCTATCCCCGTGGAGCAGCACACCACACTTTATGCAGATGCTGATGTGACCTTCCGCCCGGATTCCACTGCTTTCCGTGGCAATATCGGTCTGCGTTTCGATTTCTGATTTGGTCTCTACCTGAATCGCTCTCTCCAGAACCCTGCATTGCTCAGCAATGCAGGGTTCTGTTCATTATGCCTGACATAATAGGGTCATAATCTCATATTCTTCATTGCAACGGCAGCAGGTAAGGGGTAGAATGCACACATGAGTTATGACCTTATTGTGATTGGTGGTGGTCCTGCTGGTTATGTCGGCGCTATTCGTGCTGCGCAGCTGGGGAAGCGTGTTGTCTGTGTGGAGCGCGAGCGCGTGGGTGGAACTTGTCTGAACTGGGGCTGTATCCCCACGAAAGCGCTCCTGAAAAACGGTGAGGTTTATAATACGATCAACAAGCGCGCTGCTGAATTCGGTATTTCGGCAGAGGGACTCAGCGTGGATTGGGAGGCGGTCATTGCTCGTTCCCGCCAGATTAGTGACCGGCTTTCCGCTGGTATAGCTTTCCTTTTCAAGAAAAACAAGATTGAGAGTGTGACCGGCGAGGCTCGTATTCCTGCACCGGGCAAGGTGGAGGTGACCGCAGCAGATGGCACCGTGACAACGCTGGAAGCCTCTCAGATACTTATTGCTACCGGAGCGCGTACGCGCGAAGTGCCGGTATTCCCCTTCAATGGCCGGACAATTATAGGCAGCAAGGATGCGCTGGTTATGAAAAAACGCCCGGAGAGCATGATTGTCATTGGCTCTGGAGCCATCGGCAGTGAGTTGTCGTATGTCTACCATTGCTTTGGCACCAAGGTGACGCTGGTGGAAGCGCTGCCCCGCATTCTGCCGAATGAGGATGATGAGGTGAGCCAGGCCGTTGAACGTTCGTTCAAGAAGCAGGGTATCACCTGCATGGCTGGTGCCAAGGTGGATTCCCTCAAGGATAATGGCGACAGCGTGACTGCCACTATTACCGCCAAAAATGGCAAGGTGCAGGAAATTACGGCAGATGTGTGTCTGGTGGCTATTGGTGTGGTTCCGGTGGTGCCGGATGCTGCAGGCCTGGAATTGACTGAGCGCGGCTTCATCAAGGTGAATGAGCGTTATGAAACCAGTATCAAGGGTGTGTATGCCGTGGGCGATTGCATCGGTGGTATCATGCTGGCGCATACTGCCAGTTACGAGGCAGAGCAAGCCGTAGAGGGTATGTATGTAGAGGGGCACACACCGAAACAGCCCGTCATTGTGCCGGGTTGCACATATTGCCACCCGCAGGTGGCCAGTGTGGGCAAGCGCGAGCGCGAGCTCAAGGAGGCCGGTGTGGAATACAAAGTGGGTAAGTTCCCCTTCCAGGCAATAGGTCGCGCTGTGGCCGGTGGTGATACAGAGGGCTTTGTAAAGCTGTTGTTTGGCAAGGAGAATGGTGAATTGCTCGGGGCTCATATTGTGGGAGATAATGCCACGGAGCTTCTGACCGCGCCGGAACTGGCTTTGAACAGTGAATTGACGGACGCAGACCTGAATTCCATGATTTACGCGCATCCGACACTCTCTGAGGCTATTCATGAAGCAGTGCTGGCCGCAGATGGTCGCGCTATCCATGCTTGATTTCTGTTGATTCATGGCTCGCAAATTCTATTACGATACCGGTACTGAGAAAATCGGCCCTGTGACAGGGGCTGATCTGGTGCGCTTGCGTGCTGACGGGAAAATAAACGATGATACCTGGGTGCGCCGGGCAGATAACAAGACCTGGCGCCCCCTGCATTCGGTCAATCTGAGTGCAGAGGAGGAAGAAGAGCGCAATCCAGGGCTGTTCACCGTGTTGAAACGCTCCGGACTGCTCTGGCCGGTGCTGTTGGGTGTTCTCGGCCTGGCCTTGTTTGTTTTCATAGCAGTCGGGGCTATCAAGCTGTTCTGGCCAGTGATTCTGGTGCTGCTGGCGCTCTGGTTTTTATCAAAAGTGTTGAATCAGTAACTGTATGTATAATACAAGCCATCTTGACAGTTTGCAGGCTGTGCAGGATTTTGGCGAACATCCTCTCTTTTACTGTTGCTGTGTGTTTGCTACTGTGGTAGGTGCCATTGCCGGTGCTACTGCATCCAGTCGTGTGCGCATGGATATTGTGGGGGTGCTGGTGTGCGGTACCATTGCTTCGCTGGGCGGTGGTACGGTGCGTGATATGCTGCTTTCCGGTATGATGACGCAGCAGGGGGTGCCGGTAACAGTGTACTGGGTTACAGGGCATGATGTGCAGTTTCTGTACATGGCGTTGATAACGTCGCTTATCATGTTTTATGTGACTCGTTTCTGGAATCCGCCTGTGGGTACTATCCGCGTGGCGGACGCCTTTGCCATGGCCTTTTTTACACTGTTGGGGGCGGCAAAGGCATATTATCTGGGGTGTCCCGGTATTGTCTGCATCTGCATGGGGGTGTGTACCGGTGTGGCCGGTGGTGCCCTGCGCGATGTGCTCACGGGTAACGTGCCGTATGTTTTCCGTTCCAAGGAGGTGTATGCTTCTGCTGCGTTTTCAGGGAGTCTTCTTTTTGTCGTGATGCAGTATTTTAACTGCTCGTATCAGTTGTCATATATTCTGGGGACGATTCTGGTGTTCGGTGTTCGTATGGCTGCTGTGTATATGAACTGGAAGCTGCCGTCATACCGCCCGCTTGTGGACGTTGCCCCGCATGATACCGATGACTCTGTGAGTTGATTAGACTTGCAAGGCGTTTTCCTATCTGCTACAATAGCCACCGCGTTATGACACCGAAACACATTGTAGCCGTTATCGACTATGGCTCACAGTACACGCAGCTGATTGTGCGCCGCGTGCGTGAGCTGGGCTTCCTCGCCAAGCTGTATGCGCTGGAGGATCTGCACGAAATCAGTGAACCGGGCGCCATCATCCTTTCCGGCGGCCCGCGCAGCACCTCGGAGCCGGATGCCCCGGATATTGATTTTGAATGGCTCACCTCCTTTGGTGTGCCGGTGCTGGGCGTGTGCTACGGCATGCAGCTGCTCAACATCAAGACTGGCGGCACCGTGCGCCCGAGCAACAAGCGAGAATACGGCCCCGCCGCCCTG
>JAZRKW010000028.1:0-7264 GCA_045646505.1 Akkermansia sp. | reverse complement strand
CGCTACGCGGCGGCCTGCGAGGGCGTAGCAAGCGAGCAACGCGAGACGCGAAGCCCCGAACGCTGGGTAAAATGAAAAACATATCAGAACCCCGGAGCGTAGCGGAGTGGGTGGCAGAAGCTTCGGCTTAGTGTTTTAGCTGCGCTTCCCTGCCACCCCTCCACGTTGGTTGGGGTTCCGGTTATTTTTTTATTCCAAACCCAGCGTTCCGCCGCTTTGCGGCTCCACGCTGGGCTATGATTATGCCGCCCTGACGGGCTCAATAGACGCTCTCTGACGCTCGCGAACTAATCGCCAATGTCCAATATATCGAGATTAGTGCTCAAACTTTGGGACACATGTGGCTCCCGTCACCGTGAATCTTATCCAAAGAAACGTTTCGCCATACGCTGTACGGAAACGTCTGTTTCTGCGATTCTGGTCGAGAAATCGGTGGCATGCCACCAGGCCAGGGCATCTGACTCTGGTGATATGGTGAACTGTTCGTGCGGTGCTTTCAGAAGGTAGCGTATATCGTAGTGCCAATGCTCGGGTTCGCCTTTGTCTGGTCGTGCCGGAATGCGGTGAATGTCGATATCGAAAATATCTGTGCTGATGGGGGTAATGCCACTGATGCCGCTTTCTTCTTCTGCTTCACGCAGAGCTACTTGCAATGGATTCTGGTTGCCATCGGCATGACCGCCAGTCTGCATCCATCTTTTCAGCTTGTGGTGCAGGGTAAGCAGGGCTTTGTCTCCTCTGTCGTTCACGAGCCAGGCAGAGCCGGTTATGTGCCCTTCCAGACAGCTGCGCTCAAAACAATCGGGCCGTCGCTGTATGAATTCGCGCATCTTGTCGGCTGTTATTTTCTGTTCCGGGTGTTTTTCAGCAAAAAAAATCAGTTCCTGATTCAGTTTGTCCCGGAAATCTCTCTTCTGGCCGCTCATGATGGGCATATATTACCTTGTTTTGAATAAAATTCAAGTCATACGGAATGAAAAAGATAGTAAAGAAAAGTTTATCATTGGCAAGTCGGGTGAAAATGTGCTAGTATAGCTGTGGCGGGGTAGGAAGTAGTGTGCGGGGGTGCTCCAGTGACCGCGTTAAATTATGAGGAAAATCATTATGAACGTGGTTAAGCGCAGTGCGCAGCTGGTAGTAGTTCTGTTCTGCATGACTTGTCTCACCTCGTGCAGCATGGTGACAGGCCTGGTCGGATTACTGATTAGTCTGCCATTCCGTGTGTTAGAAGCAATTTGTCCCTGAAAAATCTCGTTATGTCCAGCACTCGTCAGCTTATACTTTGCCTGGTGACCATGGTGGCGTGTCTCCTGACATCCTGCCAGAGTGACCGTGGTATGAAGTATCATAATTTCCCGGATGCAGTCACCAATATTAATCAGGTGGACCCTGCATACCGTAAGTATTTTGCTTCCCAGCAAGGACGCAATTACAGCGCCGATGATCAGCGTAAAGCGCTGGCCGCCGCTATCCGGACTTCTCGCACACCGGTTCCTGCCTATGTGCCGCGTACTGCCCTGGCTTCTACCCATAAGTCTTCCGTTCGCCGGAGAAGCAGCGTGCGCAGCAGCCGTCATGCTGTAGCTAAGAGAAAGACGGTTCGTAACCGTCGCGCTGTGGCAAAAGCAAGCCGTGCTAAAGCCGTTCGCAAGCGTGCTGTAGCAAAGCGCAAGACCACCACGCGCCGCCGCCGCGGTTAATCAGCCGGTCAGAGATTTTCGAAGTCTGCCAGGGTTACACCTGGCAGCTTTTTTTGTGCGCTTGTGCATGTGTGCGATAATTAGGACATATTGGTGAAAAATCCTTGACTTAGGGGCTGTTATAGTGCATTCTGCGCGTGCAATGAAGACAGTACTCATTATCGGAGCCGGTGGTGTGGGACACGTGGTGGCCCACAAGTGCGCCCAGATGTCGGATGTGTATGAAAGCATCCATCTGGCCTCGCGTACCAAGAGTAAGTGCGATGCCATTGCGGCAGATGTACTCGCTCGCGAGGGTGTGACGATTACGACGCATGCGGTGGATGCCGATGATGTGGCTGCCACAGTGGCGCTTATCAAGGAGGTCAATGCTGACCTTGTGCTGAATGTAGCACTTCCGTATCAGGACCTGCCGCTGATGGATGCTTGCCTTGAGGCCGGAGTGAACTACATGGATACGGCAAACTACGAGCCGCGAGATGTTGCCAAGTTTGAGTACAGCTGGCAGTGGGCGTATCAGGACCGTTTCAAGAATGCCGGACTTTATGCTCTGCTGGGTTCCGGCTTTGACCCGGGTGTGACCAATGTCTACACAGCCTGGGCTCTCAAGCATCATTTTGATGAAATTGAGTATCTTGATATCATCGATGTGAATGGCGGTGATCACGGTCAGGCTTTCGCCACAAATTTCAACCCGGAAATCAATATCCGTGAGGTGAGTGCCCCTTGCCGCCACTGGGAAAATGGTGATTTCCAGGAGACAGGCGCCATGAGCAAGCACCAGCCCTTTGCCTGTCCTGAGGGGGTGGGAACTTATGAAATTTACCGTATGTACCACGAAGAGATGGAATCTCTCGTGAAACATATCCCCACCATCAAGCGCGCTCAGTTCTGGATGAGCTTCTCCCCGAATTACATCAATCACCTTACCGTGCTCAAGAATGTGGGCATGACCCGGATTGATCCGGTGATGTATAATGGCGTGGAAATCATTCCGCTTCAGTTCCTGAAGGCCGTGCTGCCCGACCCTGGTGACCTGGGTAAGACCACTCACGGCCGTACCTGCATCGGCTGTGTGATTCAGGGTAAGAAAGATGGAAAGTATAAAGCTGTTTATATTTACAACATCTGTGACCACGAGGAATGCTTCAAGGAAGTGGGCTCTCAGGCTATTTCCTATACAACCGGTGTTCCTGCAGCCATTGGTGGCCGCATGATTCTTACTGGCACCTGGAGTGGTGAGGGTGTGTTCAATATGGAGCAGAATGACCCGGATCCTTTCATGGATGCACTTAATCAGTATGGTCTGCCCTGGAATTGTATCGAGTTGACCCGCGAACAGGCCGAAAGCCTGACTGTGGTGAAGTAAGATAAATTACTTTATTGAATTCATTCAGGTTAGAACCGCCGGGAGAATATCCCGGCGGTTCTGCTCGTTCTGCTGCATAAATGACTTGAGCTCGTTCAGCTTCATGTTTATAATATATCCATGAATGATAAACCGGCAATTGCTGTGGATTTCGGCGGTACGAGTATCAAAATCGGCGTGACGTGTGGAGCTGAACTTGTGGATAAGGCTGAGCCCTTGCCGACGCAGGAATTTGACAGTCCTCAGTCGATTATGGACGCTATGTGCGCTGTCATGAAAGAGCTGCAGCGCAGGCATCCGCAGGTGGCGGCGGTGGGGCTGGGAATGCCCGGCTGGGTTGATTTTTATAAAGGGGTGCTTTATCAGTTGACAAATGTCCCGGTTTGGAATCACCAGGTGCCGGTGCGCGAAGTGATGGAGCGGGCGTTGAATTTACCTGTGGTGCTGGACAATGATGCCAATTGCATGGGGTATGCCGAGTGGAAGCTCGGCGCGGGCAGGGGGCTTGATAGTTTGCTTTGTCTGACTCTGGGGACTGGTATCGGGGGGTGCATTGTGGTGCATGACCGCATTTTGCGCGGTCGTAATGTCTCTGCTGCAGAACTGGGGCAGACGAGCGTGGCCTTTGCCGGTCGTGTCGGTCCTTTTGGTAATCGCGGGGCTGTGGAGGAGTATATCGGGCACAATGAGTTTACGGCCGATGCCGTGGCCCGCTATGCTGAGGCTGGTATTCAGAAGAGTCTGGCGGATTGTACGCCGTACCAGCTGGAGCTTGCAGCTCGCGCGGGAGATGCCATTGCTCTGGAGTTGTATCGTGATTTCGCCGGAAAACTCGGCTGTCTTATCATGAACATGATGTACGCTTTTGTTCCTTCTGCCTGTATTATTGGCGGTGGCGTGGCGAAGGCCGGGGATTTACTTTTCGAGCCCTTGCAAGCTTGCCTGAAGGAGCAGCTTTTCTCCGTGCATTATGATAATCTGCGTCTTCTGCCTGCTCAGTTCGGGGCGGATGCCGGCATTATCGGTGCCGGGCTCATGGCGGCAGACTATGCCGCAGGGAAATTGAAATGAGAAAACAAGAAAGGCCTGCATGAGCAGGCCTTTTCAGAGAGCGGATGATGGGATTCGAACCCACGACATCAACCTTGGCAAGGTTGCGCTCTACCACTGAGCTACATCCGCGATGTTTTTTTTGGTGAGAGCGGATGATGGGATTCGAACCCACGACATCAACCTTGGCAAGGTTGCGCTCTACCACTGAGCTACATCCGCGTGTTTTTTGTGAGAGCGGATGATGGGATTCGAACCCACGACATCAACCTTGGCAAGGTTGCGCTCTACCACTGTGCTACATCCGCGTTCGCATTTCCACGTTCAGCGTGGAAGCGGGGCTATTATACTCATCTTTGAACGGGACGCAAGCCTTTTTTTATGGAAAATTTAAAAAAACGATTTTGCTTGTCCTGCTGTCTGCATCTGGTAAAATGGTCACATGGATTGCTTTCTTAAGCCTTTTTTGTTGATTTTTATGGGGTTTGTGTTGAATTGCCCGGGGGAAACAGAACAATGCCCCGAGGTGAGGCAACAGGTGGATGCTTACAATCAGAAAGTGACACTGAAGTTTGCCCAGCCGCTGGTAAGCCGCACCGTGGTGGAAAACGGGCAGCAGGTGTGCTCCGGAGATGAAGAAGAGGAGGAGGAAGACGAGGAGGAGGAAGCGGAAGAAAAGGAGGTGTTTTCACCTGCTGACCTGGGGTTGGATATCTTCACCATCAGCGGTGATGAGCAGTACCAGCCTGTGGCCCGCTGGACGGATCAGGACAGATTGGAAATCAGCTTTGTTCAGGGAACTTCCTGCCGCACGGAATATAAGTTCCAGCTGAAGCCCGGCACGAAGTATCTGGGCGGGGAACTGGCGCCGACCCTGCCGCAGGTGTTCCGATGTCCGCCCGGGTATCTGGAAAGTTCGGTATTCATGGATGCCCGCGGGGTGGGGGTGATGGTGTGCGCCCGTAACCAGACGACCCGGGAAAGCCGCCAGCTGTCAGCTCAGACGGCACCGCGCTTTGTGTTCCGCGAGGCGCATCGGAAGTTTTTCTCCGGCGATACCTATTATACCACCACAGTGGAGGCCGTGGCCGAACCCGCCTTCCTGAAACAGGGAATCAGCCTGGACTCCCTGAAGGTGCTCCAGGAGCGCGGGGCGGAAGTGTGGCAGAAGCTGCGCGAGGATACACCCTTGCCCGGGCATGTGGTGCTGCGGCCGAAACAGCCGCTGGACCCGGAGAAGGAATGGCACTTGCTGCTCGCGCCGTCGGAAAATCCTGTTTTCTGCGATGACGATGCCGTCTGCACCTCTGCTGCGCCGATGGTGGAAATGGGGACGGGTGTGGAATGGAACGCTGACGCAGAGAAAGGCTACCGCCTGCAGGTGCGCTTCAGTCATCCCATGTCCCTGGCAGACATGCCCGCGTTGTTCGACCGCATGCAGCTGGAAGTCGGTGGTGCCGTGGCGGTCAAATCCGGTGCCGGGCGAAAGAAAGTGACCTTCAATAACCGCGTGGTGGAGTTCCGCTACGCCGGAGTGCTGGAGCCGGAAACCGTGGATATGTCTTCAGACTGGCGGGACTCGGATGAGGATGTAATCCTGACCTATACCCCGCAAGGGCAGGCCAAAGGCTTCATCATTGAAGTATCAGCCACAGCCCCTGAGCTGCTGGATGTGGTGATTCCTGCCGGTACGGCATCGTATCTGGGCTTCAGGACACAGGGGGAGCACCGCCACCGCATTGCGCTGAATCCCGGCTGGCCGGAGCTTGCGCCGGGGCGGCAGGTGGTGTTGCCTCTCAAGGGGGAGCGCACACTGCGTGTGCCCTGTGCCAATGTTGCCAGCATGAAGGTGAGCGCCTGGCGTCTGGCTCATGAAATGACCGCTACCGCGTATGATAACAGTCTGAGCAATGAAATGGGTGTTGCTGCGTCAAAATTACGGCACGATCTGCTGCGCTCCCGGGAGCTCCGCGGTATGTATGTGATGGAGCACGAGCTGATTTCGGCTGAAAATGTATTGGAAAGCGCTCGGAAGAAGGAACGCCGCAACGCGGCGCGCAGCCGCAAGGTGCTGGAGGGCGCAACCCCGCTGCCTGGCTGCGTGGTGAATGCCGGAAGTGATGCCATGCTGAGCAGCGGAGAAGCGGTGCTGAAGCTGGATGCCGCCACGGGTGGCCCGGCGGTTCCGGGAATGTAACTGCTGCGTCTGCAGCAGGTGTCCACCGCCCCGGTGCGTGCTGCACTCCGCCGGCTGGGGCGGGCAGAAGAATCGCTTGATGTCTCGCAGGATGTGCTGGTGCAGGTAACGGATTTGAATGTCACCATGGGTGAGGGCGCCATATTGGTGAACCGCCACTCCGATGGCCGCCCGGTGGAAAGCGGCACCGTATCGTATCTGGATGCAGAGAAGAAAGTGCATCATTTGAGCATTGAAAACGGCATCGCCTGGCTGCCGGAGAACCTGGAAGGTTCGCCCAAGGCCTGGGTTCGCTCCGGCGATGATGTGGTGATGGTGGAGCTGCCGTACCGCTCTTCTTACCGCAGCATGCTGAATCCGCGGGAGCCGAAGGCATCCACCCTGCTGGTGTTGGACCGCCCGCTGTACCGGCCGGGTGATACGGTGTATGTGCGCGGGGTGCTTCGCCGCGTGCTGGCAGATGGCAGCTGCGCGCTGCCGGCGGAAAAGACGGCGAAACTCACCTTCCACCGTCCGGATGGCAGCGAATGGGACACCCGCGAGGTGTCTCTGGGGGAATTCGGCGCGTTTGAAACCAGCTATACCCTGCCGGAGGGAGAGGAGGATGTGACGGGGAATTACCGCCTGCTCGTGGAGGCGGGAGATTTCCGCGAAAGCGTGGGGGTGAATTGCCAGGTGTTCCGGCGCGATGCCTTCAAGGTGGATTTGGAAATTGATGTAGACCCGGTGCTGCCGGAGGAATTCACGGTGCGGGTGTCTGCTGTGGATTACAGCGGTACGCCGGTGGCGAATGCCGCCTGTGAGTTGCTTATTAATGGCTTGAATGAACGCTTGACTCTGGATGCTGGCGGTAAGGCAGAAATCACGCGCAAGGTTTGGAAACAGCAGCGCGAGCATGGCTGCATCGAAGTAGAGGGCAGCGTGTCGAATGACCGCGAGGAATATGTG
>JAZRKW010000027.1:0-11923 GCA_045646505.1 Akkermansia sp. | reverse complement strand
GCGTTGCGGCTCCACGCTGGGCTATTATTATGCCGCCCTGACGGGCTCAATAGACGCTCGCTGACGCTCGCAAACTAATCGACAAAGTCCAATTTATTGCGCAGAGGGGGGCTTCTTCCAAAATGTTGCTGATATTTCTATTCTCTACAAAATCTTTGGGACACATGTGGTTTTTTGTTTGCGTGTGATTTATGGATGTGATTTATGGACCTGTCTCAGCTTGACTTGCGAAGATGCAAGGAGTAGAATGATAAGAGTGTTTAATGGTCATCTGGTATGAAACTGCATTTGCCCCTTTCTCTCCGTTCTTCTCTTCTGGCTTTGTTTTCAGCGTTTGTGGCTTGTCACACTGTACAGGCTGCATCGATGCATTCAGCCGTAACGCTTGTAACGTACACCGATTTCGGACAGAACTGCGGCAGATACATAGCAGGAGATGGCGGTAATGCCCTGTTGCAGTATATCCGCCAGCAGGAGGGAGGGATTGCCATTACCTATACCAACGGCAATGCTGATTATGTGATATCTAACGCGCAGGGGATGATTGATTTCTCTGCCGGCTATAACCGTTCCCTTGCCACGGCAATCTCTCCGACTATCGTTGTGACGGTGGGGCACAATGGGGAACAGTCTTCTAGCTTTACCTCAGATGTGTACGGTATTGGCGGGTCGCATTGTATCAATTACAAGAGCGTTTCCATCGGCGGGTCCAGCGTGTTCAGCAACGCCTACAATGACGGTCGCTATGTGGATTACCGCATTTCCCGCCAGAGTAAGATATTTACGGATATTACCCCCGTAGAGGCATGCAGCAGTACCCAGGAAGCTCGTGACCTGGTGTCGGGAACGAACATGTTTTACCATAGCGGGGCAGGTTATCATCAGTACCCCGGCCTTAACCTGCCGTATCAGGCCTATGTGTATGAGACGGGTGGCATTATCGACCCCCTGTCCCTGAATGATACCAGTGCCGGGGGGCTTCGGGTCGGTACGACGTTCAATGGGGTGAATGCGACCAATCCGTTGCCGTATGCGGCACTGGCTGGTGATTCCGGTAGCCCGGTGTATGTTTACGATGCCGAGGAGGGCGTATACAAGTTCTGGGGTTGCACGGCTTTGTCTGATGGCACCAATTGCACCTACCTGAGCTATACCAACAAGTACCAGGAAGCGCTGAACGCATTTAACAAGAGTGTCGATATGTCATCCGTTTCTGCAGTGGATGGTAAGAATACCGTCTATCTGAACGCTGTGGATGAGGTGACTGGCACCCAGAGCGACGGCTCCAACAGCACCACCCTCTATGCCGGCAAAATCAAGGATGCCGAGGGCAATGTGCTGACCACACACATTGGTCTGAAGAGCGGGTTGAGCACCTGGGGCGATTTGTCCGGGGTGAAGAATAACCAGAACTGGTATAACTATGGAAACGGTTATGTGGCGCAGAACAATGCGGATTTGTATTTCACGGAGAACCTGCTGTTCAGTTCCTCTGCTGCGCAGAATGCCGTGGTGCTGAATGCCACGGTGGACCTGGGTGTGGGCTATGCTGAATTCAGCGCCGCCGGGGATGCGCCCGTGAGCTACACGGTTTCCTCTGCTTCCGGTGGCAACTTCATGCTGAACTCCGCCGGTTATCTGGTGAATGAGAATGTTTCCCTGCATCTTCAGATCACAAGCTCCGATACGCACATGTACGAATGGCGCAAGATTGGCGCCGGCGACATGTACATCGAAGGCAGCGGTGATAACAATATTCTGCTGAATCTGGGTGGTAGCGGCACTACCTACCTGAAGCGCACCGGTGGCGGCTATGCTGCCTACAATGTGCTGGTGAACAATGGTGCCAGGGTGGTGATTGATGATATTGGTCAGATTGAACGCGATTTTACCTTTGGCAACAAGGGCGGCGTGCTCGACATGAACGGTCAGAGCATGGATTGGTACACAACCAGCACCAGTGAGACTATTGCAGATGCCGGTTTCACTATCAATGCCCTGACGGAGGATGCCGTTATTGCTAATAACAAGGGAAATTCAACGCTGGTCTACCGTCAGGGCGGCGAAACGTCTTTCCTAGGCTCTTTCCGGGATTCTGCTGATTCCTCTCTGAAAATTCAGTATGCCGGCGGTGGTACCTGGGTGCTCAACAGCGTGCATACTCACTTGCAGAATGATAACAGCGGTCTGCAGGTGGATAATGGTAAGGTGGTGCTGCGTGGTACAAATACCATTCACGCCGAGGGCTCGGCTAATGGTAGCAATGCGAACCGCTATACTAATGCCAACGACTGGCATTATGCCGATGCCGCCATGGATGTGACCGTGAAGGACGGCGCCACCTTTGAGCTGGGCAGCCATGCCCGGCTCACGGGCGATGTAACTGTGGAGAGCGGTGGTACCTATGTGATGCGCGAGGGCGTGAAGCTGAGTCAGGAATATGTGGAAGGCGGCCAGCGGCTGGAGGATACCAGTAAATATGCGGATTACTATGGTCACAAAGGTAATACGGTGCTCGATGGCGGTACGCTCCAGGTAGAGTATAGTGCCGGCGTGACGGCGCACAATACCTATGCCGGCAATATCTCCGGCTCGGGTAACATGAGCGTGGACCTCAAGGATTCGGAGGCTGTCTTTACTTTGTCCGGTGATAATACCTTTACCGGAACCAAGACTTTAGTGAGTGGTGGCTTGATTGCGGATTCTGCTACTGCTCTGGGTGATACCAGCGCGAATAAATGGGTCATCCAGGAAGAAGGATGGATTGCTTCGCACAAAGAAACCGGAGCCCAGCTGCTGGAGCATATAGATACCAGCTCCACGGGCACGTTGGTGCTTTCCGCTGATTCAGAGCAGCTGGATATCGCTGGTTATAATGGCTTGTTTGTTGGGGCTGAGGCTGGTAAGACGGTGCAGTACGGCACGCTTGGTACAATCCAGACCCTGAATGCCGAGGATGGCGCATGGCGGCTGGGCGGTGGCGGCGGCACCTTGGTGGTTAACTATGTGCTGAGCGGTGATTATGACCTGCTGCTGGGGGCTACGGAGAACTCAACAGGTGTGGTGCATCTGACAAATCAGGGCAATTCCTTCACCGGTAATATTGTTTTCAGTGGTGAGGGGGTGCTGCTGACCTATGAAGATGGGGCACTTGGCTCGGCAATAGTGGATTTGAGCTATGGCAATGCAAGTGATTTGTTCTCTTCGAGCGATGTGCTGAGAATGTCCTCAGGCTCGGATGGTATGGTGCTGGTGGATAATCTCAGCGACAATGCCATAGACCTTCGTAATCACTCGCAGCTTACGGTGGGTGTTGCGGCAGATAAGACCTGGAGCGGCGAATTCTGGCTGGCTGAGAACCAGGCATATCGATTCGGTACTCTTGAGGGAGCTACGCTTACGGTGACTTCCCCTCTGGCAGCCGGGCATGATTTGATTGTGGATGCGCAGGGAAGCAGTGGTGGCAAGGTAGTGCTGGACGCTACCGGAATTACCGGGCAGGTCTCCGTCATGGGCAGAAAGGATGGCACAGGTGGTGATATCACCCTGGTCATCGCTCAGGACGATGCTTTGTCTGCAGCCAGTGGCGTGAGTGTGCAGAATGGCGGCATTCTGGAACTGGGGGATTCGTCGCATGTCCTGCATAATGTAGAGGTTCAGTCCGGGGGGCAGATTAAGACTACCAGTTCCAGTGATTTGATTTTCAATATAACAGAGGATTCTACGGTGGCCGGGCGCGTGCAGCTGGGGACTGTGGAAAAGACCGGCGCTGCGAATCTGGCTCTCAGCGGTGATGCCGGAAGCAGTTGGTCGTTGCTCACTATCCGTGAGGGTTCCGTTACTGTGGGTTCCGGCTCTCTCGGGAGCAATATTGCGCTGGCTGGCGGTGTGCTGGCGGCTGATTCTGGTGCCGTGGTCAATTATAACGGAGTCATTTCCATTGCCGAGGGGGCAACAGAAAGTATCCGTGGTGGTTCGTGGAAGTTTACCGGTGCCGAAAATATCGTTAATAAAGGCACTCTGAACTTGCAGAATACCAAGCTGTATTTCAATAGTACCTCTGCTCAGACGTTAAGAGGCACGCTGAATGTAGTGGGCTCATCGGAGCTGCACAGCATCGAGTCCAATGGAGCGGATTTCATGCAGAAACAGCTGGAGCATATCCACGTGGCCTCCGGTAACGAGCTCAAGATTGTTGACCATACCTGGAATACGATATGGCATATCGATAAGCTTACTGGTGATGGTACCTTCAAGTGGAATCCGCAGAATACGCACTATTACAGCTCCAGCGTCGTTATCGATGGAGATGGAGGCTTCAGTGGTACTCTTGATTTCTATCGTCAGCATGACCCCGGATACGCTGACACTGCAGATACATATAGTAAAAATTTCCAGGCCTATCTGCAGATTGACAGCGAGGAAGCGATAAGTGGCGCCACGGTTAATCTTGTGGGTACATGGGCCTTATATGCAAATCGAGATGCTTATGCCACGCTGGCCTTGAATGATGAGCGAATCAAGATTGGCGGGCTTAAAGCTACGGATTCGCCTGTCTTTGCTCATGTGATGGCCGGTGCCGCTCCCAGTGGTGTGTCCAGGTCGGCGCCTGATTCCACTCGCAGTACTACGCTGGAGATTACCGGCAGCGGTAATTATGAATACAAAGGAACCATTGGCACTCAGGGCGATAAGACCAGTTCCTACGGCGTGAGCATCGAGATGACCGGCACGGGCACTCAGCTTTTCAATGGCTCCACGGTGGTGGTGAATGATGTGGCTGCTTTGAATGGCACGCTGAATTTCAATTCCTCGGGCCTGTATATCAAGGGTGATGTGACGGTGGCGCAGGGTGCCACCCTGAAACTGAATGATAGTTTTACCCTGAGCTCCGGGCACACGCTGAATGTGGTGGCTGGCGCGAATGGCGGCGCCGCTGTGTTGAATAGCGGGCTGGTGTTCGATGGCGGTACGCTGCATTTCGATGTGCTGAGCTCCAGCTCTGCTGTGCTGGCTGTGAATGGCTCTATATCTGCCTCCGATGCAGGCGGCATGAACCTCACTTTTGCTGATACTGATGCCCTGCCGCTTGGGGTGAAGTACCTGCTGGCCTCGGGCGACTGGTCTGGCATGGAGGACCGGATTTCTCTGTTCACCCCCGAGTTATACAAGCAGATGACCCTGGAGACCGGAAACTCTGGCCTGAGTATCCAGCTGGATATGAAGGAAGGCTTTGCCTACTGGGGTGGCAATTATTCGGAAGTGCAGCCGGGGAATAAGCTGGTGTTCATGGGTGGTGAGGGCAATCTCAGCCGCCTCGAGATTACCGGTGGGGCTCAGGCCGATACTGCCGTGTTCGATAATGAGGGTGATTTCACCATCTCGTCCACAGATGGCAGCGCGCTGGCTATCGGTACCATGGGCAAGTATGATACTGGTGCGCTGGTGGTGAATACCAATGTGACAGCTGATACTCTGCTGGTAGAGGATACATCTGCGCTGAAGGGCACGGGTAAACTGGCTGTAGGCGAAATCTCCGGTTCCGGTACGCTGCAGGTTGCTGGAGGTGCCCATCTTCAGGTGGAAGCCGGTGAGGGGACCACGCTGCAACTGCTCGATGGTGCTAAGCTGACCACAACCGGTACTGCGCTCGGAACAGATCTGGTACTGGGTGAAGACGAAGCTGCCAGCCGGGTGAATCTGGATATTCAGGGCGCGGAGCTCAGCCTGAATGGGGCGTTTGTCGCCAAGGAAAACACGACACTTGTCGTGCAGGGAACTGGTGCGTTGAATACTCACACCGGCATGAATGAACTGGCGGAAATTCAGCTTTCCTCCACCAGTACGTTGAACGTGGGTACCACGCTTTCCACCAAGGTTGCTCAGAACGGAGCCACGGTGAATGTGAACAACGGTGGCGTGTGGCAGTTGACTGCTGATAACCATCAGCTGTCCGGTACCGTGAATGTGAATACTGGTGGTATGCTTTCCGGTAAGGATGTGGCACTGTCCAGTGGCTTTGTCGAGCTTTCCGGCCAGATGGAATATGATAGTTTCACTGTGCAGAATGGTGCCACACTGAATTTGCGAGCCGGCGGCCGCCTGGATTCCACGAATGCTGCGACGATTGCCAAGGATGGCATCATGCGCCTGAATCTGCAGACGCTTCAGGATAAAGTGGAGCTGAAGGATGGTGGTACATTGTTTGGTAACGGCGGAACCATCGGAGGAGGGGCTGAGGTAATAGCTACCAGCGGCACGGGTACCCTCAGCGCTGGTGATGGCACCCTCACCGTCAATGGTCACATTGGAGCTGCCGCAGGAGCCACGCTGCGACTGGAGGGCAACCGGGTGGATATATACGCTGCCAATATCAATACGGGTGGCGGTGTGCTTGAACTCTCCGGGAATACGTATCTTGGATACCGTACTGCCTATGCTACTCAGAATATAGGTGGTACCTTAAGTGTGGTGACGAATAGCACGCTCCACACAGAGCAGGGGGACCCCTCCCGATATCAGAATATTACTCACAATATCAACCATCTCCATATCAGCGATGGTAAAAAACTGACCATTACCGATAGTACCGGTGATTGGAATCACATTTATAACATTGCATCGTTGACCGGTTGTGGTGACATCGAATGGAAGGGTGTGAACCGCTGGTTTGATAACACGCCAAGCGGTCCAAGCCGCCTGGTGCTGAGTAGCGCCAATCTCTTCGAGGGTACCTTGCTGGTGAATCAGGAGGATAATCATGGTTCCATGCAGCATGTGAGTCTGGCTCATGACTATGCTGCTGAGAAAATGGTTATCAATATGTGGGGTGACAGTAACAGTCGCCCGGGGCTTACCATCAGTACCCGGAATGCGCATGTGGCAGGTATCGGTGGTACCGAAAATACATTTGTGTATGCAGGCGATATTAAGTCGTATGGTAATGGTTCCAATCCTGTTTCGTCTGCGTTGAATACCCTTACCATCAATACCGCAGGGAAGGACCATACCTACAATGGTACCATACTGGGTGATGCAGCCAATGGCCTGAATATCGTGAAGGACGGCGCGGGTTCGCAGACCTTTACCAACAGCGCCAATGTGGTGCATGATGTGACGGCCTTGCAGGGTAGCCTGGAGTTTACAGCCGTGCCGACCATTCATGGCGATATCAGCATCGCCCAGGGTGCAGAGCTGGCCCTGGGGAGCGGTGACTATTCGCTGGATGCCGGGCATTCTCTCAATGTGCTGGCTGGTGCGGACGGTATGCCTGCTGTGCTGAATAACAGCCTGGTACTGAATGGCGGTAGCCTGAAGTTTGGCGTTTACAGTACCTCTACTGCTTCGCTGAGCATTCAGGGGGTAAGTCTGGGCAGTGATTTTTCGACATTGAATGTGTCGTTTGGCAACACCACCTCTATTACGGCAGGTACCAGTTATCTGTTGGCTGGTGGCGACTGGAGCGCGCTGGATGGTAAGCTGACGTATGATGCCGGTGATTATCTGACGGCTACGCTCAGCGCATCAGACCGTGGGCTTATGGCCTCCTTCTCTATGGCAGATGGCTATTCTGTGTGGTCTGGCGATGAGAGTGTGTTGCAGCCGGAGGCTAAGGTGCTTTTCGGCACAGTGGGTGGCTCCAATGAGGTGATTTTGTCTGCCTCTGCCAGCATTGATGCCGCTTATTTTGATAACCTGAGAGACGTAACGGTGAGCTCTGCAAATGGCGCTACCCTGACGGCGTCCCATATTGAGAAGCATGGCGCGGGTGCTCTGGTTGTCAATAATACGGTGAATGCTGATACGCTGCGCGTGGCCGAGATCAGCCAGCTGGCTGGCTCCGGGCTCGTGTCTGTTGATAGCATGGAAATCAGCAAGGGTGCTCAGGCTACCGTCAATAATCTGACCCTGGCAGTCCAGTCGGAGATTACGGGTGACGGTTCGCTTCGCATGGGGCTGGGCTCTACCCTGCAGGTGCAGAATGCAACGACTGGCAATGTGCAGCTGATGGATGGCTCTACGCTGACCACCGCTGGTAACGAGGTGAAGACTAACCTGACCCTGGGTGATAGTGGGGGGGATTCTCGCGTCACGATGAGCTTCGGCGGTAGCGGTCTGGCGCTGACCGGTAATGTTGCGGTGCAGGGGAATACGACCCTGGCGGTGCAGGGAATCGGTGCCCTGTCATTTAACTCTGCGTTTAATAATCTGTCCACCCTCGAATTGAAGAAAGGGGTGAGCTTGAACTTGAATTCGGCCTTGACTACCGGTCTGCATCTCAATGGTGGTACTGCCGTGGCGTCAGGTACAAGCTCCGGAAATAAGATTCTGCAGGGGAATATTACCATCACTAACGGCGGCTCTCTCACCTTTGCAGGTGATGAGTCTGTGTGTGATACGCTGAATCATCAGGCCATGGGCAAGAGTGTCACTGTGTCTGGAGGTACGCTGGATTTTGGCACGACACGACAGACCATGGGCTCCTGGGAGCTGCGCCTCAGCGATGGTGCGCAGGTGCTGGGCTCTGGGGGTAAATATGGTGAAAAATATGCCGCAATGGATTTTAATACAAATAATTCCACCATCTACGCCACTAGCGGCAGCAGCACTATTTCGGCCAAGACCCGCTTGCGCGATGGTAATAACCTGAACTATGATGTAAGCAAGGATGCCACCCTGACGGTGAACGGGCTTATTCATGCGGATGACGCTGCTGGTAAGGGCTCTATTACCAAGGTGGGGGACGGTACACTCGTGCTGACGAGTGCTAACACCTATGCCAACACCACTACGGTGAATGCCGGTGTGCTGCGTACTTCTACGAATGGAGCTCTGGGGACCTCCGCTGTGGTAATCAACGGTGGCGTGCTGGAGCTGGCTCCTGCCGGTGGCGAGGAGGTGAATGCTTCTATCCTGAAGGGTGCTGTCACGGTGAATGACGGTGGCACGCTGCGACTTGGTGGAAGCGATAATAAGGTAGTGGACACCAATGTCACCATCAACGCCGGTGGCCGTATGGAGTTCACGGGGGCCGGCTCCGACATGATTGATTATACCAACGGTAAGTCAAAGACCATTACGGTGAACGGCGGTGTAATCGATGTTGGTACCACCCGTCAGACCATGCAGAATACGGCCCTTGTGCTGAAGAACGGTGCGAAGATAGAAGGTGCCGGTGGCTCGTACGGTGCCAGCTACACTGCTGGACTGGATTACAATACTGCATCGTCTATTGTGGTAGAGAGCGGTGAGAATACCATTGATTCGAATATCCGCATACGCAACGTGAAGCTGACCTTTGATGTTCGTGATGATGCAGAGCTTGCGCTCAATGGTCGCATGCACTACGATACAAATGATGGCAAGAGCATCGTGGTCGAAAAACAAGGCGGTGGCCGCATGGAGGTGAACTCTCTGGTGAAGCTTGCCACGCTGAATCCCAAGGGTGGTGAGCTGGTGCTTGCTCATACCGGGGCGCAGAATGTGCTGGGGATGCTGGATGGCTCTCAGGGGGGTACCTCCAAGGGAACGCTGAGTCTGGCTCAGAATGTTGACCTCAAGGTAACCGGCAAGATTTACGGCTGCAGTACCTCTGCCATCAAGATGGAGTCTGGAGCCCGATTGACCTCAACGGAGGATGGTGTCATTATTGGCCATGGCGGCGGTACGGGAAGCGCAAGTATGGTCTGCAACGCCGCAGACGGCGAATATTCCGTAAGCAATGCCGACTTTGAGTTCAACAATGTTCATTTGAAGTATGATTCATCGAACGCCCGTACGCTTTCCAACAAGCTGACGAATTCCACGATTGAGAACATGAACTCCGGTGGTAAGCTGCTGACGGTCGATAACCAGCATAACACGCTTGCCGGTGTGGTTGCCAGCCGTGGTGATATCAACGTGCTGAATCAGGAGGCACTCTCGTTGAACGTGCTGGAGGTAGCCACAGGCAAATCCGTAGGTATGTACACAGGCGAAAATACGTCTTCCGCTAAGGCTGCCGTGGCAGTGAGTTCCTCAGCTGTGTTTGGCGCTGGTGCTGCATTGACCACGGCAAGTCTTACGCTGGCTGATGGCGCAACGCTGGAGATGACCAGTACGGTCGATGCCGTGAATCTGAACGGAGCAGCGTTGACCTTCGGCAGCGGTGTGCATCTGGGTGAGAATCTACTGTCAGATGTGCTGGCTCTGGGATGTGGAGAATCTTTGGCGCTTTTCACCGGAGTGGGAGAATTCAGTCTGCCTATTGTGGCTGCCGTAACGGAGATGGAAAGCGAGCGAGTGCTGGCCAGCTCGGTATTCAGTAACGTGGAGAGTTCAAATCTGTATGTGGGCTTCAGCGTCATTGATAATGTGGGTACACTTATGGTGGTGAATGTGCCGGAGCCTGCCACGACAACACTCAGCCTGCTGGCGCTTACGTCGCTGGCAATGAGACGCCGCCGCAGATAAAGGTATACACGACGGAAAAACGGCCTGGGTAACCCCCTGGCCGTTTTTCCTGCTTGCTATTGGCGAGGAAATGCGTTAGAATGCGGGAGCTTAGTATATCACAACACTCTCATGGCACACGAAACAGCATTCCTGGGTGCAAGCACGGTCTTCGGCAAGTACTGGACGAAACGCCGCTTTTTTGATTATCTGATTGATAAGGATAATTTCAAGCTTACCTTCGGCCGTTCGTTTGGCATGATGGTGTATCTGGATAATGCCGTTGCCAACGGACCAGCCGCAGTGCGGGCAGATGTGGAGGCCGACACCCGCTCCACGAATTACCTCATTAACCACCTGGCCGATATCAAGCCGGAGCTTACGG
This sequence comes from Akkermansia sp., assembly GCA_045646505.1. Taxonomy (GTDB): domain Bacteria; phylum Verrucomicrobiota; class Verrucomicrobiia; order Verrucomicrobiales; family Akkermansiaceae; genus Akkermansia. The sequence goes on along the minus strand of JAZRKW010000027.1, from coordinate 1,107 downwards.
TTTTTGTGACCACCTGCGATATGCTGCCTGAAACGGCCGATGAAAACACCCCTGCGCTGGAAAGCAGTGAGGACCCCTATGTGCAGAACCGCATCAATCTGTACCGCGAGTTGAACCGCCAGTATGGCCGCGTGCTCAATGTCCATATCCCGGAAATTGCCAGCATAGACCCTGCATTCAATCCCCTGATGGCTGCACTGTTGAACCCGGATTCCTCAGAAAAGCCGCTTCCCTTTGCTCCGCTGGAATACCACCAGCTTTACTTGCCTCAGCGTATCATGGGCGATGTGGACCGCTGCATCCCGCTGGGTATTCCCTCCATCATCCCTGCCATGCCCCAGCTTACCACTACGGAGCTGGTGAAGCTGCTGAATCCCGCGCTGGAGAGCCGCCTGCGTGCCCCCGAGACCACCGACCCGCGCGGTTCCGACCGCAAGAGTATCCATTCCTTCCAGTGGCTTGACCCGAAGGATGGCTATCTGGTAACTAAGGAAGACCAGGAAGATCTGCTTAAGTTCTACTTTGCTCCGCATCTGGTGTAATGGCCGATGCGCTGAAACAGACGGGTGGCGAGTTTGCCCGTTTCTTTGTGGTGGGCGTGGGTGCCACGCTGCTGCACATGGCGGTGTACATGCTGCTCAACTGGGTGTTCGACTTTTCAGATAAGGATGCCCTGGGTATCACCCTCACCTATGCGGTGGGCTATGCCGTGAGCTTTGTGGCCAATTACTTTGTTTCCCTGCGCTGGACCTTCAAGACAGAAGGCAGCGTGAGCATGGGCCTGGGTTTTGCCTTTTCCCATCTGGTGAATGCGGGCATGCACCTCGCGCTGTTGAACTTCTTCCGCTGGCTCGGGGCAGGGGATGCATTGAGTATGCTCCTCATCTGGCTCACACCTTGGCTGGTGGATATGCTGCCTGTCCTTGGCCGCCCCGAATCCCTGCTGCCCCTGCCGGTGTATGTGATTGTGGTGCCGCTCAATTTCCTCATGGTGCGTTTCTTCTTGAAACGCTGAGTCGCTTTTTTTGTGGCTCGGAAAAGAGAAAATGCTTGACTATCAGGGGTGACTCTGCTACTCTCCGCGCGTTATGGCAAAAGTTCCCGTTA
>JAZRKW010000026.1:0-5229 GCA_045646505.1 Akkermansia sp. | reverse complement strand
TTTGGAATAAAACATAACCGGAACCCCGACCAACGTGGAGGGGTGGCAGGGAAGCGTAGCTAAAACACTAAGCCGAAGCTTCTGCCACCCACTCCGCTACGCTCCGGGGTTCTGATATGTTTTTCATTTTACCCAGCGTTCCGCCGCAACGCGGCTCCACGCTGGGCTATGATTCTGTCGCCCTCTCCGAGGGCTCAAAATTCCTCGGGCTTTCAGCCCGGCAAAGTCCAATTTATCGAGATTAGTATTCAAACTTTGGGACACATGTGAAAAACAAATCAGCGGGTGATTCGAGCTCGCGCATGCGCGCGTACTGTCTGGAAATGATTTTTCTATCATTTTTCTTGTAAAAAATACGAAAAAAATGAATTTTCTCATTTTTGGTGTTGACTTCCGTAGGAAAAAGAGTAGAATGCCGCAGCCGGATTTCCCCCGGCAGGGAAAATAGAAAGAAGAAGGAAATGATGAAGACTATCGCTATCGTAATCGGCCTGACAACTCTTACAGCAGTTGGTAACACGCTGCCTCCGACCCCGGAGAACACGTTGCCCCCGACTCCTGAGATGTTTGCGCTGTAAGGGCTGTGTTTTACTCTCCGGTGAATCCGGGGTTGTGTGTGGCACTGTGTGCAGGGGGGGGGTAGTTACCCTCTTTTAGAGAATGGGATCTTCCGCTGAGGTACGGCGGGGGTCTTTTTTTTATCCTGTTGCATGTGCTTGCTGACAGGGAGCGGGAAGCATAAAGCTTGACAATCTCGCCTACGCGCGTATAGTTTCCCGCGAACTTATGAAAAATCAGATTGCAAGCGTACAAGCCGAAGCCTTGGAGCGCATCGCCGGTATAGCCGATATGAAGGCGCTGGAGGATGCCCGAGTGGCAATTCTTGGCAAGAAAGGCTCCCTTACCCAGGTGCAGCAGGGCATGCGTGATGTGCCCAAGGAAGATAAGCCGGCCGTTGGTGCCATGCTCAACGAGGCTCGTGCTATTATTACTGCCGCGTTGGAAGACCGTAAGGTGGCTTTGCAGCAGGAGATTGATGCCGCTGCGGTGGCTGGTGTTGATTTTACCATGCCTGGTGCGACATTGCCGGCTGGTGGGTTGCACCCCATTTCCATTGTGCGCGATGAAGCAGTGCGCGTATTGCGCCGCATGGGCTTCACCCTGGCCGATGGCCCTGAGATTGAGGACGAGTGGCATTGCTTTGATGCCCTGAATACGCCGGATGACCACCCCGCCCGTAACGAGAAGGATACTTTCTACTTCGACAGCGGTAAGCTGCTGCGCACGCAGACCAGCACCGTGCAGGCCCGCGTGATGGAGAAAGACTGCCCTCCTATCCGCATCATCTGCCCCGGCTCCGCCTTCCGTCGTGATGCCATCGATGCCACGCACCTTTCTGCCTTCAATCAGATTGAAGGCCTGTATGTGGCCAAGGAGGTGAGCGTGGGCGACCTGAAGGGTACGCTGGAATACTTCCTGAAGGCTCTTTTCGGCGAGGAGACCGCCGTGCGTTTCCGCCCGCACTTCTTCCCGTTCACTGAGCCCAGCTTTGAGATTGACGTGCTGCTGCAGGCGGCTGGTCAGGCCCCGCGCTGGATTGAGATTGCCGGTTGCGGTATGGTGAATCCTGCTGTGTTTGAGAATATCGATAAGGCAACCGGTAAGAATCTGTATGCCGGTTGCACGGGCTTTGCCTTCGGTATCGGCCTGGAGCGTCTGGCCATGATTCGCTGGGGTATCCGCGATATCCGCCTCCTCATCGAGAACGATGCCCGCTTCCTTGCCCAGTTCCAATAAAATCTAACTCTTTTCTGACAATATCATGAATGTTTCACTGAATTGGCTTTCCAGCTACATTGACCTCGAGGGCCTTGGCACTCAGGAGATGGCCGATATGCTCACCTTCGCCGGTATCGAGGTGGAGGGTATCCAGGAGCGCGGCGTGACCACCGACCTTGTGGTGGTGGCTCAGGTCATGGAGAAGACCCCCGTGGAGGGCAGCGACCATCTCAATGTGTGCATGGTCGATGCCGGCGAGGGCTCCCTGCGCCAGATTGTGTGCGGCGCCCAGAACTACAAGGTGGGCGATAAGGTTCCCTGCGCTCTGCCCGGTGCTGTGCTGCCCGGCGGCTGGGAGATTAAGGACGGCAAGCTGCGCGGCGTGGAAAGCCGCGGCATGCTTTGCTCTGCTTCTGAACTGGGTCTGCCGGATAAGGAACACGGCCTCTGGATTCTTCCGCAGGATTATGTGGTGGGTACACCCGTGTGCACCTTCGTGGAGACAGATACCATCTTCGAGCTGGAGATTACCCCGAACCGCCCCGACCTGCTGAGCCACTGGGGCATGGCCCGCGAGCTGGCCGGCATCACCGGTCGCAGCCTGAAGGAAGACCCCGCCGCTGCTCCCACGGCTGCTGCTGAGACCAAGGCTGCCGGTGATTTCATCACCCTTTCCGCCCCTGAGCTCTGCCCGCTCTACACCGCCACCCGCATTTCCGGCGTGAAAATCGGCCCCTCTCCCGAGTGGCTGGCCAATCGCCTGGTGGCTATCGGTCTGCGCCCCATCAATAATGTGGTGGACATCACCAACTACTGCCTCTTCGAGCTGGGACACCCGCTGCACGCTTTCGATGCCAGCAAGATTACCGGCGGCCTGAATATCCGCCGCGCTGCCGAGGGCGAGCAGTTCACCAGCCTCATGGATGAGCAGTACACGCTCAAGAGCGATGACGTGGTCATCTCCGATGCCAGCGGAGCTGCTCTGGCTCTGGGTGGTGTGATGGGTGGTCTGGACTCCGGCGTGACGGAGGCTACCACCGATATCATCCTCGAATCTGCCTGGTTCCTGCGCAGCAGCATCCGCTTCACGAGCCGCCGTCTGGCTCTGGGTTCCGATTCCTCTTACCGCTTCGAGCGCGGCACCTCCCCCTGGAATGTGCTTCGCGCTGCAGCCCGCGCCACCCAGCTGATTCTGGAGTGCTGCGGCGGCACCGCTGAGCCGGTGATGGTGGGTGGTCAGGCTCCCTGCCTGGTGGCCGAGGAGCTTGCCACCAGCGCCACCGTGCTGGAGCAGGGTACCGGTGCTAAGATTTACTACGCCCTCGACCAGGTGAAGCTGGACTGGAAGGAGCTGGATGTGATGACCAACGGCACGCTGCCCCACATGGAGGGTGCCCGCATTCTTCGCAACCTGGGTCTGAAGGATGTAGACGTGAAGGGTACCTGGGACTGCCCGCCCTGGCGTCTGGATCTGAAGCGCAGCTGCGACCTGCTGGAGGAAATCGTGCGTGTGTATGGTATCGATAACATTCCCGCCACCAGCACTTCCATCTACGTGCCCGAGAGCGCCAACGACCGCGCCCACGATTACCGCATGGCTCTTTCCCGCAAGCTGGCCGGTGCCGGTTTCTGGGAGGTGCAGACCTTCAAGCTCATCGCTGCCGAGAGCATCGACCCCACCATCGCCAGCGTGGAGAATGCTCTGCCCATCAAGCCGCTGATGGATGGCGATATCATCCGCGTTTCCCTCCCCATCTCTGAGGACCATTCCACCCTGCGTCCCTCGCTGGCTCCCGGCCTCATCTCCGTGGCTGCCCGCAACATCAATCAGGGTATGGATGTGCTGCGTTTCTTCGAGTGCGGCCGCGTGTTCCGCAACACTGGCGGTGGCAAGGGTAAGGATATCGAGACCGAGGTGCTGGGAATCTTCATGGCTGGCAAGCTGGCTCCCGCCAGCTGGGCATGCACCAAGCCGGGCGAGGCTCACTTCGAGCACCTCCGCGCTGTGCTCGACACACTCGTGCCCAAGGCCTCCATCGCCATTACCCCCGCCAAGCAGCAGCGCGAGAACGCCGCCGTGGGGGCTGATATCGCCATCAACAACCAGGCCTGCGGTTATGTGGCCCGTCTTTCCCTGTCCAAGTGCCGCGCCCTGGGCCTGCCCATGGAGTGCTACTACGCCGAGCTCGACCTCCGCAAGCTGCAGCAGGTGGCCACCGCTCCCTTCAAGGCTGCGGACCTGCCCCAGTTCCCCGGCTCCAGCCGCGATGCCTCCCTCGATGTGCCCGCCGCTACCCGTCATGCCGATATCATGAAGGTGGTGGAGGGTGCCAAGCAGAAGCTGCTGGTTTCCTGCGCGCTCAAGGATGTGTTCTGCGACCCGACCGGTGAGAAGCTTGCCGCCGACCGCAAGGCTATGACCTATACCTTCCTGTACCGCGACGCGAAGAAGACCCTCACCGCCGCTGAGGTGGACGCCGCTCACAAGACGGTGCTCGATGCCCTCGCTGCCAAGGTGAAGGAGCTCAAGTTCCGCTAAAGCTCGCCGGATATTCCTTTCAGAGGCCGGAGATTCTGCATCTCCGGCCTCTTTTTGATGCTTGAATTTCGAAAAGTCGTCCGCGAAATGTGGTCGAAAGTGCAAAAAGTCGTCCGCGAAATGTGGTTAAAAATGCAAAAAGTCGTCCCGCTTTTGCAAATTGCTATTGATAATGAATGATTATGTGCTACACTGTGTAAAAAAAGAGATGGAAGAGAAATCGGGGTGTCTTGGAGTAATAATGGGGAAACTGGTTTGGCTCATCATTCTGGTGGTGTTGGTGGGAATCAAGGGTATCATCTGGCCGGAACCGGTAGAACCGCTGCGCACAGATGTGGATCCGCTGCAGCGGCGGCTGGCGTTGGATGGCGGCATCAGTAGTGTGCAGTGGCGCTCCAGGTGGGCGAATGATAACGGGAGTTTTATTCCGGTGCAGGATAACTATATCGTCATCACCGGGCTTGCAGAAGTGCCGGCGGTGGCCGATATGTTTGCAGCGGTGGAGGATGCCCGGCCGGTTTCAGTGCAATTTGAGGGCGTTGCTTTTAATGCACTGGAAAGTGCAGCCATGCTGGAGCTGCTGAATGCACAGATGCAGGAACGCGGCGATAAAGAATTGCAACCATGCTGCCTGAAGCATTTTGCGTGGGACAAGCAGCGGAATCGGGTCTATATCGAGCTGGAATGCCGCTAAAATCCACACGTGTCCCAAAGTTTGAGTACGGAGCTCGATAAATTGGAATTTGCCGGGCTGAAAGCCCGAGGAATTTTGAGCCCTCGGAGAGGGCGATACAATAATAGCCCAGCGTGGAGCCGCAACGCGGCGGAACGCTGGGTAAAATGAAAAACATATCAGAACCCCGGAGCGTAGCGGAGTGGGTGGCAGAAGCTTCGGCTTAGTGTTTTAGCTG
>JAZRKW010000025.1:0-9588 GCA_045646505.1 Akkermansia sp. | reverse complement strand
CGCGAGTGGGTGACAGATTCGTAAGGCGGGATACAAAAAATCAGCGGTTAGAACCAAATAGTACGGCTCTCGTAGCCTGCCACCCACTCCGCTACGCTCCGGGGTTCTGATATGTTCTTCGTTTTACCCAGGGTTCCGCTGCTGGGGGGCTTCGCTGAAGCTACGCCCACCCTGGTCGCAGCTCCACCCTGGGCTAATAAAAGTACCGCCCTCCGGGCTCAAAATTCCGCTCCGCCGCCGCTTCGCAAACTGCTCGACAAACTCGGATTTGTCACTTCTGCTTAATTACGCTAACGCGTAATCTTTGTCCTTTAATCACGTTAGCTGGTTCAGGTACACATATCTACCAGCAGATTTGTAACAGCCCCTTCAGAGAAGAAACTGAAGCCCCGCCAGCTGGCGGGGCTTCTTGTTGAGGGCTGAGCTTACATCTGCGGTGCGGCGGGAGCCGGCGCAGTGGTCGGCGGAACAGGAGCCACGGCCTGTCGGAGATTATTCAGCGCATCGAAGAGCGGGCTCACGGCATCGCTGCCTACGAGGATATGCGGGAACTTAATCTTATCCAGATTACGGATCGTCTCCACGCGGATGATATTCTCACCAAAAGCATCGTTAAGCGCTTTCTTACCGGCAGCCTCCAGAATCATACCTTCGGATTCAGCCTTTTTCATGGCAACGACGGCGGCGGCTTCCTGCTGCTTGGCATAGAGCTTGGCATCGGCCTCAGCCTTGGCACGAAGCAGTTCACCCTGAGCCTCCTGGTTCATGCGGTTGGCCTTGGCGCGGCCTTCCGCCTCGGCGATTTCCTCGGAACGCTTGGCAATTTCGAGCATGATAGCCTGGCGCTCATACTCCTGGGTGGCCTCGACTTTCTTGGTGATACCGGCAGTCACGCTCTCAGGCGGCAGGGTGGAACCAATGGTCACGGATTCCACAATAAAGGGAGTACCCTCCAGCTGCTTGCGCAGGCTGCTTTCCACCATCTTGGTAATCTCGGGAATGCGGGCGGGCGCCTCCAAGCCACGGAACTGAGCAATAGCCGTACGCACGGCAGTGCGGAAAGGCTGGCAGATAAAGGAATCGTAGGCATCCTTGGCAATCTCATCCGGATTATTCGGCACATCTGCAATGGCACCGTAATTCTCCACGAATTCCTTGACCTTGTTGGCATCGATGCGATACACAAGATAAGCCTCTGCCTTCATCTTGAGCTGGTCGGCAGCACGGATATCATCAAACCCCTCTGTCATGGTGTACGGAGTCACACAAATCGGAATGGATTTCTGACGCCACACATAGCCCGTGCCACCCGGGCCCTTGATAACGCTGCGGAACTCCTTGATACCGAAAATCGGATTGGTATACACATACGCAGCATAGCCGCCATCCACTTTCTCATTTGAGCAGTTCATGGCTACAAAAATGCCTGCGCCAACAGCAATCAACAAAGCACCGGCTCCAATAGTGGACCAGATACCGGCCTTCTGGGTAGTGGTATATACTCGGGACATGCTCATTTTCTATCACATAGCACCGCCGCTGTCAACCTGCAAAACAAAAAGAAGCCCCGGGAAATATCCCGGGGCCTTTCTTTATCAGCATCCCATGAGAATACTGAGGCAGGCAGGATCTAACTGCTCCCAGGGCAACTCCGCCTTAGTGAAGTGGCCATAGTTGGTAGTTTTGCGGAAAATCGGCTCACGCAGACCCAGCACGCGCTCCATATCGGCAGGTTTGAAAGAGAAGGCTTCGTTGATGCGGTCAATGATAACCTGCTTGTCCACCTTGGCAGTACCGAAGGTCTCCACATCAATCATGATGGAAACGGGGCTGGCCTTACCGATAGCGTAGCCCACCTGCAGCTCGCAGCGGTCTGCCAGGCCGGCCGCCACCACATGCTTGGCAACCCAGCGGCACATGTAAGCACCCGAGCGGTCCACCTTACTGCAGTCCTTGCCGGAGAACGCACCACCACCGTGGCGGCCCATACCACCATATGTATCTACAATGATTTTGCGGCCAGTAAGCCCGGAATCCCCATGAGGACCACCAATGACAAAGCGACCAGTCGGATTGATGAAGAATTCTGTTTCGGACGTGATTAAATCAGCCGGCAGACAACGGCGGATGAGATTCGTGCAGAACTCGCGAATCGTGGCAATATCTACATCTTCCGTATGCTGAGTGCTCAGCACCACATTCAGGATACGGGCAGGGCGGCCATCATCACCATATTCCACAGCGACCTGGCTCTTGCTATCCGGGCGCAACCAGGCAACCACACCACTGTGGCGCACCTTGGCCAGCTCCATCATGATGCGGTGAGAGAACATGATAGGAGCAGGCATAAGCTCCGGCGTTTCATTCGAGGCATACCCGAACATGATACCCTGGTCACCGGCCCCCTGCTCTGCTCCGTCCTTACCTTCGGCTGCGCAGGCATCCACCCCTTGGGCGATATCCGGGCTCTGGGTAGAAAGATAATTGGTTATATCCACATTCTCTGCATTGAACAGAGCATCATCCGCAGCTGTACGATATCCGATTTCTGCGATAGCCTCGCGCACAATCTTTTCGTAATCAATGACAGCCTTGGTCGTAATCTCACCTGCCAGTACAACATGATTATCCTTGACCAGAGTCTCACAAGCCACACGGCTTGCAGGGTCCTGCGCCAGACATGCATCGAGAATGGAATCGGAGATGAGATCTGCCACCTTATCAGGATGCCCCTCACCTACCGATTCAGAAGTGAATATATTAGTATATTTCATGGCGTTATGGTTCTTTATTCGTAATTTGTAAAACTGAACTGGCGCAACCCGCTGGGCAATGCGCTGCTGGCCTTGCCAAATTCAGCCATTGCAGAAGAGGCAATGAGAGCCGCTTTGTTACTGATTTCCGGCGAGTAATCGAGCATACAGTGGAAGATATCCCAGAGCAGAGTCATCTCATTGCGGAACTGCTGCGCCTGGATGATAAAACTGCGGAAACCGGCATCATACAATCCACAGGCTTCTTCCCGTGTCAGATTACATGTGGCTTTCTGGGCAAGCTCGGCAGGATTCATCTTCTGACACGCCACACGGCTGATAAGATCGGCCCGGCGGCGCATCAATTCCGTATTATATGGAGCGCGCCGCATATCGGCCAGTAACCCGAGGTGCTCGCGCCGCACCGGGCATGTGCGCAGACACGAGTCATTGATGACAATATCAAATTTGTCTTTCTGCTCTATAGCCTGAATAATAGATGCTCTGACAGCATCTGCCGGGTGCAGACACACGCGGTCATACTGCTGCGCCAGTTTATTGTACAAGGCAGCGCTGCGCTTACCTTTCTCGCAGACCAGACGGTTGACATGGCAGTACACGCGAAGTTTGGGATTTTCCGAACGCAGCCGCGCAGCCAGCGCATCACTGGCCACACAGACCGCATTCTTACGCATCCGGTCCCTGTTGTACAACTCCTGCACCAGCCCCATTCCATAAGAATCTGCCAGCTCTGCTTCTGTCAGGTTCGGATTATCGAACACCAGAATCACCCCCACATTCTGCTTGGCATACGCCTCCAGCGCTTCACAATACGCATCATACGCCAAGGGACGCCGCTGCACAAACCAATCGAGCGACCAGGCGCAGGGCGGAGAACCGGCTACATTGGCAAACTGGCGCACGGCCAGCATCTGAGACAAGAAATTATTGACAGTAAGTAGACTGGAATCAAAACGAAAAGCACCACCCACGGTCCACAATGCCTGTGGAAGGTAATCCCTGGTAAGGAAACGAAGATTCTCGACAACTTGTTCTGGCGTAATATCCGGTGTACTCATAGGGTCAATGTGGCAATATGGATTCCCAGAACATCTGGCCTGTACGGTGCATGGCATTTTCACCAGGAGCATCCTGGCGCAACGCTAAACGCAGCAAATCAAAAAGAATGGAGGAGGCATTGGCATGCCCTCTTCCCTGCACCTTGAAATGCCGGAAGCCCATATCACGCAACCGCTTGATTTCCGGCACATTCAGTGCCAGCACACTCTTCCTGTCATCTGCCAGCAAGGTATAAAGGCTGCGGCAGCCGTTTACAGCCTGGCGGGATTCAAATTCAGAGCTATCAAAGCTCATGAAAGCGAGCGCTGATTCTGAAAGCGAACGATAATGGAACGGCCGGATAGGGCAATTCCGGATACAGTATTCATTGACAAGCAGAATATGGCGTTCTTTATCCTCCAGCTGTTCCAGCAAATCATAATTCAGCACATCATCCGGATGCACCATCACCTCATCATACTCATCGGCCAGGCGTTTATACACATCCAGCTTTCCCTTCCCTCCTCCGTTGGTTATCTTGAGAATGGAAGATATGATTTTCAACGTGGGATATTCCTTGCGGATATGCTCACGCAACACATCATTCGCCAGAATAACGGCATTGCGCCCTGTTGGGTTGTGTCGTGAGAAAAAGACGCACATGGCATTGCCAAAAGCATCCTTCATGTGCTTTTCCTGCAACAGAAGATTGGTAAAAGTGAGATAAACCGCTATATTGCGCTTCTCATACTCAAGCCCGGCAGTACGCACCTCCTCTGCCTCGCGCATCATGTGCTTAAGCACACGCCCGGAGTTCCACTCACACAGAGGAGAGCCGTGTACAATGTTGAACGCTTCAAAACCCAGCAACAGCTTGCAGTAATCATAAAAAGCCACCAGCTCGCGGTCATTCACGAACGCGCCTGAAACATCCCAGACGGCATCCGGCCACATAGGATTCAGATATGGTGATATAGTCTGCACGTCGCGATATTCTACCAGCTATTACCTCAAGGTCAAGCGCTATTTCCTCCGATAAACTGAATTCGCGCGTGCATGCGTGACGCGAACGCCATTTCTGCTTGACTTAACCCGACAGTAAGCGCACAATAGAGGAGTGAAGATGAAACTCACTTTGATTACGCTGATGTCGGCACTGCCCGTTATGGCACAGGGTGCCGCAGCTGAGTCTGCCACTACTGCACCGCAGACTCCTCTCCCCTCTGAGCAAGTTACCGCCGAAGAACCTGCACCCGCTCCGGCAGAACCTGCACCCGCTCCGGCAGAACCTGCACCCGCTCCGGCAGAACCTGCACCCGCTCCAGCAGAACCTGCACCCGCTCCGGCGGAACCTGCACCTGCTCCGGCGGAACCTGCACCTGCTCCGGTGGAACCTGCACCCGCTCCGGCGGAACCTGCTCCTGCTCCGGTGGAACCTGCCCCCGCTCCGGCGGAACCTGCACCAGCTCCGGCGGAACCTGCACCCGCTCCGGCAGTAGATCTTGCAGCTGCATATCGCGGCATTGTGAAAGTAGAAGTGGTCAACCGCACACCAGATTACGAAACCCCATGGCAGAGCGGGCCTTTCGGACGAGGAACCGGCACAGGCTTTCTGGTGGCACCCGGTTTATTCATGACCAATGCGCATGTAGTCGCCAACGCAGAAAAAATAGACATTTCATTATTTGCAGATGCACGCCGCATTCCCGCCCGGGTCAGACATGTAGCGCACGATGCCGATCTTGCTCTGCTGGAAATCGAAAACACAGAAGCCTTTGCCGGCGTACCCTGCCTTGAATTCAGCGAAGAAATGCCCCAGCTGGAGGACACCGTCCGCGCCATCGGTTACCCGATTGGCGGCAACCGTCTTTCGGTTACACGCGGCATTGTCTCACGCATCGACACCATCCCCTACGCACACCCGCGCAACATTGCCCACCTGGCCCTGCAGGTGGATGCCGCTATCAATCCCGGAAACAGCGGCGGCCCGGTGCTTAAGGATGACAAGGTAATCGGCGTAGCTTTCCAGGGATTACTCAAAGCCAACTCCACAGGCTACGTCATTCCCATTCCGGTCATCCGCCATTTCCTGCAGGATGTAGCAGACGGCCACTACGATGGGTATGTGGAAATGGGTGCACAGTTCATCCCCATGGAAAACAAAGCCATGCGCCGCCACTTCGGCTTACCCGACAACGGATTAGGTTGTCTGGTAGCCGATATTGTAAAAAAATCTGCATGCGATGGTCCCCTGAAACCCGGAGATGTGGTCATGGCGGTAAATGGTCTGCCGGTGGATGCCACGGCCATGATTGAACTGGATGGAGTCCGCGTGCGCCTGGAAGAACTGGCCGAACGCTCCTTCGCCGGCGATAAAGTTCATTTCACCATTCTGCGCGACGGCGAAATCCAGCAGACAGAGGCCACACTGGCACCCCTGCCCTCCATCCGCGTTCTTTCGCGGCGTTATGATGAACAACCACGTTATGTGGTCTTCGGCGGTCTGGTTTTCCAGCCTTTGAATTTCAACGTGGTACAGGAACACCAGATTCCTTCGGGCAATATCATGGTCGAACTGGACCGCTTCACCCGGGGCGGAGAATCAGCAGAAAAAGAAGACCTGGTACTCATGACCCGCACCCTGCCGGATGAAGTGAACGCCCGTTTCAACAACATGGGACGCGGGCTGGTAACCAAAGTAAACGGCGTGGAAGTCAAAGGCCTGAACCACCTGCACAGCCTTCTTTACCCGGCAGAAGGAACAGCCCGCCCTGAATACACAGTCATCGAGCTGGCAGATGCCCCCCGCCCCCTGGTGATTGACAGCGCTGCAGTCGATGCCGCAAACCAGCGAATCGCCGAACGCTACAACATACCGGTTCCCGCACGTCTTAAATAATCTTCTCTTTCCGCATCATGATCCGGACCCTCACCACCCTTTCCCTGGCAGCTGTGGCTCTGTGCGCCTGCAAACCCACTGAGCGAACAGCCCTCAAAAAAATTCAGCAGGAAGAACAGCCCGCTGCTCCGGCAGAACCTGCTGCAAAACCAGAATCTCCCGCGCCAGACGCAGTAGCGGCGGTTCCCTCACCCGCCCCGGAAACAGAGCCGGCACCGCAGCCGGATGCCACACCGCAAAATCCCTCCCATAGTCTTCTGCTGGTAAGTGCCACCCTGCAGGATTACAACCCGCTGCAACCCTGGAAAAAAGAAAGCCCGCAACAATCACGCGCTCTGGGCGTATACATGGGCGAAGGGCGCGTTCTGACAATTGGCCGGGTGGTACACTCTGCCACCTACGTAGAACTCATCCTGCCGGATGCAAGCCGCACTGTACCAGCCCGTGTCCTGCGCTATGACGAGGATATGAACCTGGCCCTGCTCACCGTGGCGCATGAGGAAGATGCCTCGATTTTCGAATCCCGCACCGCTCTACCGCTGGGAGATGCCCTGAACCGCGGAGATAAAGCGACCTTTGCAGCCCTTATCAACGGTGTAGAACCACTGCATGTTGAACTGCAGGCAGAAAATGCCGGGGGCGACAAAATACCGCTCATGGTCATGCGTGCCGCGCGACCACTGCCGGAGGGCCAGACCAACGGCGCACCTGTGGTGCGCGACGGCAAACTGAGCGCACTGGGCGTAGCTTACAAAAAACAGGAACACTTGATGCAAGTGGTGAATGCAGAACTGATTCAGCGTTTCCTTACCCAGGAAAAAGCCGGCGTGCCGATCCTGGGCGTAGAACTCACCCCGCTGGATGACCCCCAGTTCCGCCAGTACCTGAAGCTCGATTCCTCTGCAAACGGTCTTTACATCAGCAAGGTTCTGCCCGGCAGCGCTGCAGAAACAGCCGGCGTGAAAGCCGGCGATGTCCTCACTGCTATAGACGGCCTGTCTCTGGATAATCAAGGCCGCTGCGACCACCCACGCTACGGACTGCACCACGCCACTGTTCTTCTGCGTGGCATGAAGGATATAGGGCAGGAATTGCCGCTCAATATCAGCCGCAAAGGTGAAAGTCTGCAGATTTCCGTGAATCTGAACCGGAACGCGGTGGATAACGCTTTGTTCAAACCGCAGCAGCCCGGCAAACAACCGCGCTATATCGTATGGGGCGGGCTTTTATTCCAGCCTCTTACCGACACTCTGCTTTCTGAGTTCCGCAACATGAACAATGGCGTTCTGCCGCTGGAACTGCAGACACTTGAACAGAACGAAGCAGAATTACGCGCGGCCCAGTTCACAGAGCCAGTGGGACTTACCTTTGTGCTGCCCACTGTCGCCACTCAGGGGTACGATGAACTGCGCTTTTGTCAGTTGCTCGCGGTAAACGGCACACAAGTAAAGAACTTTGCCGATTTACCAGCCCTGCTGGATACCGCTACGGAAAACGGTCTCATCCGGCTGGATTTCAACAAAGCACCCTACACCATATACATGGAACGCGCTACTGTTGAAGCCGTAAATGAGCAGCTGCAGCAGCACGCTGTCCCACAACTCCGCGTTATTGAATGATGATGAAACTCAAAAAAAGAACGTGGTGCGCCTTGGTTACAGGGCTTGTCGTGCTTTGCGGTGGAGTAATATGCCTTATCAAGCCGAATTATGCACACAAAGCATGCCAGATGCTGCAGTATTATTACCACAAGGCAGATGTAGAACTGAATCTCCCGTATCAGCATGCACCATCTCTCCTGCTTTCTCCGGAAATCATCAAGGATCACTGGATTGCCCATGGCGGCGGCGTGGGAGAATTTCACTATACGAATTGCGCGGAGGCTGTGAAAGATTCCCTTGATAAGGGGTTTACTTATATCGAGATAGATTTAGCGATAACAACGGATGGGCATCTCGTAGGGGCTCATACCTGGCGTGAATTGAAGGCTCTGTTGGGGTCAGAGGAACTAAGCGATGCGCCCATGAGCCGTGCAGATATTGAGGCGTTGCGCCCCCGTTGGCGCCGCACACCGCTGTTTGCAGATGATATCTGCCGCATTCTGCAGGAACACCCCGAGATGGTACTGGTGACCGATAAAGTGCAAAACTTCAAGCTGCTCAAGCAGCAGATTCCTTTTGCCGACCGCATGATTGTAGAGGCTTTTTCGACACACAATTGCCTGCAGGCTTTCCGGGCAGGGTTCACTCATGTGGCTCTAACAGCTTATAGTGTATACGATTTGCAGCAGGCTCAGAAATACAAAATCCCCGGCGTTGTTCTGGGTGCACCCCTGATGGTGAAAAACCCCTCTTCCATACCCTTGATTCGCCAGATGCATGAGTCCGGCTGCTGTATCATGGTGCATGGCTCAGCGTTCAGCGACAAGCCAGACTTTGTGCACACCCATCTGGGCCGCAACATCAGCCGCATCTATACCGATACATGGTCGCCGATAAATCATCCGCCGAAACCCACAGAGTGATTTCTATTATATGATTTTCCGCAGGCGCATGCCCGCCTGTATCTTAATGAATCTTTAATCAGAACTTCCGTCTCCGGGCTTACGCTCTACGCCGTGACAGGAAAGTCCCGTGCTCCGAAAACAACAATCTCGGATTTGTCGAGGTGCTGGCGTAGCGGCAATTTGAGCCCGCAGGGCGGCATAATCATAGCCCAGCGTGGAGCCGCCACGCGGCGGCCTGCGAGGGCGTAGCAAGCGAGCAACGCGAGACGCGAAGCCCCGAACCCTGGGTTTGGAATAAAAAATAACCGGAACCCCGACCAACGTGGAGGGGTGGCAGGGAAGCGCTGCTAAAACACCAGGCCATAGCCTCT
>JAZRKW010000024.1:0-41943 GCA_045646505.1 Akkermansia sp. | reverse complement strand
ACGTAGTCCTCGAAACTGGTGAACTTGCCCGGCTCGGTGAAGGTGGACTCAAAGCGCAGCAGCTTGCCGAGTGCATCTTTGTGCTCCCAGCTGGTCACCACGCCTTCCTTGATGTAGCGGGAGAAGGTGCGCCAGAATTTCTCGTAGGTTTCGGTCTCATTCTTAGCCACGCCTTCCAGATGCTTGATGAAACGCTTGGTGATGATACCGGAAACCTTGCGCAGCAAGGAGTTATCCTGAAGCATCTCGCGGGAAATATTGAGCGGCAGGTCTTCGCTGTCCACCACACCGGCCAGGAGACGCAGCCACTCCGGCAGCAGCTTCTCGGGCTTGCTGTCAATGAGCACCTTGTGGCAGTAAAGTGACACCATAGGTTCGCAGCGGCCGAATCCCATAGCCTCCGGGTTTTCCTCCGGCACAAAGAGCACAGAATTGAGCACAATGGGGGCATCGGCGCTGAAGTGCATATAGCTCAGCGGCTTGCTCTCTGTGTGGGCAATGAACTGGTAGAAGCCCTCGTACTCCTCCGGCTTCACGTCCTTCTTGCTCTTCATCCAGATAGCCTGCACCGTGTTGAGGTGCTCGCCGTTGAAATCGATGGGGAAGCCCACAAAGTTGCTGTACTTGGAAAGGATGTAGCGCGTATGGTCACCCTTGGCAAAGTTCTTCGCATCTTCCTTCAGGTGAATGAGGATGCTCGTGCCGCGCGGGGTATCGGCAGCGGCTTCGTCCAGCTCATAACCTTCCTGCCCATCGCTCACCCACTTCACCGGGGTGGCATCCGGCTGCCAGGAGCGGGTGGTCACCTCCACCTTATCTGCAGCCATGAACACACTGTAGAAGCCCACACCAAACTGGCCGATGAGATCCTGCGTGCCGCCCTTGCTCTCCTTCATGGCTTCCAGGAACTTCTTGGTGCCGGAGTGGGCGATTGTACCAAGGAACTCCACCACTTCCTCCTGGGTCATGCCGATACCGCTATCGGCAATGGTAAGCGTGCCGGCTTCCTCATCGGTGGTAATGGTGATACGGAGAGCGCGTTCGGGTTCGTAGATATCAGTCTGGGTAAGCTGCTTGAGGCGCAGTTTCTCCAATGCGTCAGATGCGTTGGAAACCAGCTCGCGCCCAAACACCTCGCGGTCGCTGTAAAAGGCGTGAATCACAATGACCAGCAGCTGCCGGACCTCCGTCTGGAACTGATGCGTATTTGCCATAGTTACGATAATGATAAAGTTTGCCGTTCATTCTAGCGCCACCAGGCAAAAGGTCAAGCGGGTAGTGTGGCATCGTATCGTCCCCACCCTGCGCATCAGACCTCGGATTTACTGGGTACACCCGCAACAAAATCATTCCCTTCTACTATCGTATAACAGAAAAGAGGGGGACACAGAAGAGAGTTGACAAGGCAGGAAGCGGAGAGTAACATGGGCAGGAAATCAGGAAAACGCCATAAAATGAAAGCACTACTCTACTCCGCCATGATGGCCGCAGCTCCGCTCGCGGTAGCCGATATTTCACTGGGCAACGGCGAAACCACCACCGCCACAGATGAATCAACAGCCGCAGAAGCACAACAATATGTGCAAATGGCTAACGAGGTCCTGAGCGTAGTGAAAGAACTGACAGCGCAACTTAAGAACGTGACAGACCAGGCCACGGCAGATGCCGCAGCACCGCAGATTTCCGGCATTTCCGCCCGCATGATAGAGCTGCAGAAAAAAGCCGAGAACATGCCACGTCCGAACGCAGCAGTCGAATTGATGGTGCGCAACGCCATCAACGTGCAGGAAGTGCAGCAGGTTGTCAGCGAGTTTCTGAACTCTTTCATCCGCATCAGCATGAGCAACGCATACGGTTCACAGGCTCTGCTGAATGCACTCGGCCCCGTTATTAACGCCATGCCCGGCGGACAGGAATAAAACGGGAACCATGCGAATCTCCGCCTCTCTGCTGCTGGTAAGCCTGCTTTGCGGATTAACAGCAGCTGCGCCAGTTCAGGCAAGCACACGCGCTCTGCACAGCAACCCCGCCGCGCAGGAAATGCTGCAGACGCTGCAGTCCATGTCGCACCTTCTGAATTCGGTAAACAACCATAGTACTGCCGAAAACGCAACGCCGCGTCTCATACAACTGTACAAAGACTACAAAGCACAACAGGCTGCCGCTGAAAAACAACCACCTATGTCATCCGCCGGGCTCACCCGCCACCTGGCGCAGATGGACAGCGCCATGAATAATTTCCGCATGGCTTGTACACGTCTGATGCAGGAAAAATTCTACGGCTCCGCCAGACTGGGCAACACCGTCAAAAAATTAGTGCAGACATTTTAAGGCAACAGGTAAAACTGTTCCAGAATGAAAACCGGGCTCGGAGTAAAAACGCCGTGCCCGGTTCCTTTTACATCGTATATCAACTTATCATGACCGATCCTGCTCGCGAAGCCTGGCCTGAATACCACGCAGGAACACCGTTTCGAGCGAATTACGGGCGGGGTGGCAGCCCTGCCAGGAATCGCCCGCCAGTTTGCGCATCTGTTCCAGTAATTCAGCGCTGGGATTATTCAGCATAATCTCCTGGTGAAGGTCATCGCGAGTGAGTTCATCCATCGTGCCCTCTGCAATGAGGCACCCTTGGTAAAGCACACCGACGCGGTCGCAGATTTCCTGCACTTGCTCCAGCAGATGCGAGCAAAGAAACACTGTAACCCCCTGTTCTTTAATGCTGAGGATAATATCGCGAATGGTACGGGAGCCGATAGGATCCACACCGGCAGTAGGTTCATCAAGAACCAACAGCCGGGGTCGTTGCACCAATGCCTGTGCCAGACCAATACGCTGCAGCATTCCCTTGGAATACCCCCGCAGGCGACGGTCTTTTGCCTCCGTAAGCCCCACCAGTTCCAGCAACTCGCGGGTGCGTTCCTTCAGTGCCGCACCACGCAGTCCGCATAACCGGCCATAGAAACACACAGTTTCCTCGCCGGTCAGAAATTTATAGAAATAAGGATTTTCGGGAAGAAAACCAATTTCGCGGCGATTCGCAGATGCGGTCGCGGGCTGTCCGAACACACTGCAGGAGCCGGCATCCGGCGCGAGCAGCCCGACCAGCAACTTCATCACGGTACTCTTTCCACTGCCATTCGGACCAATGAGCCCATACACCCCGCCCTCGGGGATACTCAGGCTCACCCCTTTCACAGCATACACACTTCCCCTGCCCCAATGGCCGGGGAAGCTCTTGTGTACATCGGCTATGGAAACAGCGTCCATTACTTAGCCTGTGCCATGAGACGCAGCATATTCTTGCCCATCTCAATGCCCTTTTCAAAGATTTCCACGCGCATATTCTCATTCGGCGAGTGAATGCGGGCATCCGGCAGGTCAAGACCGAGGAAGAGAGCATCCTTGCCCAGCACCTTGGATACCTCGGCAATAATCGGAATGGAACCACCCTCGCGCACCAGAACCGGCTTGTTGCCGAAGGTCATCTCCTGCGCCTTCTGGGCAGCCAGACCATAGGCAGAGTTCGGGTCGCTCAGGTAAGCCTCGCCCGTGTGCTGGGCAGTAAACTTCATGCGAACGCTCGGCGGGCACACCTTCTTGAAGTGGGCCTCCACCTTCTTCATCACCTCCTCCGGCACCTGCCCGGGCACCAGGCGGCAGCTCATCTTAGCAATAGCGTGGGTGGGAATCACCGTCTTGGAGCCCTCGCCCTCATAGCCGCCGGAAATACCGTTCAGCTCAAAGGTGGGGCGGGCATACACGCACTCTGCCCCGGTGAAGCCGGTTTCCGTGCGCAGCTCCGGCACACCGGTGAGCTCCGCCAGCTCGGCATTGCTCATACCGGGCACACGCTTCCAGCTTTCCTTCTCCCAGTCCTGAATCTCCATCACGCCATCATAGAAGCCATCGATACTCACATGGTTATCCGCATCATGAGTAGTGGCAATCATCTCGCAGAGCGTGGTGATGGGGTTGGCCACCGCACCGCCGAAAATACCGGAGTGCAGGTCCATGGCAGGGGCAGAAACCTCCAGCTCAAAGCAGCAGAGCCCCTTCAGACCGTAGGAGAACGAGGGAATATCCACCGCAGCCATGCCGGTATCGCTCACGATGATGACATCGCAATCCAGCAATTCCCTGGCATCCGGGCGCTTCATGAAGGCATACAGGCTCTCCGAGCCGCGCTCTTCCTCGCCCTCCAGCAGGTAAATCACATTCAACGGCAGCGCGCCATCCTCGGCAATCACCTCCTGAGCCGCCAGAATCATGGCCATAATCTCACCCTTGTCATCGGAAGCGCCGCGTGCATAAATGCGGCCATCGCGAATCTCCGGTTTGAACGGATCGCTCTTCCACTCGCTGATGGGGTCCACCGGCATCACATCGTAATGCCCGTAAATCAACACCGTGGGCGCACCCTCCACCTTCGGGCTGTGCGCCACCACAATCGGGTGAATATCCGTCAGGTACTTCTTAGCAGAAAAGCCGATACTGTTCAGCTTCTCCACCAGGTAATCAGCGCAGCGCTCCACATCACCCGCATGCTCCGCCTGGGCAGAAACACTCGGAATGCTCAAAAAGGCAAAAAGGTCATCAATCCGGGACATGCCGCCATTATACCCCAGCCCCGCGCGCACGCAAGACTAAAGGATGTCTTTTTCAACATCAGCTTTCCCGCAGCGAGGACAGATTAATTTTCTGGAGCAACCTGCGAATAATCATTCAGGACCCGGCGCAGCACTGCTTCCTGATTAGCCAGAAAGAATCCAACTTCCGGCATGTATGCAATACCGGCCCAGGATGTCAGGCACCGAGGCAGGCATAATCCGCGTTCGTGTGCCAGATGCATAATTTCGCGCCATGTATCAAATTGCTGAACAATATGGGTTGCCGCCACCTTCCCCTGACCTTGTGAGTCCCAGCAACCACCGGTCAAGGTATTACGTTCCATAATAAAATGCAATACAGCCGCCGTATTCGCGAGGTCATACAAACGAGAGCAGCGCATATCA
Source organism: Akkermansia sp. (assembly GCA_045646505.1). Lineage (GTDB taxonomy): Bacteria > Verrucomicrobiota > Verrucomicrobiia > Verrucomicrobiales > Akkermansiaceae > Akkermansia. The sequence continues at coordinate 36,928 of JAZRKW010000024.1, read as the reverse complement.
TCCCGGAGAGAGTAAAGCGTATTCAGTTCCAGCACCTGCATATCATCCAACGGAGCATCGGTGGGAGGATTCAGCGACTGCAGATACTCCTCCAGAACAGATTGATAACCATAATCCGCATATACCGGCAGGGCTGACAACTGCGTATACAAATCATCCGGCGTCTCGCTTTCTGAATAATCAGGAGTATTGGCACTGCACCAATAACAACTCCGCAGCAGCTCAAGAGATAAGCGCAGGATATCCTGCTCTACGGCGGCTCTGTACTTTTCCAGCGCTGCTGCATTTTCTGCACCATAGCAATACTCACCCAGCTGCACCTGCAGATAATAATAGCGAGCCAGCACCTTCACCGCTTCTTCGATAAGAGATGTGTCCAGCACCTCATTTTTCAAAGGCTCGGCATACTCTTCATGCCGGGCGCAGAATTCCTCCAGTTTCTTGTAAAAGCTTTCCCGGACCGGAATCAGAAATGCAGGGATTTCCGCAGGCGTCTCAATCCGGCGCTGGCGGTAATCTTCATCCCAGAGGCACACGCGCCGCTGCTGGATATCATATCGAATCGGGGAATAGGTCGAGTCCTCCCCCTGAGCAGCGTTCACGACCATCAGCGCTGCGCAAAGCGCCAGAATCCGGTTTTTCGGCAATCGTTTCATGTTACTTTTACAGCTTATCTTCTCCACACATGCTACACCTTATCGAAAGATAACTCAACAAAAAATCCAATCATACCTGAGACTCTTCTTCATCTGCAGCGCAAATCTCCCCCCCATGACCGTTGATGATGCCGACAGCCTGAAGCCAGGAATAGGCCGTGGTAGAACCGAAAAAGCGCATACCGCGGCGGCGGAGGTCCCGAGAGAACGCATCGGATAAGGGAGAGGTGGTGCGCAGGGTGTAGGGCTCGCGCACCACTTCATTGTGGGAAAAGCCCCAGGCATAAGCAGCAAAACTGCCGGATTCCGCCTGAATCTGGAGAAAGATGCGGGTATTGGTAATAGCGGCCTGTATCTTGCCCCGGTGGCGGATAATGCCGGGATTCCGGAGCAGGTCCTCCACCTTGGACTCGTCGAATGAGGCCACGAGCTGAGGGTCGAAGCCGGCGAAGGCTTCTCTGAATGACTCACGTTTGTTGAGCACACATTCCCAGGAAAGGCCTGCCACAAACATCTCCAGCAGCAGCATTTCATAAAGATAGGCATCATCCCGCGAAGGGACACCCCACTCCTCATCGTGATATTTCACATAGAGCGGATTTCGCAAGTTTACCCAGTGGCAGCAATCGGACATCAGACACAGTATTCTATACCAGTTTCCAGAACAGCACAAGAACATTTCCTCACATCTGGAATCCGGCATGGTCAACGCCGTTCATTTGGCTTGACTCTCAGGGCTCCGCATGCTTAGATAGTCCGCGTACCGCGCAGAAAAGACTGCGCGTAGAGCCCCCCGGAGGCGGCGACGATGCCGCAGGAAATAGATGGGGAAGACGGTGAGAATCCGTCGCTGTGCCGCAACCGTGTTGTGTCTGGGCGAAAGCCCATGGCACTCAGTCGGAATACCAGCCATGGGGGTTCGCCAAGACAAACAGCGGCGATGCACCGCCTACTCAACGGCCACTATACAGCAATGAAACAAACTATAACTGCTCCGCACTGGAGCATATCGCGCATTGTACCTGCCCTTTTGCTGGCAGGTTTAAGTGCAGCAGCCTGTGCTGCTGAAACTCCTGTAACCGAACTTACCCCCATCACGGTATCTGCGCATGGCGGCAATGCGGTGCCCTATGACCAGACGGGCGTATCCGTCACCGTGCTGGACATGGAGGAACTACGTTCGGAGGGAATTTACAATATATCCGATGCCCTGACCACCGTTCCCGGTGCAGCCGTGCTGCCCGGCGGCGGGCTGAATGGCAAGGGCAATGTATCCAACATTGTGATTCGCGGCATGGCTCGCCAGGCCTATGTGCAGCCCATGATGGACGGAATGCTGATTTCCGGCAGCAATGGCAACGGCAATGTCACACCGAACATCATCGGTCGCAGCAACACCTTCGACATAGGCAACGCTGAACTGCTGCGCGGCACTCAGGGGGCCATCTACGGCGGCGGCGCCGTAGCCGGCGTACTCTTCATGGAAACCCCGCGTGGTGAGGGCGAGCCCACCGCTACCCTGTTCCAGGAGGCCGGGAGTCACGACACCTACACTGCGAACCTGCGATTCCAGGGGCAGCAGGACAAGCTGCACTACTTCGTTTCCGGCACCTATGAGCACACGGACAACGATATCCGCTCCGCCAACGGCTCCGTGCCCACCATCAGCAAGGCCGGACGCTACGAATGCTTTGCCGAAGCCCTGCGCCTGGATTATGATTTGAATGAAGCCACCACCTTCACCACCACTTACCGCCGAGAGGATGCCTGGTATGACCAGGCCTCCTATTACGGCGCAGGTTGGAGCGTTACTCCGTATCGCTTCCGCACGAATCTGGTGACTGCCAAGGTGGAAAGCAAAATCACCAACGACTACACCAGCAGCCTGATGGCCGGCTACTACGGCACCGATAACATGATGGGCCACGGGACCAACTATGACCTGCGCAACATACAGATGGAGTGGCGCAACTCCCTGCGCTGGAGCCAGCACCAGACCACAAACTTCTCATTCCGCTGGACCCGCAGCCAGTACGACTGCTCCAGCTGGGGCGCAAGTAACACGGAGGAAAACATGTATTCCGTGGCTGTTGACCACATCTGCTGCCCGGTAAAGGAATGGGTGAACTCCCTGGCTGTGCGACTGGATTACAGCAGCATCTACCACACCATGCCCACGGCTCGCGCAGCAAGCAGCTACTCCTTTGACAACACCGGCTCACGCCTGTTCGGCTCTTTCGGGCTTGGCTACCGCGGGCCGAGTTCCTTTGAGCGCAGCGTCAAATCCTACCGCGCACTCTATGTATGGGACGGAGGCTCCCAAGAGTACTTCTACCACGGCAACTCGAACCTGGATTGCGAAACAAGCTGGAGCGCAGACTTCGGCGTAGAGCAGGCACTCAGCGACAATCACACTGCCTCCCTTACCTATTTCTGGCAGCAGGTGAAGAATGCCATCAAGGACATTTCAAAGGATGGGACAAATTACTACTACTATAACGCCCCTGGGCACTGGACCAGCCAGGGAGTGGAACTGGCGCTGACCGGCGCATTCGGCGATACCTGGAACACCGGCTACAAGCTGGCATACACCTATACCCAGCCCAGGCAGCATGATGGCCAGGACATCCCGAACAGCTACCGTCAGGTATGGAGCGCAGATATCCACACCCACCCCACTGAACAGCTGACCACAGGTATCGGTCTGGCGGCAGCCAGCGGTCGCCGCGACTGGAATGGCTCCCATATGGACTCCTACTACACCTTGCGCTGGTACGCAGAATACGAAGTAAACGAAACGCTCACACTGCACGCACGAATCGAAAACCTGACAAACCAGAAGTTCGTGACAGACAGCTCCAGTGGCAATATTCTCTCCCCCGGCACTTCGATTTACGGCGGCTGCACCCTCACCTTCTGATGAAGCGAGCTCTCATCATCTTTGTGCTGGTAATGGCTGTTCTCATCTGGTGGCTCACCGGGGTGAACAAACCTGTACCCGCAGCCGAGGATGCAGAAGCAGTTCCCGCTGCATACCCCGCAGATTTCTCTGAACGCCTGGCCCGTATACCAGATCTGAAGCTGGAACTGAACCACCCCTTGCCAGCCGGCCTTGACTGGCAGGGGGGCAAAGGCCAAGAAACAATCGGGCAGCCGGAAGCCTGCAAAGGAGGCAGAGTGCGTTTCCCTAATGCGGGGCCATTCCCGGCACATTTTCTACGTTTCGGCGGCGGTGGCGCGCAATTCTTTCACCAGAACCTGCAGGCCGCTACTGAAATTCCGCTGGTCAGCCGGCACCCGCTCACCCGAGAACTGGCTGCCGGAGTAGCAGAAGCCTGGGCCACAGCCGGAAACACAGTGTATTTCCGGCTGAACCCAGCGGCTCATTATAACAACAAACGACCAGTCCGCGCGGCAGATTACCTGCTGGCTGTCTTATTGCAGGCAGAAAACCGCTGCGCTGAATTCGAAGCGGTGAAAATGCACGCCAGCAGCATCTGCACACATGGTGAACACCTGCTTTCCATCACATTGCGCGCCCAGCCGTCCGTGCAGGCTGCGGCCCAGCTGCTGCACCCGGCAGAACCCGGATTCTACCGTAACTTCGACTCCCGCTATCGAGCCGAATATGCCCAGAGAATTCCCCCGGCTACAGGGCCGTACCGGGTCAGCCGCGTGGAAAGAGGCCGCATGCTGGAACTACAGCGCATAGCCGGCTGGTGGGGTGAAGATCTGCCATTATACAAGCACCGCTTCAACGCCGATTCCATCGAATATCATTTCCTCAATTCCGAAGCTCAGGTATGGGAATTTTTCCTGCGCGGTAAACTGGATGCCCTGCAGACACGCAATATAGCAGCCTGGCAGGAACGACTGGAACCTCACCCGGACATACCAACCCTGGTATACGACGCAGAATACCCCCTGCCCCCATACGGCATAGCGCTGAACTCCCGGACGCTGCCCGACGTGGAATTGAGACGTGGATTGATTCAGGCCATGGATATGGATAAGGCGGTACAACTCATCATGCGCGGGGAGGGACAGAGGCTTACGACCTTCACCAGTGGCTATGGCAAGCTCAGTCCGGCAGGAACACCACAATACCAGTATACCCCGGCAGCGGCGCGCGCCTGCTTTGCCCGCGCCGGGTACACCATACCCGGCAGCGATGGTATTCTGCAAAAAACAGACGGCACCCGCCTGAGTGTGCGGCTCCTGTACACCCCGGGCGTAAAGCTCAACACGCTGGTTAACACCCTGGTAGAGAGCGCGGCGGTCTGTGGTGCTGAAATCATACCTGAAGCTCAGCCCTGGCAGACCTGTCAGCGAAAACTCCGGGAACGAAGCCACCAGCTTGTCTTCTGGGCCATGCCCGCTCCGGAAACGCCCACCCCTGCACTTTTCCTGTCACCGGATGCCGAACCAGAGGCCTCCCCATTCGGTCTTGATTCGCCGGAAATGAATATAGCACTTCGCGAGGGAGACATCGCCCGAATCGATACACTGGTGTACCAGCTGGCAATCTGGCTGCCGGGCTGGAAAGAAAACCGCGTCTACCTGGCGCACCATCCACGGTTGAAGATTCCGCCCAGCACCTGGTGTTTCGATGCACTTGATGCACACCTTTTCTGGGTGCAGTCAGCACCATGATTCATATACGCCACAGTGTTTCTGCCGCAGAACTGGCATGCCACCGCATCCGTCTTGCGGTGCGCTGCTCCTTCATCTCTGCAGTAGCTCTATCAGGCGCATTTCTGTGGGCGAAGCACTCTCAGCTACTGGTCTACTGCGGTGAATCCGACTGCAATTTCACAGGAATTCCCTTTATCCCTGAGCCCCGGGATTCAGCCACCCGCCCAGCACCTGTCCTGCGTATCCCGACTACCAGGATTCATACAGGATTCCCGGAACTACCAGCAGCGACAGCTGATTTCGAACTTCCGCAGAACCACGTACCGGATTGGGAAGATTTCGAAAACGATGACATTCTTCTGGAAACGGATGCAGACGCACTGCTCACCAGCATTCCTCAACGACAACAAAAACAGATAACACGCACACACAGGACTCCGCAGACCACCAGCCAGCCGGTCCGCGAGACATACACCCCACCAGCCTACCTCAATTGCCCGCAACCTCCCTTCCCGGCCTCGCTCCGCAACCGCCGCACGGAAAGCAGCGTAGGGTGTACTATCAGTGTGGCGCCCGATGGCGCACCACTCGAAGTCGAAATCACCGAGCCGGCCACCCAGCACAGCCTGAACACCCACACCAGAAACTGGATTCTCCGCCACTGGCGATTCTCACCGGCCAGCAGGAACGGAAAGCCGGTTGCAGCAAAAGTGCACACTACTATTCATTTCAGACTTCAAACATAAAGGAGTATGACTTTACACCAGCTTGCATCAACAGTGACCGAGTGTTAAGATAAACGCATGGATAAAGACCAGATGATTAAAGTGATGTCCTACCTCATCGGCTACCGTGTAGGCAGCCAGGTAATGCCGCAGATGCTTCCCGGACTTCAGGGGGACGACGTGCTGGCAGAGATGCTGGGTAAAGGTTTTCAGGATGGCCTCTCCGGCAACATGGATATGAGTCTCATTGACGAACATGTCAATGAATACCAGCAGACTTTCCTGAGCATGCTCCAGAAGCGCGGCGACGAAAAAGCCCGGAAGAACCTCGAAATCGGCCAGAAATACATGGAAGAAAATGGCAAGCGCGAAGGCGTGACCACCACCGATTCCGGTCTGCAGTACGAGGTTATCACCGCTGGCACCGGCGAGAGCTACGACGCAGCCAAGCATGGCGAGGCTCCCACCGCTGAGGTGATGTACAAAGGCACGCTGGTGGACGGCACAGTGTTCGACCAGAGCCAGGCTCCCGTGAAGTTCAACATCCGCCAGGTCATTCCCGGTTTCACAGAGGCCCTCAAGCTCATGCCCGTGGGTGCCAAGTGGCGCGTCACCATCCCCGCCGACCTTGCCTACGGTGCCAATGGTCCCGGCAGCATCGGTCCGAACAGCACGCTCATCTTCGAGATGGAACTGCTCGGTCTCACCAAGTAATTTCATTCACCACAAGTTATGGCTGACTACTCTTCCCGCCGCACCACAATCATCCGGGTAACAGGGTTCGCCCTGCTGGGTGCAGTTCTGCTGGGCTATGGTCTCCTCCAACTGGAAGGTTCGGAGCGTTGGATATGGGCTGGCATCGGCATCTTTGATTTTGCCTACGCCGCACTCATTTCCCGGCCCCTCTGGCGAAAGAAGAATTAATGCCGGGCCTGCGGTTATTCCTTTTCTGCCGGGTTGAGTATGTCCTCAACCCGGCATTCTGATTTTTATGGTGGCACCAGGCAAAACACGCAGTATCAGACAGAGCGACATATTGACTATCAAGCATCAATTACAATTACACTTGTCTAGCGGGCGATTTTGCTGTATAATCATCCGCGATGACAAAAACCCCTTACCTCCTGTTTGCCGCTGTATCAGGCATCATTGCACCAGTATCAGCCCGGCAAGCCCAGGAAAGCCTGAGCATATCTGAATACGTGGAAGCTCAGATTACCATCATCCAGAGTGCCACCGAGCTACTGAACATCAAGAGCATTGCTTCCGCACCACAGGAAGTAGCGGCAGGAATCAGCCAGCTCACTGGTTTCATTTACCAGCTCAAGGCTGTAAAACCGCAGGTGCGAGAGGAGGACAAAGCCCTCATGCAGACAGAATACGGCGAAAAGGCCAAGGCCGCAGCCACCGCCCTGAACCAGGCACTGACCAGAACCATCAACAGCAATTTCTACAACAGCCAGGAACTGGCCGAATCTATCCAGCAATTTTCCAACGCCTTTCAAACACTCTAACCCCCAGTAATCCACATGTTCAAACGACACCTTAATCTTTGCGTCACACTCCTTTCCCTGCTGGTCTTCGCACCACTCGCAATCAGCGCCCAGGATGAACCCGAACAGACCGCCGTCAAGAAAACAGCCAAGAAAGCAAAGAAGGCTATCAGCCCCATCATTCCTGCGCTCAAAAAAGTCAAAAAGGTCAAAGGGCGTGTTAACGAAAAGGCAGACTATTTCATTTTCCTGTATTCCGCCAGCTGGTGCGGCCCATGCTGCCAGGAAATGCCGCACATTGTCAAAACCTATAAGGACATCAAAAAATCCGGCAAGGTGGATATCGTCCTCTTCTGCCAGGATCGCACCCCGGACGCAGCCAAGAACTTTGTCAACAATTTCAAAATCAAATTCCTCACCGTCATGGGCAACGATGACAAGTGCGCCAAAGTTCCCGGGCATGCTCCCGCCGGCGGTATTCCCCACTGCAACATTGTAGACCGCGAGGGCCGCACCATCATCGCAGGCCACCCCGGCAACGTACTGGAGCACTGGAAATCATATACCATCGAGAAAGACGACGCTGAAAGCGAAGAATAAAGCCCGTTCCTGTTCCATAAAGCCATGAAGCACTTAACCATTCTGCTCACCTTATTGTCCATTCCGGCGCTACATGCCTCCCCCATGCCGGAAAATGCACAGGTGCTTGCCACCAACAGCTTCGAAGCCGCCTACCTGGGGCTCATGGAGCTGCCCTGCCGCGGTATGACCGCCGATTGCCCCGACAAATGTGACCACGCTACCAAGGTGGCCCGTTTCCGCGTGCTCAAAAATGTGGACTACTGCCAGAATTCCGAATACGGCGATGAGAAGGCCGCTCCGGGTTCCATCGTCATGGTGGATGTGAAGAAACTCACACCCGGCCAGGATGACGCAGCCATTTTCGAACTGATTGACAAGCTTGAACTCGGCAGCAAAGTCATCATGACCCAGGAACACTGCTACGGCGAAATCGGCGATTTAGTGACACCTTTCCGCCCGGTCACCAAGCTGGAAATCATCCCCGGTGCCAAGGCTGAAATCCCCGCCACGGAAGCCCCGGCTGGTGATTACTCCGCATGCCCTATTCAGCCCCGCATGATGCGCTGATTCACAGGACTGCAGAATATTCCAAAAACCACCTGAGAATCCCTCAGGTGGTTTTTGCGTTGGTATAATTAAAAAACTGTAATTGAGCTCGCAAATCGGGAATTATCAGGCAAGCGGAGCGGAATTTTGAGTCCGAAAGGACGACACGTTCAATAGCCCAAGGCGTCAGCCTTGGGTATCATGAAAAATAATGGACGGAACCCCGAGCATCGCGAGTGGGTGGCAGATTCGCAAGGCGGGTTGCTAAATAAAATCAGCGCTTAGAACCAAATAGTACGGCTCTCGCAGCCTGCCACCCGCTCACTTCGCTCGGGGTTCTGATGCTTTTTTCTATATAATCCCAGGGCTGACGCCCTGAGCTACTAAAAGTACCGCCCTCCGGGCTCAAAATTCCGCAGGCTGTGCCTGCTCGACAAACTCGGAGTTTATCACTCCTGCACCAGCTCCAGCTGGGGCAAGTGCTGGAGAATCTCCGCAGCAATCTGTTCCACCTGCGCGCGCTGCCTCGCATCAAACTGAAGCAGGCGTTGTGTATACCCATGGGCATCCGTAAGCTGCAACTCCAGCATTTCGGTAACATCAGGGCCGTCTCCATCGTCAGGGCTTGTAACATAGGCAGTTTTGAGAATAAGCCGGCTTCTGCGCCCTATCTGCACACGCTTGATGCGCCGGAAGCCCCAGACTTCCCAGTGGATTTCCACCACATCATCCTGCAGCAGAAGGCACTTCCGTCCCCACAGAACAAAAAGAGTTACCCCGGTACTACCCAAGGCTGGCACCACCGTCATAGCTACAATGAGCCACTTCCACAAAGGCTCCTCGCATTCTCCCAGCAGAGCGCCGACCAGAAAAGCCAGCAGTCCCACACTCAGCACCACCATCAGAACCTTCGAAAAAGCCCCGATTGGCTGCCGGAGGTCGATACTTGTTTGACCGTTGTTACTCATAATCTGCACGCAGAAACATATCAAACATTTGCCAAAATGGCAAGAGTTATCCTGACCGTTTGACTCTCGCTGTTTTCATGATACAATATCACCGCCATGTTCCAGAAGATTTTTCTCTCCCTTGTCACCCTTTGCTGCCTGTGCAGTTGCGTCACCTTCAATACCGGAGCCAAGCTCGACAGCATCGGCAAGGCGGTACCTATCATGGCGTATCGAAGTGAAGATTCATTTTACATGGTAAACGGGGTGACCTACAAAGAAATCGTAGTGGAATACAGGCAGATAAACCCGAAACTGGTAGGCATCATCATTCTGCCTCACAATATCAACACCTGCAACGATGCTCCCCCCGCACCGGATGCCACAGGTGCCCCTACCCCGGAGCTTTACCTCGTGAGACTCGACAACAAGCAATCCGATGATATGCCTGTTTTTATCCGGGCCATCGATTTTGACTACACCAAAGCGAAGCGTGTCGACAAAAAAGACCTGACCGTCAGCTACATGGACAAAAGCCACTTCAATAGGAGCGTAGACCTGCTCACCCTCACACCGAGCCAATACGAAAGTACGGGCCTCTTCGGCGTGCTGAATGGTCTGCCCACCATCCGCACCACGGGCAACAAACTCCGCCTGCCCCTGGCTGTGGCCATGAGCTATGGCGTGGATTTACCCCTCACCGTCGCCAGCTATGCCGTCGGACCGGTTGTCTACGCCCTCTTTATTAATCCATTCACGGATATGTAAAACGGGACTGAAGACCCCGCACTCCAAATCCCGATTCACCACCCGCCCTCCAATAGTCAATAGTCAATAGTCAATAGTCAATCCCATTGTCGCACTTGCAGCTTGACCACGGGCGGGGATTCTGGTAGTGTGTAACGAATGCTCAAAAAACTGCTCAGCTGCCTGATTCTGGTGATGGTCCTGCTCCTTGTGGCGGGGTGCAACCAGGAGGATCCGAACAGCAAGGTAATCCGCATGGGCGGGTTCCCGAACGTGACTCATGTGCAGGCTCTCGTAGCACGCAATATGAGCCGCCACGGCGAGGGCTGGTTTGAGCGATACCTGCCCGGTTATTCGATTGAGTGGTACACCTACAACGCCGGCCCCACCGCCATGGAAGCTCTGTTCGGCCGCACGGCTGACCTCACTTACGTAGGTCCCAGCCCCGCGCTGAATGCCTATGCCGTGTCCGCAGGGCGCGAGGTTCGCATCCTTGCGGGAGCCGTGAATGGCGGCGCCGCGCTCATGGTGCCGGCTGATAGCAACATTAACACCCCATCCGATTTCAAGGGGCGAAGCATCGCCACGCCCCAGCTGGGCAACACGCAGGATGTCTCCTGCCGTGCCTGGCTCGCCCGCAACGGTCTGCGCTGCACGCTGGAGGGCGCAGGAGACTGCCGCGTGGCCCCCACCCCGAACTCCATGCAGCTGCAGCTCCTGAAACAGGGCGACATTGACGCCTGCTGGACAGTAGAGCCCTGGGTTTCCCGGCTGGAAAGCATGGCCGGCGCCCGCATTCTGGTGCAAGAGCCGGATGTGGTCACCACGGTACTGGTTGGCCGCGTAGGCTGGCTGAAGCACCACCCGCAGGAGGCCGCCACCATCATCCGCGCCCACCGCGAGCTCACCCAGTGGATTATCGACCACCCGGAGGAAGCCCAGGCCCGCGTGGTGGAAGAGCTCACCCTGCTGACCCAGGCCCCTATGGAGCCGGATCTGGTGCGCAGTGCCTGGAAGCGGCTGAAACTGACCACGGAGATTGACCTGCCGGGGATGAAACAATTTGTGGAAGATGCGCAGGCTGCAGACCTGCTGGATCGCGTGCCGCCGCTGGATGGAATGATTTACAAACAAGACTGATGACACAGGAGAAATTACACGAGGAAATACACCACTTCCCCACAGCCAAGCTCAGCATCGAGCATGTGTGCAAGGATTTCGTAACCAAGCGCGGCACCGTTCGCGCGCTGGACGATGTTTCACTCACCATCAACGAAGGCGAGTTTGTCTGCTTCGTGGGCCCCAGCGGCTGCGGCAAATCCACCCTGCTCAACATCATTGCCGGGCTGGATAAGCCGGACAGCGGCATGGCACTCATCGACGGCACGCCTATAACCGGCCCGGGTCGCGACCGCATGGTCATGTTCCAGGAGCACGCTCTCTTCCCCTGGCTGGATGTGATAGGCAATGTGATGTTCGGTCTGAAACAGAAGCCGAACCTGACCAACAAAGAACGTCTGGAAGTGGCTAAGTACTACCTTTACCTGGTGAAGATGGACCGCTTTGCTCACGCCAATATCCACGAGCTGAGTGGCGGCATGCGCCAACGTGTGGCACTGGCCCGTTCTCTTGCGCCGAACCCCAAGATTCTGCTCATGGACGAACCCTTCTCTGCCCTGGATGCCATGACCCGCGAGCAACTCTACGGCGATATTCAGGATGTATGGGAAAAACGCCGCAAGACCATCGTATTCGTGACCCACAACGTACGCGAGGCCGTGTGCCTTGGCAGCCGCGTGATTCTCTTCTCGCCGCATCCCGGCCGCGTGCGCGAGGAGTTCCCCGTGTACCTCGCCAGACCACGTAACATCAACAACCACGACCTTGCTGACCTCTCGCAGAGCATCACGTCCGCCCTCAAAGGCTACACCGCCAGCGAATCAGATTAACCCGCCATGAAACGCACTCTCATCACCCTCATTTTCTTTACCCTGCTGATTCTTATCTGGGCGGCTCTCACGGGCGATTTGTCAGCACTCGGTCTGGATATCAGTCTCTGGTCACCCTATGTACTGCCACCCCCCAGTACTGTAGGGCAATACCTCTGGGATAACTCCATCAACGGGAAAATTCCGTTGTCCATGCTTATCACGCTGCGCAGACTGCTCATTGGCTATGTCATAGGTCTGATACTTGGTGTGCCCCTGGGTATGCTGGCAGCCCGCTTCCGCTGCATCAATGATACACTGGGCATGCTGGCACTGGGCTTGCAGGCATTACCCAGCGTGTGCTGGGTTCCGCTGGCATGTATCTGGTTCGGGCAGACAGAATCAGCGCTCCTCTTCGTTGTCATCATGGGTACCCTGTGGAGTGTGCTGCTCTCCACCCAGAACGGAATGAAAAATGTTCCCCCCATCTATGCCCGAGCCGCACGCACCATGGGTTCCAGCCCGCTGCACACCCTGGTGTTTGTGACCCTGCCGGCCTCCGCCCCCTTTGTGGTAAGCGGCATGAAACAGGGCTGGGCATTTGCCTGGCGCTCTCTCATGGCTGCAGAAATCTATGTTTCCGTTGTCTCCGGCTTCGGTATCGGTCAATATCTTCACTATGGCCGCGAGCTCCAGCGCATGTACCAGGTCATCGGGATTATGTTCATCATCATAGCCGTTGGTCTGTTAGCTGATAAGATACTTTTCTCACCTGTAGAATCCTGGTTACACCGCCGCTGGGGTACTGGTAAAGATTAATGATTTTTCAATACTCATGAATTGGATTGACGATTTACGCGAATTGCTGGGTGATTGCGTACGGACAGATGCTGAAACGCTCCGCGCTCACTCTGGCGATAAATGGCACGCCGCAGCGCTGCCGGATGCTGTGGTTCTGGCTACAGAAACAGAACATGTCTCCACCGCGCTGAAGTTTGCCTACGAGCACCGTATCCCTGTAACGCCGCGCGGTGCCGGGGTCGGCTATGTCGGCGGCTGCGTGCCTGTCAAGGGTGGTCTTGTCATCTCAGTAGCGAAAATGACCCGCATATTGGAAGTCAACCCGGCAGATGGTGTGGCAGTGGCCGAAGCCGGTGTACTGACAGCTGATTTACAGGCAGCCTGTTCGGCCGTCGGCTGGTTCTATCCGCCGGACCCGGCCTCCAGGAAAGAATCCAGTATCGGCGGCAATATCGCCACCAACGCAGGTGGTCCGCGCTGTCTGAAATACGGAGTAACCCGGGCCTATGTGCTGGGGCTCACCGTCGTACTAGCAGATGGCCGCGTGCTGCGCTGCGGGGGGCGTACCCACAAGAACAAACAAGGCTTCGATCTGGTCGGGTTGTTCTGCGGCAGTGAGGGCTTACTCGGTATCATTACCGAAGCCACGCTTCGCATCATCCCTGCCCCTCCGGCTCGCGCAGCACTGCACGCCAGCTTCCCGGAATTCGCATTGGCCGCCGCCGCCGTGCAAAATACGCTGCAAGGCGGTCACTTACCCTGCGCCATCGAAATCACGGATGCCTTTACTCTGGCTGCAGCCAGGAATCACCTGGGGCCCAGCGTCCTGCCTGCAGGAGCCAAAGGGCATATCATCATCGAAATCGACGGGCAGGCTGATGCCGTGGCAACAGAGCTTGAAAGCATTGCCGGCATTCTGCGCAGCACAGGTGCAAGCGATATCGTTTACGCCCGGACTGAAACAGAGGTCGAATCTATCTGGCAACTGCGCCGCGAGTTCTCCTACAGCCTGAAAGCCACCGGCCTCACCAAGCTGAATGAAGATATCGTCATACCCCGCTCCCAGCTGGTAGCACTGGTCAGCTTCTGCGAAACCATGCAGCAGGAGACTGGAATTCCAGTAGCATGTTTCGGCCACAGCGGAGATGGTAACATCCACACCAATATCATGGTGCTCAAGGATGCTGAAGGCCGAGATATCCGCGAACCAGCCGATGCGCTCGTCAACCGGCTTTTCGACTGGGTCATGGCTCACGGTGGCAGTATCACCGGAGAACATGGCATCGGCATCGCCAAAGCCCCATGGTTCCCTCGCGCTATCGGAGCTGTCGCTATGGAAACCCACAAAGCACTGAAAACTGCTCTGGATTCCAGGGGAATTCTCAACCCCGGAAAACTGGGATTGTAAAAATCATTCAGCGCTGCAAAAAGCAGCGCTGTTTTGTTTATCAACCATCCACCAGAACTTCGCGGGCTCGTGTAGCCCCGGTCGGCGGCGAAATGATACCATTTTTTTCCATTTCATCCATTATTTTGGCAGCGCGGCCATAACCGATGCTGAAACGACGCTGCAGCAGGGAGGTGCTGGCCTTGCGTTCAGTCACGACGAGCTGAACACACCGGGTATAGAGTTCAGCAGAATCATCGCTCATATTCTTGGTGCCTATACGCCCGCCATTATCAGCATTGGGAGAAGAACCACCCTCTGCCTCATTCATTTCAACCGCAACGCCTTGTTCAAACTTCTGCTTGGCGTGAGCCGCGCAATGAGCTATGATTCGCGCAATTTCCGCATCGCTCACAAAGGCACCCTGCACGCGGGTCATCTTGGTAATGCCACCGGGCGGCAGGAAAAGACTGTCACCTTTACCCAGCAGATTCTCAGCACCTGCAGTATCCAGAATAATACGGGAATCCAGCGGGCTTGCCACACGGAAAGCGATACGGCTGGGAATATTGGCCTTGATGGTACCAGTCACAACATTGGCGCGAGGAGTCTGAGTAGCCGCCACCAGGTGAATACCTGCGGCACGGGCTTTCTGAGTAAGACGCGCGATATAATTTTCCAGGTCCTCTTTGACCACCGACATCAGGTCAGCCAGCTCATCAATGATGATAACCACATACGGCAGTTTGAGCGGAATGGGCTCTGGCTCATTGAAATCAAATTCTTCCTGGCCATCATCTTCTTCCAAAGGCACCTCATCCTCGGCCTGACGCTCAATTTCACTGGCCATGGCTTCAATGGCAGCGTAATCGATGGGAGCATCATTCTCTTCCTCCGGCTCATCCGCAGGACCATCATCCTCACGGTTGTTGAAATCTTCGAAATTGCGGACACCGACCTGACTGAACCAGCGATAGCGGCGCTCCATCTCATTCACAGCCCAGCGCAACGCGCCAATGACGCGTCCCGGCTGAGTCACAACCGGACAAATAAGATGCGGCAACTTGCAATACGGCTGCATTTCCACCACTTTGGGGTCAACCAGAATGAGTTTAAGTTCTTCCGGACGGAACTTGTACAGCATGGACAGAATCATGCTGTTAATACACACCGATTTACCGGAACCGGTCGTACCAGCAACCAGGGTATGCGGCATGGCCGCAAGGTCACCAATGACCGCATTGCCGTATACATCCTTACCCAGCGCAACTGGGATTCGCAATTTGGGATCATTGAAATTATCAGACTGCAGAAGTTCTCGCAGATAAACAGGCGATTTCTGCGCATTTTCAAGCTCCACACCCACTGTATTCTTACCCGGTATGGGGGCGAGAATGTTCACAGATTTGGAGCTCGTTGCCATCATGATATCCTTATCAAGTGCAGAAATCCGGGTGACGCGAAGTCCGCGCGGAGGATAGAATTCATAGCGCGTAATACTAGGACCGCGGGTAATATCACCCGGCTTCATATCTATCTTGAACGTGTCCATCGTATCGATGATACGCTGCTGCATATCCATCATCTCAACCTGAGCGGCAGCGGTCACTTCTTGAGAAACCGGCTCAAACTTCAGCAAATCATACGGGGGAAGAGGATAATCCGCATACTGTACACGAGTGTCCTTTTTCCCCGCAAGAGGAGCAGATTTACCGGAGGCTGCTCTGGAAGCCGCCTGGCGTTCCGGTGCTGCTGGTTTAGATGCAGGCGCACTTCCGATCTTACCCATGCGGCGCTCTGCCTGCTCCTGCAGACGAGGATTGAGTGAAGTTCCCCGAGGCCGTTGCGCAGTGCGAGGCTCAGGCTCCAGGTCCGCGCCCGGTGCATTACGCAAAGCGATTTCCTCTTCCACAGGGGCAAGCAAATCCAGTAGATTAGCCCTGTTGCTGGTAGGTATATACTGGCGTCCCCGGGCGCTCGGTGGCCGCTGTACTGTCACCCGGGAAGCAGCTCGTTCTGCACTTTCCTTCAACTGCTGCTCCAGGGGTTTCACAGGCGGATAATCCTCCTCATACGGCTGCCCCGCAGAGCTGCGCACGTCCTGCCCACTACGCTTCCGGACAGTCGGCAATACAGTATCCTCCGGCTGCGTATCATTCTGCCGGCTTATACCGGCACGCCGTGCCTCCTCTGCAGCCGCTGCACGTTCGGCAGCTGCGGCATCCTGTGCGGCTAAATATTCACGCTCAAGGATTTCAGCTTTCTCGCGCATCTCGCGCTCTTTTTCCTGACGCCGCCGTTCGCGCTTCTCAATTCTGGCATCGCGCCACCGGCACCAGGTGTCGCAAATATCATACCAGACCTCACTCCAGAACCGGCAGAATGTAAAACGGGCAAAATATATCAGCGCCAGTGCATGCAATGAAAGAAACAGCACCAGAGACCACCGGGTTCCCAGAAATGGCTCTACGAGATGGCACCCATCCAGATATCCCAGTGCGCCCCCCACCGAATAGAGGTGATGAGACTCTCGCCATGATTCAAAAAACCAAGGCTGCAATGCGAGTATCGCTGAGGCAAAAATCACCAGGCAAATCATAGCCACCAGCTGCAACACAAAAGGTCGCCGCGGCCAGATAATCATACCGATACAGAAAATCAGAAGAAGAGCCAGGGCATACAACGAGGTAGCCCCCAGTATCCAATTGCATATACCGGCCAGATAAAGACCAATTACCCCCAGCCAATTCGTACACGATGCCTCCTCCGCGGCCGTTCCGCCTGTAGGATTCAGAAAATCCCACCCCATCTCACCATGATTATAGCTTAACAGAGAGGCTCCGAGAATCAATACAACGCATATAAGACAGGCACACGTCACGCGTGTGACCCATGTCCGTTCCTCTCGCTGAGGCATCTGTGGTTCGGTCTCGTACTGCATAGGCTAGCCCGAATATCATACCTGCTACCCATCGCGTGCGCAAGCGCAAAATACGTTCTACCCCGCCATTTCATCAATTAAAATCCGCCACGAAGTCAGTATTGCTTTGTAGCGGCTTCATCGGCAGTGGCTCTTCATCTCGACCCGCCTCTCACAAGAAGAACACTTCTACTCCCCTGCCCTCCTGAACAAGGCTCCTGTTGTCTGTTTTATCCGTCAGTTTCTAATCCTTCTTCAACATCATTATAATAAACTTCAGCTTCGAATCCATGGAATATACAATGGGAGGAGCAACCATCACGCTGCTCCTCCCTCATGTATCAGTGTCCATGGCGGCAGCAGTCTTTTCTGTTGCGAACTACAATATGGTGGCGTACCTTCTTGTCATGCTGGCAGCAATGGTGATGCGCATGCTTGCATCTATTAGCTTTATGCTTCTGTGCCATGCGGTGATTCTCAACGCAACAGGCCTTCGACTTCGCAACGCCAAAGTTGATATGCAGACCTGCGGCCTGTGACTGCTGGCTGAAGGCAAAGATTGCTACGCAAGCAACTACAGCGAATTGTATCATTTGTTTTCTCATTGTATCTGATTGGTTTGTACCGGTACTTCATGTGCCGTACATTCATTAAGCGTAACACCATCGCCTATTTATTTGAATATTTCAAACTTTTTTATAAAAATAACAAATCCGCGATGCCTGAACAGCAACGCGGATTCGTTGTATAGAACTTAGGTATAAAAATTATTGACGCTGAGCGTCAATCATGTTCTTAATTGCGCCATTGAACTTCTTATGTTCAATTTTCAGCGCGGAAATACGGGCTAGCTCCTTATTGATAGCTTTATTCAAAGCAGCGGCCGTAGCGCGGGAAGCCTGGTGAACAGGAAGATTCTCCTCTTCTTCTTCCATGATTTTCACCGTACCGAGAGCCGTTACCGTACCACTAGCTGCGACTTCATCCTGAACCTCGCCATAAATCTTTTCCAGAGGCTTTACAGCCTTTGCAGCGCTCTTTTCATTGCGCACGGATTTAAGGATTTTGAGAGTCTTTTTCTGATTTGACAGATAATACTTGGTCTCTTCCATGAGCATCTTATTTTCCTCACGACGCTCGGCACCTGTCATATTGGCAATGCGCTCTTTCTCAGCATCAATTTCCGCCTGAGCCTTAGCTGCGGCAGATTTTTTAGCTTCCTGAACAGCATCTTCCTCAGAGGGGCTGAAAATATCAAATTCATCGGCCGCAGCCTTCTTTTCAGTCTTGGCTTTCTTACTTTTCTTGGGAGCAGCATCGGCCATGGGGGCACCAAACGCGAACAGTGCCACTGCGAGCAATAACATGTATTTCATTTTCATAATCACTGGGTTCTGGGTTAGCGGGCAGCGTTCACTTTATCCTGCAAGGGAGCAAGCTCATAGGAATCTGCCCATTTTTTAAGTTCTTTACCGGTGTAAGAGGAAAGGCCGTCAGCCGTGAGCTGGCGGGCCAGCACTCCGGCAGGAATGAGCATGCAGAAAAAATCCGCATCACTCTCATAGCCCACTTTCACCACGCCTGCCGTAGTCATGATGACACCATCGCAGGGGCACATGCTGTTCAGCTCCACGATGGCGGCACTAAGGGCCTCGCGCTGAATCTCAAAGCTGGTTGCGGACTCTGTCGGCATAGGCGCAGTATACACAATCTATTGAAAAATACAAGTGTTATTTACCACTTTTAACAATCGGAGTGCGGAAGCCACATGTAATTTGCCGGAATCTGGTTCCCTCACTCTGGGAATTTAATTACAGCAAAACAGCCCTTGCAATTCTGATACTAAATTGCAAGGGCTGTAGCATCAATAACGTACATGAATCGCGTTAGCAAACCACCTCAATAATTGTTGTTATGCTCACAACCTGTGTCGCATGTATACCTACAGCTACCTTCGCACGTTGCCTGACAATTATGACCACATTCACCATGACATCCGCCACGACAAGTATCCCAGCATGTATCAACACATGCAGCTTCACACGTATTCTCACAACCAACGCAATCGCCCCACATCATTTCAGTAGGAAGCGCGGCCGGCACGAGCTCAGGAAAACGGAAACGGAATTCGCTGAGCATATTCATTAATTTTTCGATATTGATCATTTCGTTTAATTTGGGGGGTTAGTTTGTTTTTTTCCGACAGCAACATGCCAAAGAAAAGGGTAATCTACAATCTTTTGATTTCAAAACAGCCTTTGCAATCCAGAAATCTACTTGCAGGAGTTGTGCGTTTCTCCGTAGTCAGCCAGCTTCAGCTTGTAACACAAAATCAGTTTTTCTGGTTATACTCGCAAGCTGAGTGGCATGCCTCAGTGCAAGAATCCAAACACGTCCCAGCGCAAGCTCCACCACACGTAAAACCGCAGGAATAAAGACATGAAGCTTCACACGTATTCTCACAACCAACGCAACCATCCCACATCATTTCAGTAGGAAGCGAAGCCGGCGCGAGCTCAGGAAAACGGAAACGGAATTCGCTGAGCATATTCATTAATGTTCCGATATTGATCATTTTCGTTTATTTTTTGGGGGGAGTCAGGATTTTCCGACAGCAACCTGCTGAAAGAAAAAATTAGCGTGGAATCTCAACAGGCGAAAGCATACCGCCAGTATAAGATTTCAAGTTCTCAAATGCTTTCAGAGCCGTTTCCAGCTCCTGTGCATCCGCAGTTGTATTGATGACGCCTTCTTTCTCATAATGAGCAAGGATGAACTGGCATGTTTTCAAAGCCTGAACATAGTACATACGGCATGAATACTCCGGACGTTTTTTTACATCTCCACGGAGTTGATAGTTGAAGCCATAGCACGATGGGCACCAACCTTTGAGACAGCAATTCTTGCAGCGTGGTTCCTCAAAGTTTTCGTCATCGCAGAAATTAAGTTTACCGACGGGGAGTGACTTGGAATATCCTTGGACCACCGGAGTAAAGAGATGACAGGGATAGGGTGTGCCATCCACATCATAGCAAACCATTGCGGTGCCCGTACCGCAGAACTTAGACTGCCCCGGCCTGGGGTACGCAATAGAAATCGGCTCGCGCTCCAGCAGCACCGGAGCCACCAGATCTCCATATTTCTGAACTAGTTCTGCATATTCCGCGCTCAGATAGAAAAGGCGCAGCTCCTCCAGCTGAGTTTCAAAACTGGCAGCATCCTCTTCCGTCCAGGCGATGCCATGCGCAAGACTGGCATTCAGAAAGTAGCCCTTACGCAACATCGCCTTAACATCTGCAGCCACATGCGGAAGACTCTCGCGGGAAATGGTCATTTTAAATCCCTGCCGAGGCCAGCAATAGTGAAAAAAGTCCAAGTCTGCACTACCGGATAATTTACCGCGATTCGTCATCTGCGAAGTCTCGCCGTCATAACTGGCACCCAGCCAGAAGCGCTCGCGGTGCTTTTCAAACCACTCTCTCACTTCTCCTTGCAACAATGTGCCATTGGTGGTGGCAAAGCAAATGTATGGGACCGGTTGAGGGCGGCTCCACACCCACTCGCACAAGTCGCGAATAAGCGGAAAGGCCATCAAGGGCTCGCCGCCGATGAAATCCAGCTGCAGTTCATCATAGTCCGGAGATTCAGCGACGAAGGCAAACTCCTTCTCCACAATGCTCTTTGCCATATCTAGCGTCATGTACTCCTTCGTCTTAAAGCGCTCATAACAATAACTGCAATTCAAGTTACAAGCCTTGGTTACCATAAGAGTGCAACTCCGTCGACGGGTACTATTATCCCTTTTTCTTCTGTGTATCATGGTGTAATTGGGCTGGTTGGATTGTTGGGTTGGGCAGACGAATTCTTACTATCATAATCCTCTGCTCTTGTCAACTCCCAATTTACACCATAACATTTTTTATTTAACTAATGAGGAATCACAAAAAAAACAGCAGGCAATAACCTGCTGGTTAATGATTTCCTATGTTAAAGACAAATTTTATTCATCGCGCATCCTTTGCGGTGTGCGGAAGAGGCAGCCTACGGCGAAGGTGGCCAGGGTGCCCACTGTCACGCGCCAAGGGAAAGCAATGCCCGGCAGCCAGCCCTGGCGCCCGCCGATTTCGAGCAGAATCACCACAGCAAAACCACTGAGCATGGCCATGACATTGCCGCAGTCGCAACCCCGGCTCTTAGTCAGCATGCCCAGCAGGAACACCCCCAGCAGAGAGCCATACGTATAGCCGAAAATACCCAGTGCAATCGGAAGAATGCGCACAGTCGGGTCCATCACCGTCAGCCAGGCGGTACCCGCACCCACCACAATGAGCAGCACAGCAAAGAACACCGTGAGCCAGCGTACGGCGCTCAACTGTTCCCCTTGTCCGGCCTGCGGACGGAACACATCAACATACCAGTCGCGGGTAGCCGTCGTAGCAAGGGCATTCAAGGCAGTGGAAAGAGAGCCCATGGCTGTGGCCAGCAAAGCTGCCACCAGCAGGCCACGCACACCAGCAGGCAGGCAGTGGATGATAAACCACGGAAAAATCTCAATCTGCTTCTCGGGTGGAGTAATGCCATTCTGAGCAAAGTACACGAAAAGCAGCATGCCACAGGAAATAAACACCAGAACAATGGGCATATCCATCAGCCCGGAAAGAATCACCGCGCGGGCTCCTTTTTTGCTGTCCGGAGCGGCCAGCATACGCTGCACCATGTCCTGATCGGTGCCGTGTGTCGCCATCGTGATGAAGGTCGAGCCCAGTACAGCACTCCAGAGAGTATACTCACTACTGAGAATATTCCTGATATCGGCTACAAGGCCCTGCCCTGTCAATCCGCAATCAAAAAAGGCCCAGGGTTTCAGATTCTTGATATCGCAGGGATTATAATCCTTGTTACCCAGGTGATAGCAGATAGCATCCCAGGCAGCGCACCAGCTGCCATCCGCCTTGATGCTGAAAAGCAGCACTCCAATAGTGGTGATAAGGGAAATGGCAAGAATCGAAGCCTGGAGCACATCCGTCCACACCACAGCCTTGAGCCCGCCCAATGTAGTATACACGGCAGTGGCAATGGTAATGAAAGTAAGAGCAGCGATATAAATTACCACCGTTTCCATCTGCCCGGCGCTCTCCTGTCCAGTCACCATCATGTATGCTATCACCAGCAGGATGCCGGCAAAGAACAAACGCGTTCCACTGGCAAGCACACGGCTGATAAGGAATGTAACACTCGCCCAGCGCCGCGTCGTAAGACCGAATCTCTTCTCCAGATATTCGTAAATTGAAACGACATTATACTGATAGTATGGTTTCAGGAACAGACGCCCCACAATAATGCGCCCCAGTATAGTGCCGATGGCCAGCTGAGCGTATGTGAAGTTACGCAGGGCAAAGCCCTCACCGGGAGCCCCCAGGAATGTGGCAGCACTGATTTCGGCCGCAAGAATGGAGGCCAGAATCGCCCACCAGGGCAGATTACGATTCCCCAGCGCATAACTTTCCAGACTTTCCTGCTTACGCCCCACATAAAGGCCAATGCCGAAAATAGCGCAGAAATATGCCAGAACTACCAGTATATCAATCATAGGAACAAGAAAAAGCGGCGGCAGGCACAGCAGAGCCCACCGCCGGGTATGAAGAGTTGTACGTTATGCCTGCTGAGCTTCCAGAGCAGCGGCTACGAGACCGGCAAACAACGGGTGAGCGCTGTTCGGACGGCTCTGGAACTCCGGATGATACTGACAGGCAATAAAGAAGGGATGAGAGGGAAGCTCCACCACTTCCACCAGGCCGTGCTCATCATTCACAGCAGAAATCACCATACCGCCCTTCTCCACTTCCTCGCGGTAGTCAGCATTGAACTCATAGCGGTGGCGATGCCGCTCGGAGATAACCTCCTTGTTATCATAGAGCTTGCTGCAGAGTGTACCGGGCTTGATGTGGGCGGGATAGGCACCCAGGCGCATGGTGGCTCCCATATTCTCGATATGCTTCTGCTCTTCCTGCAGACAGACCACAGGGGCTTTGCTGTCCTTGTTGAACTCGGTGGAGTTGGCATCGGCATAGCCCAGCACGTTGCGGGCGAACTCGATGACGGCCACCTGCATGCCAAGGCAGATACCCAGGAATGGAATGTTGTTCTCACGGGCATACTGCACAGCCTTGATCTTGCCTTCCACGCCGCGGTCACCGAAACCACCGGGCACCAGAATGCCGTCCACCTTGCCAATCATCTCCTCGCAGGAGCCATTGGTCAGAGCTTCGGCATCCACTCGCACCACCTCAACGCGGCAGTCATTGGCTGCACCGGCGTGGGTAAAGCTTTCGTAGATGGACTTGTAGGCATCCTGCAGGGAAATGTACTTGCCAACCACGGCGATGCGCACACTGTGGGAGGGGTGAATCACGCGACCCACAAACTTCTGCCAGTCATCCATCTTCGGCTTGGGAACAGTGATGCCGAGCACATCAGTCACGATGCGGTCCACCTTGTCGCGCCCCAGGTCGATGGGGCACTCGTAGATACTGTGCTTCACGTCGCAGAAAGCCACCACATTGGAAGCGGGCACGTTGCAGAACATGGCAATCTTGCGCTTTTCCTCATCGGTCAGGTTATCCATCTCTGTGCGGCACACAATCATGTCCGGCTGGATACCAATCTCGCGCAGCTTGGCCACACTCTGCTGCGTGGGCTTGGTCTTGGTTTCACCAGCAGCCTTGATATAGGGCAGCAGGGTCACGTGGATGAAGCAGCAGTTATTGCGACCTACCTCCTGGCTGAACTGGCGCAGGGATTCCAGGAACAGGAAACCTTCGATATCGCCCACGGTACCACCGATTTCGGTGATAATCACGTCGCAGTTCTTGTTCTTTTCGGTCAGGTCGTAGAGACGCTGCTTGATTTCGTCCGTCACGTGCGGAATGTACTGCACCGTCTTACCCAGATAGTCGCCGCGGCGCTCCTTCTCCAGCACGCGCTCAAACACCTTACCGCTGGTCAGGTTGTTCAGGCGGGAAAGCTCGCAGTGGATGAAACGCTCGTAGTGGCCGAGGTCAAGGTCCGTCTCAGCACCATCGTTCAGCACGTACACTTCACCGTGCTGGTAGGGGCTCATGGTACCCGGGTCGATGTTCAGATACGGGTCAAACTTCTGCATGGTCACCTCCAGACCGCAATGCTCCAGCAGCGTGCCGATGGACGCTGCGGCAAGGCCTTTACCCAAGGAGGAAACAACACCGCCGGTTACAAAGATGTATTTCATAAAGTCGTATTCTCTGTGTGGTTAAGGTAATAATAACAGATTCCCCCGCAGGTGTCGAGTTTTTGTCCCTTTTCCCTCTACTCTCACCTCATCTTTTTTCTCCATAAGATTCTCATTATGAAATAATGCTTGCATTTTCAACAAAATTTTCTATACTTTCTTAAGCCACTTTATTAAGTTATGAATTCCAAGGTCAGAATCATGCGTTACATGCAGCAGCACCGGCAGGCGACCCGCCCGCAGATAGCTGCGGCGCTGGGCTTGAGCCTGGTGAGCACAAATGCCGCCGTGGCGACCTTGGAAAAGGAAGGAGTTCTCTTTTCCGGAGAGCTCATTCCATCCGGCGGTGGCCGGCCTGTGCGAGAATATCATTTCAACCCTGGTCACGCCACTGTGGCACTCATCACCGCCACCCCCGAGGCACACTGCACTCTGCTGCGTTGTGAGCTGCTGAATCTGCATGGCAGGCTGATTGAGCAGCACGAGGCACGCTTTGTGCAACTGCACGCTGAAAGCCTGGATGAATGGCTGGATGCCGCCGCCCGCCACCACAAGCTGCAACGCATCTGTCTGCCGCCCGGGCTGGGCAGCAACCTGCAGAGCCACCTGCAACAGCGCCACGCATGCTCTGTCCACGAATATTCGGCAGCAGAATCACTGGTAAGCGGACAAGACAACACCCTCACCCTGCTGCTGCTGCGTGGGGAAGCCCCGCAGGGTGCCCTGCGCCGCCACGGTCATGTGATCCCCTGCCCGCTCCTGCAGCACCTGCCCCTGCCAGCGGAGTGGGAGACACTCGACTATGCAGACCACACCCTGGTGGAAGAAATGCTCGCCAGACTTCTGCACCTGCTCACCTGCACCCTCAACCCCGCCCATATTGAACTGCACGCAGATTTCTGGAATGACCGCCTCATCACACGCCTGAACTTCAATCTCAGCACCAAACTACGCAGCATCGATTCTCCACCGCAGCTGCATTTCAAGGCCATCACCGCAGAAAAAATAGCACCGCGGCTGCGACTCGCCATGGCAAGCCCGGAAGAACGCTAGACATCGTTTTTTGTTTATTTCCCGCAGATATGAAAAAGCTGTTACTTCTCTCCATTCTCATATTCACAAGCAGCTGTCAGCAGGTATGCTGGCAGCCATACAAGCAGGCCGCGCTGAAGGAAGGTCTCGTTCCGCTTCCCCCGGATGAACTTTTCCCGGATAATCCGGAGCGGGGCTATCTTCACGACAAAACACCATTTCTGGCAGGGAAAATAATAGAAGAGGAAATACGGACAAAGCATCAGCGGTTGCTGCAGCAGGCTTCCAAGGTGAGACTTGTTCAGATTCGCCAGGTTGGCAACAACTGCTGGAGTGAGGAAACAACAAAAACAGAGTTGCCTGCAGTACCTGTGAATGATGATTTCCGCCAGCTGGTGCAGAGATGGGCCACGGCCCCCAACTGGATGCAACTCGTTCCATGTAACGTCAGCTTCTCAGGCATTTTCGTCAGCCAGGATGCATTCTATTTCCTCGATGATCAAGGAAAAGAAACAGGCTGCATCAGAATCTTGCAGGAACTCAATCAAGTCTGCAAACCTCAGGGGCAGAAACACTACGATGACATGCGCCTCGAACTATACAAGGCTCTCAATATCCCTCACTGAAGCACACCAGCCGCATAATCAGCAGCCATGAGCCCGGCTCCGATGATGCCTGCATCTGCTCCGAACTGGGCGGGAAGAATGCGCAGGTTATCATAATGTACCGTGAACAGCTGCTCCTTCAGGCAGGCGCGCAGCGGGTCAAAGAGCAAATCTCCAGCCTTGGCCACGCCACCTCCGATGATGAAAGCCTCGGGCACCAGCGCATACATCATGTTCATGATGAGGCAGCCGAGTTTCTCGGCAAAGGAGCGGTACATCTCCAGCGCAATGGCATCGCCCGCTCGGGCGGCCAGCTCCAGCTGGTACGGTGAGCACTCAGCTACCGTTTTGCGAATTCCAGCCTCTGCATAGCGCGCCACGGCATCGGCAGTGAATTCATTATGGCCGATGTATTCCTCCACCGCACCGCGGTTCCCGAAGGGCCCCACGCGCCCTTTGAAATCCACACTGGTCTGCCCCAGCTCGGCAGCAGAAACATTGCGCCCGCGCAAAATGCGGTCATGCACCACAATGCAGCCGCCAATTCCCGTGCCAAGCGTGAGACACAACAGACTCTCCAGCCCCCTGCCCGCGCCCAGCTTCCACTCGGCATAGCCCATGCAGTTGGCATCATTATCCAGCACCACAGGCAGCCCCAGTTCGCGCTCCATCACCTCGCGCACCGGCACCTGGTGATTCCACACCGGCACATTCGTGAGCTGGTAGAGCACGCCCTTGTAGAAATCCACCCAGCCGGGCATTCCCAGCCCCACAGCTGCCACCTGGGGATGCTTGTGCTGCAGCTCCTTCATGGTGGCACACATGGCAGCCATGATGGAATCCGGGCTGTCAAACTCCGGCGTAGGCAGCGGCTCTGCCTTATCCACCAGCTCCGCCCCACGAGTCACGCCAATTTTGATGCTCGTGCCGCCGAAATCCACCGCTATCGCCAATCGCTGCTCACTCATGCCCGCATTATAATCCTGCCCCCACTCCGCCGCAAGCTATTTATTCTCCAACAATCTGCCAGTAGCCGTTCTTGTGAGCGCCACAACGGACTAATAAGCCACGTGTTTTAAGTCTGGCAATTATCCGCTCCACTTGGCGCGATGTAAGACCAACTAATTCCGCAATCTGGCGAGCAGATGCACGAGCATCCTGACGAATTACCTGCAGCACCATTTCTTCCGGATTATCGGAATTTATTCCGACATTTATTCCGACATTTATTCCGACATCTGGGGATTTTTCTCGGTTCTTCTTCAGTGTAGATAATATCTCACCAAGCATGAATTCAATAAAAGGCGAACAATCAGCCTTCTTACTGCTCTGCTCGATAGCACGGTAATACTGAGCCTGATTAGAATACACCATATTCTCCACAGGAAGATAAGCAAAAGCCGGATGAAGGCGCCCGAGTATCAACGATTGCCACAAACGCCCGGAGCGGCCGTTGCCATCGCTGAACGGATGGATGAACTCAAACTCGTAGTGAAACACACAGCTGCGGATAAGCAGGTGATCTTCGGCCCTGCTCAGCCAATCAAACAAATCAGCCATCAGCGATGGAACCATATGCGCAGGCGGAGCCATGTGAATGCACTTCTCCCCTGCAAACACCCCCACAGCACCGCGACGGAACTGCCCGGCATCATCACGAAGCCCCGCCATCATCAGCCCGTGAGCCCGCAGCATATCCTCCAGTTTGAACGGATTGAGCGTGGGATATTCCTCATAGGTCCGTATAGCATTGCGTACTTCCTGCAACTGAGCCGGCGGCGCCAGCACCAGCTTCCCTTCCAGAACATCACTCACCTGGCTTTCGCTCAGCTGATTACCCTCAATCGCCAGAGAGCTATGAATCGTCTTGATACGGTTCGCTTTGCGGAGCATGAGCCCATCCGCCTGCTCCAATCGAATGGAGTAGCGCTCAATCAGTGCAGAAATCTCGGCTACCATTGAAACAGCCTTGGCACTCACCGTAAAAGGAGGAACATAGCTTCCCATAACTGCGGGTGTATTATACCACTATACGCTCATCATTACCAGCTTATATTATCCGCAAAATCACCGCAGATCACACCAGACGGCGCGGTGGTCGGAGGCTTTATCGGCGGCAGGGATATCGACGATACCGCCCTGGCCGCGCATGCGTTCGCGGAGGGTGGGGTTCACAAAAATCTGGTCGTAGATGCAGTATTCCTTGCCGCGCTTGAAATAGAGAGTCCATTCCTCGCCGCGGGAATCCTCGGGAGAAAGGCGGCGGAGGGAGGAATCTTTAGAAAGTCCCTGCTGGAGGATTTGCGGAGCTGCGTCGGTTGGTCCGTCATTCCAATCGCCGAACACC
Organism: Akkermansia sp.; assembly: GCA_045646505.1. GTDB lineage: Bacteria > Verrucomicrobiota > Verrucomicrobiia > Verrucomicrobiales > Akkermansiaceae > Akkermansia. The sequence continues at coordinate 8,310 of JAZRKW010000024.1, read as the reverse complement.
AGGAGGGGCATACCTTTCTGCGTGCGGGCAATGTGCTGAATATGCTGCGCGAGGGTGTAGGCTTCCTGCTTGCGGAGGGCGGTGGCAGCGCCGGCGTTGTCTGACACGCGGGATTTAAGATGAGCCCCGACAATACGGAACATACGGCCATCGTCGAGCCGCACAGTGACATCCAGAATACCGCGAAGCATCTTGCGGCGTTTCTGCTGGTAGAGCTTCACCGTTTCCTGAGAGTGGTCCTGCACAATGGGGAATTTGGAGAGAACAGCCAGAGCACGGTCCTCCCCTTGCCGGGGCAGCACGCGATAATAAGGGTATTCCAACCCCTGCTCTGCGAGACGCTGCCGCAAATCACGCAGTGCCACCGGGCCGCCGATTTCTATAAGCCCCACAATGGCAGGATGAGCGGATGCTATCACCTCGACAACCGCGTGACGCGATTCCTGAGACTTAGGTTTCAGCACATAGCGGGAGCGGTAGGCTTCGCCCTCCACAAAATAATTCTGCACATTGTGCATGAGAAAGCGCACCGGCTTGCCGGGTTTGGGAATGGCGGCAATATCCACCTGTTCCTGGAGAGTCCCGGTGTGAGCCACCTCAGCCGTGAGTGTGGGCGCCCCGAGCGTGGGCACATAGGCCAACTGCTGCGTGGTGGGGGCAGCGCCCATCCAGCGGAGGATGGTATCATCACCGCCGAAGCGTTCCACCAGAAGCCCTGCTACCAGCAGAACCAGGAAAATGAGAAGCGCATCCTTGCGCGGAAGTTTACGAGAACGAGCCATAGGGTGGGGTAGTTGAAAAAACGCTGATTCTTATTATAAGCTGCCGCTGTTCAACCATTCGGCGACCTGGGGGGCGGCGTAGGTGAGAATCATATCTGCACCGGCGCGACGAATAGACAGCAAGGACTCCAGCATGCACTGTTTTTCATCCAGCCAGCCGGAAGCCGCGGCAGCTTTCACCATGAGGTACTCACCGCTCACATGATATGCCGCTATGGGCAGCGTGGTGGCACGGCGCATCTCCGCAATCACATCGAGATACAGGGTGGCGGGCTTCACCATGAGGAAATCGGCACCCTCGGCGGCATCCAGTGCGGCCTCGCGCAGCGCTTCGCGTACATTCGCGGGATCCATCTGGTAGGTTTTCTTATCCCCGAACTTAGGAGCACTGCCCAAAGCGCCGCGGAACGGGCCATAGAAAGCCGAGGCATACTTGGCTGTATAGCTCATGAGGGAAACCTTCGTGAATCCCTCAGCATCCAGCGCTGCACGCAGCGCCGCAATGCGGCCATCCATCATATCACTGGGGGAAATGATATCTGCACCGGCACGGGCATGGCAGAGAGCCTGGCGGCACAGGGCCTCCACGGTTTCGTCATTCAGAATTTCATAGGAACCGTCCTCGTATTCGCGCACCAGACCATCCTGGCCGTAGGTATTGAACGGGTCGAGAGCCACATCGGTCATCACACACAGTTCGGGAACCGCTGCCTTGATGGCACGGATGGCGCGGGGCACCACGCCCTCCGGGTTCCAGGCCTCACTGCCGGCGGCATCCTTCTTTTCCTCCGGCACCACGGCAAACAAATCCACACAGGGAATGCCCAGAGCATACAGACGCTTGCATTCGCGGGCAATACCCGCCACACTCCAGCGCGTGCATCCCGGCAGGGATTCAATGGGCGTATCCTCTTCCCCCTCCTGCACAAACATGGGGTAAATCAGGTTAGCCGCAGAGAGCGTAGTCTCGCGCATGAGACCACGGACAGCAGCAGACTTACGGTTGCGACGCGGGCGAATCGGCAGGTTCATCATATCTGCTCACAAATTAGCACATTTTCCCGCAGGTGTAAAGATTCACGCCGTGCATCGGCCGTTTTTTCTCCAATTTGAAGATTGACTGAAATCAAGGCTGTGATATAATGGCTGACCATAGGGGTTAGAATAACCACCCCGGGTTAGAAACAGTGGACGACGATATCATTTGCACAGAGAAAATCATTGCTGACCGCAAGACCTTTTTCATTGACCTGAAGAGCAACGCTCGTGGCCGCGTGGTGCGCATCACCGAAAAAGTGAGCTCCAACCGTGACCGCATCATGGTTCCTGCCGAAATCCTCGATGATTTCATTGCCGCGCTGGAGGATATCCGCCGCGCCAATAACGAGTCCTGAACCGGCTCTGCCCCGCTGAGGGCTAATTTATAGTTTGTTAGTAGGATTGACAGACATTTGTCTGGACAAGCGGCTTGATTTATGCTTAAATCTCCCTGAGACTGAAGTAATGAGTCTGTAATTTTCAATAACATTTAACACACTGACTATGAGGAAAATTAAAGTTTTAAAACTCGGTTGGGAGTTTCCGCCGCTCATCAACGGCGGCTTGGGCGTAGCCTGCATGGGTATTTCCCGTGCGCTCTCCCAGAAAGTTGATTTGAAAGTAATTGTGCCCAAGGCTGCACCCGATGCCAGCTACGATGGATTCACCCTCACCGGCGTGAACACCCTGAAGCACGAGCAGATGGAAACGCTGGAGGAAGGATACACCTACGAAAGCTTCACCGTGGTGGGCAAAGCCCCGGTGAATCTTGACCCCTACGCCTGCGTGGAAGGTACGCCGGGCAACATCACCTTCACGAAGGAAGGCAAACTGCTCTTCTCCCGCATCCACAAGGCAGACCTGGACCTCTTCACCGGCAAGGAAGACCTGTACGCCGGCGACCTGGCTCGCAAAGTGATTGAGTTCTCCAAGATATGCGCCGTCATGGCCCGGCAGTACGACTTCGATGTGGTGCATGCCCACGACTGGATGACCTACCTGGCCGGTGTGGAAGTGAAGAAAGCAACCGGCAAGCCGCTGGTGGTGCATCTGCATGCCTCGCAGTTTGACCGCGCCGGTGCCGATGCCCGCGGCTGGATTTATGATATTGAGAAGTACGGCATGGAGCAGGCCGATGCCGTGATTCCCGTATCGAAATACACCGGCACCATAGCCGCCGGGCACTACGGCATTGACCCCGCCAAGATTTTCCCGGTGCACAATGGCGCAGACGCGGTGCATGTTTTCCACAGCAAGAAGAAGTTCCCGGAAAAGCTGGTGCTCTTCCTGGGCCGACTCACCGCCCAGAAAGGCCCCGAATTCTTCCTGGACATTGCCGCCAAGGTACTGGAACAGACCGACAACGTGCGTTTTGTGATGGCCGGCACCGGCGAGAAGCTTCGCCAGCTTATTGAAACCGGCGCTTTCCACGGCGTGGGCGACAAGTTCCACTTCACCGGCTTCCTGAACAAGCAGAAAGTGAACGAACTGCTCTCCATGACGGATGTGTACTGCATGCCCTCGGTATCGGAGCCTTTTGGTCTTTCCGCACTGGAAGCCGCGCAGTTCAACATTCCTGCGGTCATCTCCAAGCAGAGCGGCGTGGCAGAGGTCATGAAGGGCGCCTTGAAGGCAGACTTCTGGGATGTGAACATGATGGCTAAGCACATCGTGGACCTCGTGACAGATGACGAGCTTTACAAGAAGGTAGCAGAACAGAGCGCCCAGGACATCAAGAACTCCAACTGGGAGACCGCTGCAGATAAGATGATTCGCGTATACCACCACGTTCTGGGCTGGTAAGTAAACAAACAAACACAATCTGACAAGCCATGAACATTACGCTCACTTTTCACGCACACCAGCCGAACCGCCTGATTCCGTACGACTTCTTCAAGATTGGCGAACATGCATTCTACGAAGATGACTACCTGAACGGCCGCGTGCTCAGCGAAGTTGCAGAACGCTGCTACTTCCCTGCCAACCGCATGATGAAACAGCTCATTGAGCTTTCCGATGGTAAGTTCAAGTTTGCGCTGGCCATTTCCGGCGTTATTCTGGAGCAGGCGCGCTACCACCGCCCGGATCTCATCACCTCCTTCCAGGAACTTGCTGAAACAGGCTGCGTGGAGTTCCTTGCCATGCCCTACTACGCCTCCCTGGCCTCCCTGTACTCCACCAGTGAGTTTGCCGAGCAGGTGGAGGAGCACTGCGACCTCATCGAAGAACTCTTCGGCCAGCGTCCCAGCGTGCTCTGGAACACCGGCATGCTGTACTCCAACGCCATTGCTGCACAGGCCTATGACATGGGCTTTGAAGGCATCATGGCCGACGGCAGCGGCCGGATGATGAGCAACCGCAACACCAATGACCTGCAGTGTGCCCCGCTCATCGACAAGACCAAGACCCTGCTGCGCCACCGCCACCTCTCCAATGACCTGGCAAACCGCCGCACCGACCCCACCTGGAGCGAATACCCGCTGTCCCCCTACACCTTTGCCGAATGGCTCAGCGCAGAACAAGGTCAGGTGGTCAATATCTCCATGGACTACGAAACCCTCGGCGAACGCCAGGCAGACAGCACAGGTGTGTTCGAATTCTGGCGCACCATGATTACTGCTGCACTCTTCGCAGGCAATAAGTTCTACACCCCCACAGAAGCCGTTCGGGCATTCCCCTCCACCGGCACATTGAACTGCCCGAATCCCGTGAGCTGCTCCACCTTCGGCACCACCACACACTGGAATGGCAATGTGATGCAGCAGGAAGCCATCAAGAAGATATATGACCTGGAAGCCCCTGTAAAAGCCAGCGAGGACCGGGATATGATTCACGTGTGGCGCAAGCTGCAGAGCGCAGACCACTTCCACTACATGGAAAAGAGCAATGGGTTCACCCCCTACCCCTCGCCGTATGATGCCTACATCTACTACATGAACGCCCTGGCAGACCTGCAGGTTCGAGTCAAGCAGGAAGCCGAGCTCATTCACAAGGCACATAAGGCCACCATGGCATAATTTCCACCCATTTATTCTCTCCACGCGCATCCACCGCTCCGGGGCATCCCCCCGGAGCGTTTCTTTTTGTTATCTAATAGTCATTGACTTAACAAGTGTGGCACGGCAGGATAATGTGCACTATGGACCAAGGAAGCGAAGAGCTCTGGCAGGCCGTTTATGCAGCCTATGAAGCAAGGGATGCGGAAGAAGCGCGCAGGTTGCTGAACACCGGGAAAGCTGTGGTGGATTGTAGATTGCTGCAGCACTGCGCGGATGAAGAATACCTCCGCTGGCTGCTGCACCACCAGCTCATTTTTCCTGCAGAGAAGAACGAGGAAACGGAGCGCTGGCCCGGACTGCAGGAGAAGCAGTTACAATGCGATGCCCTGCCCGAATCCCAGCGTCCGGGTTGTATTCTGAACGGTGAATGGCATGACGAGCCTTGAAAAAGCCACCGATAAACCCTCAACATGCCAATTTTGAAGCTTGCCAGCCAGCCCCTGCTTATGATAGCATGCTCGCATGTTACGTTTTCTGCGCCTTTTCACACTTGTAACGGCTCTGGTGCTGGCTCTGGCTGCACCCCAGGCCGCAGCAGTAGTCATGGCGAAGAAAACACCGGATGGCAAGTGGGCCTTTGTGCCGCTGGCCGACGGCTTTGATTTCCCCGTAGGCAAACCCGATGGCAAGGGATACTACAAATCCCGCGGTCTGAGACTTGCCACGCCCCGCCACCTGGGTGAAGACTGGAACGGCAACGGCGGCGGCAATTCGGATCTGGGCGACCCGGTGTATTCCATCGGCATGGGGCTTGTGACCTACGCTGCTGATGCCCGTGGCCGCTGGGGCAAAGTGGTGATTGTGCGCCACGCCTTCCGTGAACCCAAGAGCGGCAAGGTACTCTGCTGCCAGTCCCTCTATTCACACCTGGACCGCATCGATGTGCGTCTTGGTCAGCTCGTGGGACGCGGCGCGCAGGTCGGCACCATCGGCACCAATAACGGCATGTTCACCGCACACCTGCACGCCGAGCTGCATTTCAATGTACTTGTAAACTGCGGCCACCAGGGGATTCCCAAGAACGCAGCCAACTACGGCAATCTTTCTGAGTTCATCCACCATTATCGCAAGCTGCCCGTGGAACGGAAATTTGTGAAGCTTCCGATTGGTGGGTTCCTTCCCTACAAGAACACCAGCGGTCTGTAAATGAAAACGTGTCTGTTCGGTGGTTCCTTTGACCCGGTTCATGCCGGACACCTGGCGATTGCCACAGCGGCTCAGGAAATTGCAGGGCTGGATGAAGTTGTATTCCTGCCGGCGGCTCAATCCCCGTTCAAACAGGATGCCACCACGTATTTTTCAGATGAACAGCGGCTGCATATGCTGCGCCTTGCCACAGCCGGGCTTCACTGGGCGCATGTGAGCGAACTGGATTTGCAGCTTCCCCCGCCAAGCTGGAGCTGGCGCATTGCCGAGCATTGGCACAACACCCACCCCGGAGCCGAGCTGTACTGGCTCATGGGCACTGACCAATGGGAGCAGCTGCACCGCTGGGCAAGGTTCGATTACCTCTGCGAGCTCCTGCATTTCATCGTCTACCACCGCGACGAAGCGCCCACGCCGCGCGAGGGGGTGCGCAGCACATTCATCTGCACCGGGCTTCACCCGGCATCATCATCTGCCATACGCGAGGCGCTGCAGCAAGGGCAGCCTGCCCCGGAAGGCTGGCTCCACCCTGCCGTGGAAGATTATCTTCTCTCCCTCAGATAATCTTCCAAGCAAGCCAAAAGACTGATAAACACCGTTCCCCTTACAGAGCACGGAATTTCCGGCCACCCTTCTTTCTCTTCTTCTTCTTTTTCGAGGGCTTCTCTTCTTCCTCCTCTTCCTCGGGTTCATCCATGGAAGAATCGGCTGCGCTATCACTCAGGGAAGCATTGGGCTGGCCCGTCCACACAGGCCATACTGCGGAGTTCTTGTTGTGGGGAATCCACTCAAACGGCACATTGGGTGACCAACGACGGTAAAAGTCCCTCTGTTTTTCTTCATTCACCTCGTGCCCCGAGAAACGCACCATCTCCAGGCTCTCGCCGTCCTTTAATTTCAGTACCTTTTTATTTGCTTCTTTCTCATTATTCAGGCGTTGAACAAGCAGGCAGAACCCTACTTCCGGAGAAGAATTGACGTAGAGAGACTTGAAGGAATATCTATTTCCCCGTTCCAGGTATACAGGAGGCCCGGCGGTCAAGCCCCCAAGGTCGCGATTCCACGTTTCGGGGCCGGGAACAACAATCTTGGTCTGGGGGCCGACGCCGTTCTTCTTTCCTCGACCGAACAAGGACACATAACCGGCATCCAGCACAATCTTGCCACCAAATTCCACCACGAGCAAGTCTTCACCAGTACCAACAAAGCGGTACCAGCCGCTTACGGGCGGGCTCACAGTCCCCTGAAAAACAATAGCTGCAGTTCCCCCTTCCAGACTAGTCAGTTGGTATGGGCCGAAAAGGTAGTCGTGAGTGCTGCGGAATATACATAAGGCCCACGGGCCCATTGTGATGCGGCTTTTCTCGCTGGCGTGAAGCAGCGTCTCATTCCACCCGCCAGCAACAAACTTACGAAGCGTCGGGAGGAAGCGTTCAACCTTTCCCTTACCCAGCACATAAGCATTGCTGGAAAGACCATAGATGCGTTTACCCTCCTGAGCGAAAGCAAGGCACCCCAGCGCAATAACAAAACAGAATAATTTTTTTAATATATTCATGATAAAAGCCTACACAAAATTAAAGTATAACAAACCAGTTATCTTGTCAAACAGAAACTTTTTTTTGTTCGCCCACCTCAAAAAAAGAAGAGTCCCAGCACATAACCGGGACTCTCCGTGTACAAATCATGCTCTGCGATTTACAGGCTATCGCCGAAGTCCTCACGGAACTTGGCAGCCAGCTTCTCCTGCCAGTCGCTGAGCGGCTGGAGACGGCCGAAGAAGAAGCGGAGAACCTCCGGCTCCTCAACCCACTTGAGGCCGCCGATGAGGTGACGGTTGTCGTACAACCACTTCACGCGGTCAGCGCAGTACTTGACCTGGGACAGAGTGAACACGCGGCGCGGGCAGGCAAGACGCACCAGCTCCAGCTCTGCGTAGTTCTCAGAACCATCGGGGTTGCGCTGCTCGGAAAGAGAACCGCGTTCCATACCACGGATACCACCGGCAATGTAGAGAGCGGTGGCAAGAGCACCTGCGGGGTATTCCTCGTGCGGGATATTGGGCAGGAATTCAGAGGCGTTGATGTGAGCACCCAGACCACCGGCGGGCTTCACCATGGGCACACCGTATTCGGAAAGCTCCTTCACCAGATATTCGATGAAGATGGGACCCTGGTTGATGATTTCCTCGTCCAGCGTCTCCATGAGACCCACGGCCATGGCTTCCATGGCGCGCACCTCCATACCGCCGTAGGTCAGGAAGCCCTCGTAGAGCGGGATGAAGG
>JAZRKW010000023.1:0-25402 GCA_045646505.1 Akkermansia sp. | reverse complement strand
GCGTAGCGGAGTGGGTGGCAGAAGCTTCGGCTTAGTGTTTTAGCTGCGCTTCCCTGCCACCCCTCCACGTTGGTCGGGGTTCCGGTTATTTTTTATTCCAAACCCAGCGTTCCGCCGCGTGGCGGCTCCACGCTGGGCTATTATTATACCGCCCTGACGGGCTCAATAGACGCTCGCTGACGCTCGCAAACTAATCGACAAAGTCCAATTTATCGAGATTAGTACTCAAACTTTGGGACACGCGTGTGCAGCTTTCACGCGCGACAGTAATAGTGCTTGCCACAGAGGTGTGCCGCATGATAGAATAGACGGACATGAAACGAATCGCTTCCATCACATGCATGTGCTCCTTTGTGCTGTTGAGCTCCTGCACCCTCACCCAGCAGCAGATTCAGATTCCCGTTGAAACCACGGCTGAAGAAGCAAAAGCCGCAGATGAACTCGAGGCCGCACTGCTACAAGAGGAAATCACTATCCAGGAAGAAGCAAAGGAGGCAGCCGAAGCTGCTGCGAAAGCTGAAGCCGAAGCAGAAGCCAGAAGACAGGAAGAAGAAGCAAAAGCAGCCGCAGAAAAAGAAGCTGAGCAGGAGGACACACCGCAGTTACTGACAACCCGCAAAACAGCAGAGGTTGCAGACACTGATAATACCGAACAGGAAAAAGATGAAAATCTTTCCCCCACCCCTGAGCAACAGGAAGCAGCCCTCGCTCTGCTACAGGAACAGAAAACAAACAAGGAAGCCCCTGCTGCTGAAAAGCCGGTTCACGAAGCACCTGTGCAAGATGACATGAGTCTGCCAGACAACGGATTCATAGGGGGACTGCGCACCCGCCGCTTCGCACCGCCGGAAGAAGCAAGCAGCCGCGATACAGATGATGAGCCCATGCCCAACAGAGTCGAACTGCGTGGCTTCCGTTCCCCCACGCTGAAAGGCAGACTCCCCATGAATATCGACGGCAAAATAATTAAGGAAGACTAAGCCACCATGGACACACCTCCCCGCAAATTCATCCCGGAGCCATTCGCCTATCATCAGGAAATCGAGCTCACCATCGACAATCTTTCTAATCAGGGTCACGGCGTAGGTCGTGTAGATAACTGGGTCGTATTTGTACCCTATACCCTGCCCGGAGAACGTGTAAAGGCCCGGATATACCGCAACGAAAAGAACTGCTCTCACGCCGACCTGGTAGAAGTGCTGGAGGCATCCCCCAAACGAGTGCAACCGCTCTGCCCGGTATACGGATTCTGTGGTGGCTGCCAGTATCAGCATCTGGAATACGCCGCGCAGCTGGAATGGAAAACTGCGCAGGTAGCGGACTTGCTGCAGCTTCAAGCCGGGTTGAAATTGCCGGTATTGCCCGCCATAGCCTCACCGCAGATATACGGCTACCGCAGTAAGATTACCCCGCACTTCCACAAGCCCAAAGAAGCCAAAATCGGCAATATCGGCTTCCTTCGGGTCGGTTCGCGCAGCGAGGTATGCGATATCAGGCAATGCCCCATTGCCATGGCAGAATTGAACGAAGCACTGCCCTTGGTACGCAAGGCTGTGCACCAGGCCGCAGCACAGTACAAGCGAGGTGCCACTCTGCTCATGCGAGTCAGCGAAGGCAGTGTCATCACCAACAACAATGCCGTATGCACCGAAAAAGTAGGTGACCTCACCTTCAATTTCCTGGCCGGCGATTTCTTCCAGAACAACCCTTACATTCTGCCGGCATTCACCAGCTATGTCGCCCGTCAGGCCTGTGCCGAAGGCGCCCGCTACCTGGTCGATGCCTATTGCGGCAGTGGTCTTTTTGCCCTGACACTCGCTCCTCATTTTGAAAAGGTTCTGGGTGTTGAAGTCAGTGAAACCAGTGCTGACTGGGCACGGGCAAATGCTCGCAGCAACGGAATCACCCACGCCAGTTTCCTGGCAGCCAGTGCAGAAGCCATCTTCCAGCAGGTAGATTTCCCGGCAGAAGAAAGCGCCGTGGTCATTGATCCTCCCCGCAAAGGATGCGACATGGCATTCCTCAACCAGCTCTTTGCATTTGGTCCGGCCCGGGTCGTTTATGTCTCCTGCAACCCGGCCACCCAGATCCGCGACCTTGCCGAGTTTGACAAAGCCGGCTACGAGGTGGTGGAAGTCCAGCCTTTCGACCTGTTCCCCCAGACCAAGCACCTGGAATGTGTAGCTACACTCCGCAAGAAAAAAGCATGAGCTCCTCATTCACCAGACTCAGCCGCAGCGCAGAAGACTACCTCGAGGCCATCGGGCATCTCTGCCGGGAAAACGGCAAAGCTCAGGTAAGCGATGTGGCAGCCATGCTGAACGTGAAAAAACCCAGTGTCACTGCAGCCGTACACCAGCTGGCAGAAGAAGGGCTTATTTCATACCGCCGCTATGCTCCCATCGAACTTACAGAAAAAGGCAGACAATATGCAGACCGAGTCATCCGCGCCCATAAAATTCTGCACCGTTTCCTGATGGAAGCAGCCGGGCTCAGTGCAGAACGGGCAGACGAAGTGGCATGTCTTACAGAGCATATCCTCAGCATGGAAGAAATTGAGCAGATTGAACAACGTCTCTCATGACTTCGTGAATTGAACGAAAAACGGAGCAGAAGCGTCCAACCATACAGATATGAATGAAAGGAAAATTAGTGTCACCAATGCACTGATTATCATCAATGTCGTGGTATTCTTCCTGGGCATCATGGTGCAGCGGGAAGCTCTGCTGGGTATACCCTATCCACAGGCACCCAAAACCTCAATCTTTGAAATCACTTGCGCCTACTCCTGGTTTACCTGCTTTCTGGAAGGGCAGCTGTGGCGTCTGATTACCTACCAGTTCGTCCATGCCAATTTTGGCCACATTCTCTTCAATATGTGGGCACTGTACTTCTTCGGCCCGGCAGTAGAGCAAGCCATGGGAGCGCGCCGGTATCTGCTCTTTTATCTGGTCTGCGGAATCGCAGGGGCATTATTCTCCTCCCTGCTCGCCGGGTTTAACCTCTTCACTTCCATTCCACCGACGCCGGAGAGTGAGTACATCTGCAACCAACTTGCCGCGTTAGCGGGATATGAAGGCACGGTGCAATGCTGGGAAATGGTTTGCATGGTCGGTGCCTCTGCCTCCATCTACGGTGTTATGGTTGCCTGCGCATTCATGTACCCCGATGTGCATATTTCTCTTATTTTCCCTCCTGTTACACTTCGGCTCCGCACATTCGCCACCATTGTCATCGCCATTGCCAGTCTGACCATCCTATTCAACCTCAACAACGCCGGTGGAGAAGCCGGGCACCTGGGCGGCATTATCATGGGCGCCATTATCATGAGCGTCTGGAAATACAGAATCATGAACCGTTACCGCTGATATGACAGCTCTGTTCGACATGGATGGCACTCTGTTTGCCGGAGATTCCCAACTGCGTTTCTGCCGCTGGATTCTAAAACGCCATGGATGGCGGCGGATTTACCTGCTCTGGCTGCTGCCAATGGGACTCCTGCGGGGATTACACCTCATCAACACAGAGCTCATGAAGCGAGCCTTCCTGGCCTATGCCTGGGGCATGCGCAGGGAAACCCTGCAAAAAGAATGCGAAGCATTCGTGCAGCAGGAAATCATGCAGATTCTCTACCCCCCGGTTCTGGAACGACTGCGCGCTCATCAGGCTGCCGGGGATATCACGGTACTATGCTCAGCCTCACCGGATTGGTGGACCCAGCTGGTAGGCAAAGCTCTGGGCTTCACCCACACCATCGGCACACCGGCTTCATGTGCTGACCGGGTGGAACTGATGCCGGCTATTCCCGCGCCTGGCAATAACAAAGGAGCCAACAAGCTCACCAGGCTTGCCGAACTCGGAATCAGACACGCAGATATCGGCTACACAGACAGCGCCGCAGATTTACCCATGCTTTCCATCTGCGACAAGGCAGTCCTGGTCAACCCCAGAGCATCCTTTGCCGGACAAGTCGCAAACGGAGAGATTCTGACTCCGCCCAAAGGCATACGCAGCCTTCCCTTCACCCTGGGATGCCTGCTGGGACTCTGAATTACTTACCCAGGCGCTTCTTCCAATCCCGCATCATCACCGCAAACGGCTCCTGGGAAGCATCGTCTGCAGCATAAGGGTTCTCACGGAAAGCAACATCATAATCCCCTGCCAGAAGCAGAGCTATACAATAAAACTCCTTTGGCAACTTATCATCAGTTCCCACGCCCGCCGCGGCAGTCAGCAAATCTGACGGATTCATACCCAGGTACACCTTGCAATTCTTCTTCTGCAAAGCCTCCTGAACAGCCTGCATCATCGCAGATGCCTCATTCAGCACATTGATTTCATTTTTCTCCTGCGGGCTGACAACTTGCTGCAACGCTACCGCTCCCCGGGCAGCAGCTTCAATATACTGACCTTTGCGGAACATCTCTTTTACCTCCTGCAGCAGCGCACGAACTGCGCGGCGGGGAGCAGCACTGGCGTATGACTCAGCAGATGTTCTCAAGCCAGCCAGCTCATCCATGGACAGAACGCTCTTTGCTTCAGACATCAGCTGCTCCGCTCTCTCAAAATTCCCCGAATGCACGGCCTGATCTGCTACCAGAATATAAGCTGCGGCTTTCAATAACGGATTCCCCATACGAGCGGCCATTTCTGCAGCCCTGGCAGAATCCTTACCCACAGTCGTCATCAATGCCGAGATTTTCTCAAATACCACACGCCCAAGCGGAGACACTTTTTCGGCACGAGCTGCAACTTCCGCAAAACGCTGATATCCATTGGCAGAGGATTTCCCCTCCAGCACATCCATAGCCGTGCGCAACATCACCGCTGCAGCAGATATGGCAGGATCTGTATCTTCACTGGTCAGCGTGCCGAAAAACTCTGCAGCTTTGGCTAAATCGCCGGCTTTCATCGCAGCCGCCGCTGCGTTAAAATTATCTCTGGCACTCCATACCATGGTATCAGAAGCCAGAGATTCGTGTATAATCTGCTCCGGGGTCAGGTGCGACACAGCAAACGCCCCCAGCATACCCACCAGGACGCTGGCAGCAGCCCCTATTGTCACATACAATTTACGGCGAAGGCTCCGGATGCGGGTTTCCGGATCAGCTTCGGCATATAGTGCAGACTGAACAGCCTCAACGAGTTTCAGCACCTCATCATAATTCTTCGGACGCTCAGCTATCTCAAATGCAGTCATGGTATCCACCAGCTTGCATAAGGGAGCCGATAAACCGGGCAGGAGCTGCCCTATCGGCAGCAGCGTTTTCTTTGCAACCAGCATATCCGGAACCGTCTGCGGATGATTTGGCAGAGTCGATTCACCTGTCAGCAGATTCCGCAGCAACATGCCCAGAGCATATATATCCGCCTGCACATTCTCATCCTCCCGGCGAAGCGTTTCAGGAGCTACATAATACGGCGTGGCCCAGATAATGTCCTTACTCTCAACATCAGTTTTTTCTTCCTGAGATAAGCCGAAATCAAGCACTTTAGCTTGTCCCGCTGCGGTGATAAGCACATTCCCGGGCTTGACATCACGGTGCAGGATACCGGCAGCATGAGCAGCCCGCAACCCCTTGGCTACCTGACGGATGATTTCTATGGCTTCAAGAGGTTTCATAGCCCCCTGCTCCGCTACAATAAGCTCCAGGTTGCGCCCATCCACCAGTTCCATAACGATATAGAACTGCCCGCGCGCCCAACCTGCAGAATAGACAGCTACCACATTTTCATGGCGCACCTTGGCCATGAGAGAACACTCATTTTCAAAACCGCTGATTCTCTCCGGTGCATCCCGATATGTTTCATTAAGCACTTTCACCGCCAAGGGACGCTCCAGCACAAGGTCCTGCACCTGAAACACAACACTCATACCGCCGATTCCCAGAATGGAATCCACCTTGTAATTTGCCAGCATGCAATGCACATGCGCAGATTTTCCACACTGGGGGCAATTGATTTCAGCGTAAAAACCTAGCGCAGCAATATCCTGCTGAGTACAACACTGCGGGCAAATCCAGAGTTCAGACTGTTCGCTCATATCCAGGAAGAAGAAAGTAAAACGGCAGTAAGAGAAAAGGGGCAGAGGAACGTGTTATTTTCCTCTGCCCCTGAAAAACTACAATCCCTTAGCCCAGCTTGGGAAGAGAAGCAGCAGCCACGGCCTGGCCATGACGCTTGGTCTTTTCATCCGGCACGCACAGAGTGATGTTGAGCTGCGGGAATTCGCTCTTCAACACCTCATTGGCCTTGTCGATGATAAGCTGGCCACCGTCACCTGTAGCTACGCGACCCAGGAACAGAAGATTGCGCACATCGTAGAAATCGGCGAAGTAGGCGATAGTGTAACCGAACTCCACGCCGATTGTCTCGTAAATCTTGCGAGCACGCTCGTCGCCCTCTTCCATTGCAGCCTGAACCTTCTTAAGCTGCTCCGGATAAGGCATGGCACCGAACTCGAAACCAGCGCGGGGGGCCAGACGAGCCACAGCCTGCTGGGAGAAGTACATGGCACCCACACCTTTGTCCTTGGACCATTCGTCCACGCCGCCATCCTCCTGGTAGTCCACAGGAACGAAAGCAAGCTCATTGAGCCAGGGCATGATGTGCCCCTCGGGGTCCACATAACCGGCAGCCAGAGAAGTACCCATGGCAATACCGAGCACGGCATCATCGTTCATGCCCATAGCACCGGCCAGAGCAGTCACTTCACCGTCGTTCACCACTTCAAAGGGAACTTCCTTGCCCATGCGCTCAGACCAGCGGTCCTTCAGCGTGCCGAACATACCGCGGATGACATTCTGGAAATCCTCCGGGGAGATACCGCGGAAAAGAGAACCCACGCGGGGCTCGCTGTTCACATACACACCAGCAGCGGAGCCACCGATAGCGTCCACCTGCGGCAGGTGCTTGGCAGCGCGAAGAAGGGAATCATCCACACCCTCAAGCTGATACATGGGGTCTGTCTGGTGGTAGGGATCCCACACCACTTCTTCAGAGAAAACCACTTCGCCGTTCACCACGGCAGCGCACTTGCGGTCAGAACCACCCAGGTCGAAACCGATACGATAGCCATCCAGGTTACGGCCAAGGGAAACAGATGTGCTGTTTTCTGCCGGCAGTTCAGCGGCAGATGCCACTTTCACCACCTGAATAGGCTGGTCATAAATCTTCTTACCGATGAAATCCCAGTCGAACTCGCGGGCACCACCTGCACAATAGGTAGCAGCCAGCATATCAGCAATCTGGTCATCGCCGGCCACCATGATGGTGCAACCACCCTTCATCCACAGAAGGAACTTGACGATACGCTCAATGTACTGGTTATTCAGGGCGATATTCTCGCCTTCCTGAGGCAGAATCTGGCCGCTCCAGCGGAAGCATGTTCCATCCAGACGGGTCAGAGCCAAATCCACAGTATGAGAACCGGGAGTAGCAACCACCTTATCAGCAAAAGCCTTATTCCAAAGCACCGGAGCCACGAAGGCCGGGTCGAGCACGGGGGTGAATTTCGGTTGAATATTCATAACGTTACGGCGCGATTGTACCGCATTTCTCACAGCTCGACAAGCTCAAAAATTCCTCCCAGCACTTTTCCTTTCCCATGAAAGGAGGAAAGATACCGATTAAGTTTGATTTTCTCAGGGCAGTATGCTAGAGTGAACCAGTTATGAACAAGTGGATTTCAGCCGTCTTCAGCCCCACTGGGGGCACCTCGAAAATCGCCGCAGCCATAGCCGGCGCCCGCATGGGAAAGCGTATAGACCTGTGCGGGTCTGTAGAACCACAACAGATACCAGCCGGAGCGCCACTGCTTGCCGTTGTCCCGGTGTACGGCGGCCGGATTCCCGCCATTGCAGCGCAGCGGCTTCTGAATCTGAAAGGAGATGGCAACCCGGCTATCGCAGTGGTAGTATACGGCAACCGCGCGTATGATGATGCGCTGCTTGAGCTCCGCGACATCCTGACGGCGGCAGGTTTCACAGTCATCGCGGCTGCGGCTTTCATTGCCGAACACAGCATCATACGCAGCATTGCCCAGAGTCGTCCGGATGCGGATGATTTGGCCAAAGCCGTGGAATTCGGTGCCGCTGTAGAATGCAAGCTGCAACATGAACAAACAGCGGTAAATGTACCCGGCAACTCAGAATACCGCCCCCTGCCCCAGATGCCGGCAACGCCGATGGTCACCGATGCCTGTGGTGGCTGTGGCATGTGCGCACACAAATGCCCGGTCGGTGCAATCCCCCTGACCAACCCTCGCAGCACCGATGCCGCCAGATGCATCCTCTGCATGCGCTGTATCTCAATTTGCCCGCGAAAGGCGCGCATCCTGCCGCCGCCCATGGTTGAAGCCTTCACCGCGCGACTCAGCGCTGTTGCAAGCCAGCCAAAGAGCCCGGAATTCTTTATCTGATATTGCGCACATAAAAGCAATCAGCCACAAGCACCGCCTGATGGCAAAAACCGGCATTCTGTGATTGACAGAATGCCGGTTCTGCTTCAATTTTCAAAAATCATCATTCCCCGCAGGAATTACCTTTAGTACATCTTTTGCGTAATACCAGCAATACCACATAAAGAGAAACCAGAGCCAGCGGGAACACAATAAACCAATTTTGCACAAAACCGGCCAGCAGGAACGCGACAAACGAAACGGCGCTGACAGTCAGCACATAAGGCAACTGCGTAGATACATGGCTGAGGTGATCACACTGAGCACCGGCACTGGACATGATGGTGGTATCGGAAATAGGGGAACAATGATCACCCGCCACAGCGCCGGCCAGGCAGGCAGACATGCCGATGAACATAAGCGGACTGGAGGGGTCAAAGGTAGCCACTACAATGGGAATGAGAATACCGAAGGTAGCCCAGGAAGTACCCGTTGAAAAGGCCAGCACGCCCGCCACCAGGAAGATTACGGCAGGCAGGAAGTTCAGCAGACCCGCTGCCGAATTCTGCACCATCAAGGCAATGAATTCACGGGCTTCCAGTGCAGTAGTCACATTCTTCAGCGAAGTTGCCAGTGTCAGGATGAGGATGGCTGGCACCATGGCCACAAAGCCCTCGGGGATACAACGCATGGCTGTACGGAAACTGATGCAACCTCGAATCATGTAGAACACAATCACGACAGCCATGGCAATGATAGCCCCCCATGGCAGAGCAACGGTGGCATCTGTAGCACTGATAGCATCAACAAAGGATTTACCCTCCAGGATTCCACCCACATACACCAGAGCAAAGGTTTCGATTGCAATAAGCAGAAGAACGGGCACAATCAAATCCGCCAGCTTGCCGCGGCGATGCGTCATGTCAAGGGATTCACGGGACTCAATCTCGGCGCAGACGGTGTGCAGGTCACCATGCTCGACAGCATTGCGTTCATAGCGGGCCATAGGACCGAAATCAAATCGCGAGAAAATAATCATCACCACAAAGCAGAGTGCCAGCAGCGAATAGAAATTGTACGGAATTGCCTGAATGAACAGCTCCAGACCATTGTAGCCCGTTCCCTCGGAATACTGAGAAACGGCCGCTGCCCAACTGGATATGGGAGCAATCATGCACACCGGCGCAGCCGTGGAGTCAATGATATAAGCCAGCTTGGCGCGGGATACGCGCTTGGAATCCGTCACCGGACGCATCACACTACCCACTGCCAGGCAGTTGAAATAGTCATCAATGAAAATAATGATACCAAGAACAAAAGTAGCCAGCTGACTACCGATGCGGGATTTAATATTCTTCTGCGCCCATTCACCGAAGGCAAGAGCCGCCCCGGTCTTGTTAATCATACAGACAAAAGCGCCCAGAATAACGAGGAAAATAAACACGCCGCTGGTGTCCTTCAAGGCTTGGATAAGCCCGTTATTCACCACAAAGTCGACCGTTTCCAAAGCGGAGAATTCCGTTACAAAACAGGCTCCCAGCACCACACCGGCAAAGAGAGAGGAGTACACTTCCTTCGAAACCAGCGCCAGCACGATAGCAAACAGAGCCGGAGCCAACGCCCAGAATGTGCCGCAAAATGGGGATTTCTGCACTACCTCCGTAGCTGCCGATGCCACCTGACCCGCGATTTCTGTTTCTGTGGCGTAGCAAGACAATGCCATCACCCCCACAGCTGCAATAAGAAGAGCTAAAAATCTTTTCATAGTTTGTGTCGCGCAAAAAATAACATAATCCTGATAACTTGTCAATCGGTTTAGCTTTTCTCCCGACTTCCTACCCGGCAATTAAATACTTGATTTTCAAGAAAAAGCTGCTATATTCAGCGTGACTTACCGACCATCCGACATGGAAATAATCACACAATTCATCGATTGGGCAAACGGGATTCTCTGGACCTACGTACTTGTAGCCATGCTGATAGCATGCGCCATCTGGTTCACGATTCGTTGCAAATTTGTACAGCTGTCCATGCTGCGCGACTTAAATGTCATGTTCCGCAACTGCACACATGATGAGCAGGAGGAAGGCATCGAAAGAATCTCCTCATTCCAGGCTTTCGCCATCTCCATTGCCAGCCGGGTGGGCACAGGTAACCTGGCCGGCGTTGCAGTTGCCATTGCTCTGGGTGGGCCTGGCGCTGTATTCTGGATGTGGCTCATCGCATTTCTGGGTGCCAGCAGTGCCTTTGTAGAATCCACCCTGGCCCAGCTGTACAAAATCAAAGGCGAAAGTTCATACATCGGTGGTCCGGCATACTACATGAGCATCGGTCTCAAGAAACCATGGATGGGGGCCCTCTTTTCCGTATTGCTCATCATAACTTTCGGCTTTGCTTTCAATTCCCTGCAGAGCAACACCATCTGCCAGGCATTTGAAGAAGCGTTTGCCATTCCCCCATCATACATGGGCACCGTGCTCACCATGCTGACCATTGTCATCATCTTCGGCGGTATTCAGAGCATCGCCCGGGTCAGCAGTGTGATAGTTCCTTTCATGGCTCTGGGGTATATTGCCCTGGCCATCGTTGTCATCATCATGAACATCACTGAAATCCCTGCCGTACTCTCGCTCATCATCTCCCACGCTTTCGGATGGGAACAAGGGCTTGCCGGTGGTCTGGGTGCCGCCATTCAACAGGGTATCCGCCGCGGTCTGTACAGTAACGAAGCCGGCATGGGCTCTGCGCCCAATGTAGCGGCCACAGCGGATGTATCCCACCCGGTCAAACAGGGAAAGGTACAGGCTATCAGTGTATTCAGCGACACTCTTATCATCTGCTCCTGCACGGCTTTCATCATTCTGGTGGGCGGTATTCCGGCCGGCAGCGATGCCAGCGGCATCAAACTGACTCAGGCTGCACTCTGTGGGCAGATTGGTCCCTGGGGCAACATAGCCGTAGCCATTGCCATCTTCTTCTTCGCATTCAGCAGTGTGCTGGGCAACTACTACTACGGTGAAGCAAACGTCCTCTATCTGACCAAGAAATCCTGGGTACTCACCAGCTACCGGGTTATTGTTGCAGGTATGGTTCTTTTCGGTTCAGTCGCCAGTCTGCAGACAGTCTGGAACCTGGCAGACCTGTTCATGGGGCTCATGACCATCTGCAACCTCATCGCCATTGTACTGCTGGGCAAATATGCATTCCGGCTGCTGGAAGATTACCGCAGCCAGAAACGACAGGGCATTGTTGACCCCGTGTTCACCAAAGACAAGATGCCCGATATCGCAGATGACCTGCAGTGCTGGTAATACAGCCTGAACATTCAGTCCACTAAAAATCCCGGTGCTGTGTTTTCCACAGCACCGGGATTTTCAATTATCGTGAACTTTCTTATACTTCTTCTTTCCGCTCCTCTTCTATCTGCTTAATGCGCTCCAGGGCGGCATCAATATTCTCGCAGATATTCTCAGCGTGCAAATCACGCATAAACGGAGAATCACGGCGAATCACTTTAAACGGCTGATGCTGCACACCGCAGAGCAGCAAGGTTATATTGCGGCGCTGGCAATAGGCCAGGAAATCCTCCAGCGCATGCAGACCAGAAGCATCCAGCGCCGGCACCAGGCGCATACGAAGAAGCACGAAATCCACATCGCGGCCGATATTACGGAAAACACGGTCCTTGAACTGCTCCACAGCACCAAAGAAGAAGGGACCCTGCACATCGAAAATTTCCACATTATCCGGGACATGGCGCAGGTAACGGGAGCGTCCGGGCTGTTCTTCGGGGTCTTCACCCTCCAGCTCGCGGGAAACGGATTCCACATTGCTGATCTGGGCCATACGACCGATAAAGAGCAGAGCCGCCAGCACCACACCGACTTCCACGGCCACCACCAGGTCAATCAACACCGTCAGAATGAAAGTCAGGCACAGCACCACAGCATCCTGACGCGGGCCGGTAAGCAGATGCGTGAAGGTGGACACTTCCGCCATGTTCCAGCACACAATCACCAGAATACCGGCCAACGCCGACAACGGCACCATGGCTGCATACTGACCTGCCAGCATGAGAATAAGCAACAAGGTTATTGCATGAATAATACCAGCGATGGGAGTCTTGCCACCAGCGCGAATATTAGTGGCTGTGCGGGCAATGGCACCCGTTGCAGGAATACCGCCGAACAAGGCAGATGCCATATTACCGACACCCTGCCCTATCAGCTCCGTATTCGGATGATGGCGGCTACCGGTCATACCATCGGCCACACTGGCACTGAGCAATGATTCTATCGCAGCCAGCAGGGCAATCACAAAAGCCGGCTGCACCAGCTGCGGCAGGTTCTTCCAATCCACCTCAGGCAGCCCCGGCATCGGCAATCCCTGCGGCAATTCACCAAATCGGGAACCGATGGTTTCCACCGGCAGATTGAAACACTGGCACACCACGGTACTCACCAGCATGCCTACCAGCATGAACGGTGCCTTCGGGAACAAACGCTTCGTTATCAGAATAACCGCCACCGTCAGCAGCGATAATCCCAGCGCCCAGTAATTCACCGTATGGAAATACTCAAAATAGCACGCCCACTTGGCTATGAACTCAGCCGGCACTGCCTTATCTATCTCCAGACCGAGTAAATCTTTCACCTGCGTACAGAATATGGTGACCGCTATACCGCTGGTGAAACCAGTTGTCACTGGGTACGGGATAAACTTAATCAACGACCCCATGCGGCACACACCAAAAATCACCAGGAATATACCTGCCATCAGCGTGCACAGAACCAGCCCGGAGAAACCAAAGCTGCCCACTACCCCGGCAATCAGCACCACAAAAGCGCCTGTCGGACCACCTATCTGATATTTACTACCTCCCAGCAGGGAAATCAGGAACCCGGCAACCACCGCCGTAATCAACCCCGTGGAGGGTGTAATGGAGCTGCTGCCGCACGCTATGGCAAATGCCATGGCCAGCGGCAGAGCCACTACACCGACGGTAAGCCCGGCTCCCAAATCTGATAAAAATGTCTTACGATTGTATGATTTCAGCGAATTGACAATACTAGGCGCATGCATGGCTGACACTTATATACGCCTGCATCCTGGTCTTGTAAAGCGAAATCCGTTATTTTATGCGGCACTTTAACAAAAATCCGCCATCCGGGCTTACCCGGGTGGCGGTGAGGTTTATCTGGGGTTATGCGTACAATTATTATCGGGCACCTGCAGCGCGCAATACCTGCACAGCCTGCATTCTGCGCTCGTCGAGTGCTTTATCGAGTGCACTCTCGCCTTCTTCATCGCGGGCGTTTAAATCCGCACCGGCGGCTATCAACAGCTCCAGCACAGGAACATTCCCGTCATCTGCTGCTTTCATCAGCGAGGTCTCGCCATCTTCATCTGCATCATTAACATTGGCGCCTGCTGCCAGCAGAAGTTTCACAATGGCTGCATTACCATCGTCTGCGGCTATCATCAACGCTGTTTCTCCATCATAATCCCGGGCATTCACCTGTGCACCGGCTGCCAGCAGACGCTGAACTTCTTTCACCTGACCCCGGTCGGTCGCTTTCATCAGAAGCGTCTCTCCTTCGTGGTCGACCTGGTTCACATCCTGCGCCTGGGTATTCCCGACTATGCCAAAGGCGACACCTGTGGCAATAATGGAGAGAGCCAGTTTTTTCAGTGTTGTCTTATTCATCTTCTGTGTTTCCTTTCTATTGTTTGGTGTTGGGTTCACATTAGCGTTTTTTTTGCCGCTTGGCAATAAAAAAATTGCATCAAGACGCATTTTTCCTATCTTTTTGGCAGTATTTTCTTATCGTATGGTAATGTGGAAGATAAAAAAGAGCGCATCTGCCATGATAACAGATGCGCGGAACTCAGAAACGGAGCGAATGAATCAGGCTTTTCCGGGGCATTCACCCTTGGCCGGGCAGCACTTTTTCTCAGGGCAGCAAGCCTTCTCTTTCGGGCAGGGCCTGGGGCACTCTTTCATATCCTTGCAGCAGGGTTTATCAGGACAGGCAGCCTTAGCGGGGCAGCACTTCTTTTTCGGGCAGCACTTCTGCCTGGGGCATTCGGCTTTCTTAACGCAGCACTTCTTGGCGCAGGGCGTCTGCGGTGCCGGGGCTGCCGGTTCCTGAGCGAAACCCGTACTGCAGCAGAAAGCTGCAGCCAGTAGCATGAGGGCAAGTTTCTTCATAGCGATTTTCTTTCTATTGGTTGGTTATTGGTATTTCTGTTATGGCTTGATAACCACCTTGCTAATCTATCACCTATCATAATGATATGCAATAAAAAAATGGCACCGTTGGAAAAAATAGTTTTGCCCTGGTCAGAATCATGGTAGAATGAGGGCATGGAACTGGGCACGGTAGAAGAAGCGCAGATACTGAAGCTCTTTGGCAAAAAGAAGCTGCGCGAAGGGCAGCGGCAACTCATTGAAATGCTCCTGAATGGGGAAAACGCCTTGGGGGTACTGCCCACCGGCCACGGCAAAAGCCTGTGCTACCAGGCAGCAGCAGAGCTGCTGGGAGGAACCAGTCTGGTAATATCCCCGCTCATCGCCCTCATGCGGGACCAGTGCGAAGCATTGAAAAAGCTGGGGATAAGAGCCGCAAGATACGACTCCAGTCTACCGCCGGAGCAACGAAACGAAGTACTGGCAGAAATAGAAGAAGGAAAACTGCGTATCTTGTTCGCAGCGCCGGAAGCGCTGGAAAACCATACGCTGCAGCAGAGTCTCTCACGCATCAACATTTCATTATTTGTAGTGGATGAAGCGCACTGCGTTTCGGAATGGGGGCATAGTTTCCGACCGGATTATCTGAAATTACCAGCCCTGCAGAAGCAGCTCCAGCCCCAGGCCACACTGGCACTCACCGCCACGGCAACCCCACGGGTACGGGAAGATTTAGGCCAGGCTTTCAATATCCCCTCAGCCAATTTCGTGGTCCTGCCCCCCTACCGCCCGAATATCACGCGCATCTGCCGGCCGGTAAACGAACGCATGCCCGTTCTGCTGGAATTTCTGGGCAACAAGCAGAATCTACCCTGCATTGTGTACTGCCGGAGCCGTAAAGAGACAGAATGGCTGGCAGCAGCACTGGCAGAACAAGGCTACGCAGCAGCACACTACCACGCAGGATTACCTGCAGACCAGCGGGAACTTCTTCAGGATGCGTTTGTACGCAATGAAATCACCATACTGGTAGCCACCATCGCCTTCGGCATGGGAATCGATAAGCCGGACGTGCGCTCTGTCGTGCACTGGAGTACCCCTTCTTCCCCGGAATCCTATTTGCAGGAATCCGGCCGCGCCGGGCGTGATGGAGCCCCCTGCACCAGCCTGGTTCTACTACTGGCAGCAGATCTGGTGGAAGCCCGCAACCGCATTCATGCAGCCGAACCAGATGCCGAAGGAGTACTACGCTGCGTACGCTGGCTTTTACCCGCCGGTCAGCGGGTTGTTTCTCTCTGGGAACTGGGCACCACGTGCGATGTGCCAGATGATGTACCTACCCGCGCTCTCATGGCGCTGAAAGACTGCATCAGCATCGAAAGCAAAGGCAGCAAATACTATAAGCTCAAGCCCCTCTATTCCCTCAGCACAATACTGGATGGGAGAGATTCCGACGAATGCGCCCGGCTGAGCTGGCTTGACTCTCACCGGGAAGGCGAGGTAGAAGACGCAGCCTTGGCCTGGGGTTGCTCTTTTGCCGAGGCTGTGAACTATCTGTACGAATGCGAAGCCGCAGGAGAATGGAAACTCACCATGCGCCAGCAAGCTCTCTGTCTGCGGAATACAGCGAGCAGTCCCCCGCCCGATGCCCGCAACGTGGCAGCCGGACTCAGTGCAGCATTTGCCCGCCGGCGCGACGCAGACCTGGAACGACAGCAACTCATCGTCGATATGCTGCTCTCCTCCAACTGCCTGAATGATGCCCTGGAGCAATATTTCATGAACAGCCCGCGCACCGCCTGCGGCCACTGCACCGCTTGCCTCGGGCTGCAGAGTCCGTTGCCGCAGGCCGCGGCCTTAGCGCCGTACGACGCGACTATCTACTGCACCGACGAAAAACCCATGCCGGAATTTGACCGGCCAGCCCAGCGACGCCGCTTCCTGCTGGGATTGCTCAGTCCTGGTCTCATGGCCCGCAGACTATGGGCTCACCCGGCATACGGCACCGCCACCGGGCACCCGTGGGAATCACTCTGATTTCTTTCCACGCCCTATATACAGTAAACGGCGGCACCGTCTGCACGGGCCGCCGTTTGTATTACCGTCGGGTAATCAGTGAGAATTACTCAGCAATCGTAACCTTGGCATTGCGAACCAGCAGGTCGATGACCTTGGAGGTCACGACACTCAGGCGGATACCCTGCACGCGGTTTTCGCGATACATCTTACGAATGAAGTTCTTGAGATTCTTCTCCTTGGCCTGGCGAGCCATGCTGGACATAGCCTCAAGAAGCTCCTGCTCCGTAGCAACGATATGCTCCTTGCGGGCAATATCCTGCAGAGCGAAGTACACGCGCAGATTGCGTTCGGTCTCCTTCATGGCTTCAGCAGTCAGAGCCTCCATATCCTTGGCCACATCGTAGTTACCAGCCTGGATAGCGGCATACATCTTGCGCTGCACCGTGTTCTGATTTTCACGCTCCACAAGCTCCTGCGGCAGAGCGAAAGAAAGCTGGTCAGCCAGTTTCTCGGAAATCAGATCTGCCTTGGCCTCATCATTGGCGCGGGTCTTGGAAGCCTTCAGGTTGGTACGCACGATTTCCTTGATTTCGTCCATGCTCTTCTCAGGAAGGGCACCAGCAAACAGCTCAGGCGTAATCTCGGGCACGCGCTTCTCGCGCACTTCCTTCACCGTGCAGTGGAAGGTCACATCCTTGCCGGCCAGGTTAGAAATGGGGAAATCTTCCTTCATGGTCAGCACAAGGTCCTTCACATCGCCGGCAGAAACACCCTCCAGCCCCTGGGGCAGCCCGGGCATGAAAGAATCCTCCTCAATAGCAACCCAGTGCCCCTCACGGCCTTCCATGAAACCGACAGGCTTGCCGCAGAACTCAGCAGTGGGCTTACCTTCCACCGTGGTGGTGAAATCAATCACAACGATATCGCCCTTGGCGGAAGCGCGCTCCACCACCACATGCTCGGCGGAAGATTCGGCATACTTCTGCAGAGTGTCCTGCACTTCTTCATCGCTCACCTCATCAGAGGGAATCGTAACCTCGATACCCATGTACTCAGGCAGCTCAAATTCAGGAACAATGGTAAGAGTGGACACCAGCTTGTAGGAACCATCTTCCTCAACAGTTGTGGTGGGTTCACCGAATTCCAGCACCTTGAGCTCCGGATTCTCCTCCAGCACCTTGTCCTGTACTTCGGCTTTGATACGGGCATCCAGTTCATCTGCGATTCCTTCAGCAAAACGCTTGGCAATCACGCTCTTGGGAGCCTTACCAGGGCGGAAGCCGGGAATGCGGGCATTCGCAGAATAGGCAGCGATGGCATCGTTCTTGATAGAGGCCACCTTCTTGGGATCAGCAATAGCGGTAAGTGTTGCCTGGCAATCACTTGTCTTGTCGATGGTAATGTCCATATTCGTATATTGTTAGAAAATCGTTAAAAATCGCGCGCGCATTCTACTACATGCTCACATAAAATGCAAGAGTATAAAGAGACATAACTGCTCCAGTGCAAAAAAAATGAGGCATCAGCGGAAGATTTCATCCACAGTCTGCAGCCGGGTGCTATCAAACCAGTCTTTGCTATGAATCAGCCGCCGGGTCTGTGTCAGTTTTGCAGCGGTGTCATTCAGCAACTGAACCGCCAGGCGTTCCACTGCAGTAAACTGCTGCACAACTGCCTTTTCATTCAGGCGCGTCTGCAAGGTTGTGGACCACTCCGGCAACAAAGCCAGCATCTTCACCGCAGCCTCATCTGCAGAAGTGCGGTCATGCACTTTTGTCAGGATATCATTGCACTGGCGGAGCACCCCTGTTATCGTCTGTATATCTGCCAGGAGCTTTTCCTTCTCTGTCGGTTGAGCCGAGACACAATCATACAGATAAGCCACAGGCATCTGCTGCATAAACAACACATGCTCGGCCGCCGGAAGATTCAGAGATTCAGAAACCAGGCGTATCTGGAGCTCATCAATATGATATACCTCATACAGCAGGTACCGGAGAGCCTGATTTACAGCATACACCTGGCGGCGGCTCAGCGTATTATCTGCCAGAAGCTCCAGATACCGGCTGAAAATTTCAGGCGCGCCAGTACGCCGGGCAAGTGCAGCAGTGCAACGATTATTTTCAGGCGTAATCCGGTTGCGGGCACTCTTGGCCATACTGATTCTGTATACCATGGCCCGCTTGATAGCAAGCCGCTCGTGCCCCATCCGCAAGCCACTCTTCTGCCGGATCTCCTCGCGGGTGGGCGGCACAGGCACCCCCGCCTCAAGACAGGTTGCAAAGGGCTCACGCCCCTGCACTGCCTCCAGCAGACACAGAGACGGCAGCTCCAGCGCCAACGCAGGCAGCAGCAGCAGCGCAAGCGCAACTGGCAGAAAGCAGCGCATGTTCACGCATCAGGCAAACTCACCCATGTAGAATTTCTTCTTACCGCGGCGAATGATAACAATACCACCCTCCAGGGCTGCAGCCGGGGTAAGTTCCCAGGCGGCATCCTTTACCACCTCGCCGTTGATAGAGATTGCACCGTTGCCGATAAATTCACGAGCCTCGCGCTTAGAGCTGCACACCTTGGCATTCACCAGCGCATCTGCCAGCGGACCAGCAACCAGAGTCACCTGCGGCACATTCTTCATACCACTCTTGATATCGCGCGCAGAAAGGCTCTTGAAATCGCCGGCAAAGAGCTTCTCACTCACCTCCACAGCGTGCTCAAACTCAGCAGTTCCGTGCAAATCTGTGATAATTTCACGGGCCAGTGCTTTCTGGGCAATGCGCTGCTCAGGGTGTTCATTGTGGCGAGCCTCAATCTCCATAATTTCCTCAGGGCTGAGGAAAGTGAGCCGCTTCAGATAAGTGATGACGCAGGCATCATCACTATTGAGCAGGAACTGGTACAGCTCATAAGAGGAAGTCTTTTCCTTATCCAGCCAGAGAGCATTACCCTCGCTCTTGCCGAACTTATTACCCTGCGCATCTGTCACCAGAGGCATGGTAAGAGCATAAACCTCATCGCCCGTTGTCTTGCGAATCAGCTCGATACCAGTTGTGATATTGCCCCACTGGTCACTTCCTGCCACCTGCAGGTCTACACCGCGTGTTTCGTGCAGGTGTTTGAAGTCGATAGCCTGAATCAGCATGTAAGAGAACTCGGCATAGGAAATACCGCTTTCCATCTGGCGGCGCACATGGTCCTTGGTCAGCATGTATCCCACGTTGATGTACTTACCGTAATCACGGAAGAAGTCAATCACGTTCATCCCGTTAATCCAGTCGTAGTTATTCACGACCTCAAAACCGAATACCTTCTCCACCTGAGCACGCAGAGCCTCATAATTACGGAACACCTCTTCCTTCTGCTGCAGCTCTCGCTCCACCGTACCACGAGGATCCCCGATAAGACCGGTAGCCAGACCCACCAGCAGAATCGGGTGGTGCCCATGCTGCTTCATGCGGCGCGTGATAAGGAAACTGGAATAGTGCCCCAGGTGCAGGCTGTCGGCCGTCGGGTCCGTACCGATATAGAAGGTGAGGCCGCCCTTGTTGAGCTTCTCGATGAGATCCGGGCTGGAAATCTGATTCACCAGTCCGCGCCATTCCAGTTCTTCGTAAAAGGTCATATTGTGGAGCTTTGTTGCGTTGAGCCGCGATAATACCACGCGCATAGCGAGCTGTCAATGCAGGGGATTGACAGCCGGCTCAACGGACTTATTTCAGACTTGCCAAAACCATTCCCCCGCGATATACTTTCGCGCAAGTATGAACGCTACGATTCTTGATGCACTGAAGCAGGCAGTTGCCGAGGGCAAACTGCTGGAATCTTCCCTGGAAAATATTGAACTGCTGACCGGCGGAACCCAGGACCCGGTAGTCCCCGCCGCCATTGAACAACTGGTGACAGCTGGCGAATGGGCCGAGCTCAACAACCGCTTTTACAAAACCCTGGCTTTCGGCACGGGTGGTCTGCGCGGCCGCACCATCGGCACGGTGGTGACCATCGCCGAACAAGGTCACGGTGGCATCAACGGCCGCCCCGAGTTCCCCTGTGTGGGCACAGCCAGCATGAACTACTTCAACGTGGGGCGCGCCATGCGCGGTCTCATCACCTATGTGCGCCGCTTTGTGGAGGCTGAAGGCACCGGCCGCAAGCCGCTCATCGTAGTGGGACACGACACCCGCCACTTCTCCCGCGATTTTGCCGAATACTGCGCCCGTATCGCCACCGACCTGGGTTGCGACTGTGCTCTGTTCGACGGTCCCTGCTC
Organism: Akkermansia sp.; assembly: GCA_045646505.1. Classification (GTDB taxonomy): domain Bacteria; phylum Verrucomicrobiota; class Verrucomicrobiia; order Verrucomicrobiales; family Akkermansiaceae; genus Akkermansia. The sequence goes on along the minus strand of JAZRKW010000023.1, from coordinate 4,528 downwards.
CACCCCCGAGGTTTCCTTCGCTATCCGCGAGCTGAATGCCGACACCGGCGTGGTGCTCACCGCTTCCCACAACCCCGCCCACGATAACGGCTTCAAGGCCTACTTCAATGACGGTGCCCAGCTTATCGCCCCGCACGATAAAGCTGTGATTTCCGAGGTGAACGCCCTGACCACCGACGTATACGAAGCTCTGCCTGCCGACCAGCAGGGTGAGCTCCGCATCCTCGGCGCTGAGTTCGATGCCATCTACATCGAGAAGCTCAAGGGCATCGTGCTGCGCCCCGATGTCTTCGCCAAGGCCTCTGCCAAGGTGGTGTACACCAACCTGCACGGCACAGGCGGCCGCTGCATCGTGCCCATCCTCAAGCAGGTGGGCTGCAACGTGAGCACCGTGGCCGAGCAGGATACGCTCGACGGACGCTTCCCCACCGTGGCCAGCCCGAACCCGGAGAACGCCCCTGCCCTGGATATGGCCATCGCCCAGGCCGATGCCGAGCAGGCTGACCTCGTCATCGCCACCGACCCCGACAGCGACCGCATGGGCATCGCCGTGCGCGACACCGCCACGGGCAAGATGCAGCTCCTCACCGGCAACCAGATTGGCTCCCTGCTGGCCTGGTACCGCTGCATGAGCGCCATCGAGCTGGGCATCATCACCCCGCAGAACATCGACCACGCAGTCATGGTCAAGACCTTCGTGACCAGCCCGCTGCAGGATGCCATCGCCGCTTCCTTCGGCATCGCCACCGTGAATGTGCTCACCGGCTTCAAGTACATCGCCGCCAAGCTCGGCAAGTACGAGCAGGCCATCCCCGCAGAGCTGCGCCAGGGCTACCGCTCCATGACCGAGGCCGAAACCCGCGCCCTGCGACTGGAGCACAGCAAGTACTTCATCTTCGGTGGCGAAGAAAGCTACGGCTACCTCGCCCAGGACTTCGTGCGCGACAAGAACGCCAACGCCGCCGCCCTCTGCCTGGCAGAAATGAACGCCTACCTCGCCTCCAAGGGTATTGGCATCCTCGAGTGCCTGAACAACATCTACTCTGAACTGGGTTACTACAAGGAGCTCGGCAAGAGCATCGTCATGGAAGGTGCCGACGGCGCCGCCAAGATTGCCGCCCTCACCAAGAGCTACATCGAGAACCCGCCCGCCGAAATGGACGGCACCGCCGTGGCTGGTCTGCGCGACTTCTCCGCCGGCACCATGGTAGACGCCGAAGGCGACCCCGTCCCCGCCGAGAAGATGCTCTTCATCGACCTGGTGGACGGCCGCAGCTTCGCCGTGCGCCCCAGCGGCACCGAGCCCAAGATCAAGTACTACCTCTTTGCCCATGGCGCCGCCGGTGCAGAACTCACCGCCGCCAAGGCAGAGGTGGAGTGCAGCATCAACAAGCTCTGGGCTGCCGTAGAGGCCGATGCCTACGCCCGCATGGCCTGAGTCTCTGCATAACATTCCCCCTATCCCCCGCCCCGCAGCAACCCGCTGCGGGGCATTTTTATGGCCGCATGGCAGCTCATATCGAAGTACACATCTCGTAAACTCCTCAAGAAAATGTGAATTACCCTTGATTATCAATGCAAACATGCTAGAATCCCTGAACGGATAGAGCGACAGATGAGCATCTTACACCACATTCGTGGCCTTGGGTTGGCAGTGCTTTGCGCTGCGGGGCTTGGTTCGTGTACTCACTCCTTCTCGTTTGAGCAGACTTTCCGGGTGCAGGACGCTGCGGGAAAACCTGTTACGGATGCCGATATCTATCTGTTCAGTGAGCCTATGTGGCCCATTCCCTTCCCCTGGATGAACGATGCATGGGAACGCACACTGAACATGCAGAATCAATTTCACACCAGTCCGGATGCAAGCGGCAAGATCCACGTGAGCATCCCCCGGCACCGCACATTCTACGAGCAGAGCGACTTCTTCATCCTCATCTGCAAGCCTGGGTACTGCCACACCATCGTGCCCATCACCCATCTCAGGCAGAACCGGAACATCACCATTCTCCAGAATACAAGAATAGAAGCTCCGCAAGACCTGCCACCGGGTAGCATGCTGGATATCAGTTCCGATTTCAACCACCTGCAAATCCCGATTGCCTACAACAGTTCCCCTCACGCCGAATCCGGCAATATTGTACTGTATTATCGGCCCCTGCCCAAGAAAATGACAATTCCGGAAGCTGGCAAATATGGCAACATTCCAAGAAACCTGTAACCCATGCAAAAGCTTTCATTCAAACTACAGGCACTCCTGCTCCTCGCCAGCATGCTCCTGCTGAGTTCCTGCATGGTCAATCATGCGCGCATCTACGAGCACGCCATTGAGTATGAAGCGGTCAAAGTAGAAAATCCCCACACCTGCTACCGGCACGCCGGCAAGCTCTACCTCTGCGGCAGGCAGGCCAAAGCGCACGACACCCGAAACTCCGGCCATTTGGGTTTCAAAGAAGCCATTGTGGGGCCCTCCCGCTGGGAAACCACCATGGTACCCGGCACAGAATCACAACCAGTATTCCGCGAAGTGGAAATCGACGGAAAAGAAATCGTTTTCAAGTCAGGCTCCACCTGGCAGATAGGGAGCATCCCCCGGACCTCGCCCCGCACCGTCAAATACGCCCCCAGCCGCATCAGACACTTCCGCGAGTTAGACTACACCAGGGATTATATGCTCTGGCACGACCCGGAATCCCGCCATATGACCTGGCATGGGCTCTATGCTGTGCCTGCATCTGTTGCCGTGTTTGCCATCGAGTGCCCGTACAACATCATTTCAAGCGTCTTCTATCTGTTTATGGGCACATTTGTCGGATTGTGATTCCGCAACACCGGGAAAGCGGGCTTCCTCGCATCGCTTTGCCGCTTTTCTGTCAGGCAAATGGGGCAAATCCAAAAAAAGCGTGACTTTCAGGCGATAAGTGGTACAATATCCGCGACAAGAATACTCCCGAATTATGAAGTACCAGGGACTTTATACAGCAATTGTTACCCCTTTCAAGGATGGTCAGGTGGATTATGAGGCCTATAAGGCATTGATTGAAGCCCAGATTGCCGGCGGCGTGGACGGCATCGTGCCCATGGGCACCACCGGCGAATCCCCGACCGTGAGCACCGAGGAACACCTCGAGATTATCCGCGTGTGCATTGAGACCGTGGCTGGCCGCTGCCAGGTGATTGCCGGCACCGGCGCCAACTGCACCGCCGAAGCCATCGAACTGACCAAGGCTGCCGCCGCCATGGGTGCGGATGGCACCCTGCAGGTCTGCCCGTACTACAACAAGCCCAACCAGGAGGGCGTGTACCAGCATTTCAAGGCCATTGCCGAGGCTACTGACCTGCCCATCATGCTGTACAGCATTCCCGGCCGCAGCGGCATTGAGATTGCCGTGGAGACTGTGGCTCGTCTGGCTGCCGACTGCCCCACCATCGTGGCTATCAAGGAAGCCGGTGGCAGCGTGGAGCGCGTGAACCAGCTGGTGCAGGCCCTGCCCGCCGATTTCGCCATTCTGAGCGGCGATGACGGCCTGACCGTGCCCTTCATTTCCTGCGGCGCCGTGGGTCTTGTTTCCGTGACGTCGAATATCGCTCCCGCTGAGATGAAGGAACTGGTGGATACAGCGATGAACGGCGATGGCAAGAAGGCGCTGGAGCTGCAGAAGAAATATTACCCGCTCATGAAGGGCCTCATGTCTCTGGATGTGAACCCGGTGCCCGCCAAGGCAGCCCTGGCGCTGCGTGGACAGATTGGCTGGGAAATTCGTCTTCCGCTGGTACCGCTGGCTGAGGAGAAGCACGGCAAGCTGGCCGCCCTGCTCAAGAGCTTTAACCTGCTGTAAAACGTCATGATGAAAATTCTCGTAACCGGCATTTCCGGCCGCATGGGTCAGGCGGTGAAGCAGGCAGTGGAACTGAACGACGGCACCGAGCTGGGCTCCACGCACGATGTGGGCCAGGATATCGCCGCTGCCATGAGCGCTTCCGACTGCGCCATCGACTTCTCCTTCCACGGTTTCACCCCGGAACTGCTGGCCACCGCTGTGGCGCAGGGCAAGCCCCTCGTCATCGGCACCACCGGCCACACCGATGAGGAACGAGCCGCCATTGCCGAAGCCGCAAAGCAGATTCCCATCGTATTCGCCTCCAACTACTCCGTGGGCGTGAACACGCTGTTCTGGCTCACCCGCAAGGCTACGCAGATCCTCAAGGATTACGATATCGAAATCATCGAGATGCACCACCACCACAAGCTGGATGCCCCCAGCGGCACCGCCCGCACCCTGGCCGAGGTGGTGTGCGAGGAAATCGGCATGGATTACAACACGGACGTGATGCACGGCCGCGAGGGTCTGGTGGGTGCCCGCCCCCAGCGCCAGATCGGCATGCACTCCATGCGCGGCGGCGATGTGGTGGGCGACCACACGGTGATGTACGCCGCGGATGGCGAGCGCGTGGAGCTCACGCACAAGGCCTCCAGCCGCATGACCTTTGCCGGTGGCGCGGTGCGCGCTGCGCTCTGGCTGGCAGAGAA
>JAZRKW010000022.1:0-14408 GCA_045646505.1 Akkermansia sp. | reverse complement strand
CTCGCCTCCCTGCCCCAGGAGACCGTGAACATGCTCATGGACCACTACGGCATCGATTACCCGAAGTGCGGCAACTTCACCGATAAGGAAGAAGCCCTTGCCTTCTGCAAGACCATCTTCCCGAACGCTGTGGTGCTCAAGCTCTCCGCTCCCGATGCTCTGCACAAGACCGAAATGAAGGGTATCTACCTCAACATCAATGATGAGGCTTCCTTCAACGAGGCCTGGGAAGGTCTGTGGGGTTCCATCACCAAGTTCCAGCTCAAGGGCGCTTCCGTGCTCATCCAGGAGATGATTACCAAGGCCACCGAAACCATCATCGGCGTGAACACCGACAAGAACTTCGGCCGCGTCATGGTATTCGGTACCGGCGGTGTGTACACCGAGGTGATGCGCGACACCACCATGCGCATCCTGCCCACCGATGACTTCTCCGACATGATCAAGGAGACCAAGGTCGGCACCATCCTGAACGGTGTGCGCGGCGAGGCTCCCAAGGCTGTGGGTCCGCTGGCCGACACGCTGGCCAAGGTGCAGAAGCTCGTGCTCGAGATTCCCGAAATCACCGCTATCGACGGCAACCCGGTTCTCGTGACCGCCGACCGCGCCGTGGTGGTGGACTTCAAGATGATTCTCAAGTAATCTTCTTTTCCCATTCTTTACCAGCCCCGCTTTTCTCCGGAAAAGCGGGGCTGATTCTTTGCTGAAATAAAAAACCGGGGAGCCGACAACCAGCTCCCCGGTTAAAATGTTCTTCAATCTTATTCCTCGTCAAAATCCGGTTCTTCTGCGCCCTCGGCAAAGAGTTCATACGCGATGGAATCAATAATTTCCACCTCGGCGAACTCGCCTACAGGAAGAGCGGGGTCCACATGAATGGAACCGTCCACATCCGGGGCATCCCAGGGACCGCGGGCAATGCCGGGGGCATCCACCAGCACGCGCATGCGGGTACCGATACTCTCCTGCCCGATTTCGTCAGCAATGCCGGCCAGCAGCATGGAAAGCTCATTACTGCGGCGCTTCTTCGTAGCGTGGTGCACCTGGTTCTTCATCTTTGCCGCCAGAGAGCCTTCCTCCTTGGAATATGGGAACACACCGGCGCGTTCAAAACGGAATTCCTTGATGAATTCCCGCAGCTCTGCGTGGTCCTCCTCTGTTTCGCCCGGCAGACCGGAAATGAAAGTGGTGCGCAAGCCGATACCGGGCACGGCAGCACGGATATCGCGGATAAGGTTGCGGATGTAGTCACCATCTGTCTTGCGGCGCATGCTGTCCAGAATGCCATCCGCAATGTGCTGCAGGGGGATATCCACATACTTCACCACCTTGTCGCACTGAGCAAAGGTATCGATGAGCTCGCGGCTCCAGTGGGCGGGGTGGGTGTAGAGCACGCGCACCCAGAAATCGCCGGGGATAGCATTGATTTCCCGCAGCAGCGAAGCGAGCGAATCACCACGGCTGGAGTCCACACCGGCAGTCTTGCTGCCGCGTTTCTCCCACTTATCCATGCCGTAGTAGGTGGTATCCGGGGCAATAAGGTTAATTTCCTTAGCCCCCTGCTCCACCCAGTGGCGCACTTCCTTCAGAATGTTCGCCTGAGGGCGGCTGCGATGGCCACCACGGATTCGAGGAATCACGCAGTAAGCACAGGCATGATTGCAGCCCTCCGCAATCTTCACGTATGCATAATGCGGCGGCGAAATGAGCTTGCGCGGTACGCCCCAGTCCGGCAGATAGGTGGAAACCTTGGTGGTGTAGGTCTTTTCAGCCGTACCATTCAGACAAGCAGAGGCAATATCCGCCACTTTCGTGATTTCATCCACCCCCATGAAGCAGCTCACCTCCGGCATTTCCTTGGTCAGCTCCTTCGCATAGCGCTGGGAAAGGCAACCAGCCACGATGATTTTCTGCTCTGCAGGGGCCTCGCCGGCCTCGCGGGCGCGCACGGCATCAAAAATAGTATTGATTGCTTCCTCCTTGGCGGGGTCGATAAAGCCGCAGGTATTGATAATGAGCACATCAGCCTCTCCCGGTTCCACCTGCCGGAACCCGGCAGTGGTCATACAGCCCACCATGTGCTCGGAATCCACCTGATTCTTGGCACAGCCCAGCGAAATAAGAGCAAAGGAAGCGTTCATGCGCGCATTATAGCCGCGGAAGGCTCAGGAATCAAGGCTTTTCACGCAACGCAGCATTGCCATGTGTACGGGTTTTAGTTCCGCCCGGTTATGTTGACGGGACTGAAGTCCCGTGCTCCGTCAGATTTGCACTACCCCTGGCTCAAAGATTTTTTCATCATTACCCGGTGAATAATCATCATTTTCTGAATTTTCCGCGACAAAACATGCGTAATACTTTATAGAAGCACCATGAAACTCCAGCATTTACTCAGCATCGCCCTCTGGATAGCAGCACCTCTCACTAATGCCACCTTGATTCCGGCAGCACCAACCGGCATTGAGCGCACGCACGCGCCCCGGTTCGACTGGAACACTTTCCACGCCCTGCAGGCGGCATGCAGGGACGGGAATACAGAACAGGTGCACACACTTCTGGCAGAGGGGGCAGACAAAAACGTTGCCCTTTTCTGCGCCTGCGCATCTGCTGGAAATTGCACGGACTTAATCAAGGAGCTGCTGGCAGCCGGGGCAGATGTGAATGCCGCCCCGGTAGAATACTGCACCCCGCTGTATGCCGCCATCGGCCGCAAGCAGCTGGGCGAATGCGAAGGGTGGGCCGCCCATGCCGCTTCCGTATCACATTATAAAGGCCAGGCAGAAGTAGTCGGCATGCTGCTGGCGGCAGGAGCAGATCCGAATACCTGTTCCTCCTTCGGCCGGATTCCCCCCATCATTGAGGCCGCCCGCACCGGCGATGCCGCCACGGTCGAACTGTTGCTCAAAGCGGGGGCAGATGTGAATGGCCGGGAAAAAAGCGGAAACAGTGCCTTGCATTGGGCAATCGCCAAGCACCACAACCACATTGTCAAATTACTGCTGAATCACGGGGCTCACCCAGCCATCCCGTCTCTGGAGCATGACTATATTGACATGGCCGGAATATACGATAACATGCCCGGCACCACTCCCCTGCACTGCGCAGCACGTTTCGGAAATGTCGGGGCAGCAGAACTGTTGCTCCATCATGGAGCAGATATCAACGCCCTGGATTCGATGCTGGTCACGCCCCTCGTCTGTTCGGCAGAGTCAGCCTCTATCGAAATGCTGAAACTTCTCCACCAGCGAGGGGCAGACATCACCTCTCCGAAAATAGTCCAGCGGCTTAATCTCCATAGCAAATCCTCTGCGGATTACCTCCGGTATCTGGTGGAGCATCATTACCCTTTCGCAGATTCTGATATTTTCTCCAGGGCCAGTTTCCTGCACCGGGAAGAAATCCTGCAAATTCTGAAGGATGCGGGGCAGAAGGTTCCCCCTGTCAGCAGAATGGGGCTGTCAGCTCTTTCATCGCTGCTGGGGCATACCAATATGAACACCACGCAGGAGGAACTACTGGCGCGCATCCAGCTACTGGTTGATTGCGGCGCAGATGTGCCGACCATGGGCTATCTTCCTCTGAGTTTCTGCGTAGACTACGGCTACGACCGCGTGTTCTTCCGGTTGGTGGAGCTGGGCGCGCCCCTGACCAGCCCCCAGCCCGAGCAGAAGCGTCTGCTGACAGCCTGCGCCACCCAGCCGCGCTCCGCCGAAGGCCGGCAGCGCATCATGCAGTGGCTGGAGGAGAATTACCCCGGGCTCCTGGCTGCCGAAAAAGCCGAGTTTGAGCGCCGCGAAGCAGAAAGAGAGAGACGCAGCAAGGGAGAAGCTCTGCTCCAAGCTGTGCGCAGCGGCAAGCAGGATGAAGTGAAGGCAGCTCTGCAGAACGGAGCTGACCTCCACTACTTCAGCGAATCCGGCGAAACCGCTCTTTCACTGGCCTGTTTTTCCACAATGAACCGTCACCTCGTGGAATTTCTGCTGGAGCAAGGCGCCGACCCGGATTTCACCCCGGATAACAAAGGATGGCTGCCGCTGGTACGCGGCACAGACGTGGAACTTATCCGTCTGCTGGTCAGCCGCGGTGCCGATATCAACCGCCGCACCCCGCAAGGCAGCTACTGCTTGCACACCATGGCCCGCCGTAATTCTGCGCTCACAGCCTGCGCGCTGGAACTGGGAGCCGACCCGACTCTGACCGATGCCAAAGGACGCACAGCCCAGATGATGGCCACAACCATCGATTCCGCCATTCTGCTACACCAGGCAGCTCCGCAGATGCTGCACCACCGGGACAGCGCCGGCAATACCGCTCTGCACAGTATCGCGGCTATGGCTCAGTACAACGACAATGCGGATACGGTGGACCTCAGTCTCTACCCGGGCATCGGCGCCAAGGCTACACTCTGCACCAATATCGGAGTATCTCTAGACAAAGAAGCCATCGCCCATTACCTCATGAAAGCCGGTCTTTCTGCCGATGAGGCCAACAACGCAGGGCAGACACCGCTCATGATAGCCGCCGAGCGGGGAGATGCCCGGCTCGTTTCCGTCATGCTGAAATGCGGAGCCAACGCTGCTGTGGTGGATTCCACCGGAAAATCAGCTCTCAGCTATGCCCAGATGAGTGGCAACAAGACACTGGCAGACATGCTGCGCGACCACGGAGCCCCCGCTGGCAATGAAGATGCTCTGCTGCAGGCAGCCGCCGAAGGCAGAAGCCAGGAAGTGCTGCGTCTGATATCCGAAGGTCTCAAGGTGGACAGCGCCGGCAAACACCACATCGGCCACGAAGCCGCTGTGCTGGCTGTGCTGAACGGACACGAGGAAACCCTGCTCGCCCTTCTGGAACAAGGGGTGCTGATTGATGCCCCTGGCTCGGATGGCCGCCGCATGCTCAACAAAGCGGTGGAGCATAACAACGCCGAGGCCGTGCGAATGCTTGTCAGGCACGGCGCCGGCCTCAATACCTCAACTCATCTGAAAGGCGGATTCGGAACGAATTGCAACTATGGTACCGCGCTGGATGAAGCCGCCGGGCGCGGTAATCCTGACATGGTGGAATTACTGCTCGCACTCGGCGCCAGGGTAGATGCAGCGCCCCACCGAGCCACCATGGTCTTTGCCGTTCAGGGCAACAGTCAGGACATTGTAAAAAAAGTGGCAGAATACGGAGGGAACATCGACATACGCATCGGCGCAGGCTCCCAGACTCCGCTCAACATGGCTATTCAGGGCGGCAAACATGAACTTGTGCAGCAGCTGCTGCAACTCGGGGCTTCAGCCAACGGGCTAGACCATGTATCACCAGGTGAACCGCTCCGTATCGCTGCACGCAACAACGACACCGCCATGGTCGGCATGCTGCTTCGGGCCGGTGCCAATGCCGATTACACAGACCGCTACGGCCAGAACCTGCTGCACTCTGTAGTTTGTGCTTCCTCTGCAGATATTGTGGATTTATTCATCCGAAACGGAGCCGATGTCAACCGCCAATGCCAGGTCAGCGGAAGACTCACCACGCCCTTGATAAATGCCGTGCGCTATCGCAAGGCTGAAAGCCCGGAAATCATTCAACGGCTGCTGGCAGCCGGTGCCAGGGCAGATACGCGCGATGCAACAGGAAAAACCGCTCTCGATTACGCCCGGGAAAAAGGCCACACTGCCACGGTTCAACTTCTCGAAGCAAAGGACTGACGGAGGAGCATCTGTTCAGGACTTTTTCATCATGAGTCCCCCCGCCAGGACACCGGCACCGATGATGGAACCGAAAGCACCGATGAAGGTGAAAATCATCCCCAGACCGGGTCCGGAATCGCAGAGCCGCATAGCGGCGGGTTCGGTAGGGGGATACATGATTTCCAACCGGTGGCCGATAGGGTAATTGTACTCCGTACTGCCGTTTGTGGACTCCACATGGTGTACTCCCCCCGAAGCATCGGTATATTCCAGCATGGGGTAGTACACATGGTACGAGCGGGACGCTTGTTTCCCATCCACATGAATGGTAACACCACCGTTGCTGCGGTGGCGGCGGCGATGGTGGTTATCGGTGTGTTTCCTGACTTCCTGACGCACGGAGACCACAGTGGCAGTCGTTCTGACCGCTGATTTCTCAAACCGCGCATCCTGCACCTGGAACCAGATACCCAGACCCAGAAATATACCACAGACCACCAGAAATAGAGAACCAGCGCCAATCATCACGCCACGGCTGTTGTTCATGGCAACCGGGTTGCCCCAGGAATCAGTTTCAGTGGACAGGCCCGCCCACGCTGGTGACTGAGCCGCAGGAAGAGGCGAAGCCGAGGGCATTACCGCCACCTGCTCCGCAATCATCTGCGCGACTTGGTCCACCTCAGGCACATCGATAAATCCCACCGGGCTGGGGCCGCGGTGAATCCGGGGGCCCAGCTGCCAGCGCTGCTCATAGGCAAAAACAATATCGCCATAGCCATTCTCTCTGCGCAGCACCTCCCGTACCGGGTCCGGGCGCAGCGGATAGGCCACCACGCGCTCGCCAGACAAGGCTCTCGATTCAAGCACCAGCACCCGCTGTTCCGTGAGCAGATACACCGTGCGCCCGTGATTGCGGCGATACAGCCGGGGCGAAAGCAACACGTATACGCCCAGCGCCCAGCCCGGCAGCGTCATGAGCAGCACCAGCCACCACATACCCTGCACCTGCCAGAGTACCTGAACCATGATACCCAGCACAATTCCACCGCTGATACGGCGGAACCAGGCATCCACCACATCCATCTCTACGCGCGGCTTTACCACCAGCAGCACGCGTTCCCCCGCATGCAGAACGGACTTGCAGCGGTTTTCCTCTTCCGGGGAAAGGCAAGATTCTTCCATACTTTCTTAAATTTCAGGAGCAAAGGCACCCTCAGTATATTTCAGACTCTTCACAGAAGGAGAGGATTCAACAGACTCCAGGCGCAGTCCCTGCCCTATGGGAGCAGCTGGCGGCAACGCCTGCCCTACGAGCATACCGTTCCACCACACATAATACCCCATGGAGCGCTTTCCATCCATACCAGGATGCCACACCAGGCGAAGCTTGCCTTTCTCACCTTTCGCAAGGCAGTAGAGTGTCTTCTCCCCCCAGCTGATTCTGGTGTCATCAAGCCACAACTGGCTGCTTCCGGCTTCATCGCCGAGCCGGACGACCAATGCACCCTTGCCCGCACTGGCGGAAAACTCCACACTATACCCCTTGGCAGAATCAAAAGACTTCTTGCGCACAATCGACTGCTCCCGGCTGAGGAGCTTCTTTGCCGGCTGTTCCCAGCTGGTCGCAGCAGCCCGCGGCAACCCGGCAGTGCGCCCCGGCACCCCCATGGCGGTCGCCAGATTATTGGCAATAATCATGGAGCCCTGCTCATTCGGGTGCAGACCATCACGGCCAGGCTTGTTCGACATGGAATCCGGCCAGCTGAACGGCACCTGATGGGCCCGGTCCACCATACCCTTATTCACATCCACAAATTTCAGTTTTCTACCATGGGCTTCCGCGTATTTCTGCACCCACTCCTTCAGCAGCTCATTGTACTGCTGCACCGCCAGATGGCGCTCCGGCTGGTTGTTATTGGCATGGTTACCCCAGCAGGGAACAGCCATCACATAGAGCATATCTTCCACATCTTTCAGCAAATCTGCTGCGATACGGCCCATATTGCCCCAGTCTGCACCAGCTTTCCACGTGTAGGCTTTACCTTTCACGCTCACTTTACCACCCAGAAGATTCTGCATCTTGGCAGCAAACTGCTCCGGGCTGTAACCATTATCGGACAACAAATCGTTCGTTCCCATCAGGCAGCAGAAAGTATCGCAATTAAACGATGCAGATGCCGACTTGGTGGAATGCCCGCCGTAATTCACGCCGGTCATGCCGGAATTCGAGCCGGAAATGATATTATGTGTGCGGCCGGAAGACTGCGCCAGGTGAACATTCGGGAAAGGCACTCCGGCATACGATTCACCGGCATCGCTGGTGGACAGATTTGTATAGCCGGCGGTGTACCCACTGCGAGGGCCCACAATCTCGGCTTCCACCCCATTATCCACCAGCGCCTTGAACAACTGCCAGCGCCAGGTCTGGTCATTCACACCATGCGTGATGGAATCGCCACAGAACAGGACGCGACCCAGGGAATTTTCCTTTGTCCGGACAAAAGGTTTTGTGTAATCCGTCGGTTCCTTATAATCAGAAGTGTCCAAGGTAGAGGCAGCCTTGATTCCCACTGCCGTCACATAATTGGTATTCACCGCATAGGCATGTGTGGTATCAAACGGGAGCTGAGTCTTGAGATTTGGAGCGGCAAGCAAGGTCTTTTCCCCGCAGCGCACGGTTATTCCCTGGCGGGGATTAATGCTCAGCAGCAAGGTTACCTTACCATTCCGGGCCTGTTCCTTAAGCGTATCATACGCCACAACCCCATCTTTTTCCCAGGGCTGCCCACCCCAGTAACATGTAAGATGCTTTGCCGTATCTGCCAGACCGTACACCAGTTTCCGGCCGCCAGGCATACTCATTTCCCAGGTGACCATTGGCCCCTGCTTGTAGTCATTTGAGCCCAGGTAACTCTCCAGGGCTGCTATATCGATAGTGAGCTCCAGCTCGCATACCACGGGCGATTTCACCTCAAAACGCCCTGCACCGTCGTATATCACCTTGTTCTGCTCATCGCAGAACTTATCTTTCAGATTGGCGTAATCGGCTGCTCCAGCCCCCAGGGCCAGAAGCATAAGCATGCTTATGGTCAATTGTTTAGTCATATTTCTACATCAGGGTTATAAAAATAGCCTACACCGCGTTCTGTCCCGATGCACGCCGCATAATCGCCCAACTTCTGGCGCAGGCGCTTCACATGGGTATCCAGTGCCCGGCTCTGGGTGGTATCGGCATAACCGAAAAGAACATTCTGCAGCGCATAGCGGTCCTGCACCTTGCCGGGGCGTTCCATCAGGTACGCCAGCAGCTTGAACTCTGCCGTGGTCAGGTCGAGAGCGGCTCCATTCATCGTTGCTGCAAGTGTATTCTTATCCAGCACCAGGGGACCGCCACGCACCACCAGCTGCGCAGCCCCCGCACTGGCTCGGGAAAGCACATTACGCACACGCAGCACAAGCTCCTTCGGACTGAACGGTTTGGTCACATAATCATCTGCCCCCAGACTCAGCCCCTCCAGGCGGTCATCCAGCGCCCCCCGGGCGGTCAGAAAAATCACCGGTATGCCGCGAGTCATGTCGTGCTGCTTCATCTCGCGGAATATCTGCATCCCATCCATACCAGGCAGCATCACATCCAGAATCACTAAATCCGGACGCACTCTCTGTATCTGCTCCCATCCCTCCGTTCCATGGTGTACCAAAGCACACTCCCAGCCCTGGCGCTCCAGGTTAAATGCCACCAGTTCCGCGATATCTGCATCATCTTCCACTACCAGCACCTTCATACCATATCACTCTACCATAATGTGCGCATAACTCAATCAAATCTTTCACCCTCCTCCCCGTTTTATCTCAATTCGCCCTTTACCCCCCCGTTTTAGTATGATTTAAAACAATCATTATTAGCGTCTTACAACATTTTTTACTGTACATCTCAAAACAAAAGTTATAAAGTAATAGGCGAGTGCAGATGAATTCACACGACTCTGGCTCTGAAAAAACACTAACTAACTCTAGTTGAATTATGAAATTTCACTTACCAAAAAAATTGCTCGTAGCCGTACTGGCTGCAGTAGCAGCCACACAAGTATACGCCCAGACAGAACAGGTAACATTTGACAATTCCAAGGAAGGAGTTGCCAATGTCACCGTCAATGGCGGCGACTTGTCCGGCTATTATATGTACGGAACCTACCAGAAAAACCCCTGCGCAGTAGGCACAATTGGTGCAGCATCCGGCTGGGATGATGATGGCAACGCCCCCATGGAGAAATTCAGCAGCGCCACAGTCACCATGAATGGAGGCACCGGGCTGCAGTATCTCGGTGGCTACGGTGTAGGCGGCAACGCATTTGAAGGCGATGTAACCGTCAACATGAATGGTGGTGATACAGAATGCATCGTCGGCGGCACCTATTATGCATCCAGCGTGAACCGCGACCGCGACGTACTGGGCACCAACCCTGGGTACAATCACGAATCTTTCGGTTACAAAGCCAACTATGGTCAGGAAAGCGACCCGGATTCCCAGCGCCAGAACATTAACATCAACGTAACAGGCGGCGAAGTCGGTCAGATTCGCGGTGGTCACAGCGGCCACTCTAATTCCCACATATACACGACCTACCTGCCGGCAGTCATCAAAGCCGGTCAGGATGCCATCGATGCTTTCTGGAACAGCAACCCCGTAGCAGTGAGCGGCGATGTGAATATTGCCGTCACAGGTGGAGCCGTTGGTGGATTGGCAGGAGAAACAGCAGCCATCCAGGGCGCTGGCGGTACCGGTTTCTCAGTAGACGGCACCGTGCGCATCACGGTTGACAGTGAAGCAGAGGTAACAGGCGACATCATCGCCGGCTCTTCCAATGTATATACATTTACAGGTGCAACAGAAGTAGCCATTAAAGGCGGCTCAGTAGCCGGCAACGTGTACGCTGGCGGCGATGGCAGCAGCAAGCCCAAGATTGCCGATGGTCCTGCCCCCACTGTAAAGGGAGCAACGAAGGTTGAGCTTTCCGGCGGCACGGTCGACGGAAGCGTCTACGGCGCCGGCATGAACGACGTAGTGAACGAGGGAACCGCCATCACTATCAGCAACGATGGTACAGAGGTAACCGGCACCATCTACGGCGGCGGCATTGATTCCGAGGTCAGCGGCGACCGCACTCTGACCGTCGACAGCAGCTACACCGGCGACAAGGAATACAAAGTGGCAGATTTCACGGATATCGCCGTGAATGCTGATGTCACCCTGAGCCAGATGAATGCCGCCAGCGAAGGTACGGATGTGGCAATCGCAGAAGGCGCAGAACTGACGCTGACCAAGGGCGAAGCAGCCAGCAGCGCCACCAGCATCACAGGCAGCGGCACAATGAAGCTCGACGGTGCAGAACTGGCCATGACCGACGCAGCCGGCTCCGTGACAACAGGCATTGAGATGACCGAGGGCGCCATTCTCGACCTGAACAACGCCGCCGCCACCGGTGATATTCAGGCCACATCAGCCACCATCAAGAACGCCGGCAATGTGACTGGCACGGTGACAGCAAGCGAAAGTCTGGCACTGGAGGGCGCAGCCAATCTCAATACTCTTGATATGACCAGCGGCACCACCCTCACCGGCGGTGACATGAGCATCAACACGCTGAACCTCGGTGGCAACAACACCATCACCTCCACAGGGGCTGTCACCATTGAAAACGGCTCCATTCAGCTGAATGATAAGAACAGCATCAGCGCCGGTTCCCTCGCACTGGGTGCAGGCACCACACTGACGCTGGAAGTAAGCGACAGCACCACAGCCCCCATCACCCTGACCTCCGGCACGCTGAGCATGGCAGAAGGTTCCTATGTGGAAGTTATCTTCACCGACAGCTATCTCGACGGCATTAACGCTTCCGGCCAGAAGGAGACGGCACTGAACATCCTGATTGCCTCCGGCGCAGGGGCCGACTCCTCCATGCAGAGCAGCATCAGCTACAGCGGAATTGATACCCTGCTCTGGAACGTATCTGACCTTCAGTGGACCACAGTGGAAGGCGACATGTATGTGACCGGTTCTCTGACCCGCGTGACGGAAATTGTCATTCCCGAGGAAGGTGGCGACGTACCCCAGGACATCGTCGACACTCCCAGCGGCGACTCGGTATCCCTTGATATCACAGGCAAGGAGACCACGCTTTCCGGTGACAACAGCCACTCCGGCGGTACCAATGTAGATGACTCCAAGGTAACGCTCGGCAGCGACACCGCCCTTGGCACCGGCACGCTGACCACCAGCGGCACCACCACACTGACCACCGCCGATGGCGTATCTGCTGTGCTCCCCGGCACCATTCAGAACAGCGGCGAGCTGGAAATCAGCGGCACCTACGACGGCAACAATATTGACCCTGCAGGCAATGAAGCAGACACCCGCGTCAATGTATCCGGCGAGGAAGGCAAGAATGGCTTCTTCCGCGACGGCAGTACCGTGATTACGGTGGTTGAAAACGGCGAAAGCGGTTCTCTGAATGTGGCCGATGGCACCACCATTTCCAAGGATGGTGAAGAACTGCATCTGGCAGCTTCCGGTAAGGCTGGTGTGCTGGACTACAGCACCTACCACATTGCGGAAGATGGTCACACTGCTTCCATGAGCGATATTCAGAGCATGAGCAGCGGCCAGACCCAAACCGTGGATATGAGGAGCAACGGTACCCTGATTGTTGACGCCGATGCCGAGAACGTACTGTCCACAGGCGGCACGATTGAGACTGAGGGTGATGTCAAGGTAAGCGGTCAGATTGCCGGTGACACAACGGTGAAGATCGGTAGCGGCACCACCACCCTTTCCGGCAATAACTCCTACACCGGAGACACCGAAATTGCTGGTCAGAGCACCACACTGGTGGTGGATTCTGACTCTGCTCTGGGCAACTCTGAGGTGAAGCTGGACGACGGTGCTACGCTTGATCTGAACGACCAGAATGTGAGCAACAACATCGTGGTGAGCGGTTGTACCATCACCGGCGCTTCCAACTACAACGGCAACCTCACAGCCGTGGATGGCTGCAAACTGAAACTGGTAGGCCCGACGACAGCCAACACCCTGACACTGGCTGGTAGCGGCGCCATCACAAAAGCGGACGACACCCTCACGGTCTCCACGATTGAGATGACTTCCGGCGCTACTGGCCGCATTGCAGCCGATGTCATCACCCGCAATGGTGGCAGCATCATCCTGAACGACGGTGCAGTTCTGAACATCACCGGCAGCCTGACCATGGGTGAAGGCACCAGCATCGTGCTGAATGGTGCCACCACGAAGGATGTGCCGTTCCTGACCGCCACAGGTGGCATCGATGCCCCCGCCACCGGCACCGCCGTGCTGACCAATGGTTACGGCACCTACGTGCTGCAGGGGAACAGCCTGGTGCTCACCGCCATGTTCAACCAGAATATCGCAAATGCTCTCACCGTGAGCAACTGGGGTATTGCCACCACCAGCCGCGCCGTTGTGAATGCAGTGCGCGGTCAGCGCACCAACACCGGCTGCATTGCCAATGGCCGCGGTACCGCCTGGGCCGCAGTGCTCGGTGGCAACACCGACCTCAATAGCTCCGATATCGACCTGGAAGGCGCCGCTGTGGGTGCTGACGTGAAGGTAGGTGAAAACAGCAGCGTGGGTATCGCCCTCGGTTACACTGAGGCCGAGGTACAGCCCACCGGTCTGCGCCAGATTGACCAGACAGGTTCCTACGTGGCTCTGTACGGCGAGCACGGACTCAAGAAGCTCAGCTCCACCAGCTGCCTGAGCCTGGACTGGGTGGCCGCATACGGCATCACCGAATCCGAAGGTGCCGGCGTGGAATGGGAGCAGGACAGCCTGCAGCTCAACACTCGTCTGAACTGGAACAAGAAGGTGACCGACCGTCTGTGCATGAGCGTATTCGGCGGACTGGAATACTTCGCCAGCAATTCCGACACGGTTGATGGCGTGAAGACCGGTTCCATCCAGAACCTGCGTGGCGAAATCGGTGTGGGTGCCAGCTATGTGGTCTGGGGTGCTGCTCCGGCAGTGAGCGATGGTAAGATGGGGCTTGCCCAGCCCTGCTGCAAGAAGCTGGTGCTGCATGGCGAAATCCGCTACATGAACGACATGGTGCGCAGCAACCCGGTCATCGAGATGGAAGGCCTGCGCGGCAATGGCGAGACCCCCGGCCGACAGGGCATGGGCATCGAAGCCGGCGCTACCTACCGCATCAGCGACTGCTGGAGCGCCAGTGTCAACTATAGCGTCAACACCATGGAGGACTCCAGGGAACACCGCGTGAACGTGGGCGCTTCCTACACGTTCTGATAAAAAATTATCAAGTATAATCCCAACCGTCGCACACCGGAAACGGTGTGCGACTTTATTTTGGGGCGGGGGCTGTTTGGGGTTGTTTCAAATCTGCTGGTAGATATGTGTACCAGAACCAGCTGACGTGATTAAAAGGAAAAGATTACGCGTTAGGTAATTAAGCAGAAGTGACAAATTCGAGATTGTCGAGCAGTTTGCGAAGCGTCAGCGGAGCGGAATTTTGAGCCCGGAGGGCGGTACTTTTATTAGCCCAGGGTGGAGCTGCGACCAGGGTGGGCGTAGCTTCAGCGAAGCCCCCCAGCAGCGGAACCCTGGGTAAAACGAAGAATATATCAGAACCCCGGAGCGTAGCGGAGTGGGTGGCAGGCTACGAGAGCCGTACTATT
>JAZRKW010000021.1:0-30156 GCA_045646505.1 Akkermansia sp. | reverse complement strand
TTTCCATGCAGCGTATATTTTAAAGCTTGCTATGGATGGTTTTGTCCCGTCTGTAGATGCATTGCTTTCAGTGTACAACACTAGAAAATTTCCGTCGCGTTTTGGTCGCGATACGAAAGAAGAACGCGAGTTAATGTCTGTTCTTAAAGGAAAAGACCCTGGTATTCAAAGTGCCGGGTACAAATTAGCTCATATTTATAACGTGGGTAAGGATTATGCTGAAGGAAACCGAAATCTTTCGTTGATAAACGGTATAGTTGATAAATACTACCCCCGGGGAGAACGTGCTGACTGGGTTATGGTAGATGATGAAACTGGGGCTCATTATGAACGTTTCCTTGCTGTTCAGCCTGAGGCTCGTTCATTCCTGGTCGCTGAGTTCCTGAGATTTGTCCATCCATTTAATTATTTCCTTGTTCCCAAAAAGAACAATGCATCTTTGGATGTGTCGGAAAACCCTTATCTTATTTCTTTCGTCAAGACCAGAATGAGAGAAATGTATGGTGCTGCTTATGATGAGTTCGCAAGCTATATAAAGCTTCCCAAGTCGTCAACGTCCACCCAGGTGGATGGCGGTTATGCTTTGCCTTTATCATATGGCTCAGAAGTATCTATTGATAAGGAGCATGGGGTGATGCCTAATGTTTCAGATAAGGTAGAAGGTAGTCAAAACTCCAACCAAAGAAAAAATAATATAAAGAAAGAATCCGATATGAAAATTGGTGAAGTTGTGCAATCCGTAGTACGCACTTTGTTGGTAGACGGTCGTTGTAGCGAAGAAGAGATAACCCGATTAACGCAGCATGATTATTGCCATCAAATTTTCGGTACCACTTTCCCAGTGCTTTCTTCAATTCGGGTGCGGACAAATGGAGTATGGCGCTATTACTCCGATCCGTTGACGATCAATGGGCGGACGTACTATTTAAGCGCTCAATGGTATGAGCGTCAACGCGAGCGTCTGACTCGTTGGATCGATAGACATCTGCAAGACTGATTCCTCATTGATATCCAAAAGCTCCGTGGCTGAAAAGGCAGCCACGGAGCCTGGATGAAACGATAAGAGAAAAACATGTAAAATGATGGGAATGTTTCTCCGCTTTACAGGTTGGGATGATTTTTTTTGATTTATTGTAAAGAAACCAGAGTTTATTATGAATAAGAAAAAAGCAAATAAATTGTTGATTGAATCTGTTTGTAAAGGAGATGAAGCGATGCTGCATGCGGCTCTTTCTGCTGGTGCAAATGTGAATGCTGTGGATAGGGCCGGTGTGAGTGCTTTGTTTGGACCAGTGGTGCGCGGAAATGTAGTGTGTTTGAAAGCGCTGTTAGCGGCAGGCGCGGATGTGAATGTCGTGGATAAGCATGGCGATAGCAGTCTGATGTATGCAGCTCGATGCGGTCACGTGGCGTGCGTGAAAGCGTTGCTTTCTGCGGGTGCGGATGTGAATGCTGTGAATGCCTGCGGTGAGAACAGTTTGATGAGTGCTGCTCAATGCGGTCACGTGGCGTGCGTGAAAGAACTAGTCGCCGCGGGCGCTAATGTGGATGCCGTGGATGTGTTCGGTATGAGCAGTTTGATGCATGCGGCGGTGGAAGGTTACGAAGCGTGTGTGAAAGAACTAGTTGCTTCGGGCGCAGATGTGAACGCTGTGTCTAAGTACAGAAAGAGCCGTTTGAAGCATGCGGCGAGTAGCGACCATGTAGCATGGGAGGAAGAAGCATTCTGCCAGTTCGAATCCGTGTTTTTCATAGGAAATGTTGGTATGAGCAGTCTTATGCTGGTGGCATATAAGGGGTTTAGGGACTGTGTGAAAGAGTTGCATGCGGCGGGTGCTGATGTGAATGCCGTGGATGAGTTCGGTTTGAGCAGTCTGATGTATGCAGCTCGATGCGGTCACGTGGCGTGCGTGAAAGAATTGCTCGCCCAGGGCGCGGATGTTAATGCTGTGTCTAAGAGAGGTAGGAGCAGTCTGATGTTTGCGGCGCATAACGGACATGTCGAATGCGTAGACGCGTTGCTTGCAGCAGGCGCGAGGGTGAATGCCGTAGATGTGGATGGCTATAGCAGTTTGATGGTAGCGGCGATTAGCGGACATGCAGAGTGTATGAAAGCGCTGCTAGCAGCAGGTGCAGAGGTGAATGCCGTGAATTCACGCGGACAAACCGCGCTGAGTCTGGCTGTTCAGAGGGGGAATGAATACGAAGCTTCTTTGCTGCTTCAGGCTGGGGCAGATGTGAACTAATCCGGTTATACAGCGGACGCTATCATGCTGCATATGGCTTACACGGGTAACGAAGAAATTCTAGAGTCAATGTTAGCGCAAGGGGCAGATGTGGAGGCTGTGGATGAATCCGGCTTTTCCGCTTTACGGATAGCGGCGATGCATGGGTATCTTGAGTGTATTGAGGTGCTACTCGCACATGGTGCGGAGGTGGACGCTGAAGATTCGGATGGAAAAACGGCGTTGCATTATGCTGTGATGGCCGGGCAGCTTTCGTGTGTTCATCGGCTTCTGCGAGCCGGTGCCATGAAGGGTGTTACCAGTATTGACGAATGCCTTGCTCATTGCAGACAAAACAGATGAGATTGATGCGGACGGTGAAAGCGGCACGGCCACCGTCACCGTGAAGGCCGAGGGCCTCCCGGAAATCAAGGTGCCGGTGGAAGTTGCCGCTCCCACTCCCGGACAGCTCGAGAAGTAAAACTCATCTAAAGGCCGGTCAGCGTACGCTGGCCGGCTCTTTTGTGCAGCGCAGCCCGAAAAACAGGCCGCAGAGGGCGAGCAGGGTATAGAGGGAGGCAAGGCATAAATCAGGCATGGGGAGGCGCAGGCTGAGCCCCGCTGCCCAGGCCAGCAGTCCACCACC
This sequence comes from Akkermansia sp., assembly GCA_045646505.1. Lineage (GTDB taxonomy): Bacteria > Verrucomicrobiota > Verrucomicrobiia > Verrucomicrobiales > Akkermansiaceae > Akkermansia. Next base: position 27,285 of record JAZRKW010000021.1, on the reverse strand, counting down.
GATGAAGCCGACTCCCTGCGCCAGCCCGGAGAGGGCGATGGTACCGGCTTCATCGGGCTCGGTAGTGGCGATGAGGGTCATGCCAATGGCAAAGATACTGCCCATGCCGAAGCCCAGCAGGATGGCAAACAATACCCACAAGGATAGTGGCGCAACCAATAGTCCCCAGCATGCCGCTACGCTGGCGAGTGTGCCAGCTGTCATCAATCGCGCTGTGCTTCCCAGCACTCGGCAGAGTATCCCCGCCACCAGAGCGAAAGGAATCTGACATGCTGTGGACAGTGCCAGAACGAACCCGGCTTTGTCGGGATGCAGCCCCCGCTGCTGCAGCAGCGTGGACATCCAGACAATGAGCAGCCATGCACTGGCCACTCGGAAGAGGTAGTACAGAGTCACCATGCGGGCGGAGCGTTTGCGGAGCAGGGGAAACATGGGCGCTTTTACTGTCTGCAGTGTGGTTTGCCGGGGCTGGCTGTGCAGCACAAGTTCACCCCATAACAGGGTAGCCAGCAGCAATGGTAAACCCCAGAACAGCAGTCCGTTCTGCCAGCCTCCCAACCAGTGCGCCACCGGAGCTGATGCCCCGGTTCCCACCGAGGTGCCAAGGCTGACGCATGCTGTGTAGGCGCTCATGAGCATGGCCAGATTCTGTTTTTCCACCTGCTTGACGATGCCCAGAATAACCGCTCCGGCAATGCCTAGTCCAAGCCCGATGATGATGGTGCCGCCGAAGAGTCCGGGGATGCCGCCGCAGCTTCGCCAGACGACTCCGACCACCGCTGCCAGAAGCGCGTAAATGATGAGCATGGAGGGGCGTACTACCGCGGATAGCCTGGCTCCCAGCGGTGCCGCTGCTCCCAGTGCCATGACGGGCAGCAGCCCGAATAAACCGCTGGTGCTGATTCCCAGCCCAAGGTCTTGCATGAGCGGCTTCAGTAATGGGTCGGCTGCTGAAAATGCAAGCCGCAGGTTGAAGCTGACCAGCAGAAAAATGATGATGAAATGCAGATGTCCTGAATTGTACGGCTGCCGGGGCATAGTGTTGATTTTTATCTGGATGATGATGCTTTGCAATCTAAATCTCTGCTTGTTTTGTGGGGATTATGTCGCAGTTACGCGCGCGGAACATTAAATTAAGCTGGTAATGTGATTGGATTTGTGGTATGGTCGCCGCGCTATGTTATCAGATCGTACCAAGTCAGGTATTCAACGTGCGCCGCATCGCAGTCTGATGCGTGCCACAGGCATGACGGATGAGGATATCCGTAAGCCGTTTATTGCGATTTGCAATTCTTTCAATGAGGTTATTCCCGGCCACGTACACCTCAACAAGGTGGCCGAGCTTATCAAGGATGAGGTGCGCAAGGCCGGCGGTACTCCCATCGAGTTCAATCTCATCGGTGTGTGCGACGGCATTGCCATGGCTCACCAGGGTATGAAGTTCTCCCTGGCCAGCCGTGAGCTGATTGCCGACAGCGTGGAGACGATGCTTTCCGCCCACGCCTTCGATGCCTGCATCTGCATCCCGAATTGCGACAAGATTGTGCCCGGGATGGTGATGGGTGCGCTTCGTTGCAATATCCCGACCATTTTTTGCAGTGGTGGCCCCATGGCCGTGGGTAAGGGCCGTAATGGCGAAGACCTGGACCTGAACAGTGTGTTCGAGGCTGTGGCAGCTTGCACCGCCGGCAAGATTACAGAGGACGAGCTGCACTATGTGGAGTGCCATGCATGCCCGAGCGCTGGTTCCTGCAGCGGTATGTTCACCGCCAATTCTATGAACTGCCTGTGTGAGGTGCTGGGTCTTGCTCTGCCGGGCAACGGCACGCTGCTGGCTCTTTCTGAGGAGCGTAAGGAATTCTGGCGCGCAGCTGCCCGCCGCGCTGTGGAGATGGCGAAGCAGGGTGGCCCGCTGCCCCGCGACCTCATCACCGAAGCTGCTATCGACAACGTGTTCACCTGCGATATGGCCATGGGCGGTTCCTCCAACACCGTGCTGCACACGCTCGCTTTTGCTGCCGAAGCCGGGTTTGAGTATGACCTCAAGCGCATTGACGAGATTTCCAAGCGTACCCCGAACATCTGCAAGGTGGCACCCAGCTCCCGCTACCACATGCACGATGTGCTCCGCGCCGGCGGTATCATGACTATTCTTGCAGAAATCAACAAGATTCCTGGTGCCCTGAAGACTGATGTGCCCACCGTGAGCGGCAAGACGCTCGGCGAGCAGATTGAAGGTCTTTCCACCCAGGATCCCGCTGTTATCCGTACGCTGGATAACGCCTACTCCAAGGACGGCGGTCTGGCCGTGCTCTTCGGCAACCTGGCAGAGCAGGGTGCCATCGTGAAGAAGGCCGGCGTGCTGCCGGAGATGATGGTGCACCGTGGCCCGGCTGTGATTTTCGAGAGCCAGGAGGACGCCTGCGCCGGTATTCTGGCAGACAAGGTGAAGCCCGGCGATGTGGTGATCATCCGCAACGAAGGCCCGAAGGGAGGTCCCGGTATGCAGGAGATGCTTGCTCCCACCAGTTACATCATGGGTAAGGGCTTGGGCAACTGTGTGGCTCTTATTACCGATGGCCGCTTCTCTGGTGCTACGCATGGTGCCTGTATTGGTCACGTGTCTCCGGAAGCTGCCGAGGGTGGTCTCATTGGTCTGCTCAAGGATGGCGATATCATCTCCATCGATATCCCCGCCCGCAGCATGAATGTGGAGCTGAGCGATGAGGAAATCGCTGCCCGCCGTGCTGTGTGGCAGCCCACCATGCAGGAAATCCCCAGTAAGTGGCTCAAGCGCTATCGCAAGCTGGCCACCAACGCCAGCAAGGGCGCTGTGCTTGCCTGATAATAACGACGAACCAGATTTATGAACGATACAAAACAGAACTTCATCGTCAAGTACTTCTCCGAGTTCGGAGTACTGCGTGAGTGTGGTAAGAACTTCTGGCTGACGAACTTCATTCAGTTCTTCGACGGCCTGTCGTACTTCACGCTCATCATCGTATTCTCCCTGTTCCTGAACAAGTACTGCGGCTTCCGCGATGCGGACGCTCCGTACTGGGTGGGCATGTACACGCTTTTCGTTTCCCTGTTTGTGTTTGCAGTGGGTACGATTTGTGACATCATTGGTCTGCGCCGCACCTATCTGATAGGCTTTATCCTGCTGATTGGTGGGCGTCTGGTGCTGGGCATGGGTGCAGATTTCGGTACCGAGATTCTGCAGCTCAGCCAGGATAATTCACGCTACTTCGTGATGGCCGGCATCGGCCTGATGTCTTTTGGTACGGCGTTCATGAGCCCGTGCATCACGACCTCCATCCGTCGTTTCACCACGCTGCGCGCACGTCCCACAGGTTTCAATTTCTACTACCTGTTCATGAACGTGGGCGCTCTGCTGGCAGGTTTCGCCATTGTGGACCCGCTGCTCAAGTGGCAGGGAGATATTGACGGTCTGCTGTGGGTGATTAACTTCGGCACCGCCTGCAACTGCATCGCCTTCGTGTTTACCCGCTTCATTGATGAGGACTTCTTCGCTGTGCCTGAGGAGCGCATCGTGAAGACGGAGAAGTCTGCTCAGCGTCCTCTGCAGCTGATTGCTCAGGTGGCCCGTGAGCGTGCTTTCCAGAAGCTCATCGTATTCCTGGTGCTTACCCTTGGTGTGCGCCTGGTGTTCACGCTGCAGTTCCTGGTGATGCCGCAGTACTACCTGCGCACCATTGGTGACGACTTTAAACTCGGTTTCATGAACTCACTGAATCCCTTTGTGATTATCACGGGCCTCATCCTCATCATCCCGATTCTGAACAAGTTCTCCACGGTGAAGCTCATGATTACGGGTATGAGTATTTCTGCCTGCTCACTGCTGCTCATGGCCGTGCCGCCGCAGACCTACTTCATCATCCCCGGCATCGAGACCATCGGTCAGGCTTATTTCGTGGCCATCTTCCTGCAGATTCTCATCTTCGCCTTTGGTGAGCTGCTGTTCAGCCCCCGTTTCTCCGAATACGTGGCCCGTGTAGCACCCAAGGACAAGGTGGCTTCCTACATGTCCCTTTCCGCTCTGCCCATGTTCATCGCCAAGCCGATTAACGGCGTGGTGGGTGGCCTGCTGGTGTCCTACCTCTGCTTCGATGGCATTGCCGCCAAGATGGATACTGGCCACATCGGCTTCTGGGATTCCCCCGAGTTCATGTGGACCATTTATCTCATCATGGCTCTTATTTCACCGCTGGCCATTATTCTGACCAAGGACAGCTTTGTTTCGGATAACCCAGAGGAAACCACCGCTAAGGAAGACTCCTCTGAGGATATCGAAAAGGACGAGGAAGAGAACACTGTAACCGCTAACGCTTGATTTTACACACCATGTCTGATACACAACAAAAGACCGAATGGCTTCCCATCATCAAGGATATGTGCATCCTGGTGTGCATCATGGGGGCTCTGGGCTATGCCTGTAACCTGGCCATGAAACCCTTTGAATCCGTTCAGGTCACGGACTCGCTCGTCTCTCTTATACGTAAGGGTGGCGTGCAGGATGGTAAGGACGATATTTTCCTGAAGGAATTTGCCGAGGGTACGAAAGTTCATGCTGATTTTGTGAATACGCCGGACAGTACTGGTCGTACTCCTCTCATGTGGGCTGTGTACACGAACTTCAATAACCCGCAGCTTTCCCTCTCCAAGGATGCTGACCGCGCCTACTATGTGCAGGAATTGCTCAATGCTCCCGGTGTGAATATTCATGCCAAGGACGAGGATGGTTTCACCGCGCTGCACTGGGCAGCCTGGAGCGGCATGCCGCACTCTGCTGCCATGCTCATCAAGGCCGGTCTGGATGTAAACGAGAAAGAATCCAACGGTTATACCCCGCTGATGCTGGCCTCCATGCGTGGCAATGATGCTGTGGTGAAGATTCTGCTTCAGCTCGGTGCAGATGCTGCTGCTGTGAATGCAGACGGTAAGACTGCTGCTCAGCTGGCTGAGGAGAAGGGCGCCGCATACGACAAGCGCCAGTCTCAGGTATACAGCCTTATTTATTCTGAGGAACGCTCCAAGGCTTACCATGCTACTCAGAGTCTGCCGAAAGCTGGTGTCCCCGCCGCTTCCATTGAGCAGGTGCTGGCCGAGACTCTGGCGCTTGTGAATGCGGCGAAGGCAGATGCTGCGCCCCCTGCAGAGGAGGAGTAAAGCTGCTCTAATTAATATCTGATAGCATTCCGGAAAGAGAGTCAGAAATGGCTCTCTTTCTGCTTTATGTCGAATGAAAAACTGCGCAAAACTGGCTTATAGCCCGTTTCACGGGTTCCAATAATTTTTATGGTAATCGAGTGGTTTCGCTGCTATCGCAGCTTCACCACTCGCTATGGATATGTCGCCCGTTTCACGGGCTTTTCATATGCAGCTCGCGTGCGTCTGAAACTGAAAACTGACGAAACCATTTTCATGTCTGGCGAAAGTCCGCCACTGCCCCCGCCGAGGAAGAGTAAAGCTCCTAAAATCAATATCTGATAGCATTCCGGAAAGAGAGTCAGAAATGGCTCTCTTTCTGCTTTATTTGCTTATATTAAGTTAATTGCGTTGGTGTTTTTTTTGTTGAATTTTCGCGCGCCTAGTGTTAGAATGCTGCTTATGAAAACAATAGGTGAGTATCTTCTGTACGGCATGGCCGGCCTGGCGCTTGCGGTGGGGGGATGTTGGTGGTATGCTGCTTCCGGATTTGATTTTCGGCAGGTCTTCATGTTGATACTCGGCTTGGCCTTAGTGGGGGCGTCTGTGTGTCTGCTCTGGCGTGATGGCAAGGATGAGCTGAAGCGCAGCCGGAATGCGAGTAAGGAGAAAAAGGAATGGAGCAAGGTGGCTCGTATCAGAATCGCGTTGCCTTTTGACTTGCTGGCTGGCAATTTCAAGGCGCTTGCCGAGGCCACGGACGAAGCCGTGGCAGAAAAGGAGTACCTTTCCTGGAACAGTGGTTCTTTTGGAGATATCCGGATTCAGCAACTGGAGGGTGAGTCCTGGATAGCCTTGTTCTGGGTAAGCTCTGACTGGTCGCTGACGGACAGGCAGGTTGAGGGCATCTGCCGCCGTGAGTCTGTGGAGATGCCTTCACATTTCCGCAAGATGCAGGCTCATGGCGTGGCTGTTTACCAGCAGGGCATCCTGTCACTGTATTCTGCCGTGCATAAGGAACAGTTTGAGGCTGCTTTCCTTACCTCCGTGTTGCAGCCCAAGGAGGCTTTCAATGCCTGGCTCGATGAATACACCATGGAGTAAAAAGATATGGACTCGCATCTGGTAATCAATATTTGCTGCATGCTTGGCGGTATGCTTGCAGCCTTGTGCTGGCTGAAGCGCGGGCGCAATGAATATATCCGCTATGCGTTGATTCTGCTTCCCTATGGAGCGCTGCTTTACATGATGACGGAGATGCATCTGTGGAGTGCCACAGGGCATTTCCTGCAGCGTCATCTCATATTTTCTGCCCCGGTGCTGTTGTTTCTGCTGGGGCGCTACATGCTGAAGTGTGATTGGAAACGAGCACTACTGAGCAGTGGCATTTATGCTGTTGGACTCGTTGTGATGCATATCCTGTGTGCGCCCTTCAAGGACGAACCGTCGTTGTTTTGGAAGGAGCTGCTGATAGATAGCGCACTTGATATCCTTTTTACCTGGCTCCTTGTCTGGCTCTGCGCCCGACCTTATGGTATTTCGGCCTGGACAGGCTTTCTTACCGCTGCCTGTGTCAAGGCCTGCCGCGACTGTTTAAGTGCCAATTTTCAGCCTGTTTATGCGAGCCTTTTTTCGGGATTGTATATGGAGGCGCTGCCGCTGATTGTGGCGGCAGGCTGGGTTGTGATTCTCTGCACGGCCATATTTTCCTGCATCATGCGCTATGTTCACAACGTGAGCTGGACAAGGTCGCTTTGCTTTGGCGCGATTCCGTCATTGCTCATTCTGCTTGCAATGATAGTAATAATGTACTGATGCGTTGGCTTGTTAAAGAACTTCATCGGAGCACGGGACTTCAGTCCCGATTTAATGCTCCAGAATACGAGCAGACGCACAGTGTGAATCCAACGTAAAAAATCCCCGGAGTTGCCACCGGGGATTTTTTCTACCTGGGAAGATAGGTGATTTATTTAGCCAGTCTGGCGCGGCGGGCGCGGACACCGGCGGCAAGGATATCGAACATGCCGAGGGTGCCGTTCCAGTCGATGCAGGCATCGGTGATGCTCACGCCGTACTTCATATCGGGACCACACTTCTGATTGCCGGAGCAGAGGTTGCTTTCAATCATGACAGCGCCGATGTGGTCGCAACCGGCAGCAAGCTGCTCGGCCACGCTGCAGGCCACGGCGGGTTGCTCCTGCCATTTCTTGTGGCTGTTGCCGTGGGAGCAGTCAATCATGATGCGGTTGGCAATGCCGGCCTTCTGTTGGGTTTCCCATGCATTCTGTACATGTTCTGCGCTGTAATTCGGCCCATCGGTAGAGCCGCGCAGAATGAGGTGGCAGCCTTCGTTGCCCTTGGTGGAGACAATGGCGGACACGCCCTGCTTGGTCACAGAGAGGAAGCAGTGCGGGTGCTCAGCGGAGACGATGGCATCTACCGCAATCTGCACGCAGCCGGTGGTGCCATTCTTGAAGCCGATTGGCATGGAAAGGCCACTGGCCAGTTCACGGTGAACCTGGCTTTCGGTGGTGCGGGCTCCGATAGCGCCCCAGACAATGAGGTCGCTGATATACTGGGGGGTGATGACATCCAGAAATTCGGTGGCAGCGGGTACTCCCTTTTCGGATAGATTCACAAGGAGCTTACGCGCCATACGAAGTCCGCTGTTGATGTTGTAGGTCTCGTCCATGAACGGGTCGTTGATCAGCCCTTTCCATCCCACGGTGGTACGAGGCTTTTCAAAGTATACGCGCATGATGAGCAGCAGGTCCTTCTCATATTTTCTGGCCGCTTCTGCCAGTAGTTCTGCGTATTCTTCTGCAGCCTTGGTATCATGGATGGAGCAGGGCCCTACAATGACGGCCAGACGGTCATCTTTTCCTTGTATGATATCCTGCAATGCCTGGCGTGTTTCAAACACCATGCGGGTGGCTTCCTGCGAAACCGGCAGGTCCTCCATGAGAATTGCGGGCGATATCAGCGGGCGAATGCCAGCGAGACGTACGTCATCTGTGATGTATTGGTTCATTAATTATTTCTGGTTCTTCCAAGAGTATACATTGTCCTCCAGCGCTTCCTCTGCAAGTTCCTGTGCAGTCGCATCTTTCTTGCCGGGCTTGGTCTTTGAGACATCTGCCACACCTTCCTGGTCTGGACCAGTGGAGTATACGAGGCAGTTCTTACCGCGGTAGCGGCGCTTGGTGAAGGGGTCGATAGCGCCAGTATCTTCCTCGCAGAGGACGATGTAGTAGGGCTTGCCCCAGGGGTCATAGAAATGGAGTTCGCCGCCGGCGTCTACAAAGAGACCTTCACGGGGCTGCTCCTGTTCATCGGCGCGCAGGTAGATGTCGTGCGTGGAATTCAGACGGCGGTCCTCATCATCCTCGCGGTTGGTGAGCACTTTAATCATATCGGCATCTTCTCCGGAGGTTGTGCTCAGATACATCTGATCCTTGTCGTCGGGCTCAACCATCTCTGAGTTGTAGGGGAGCATACCATTGTTGTCCTGCTTGAAGCTTTCCACAGCCGAAACAATGTCTGTGCAGACCTTTTTGGCTGCAGTGCGCCCGGCGTTTTCCTGGATGCTCATATAGGTAGGATAAGCGATACTCGCGAGGGTCGCCAGAATGGCGATGACGATAATCAGCTCAATCAGGGTGAAACCCTTGGCGGAGCGGGGAGAAAGTGTGATTTTCATACGCCCGTTATGTTACCATATAGCCCATCCCGGCGCAAGCAGAAAAGGCGTGCGCAGAAGCGGCATAATCATTTTCTGCAACGTTGCAGTAAGCCGTAACGAGGAGAAAAGATATATGCCAGCAGAAAGATGGCGCCCAGTACGATAATGATGGTGGCCCCCAGATGCCAGCCGAGGGGGTAGGAGAGGAAGAAGGCTACCATGGCACCCAGTCCGCCGATGAGCCCGCCTCCCCAGAAAAGCCATGTGGCGCGGTCGGTGAGCAGGTACATGGTGGCAGCCGGGGCAACCAGGAGCCCCAGCGTCAGGAAAGCTCCCACTGCCTGCAGAGAGGATACCAGCACCAGGATGATGAGTGCAAAGATGCCGTAGTTGAGCAACCGGGTGGGGATGCCCATGGTGGCAGCTGCGCGTGGGTCGAACAGGCTGATGAGCAGGGGCCGCTGCGCTGCCGTGATGCTGAGCACGGCCACGGCCCCGATGATGTAGGCAATCCAGAGGTCAGCATCGCCCATGCTCATGATGTTGCCGAAAAGCCAGTCATCCACCTTTTGCTGCAGACCCAGCCCGATGAGGATGATATAGCCCAGCGCAAAGGCTGTGGTGTGCAGCACGGAGAGCGCTGTATCATGGTCCATGCGGGAGGTGCGGGAGACAAAGAGCGAGCCCAGCCCCACCATCAGCCCTGCCAGTACGGCACCCAGCAGAATGCTCAGCTGGAAAAGCCCGAACAGCAGAATGGCCAGGGCAATGCCGGGTAGCAGCGCGCAGGAAAGGGTGCCAATCTGCAGCGAGGAACGCCGCAGCACCACCAGCGCACTTACAAAGCCGTTGGAAAAGCCGATGACTCCACAGGCCCAGAGGCTGCGCTGGGCCAGAGGTTCGCTCAGGAATTGCAGAAACTCATTCATGCGTGGGCAAAGGCTTTGTTCAGGTTTTGTGGCGTGAGCACATCGGCCACCGGGCCGGCGGCTATCAACTCCCGGCGCAGCAGCAGCGCCTGGTCGAATATCTGCGGGGCGGTGGCCAGGTCATGGTGCGAGGCAATGACCAGGCGGCCCTCTCCTGCCAGGGTGCGCAGCAGCTCTGCGAGCGCCTCGCTACCGGGAACATCCAGCCCGGTGAATGGTTCATCCAGCAGCAGGATGTGTGCCTCCTGGGCCAGGGCTCGTGCCAGGAAACAGCGTTGCTGCTGCCCGCCGCTCAGTGCGCTTATCTGCCTGTTCTGCAAATCCTGCAGCCCGAGTGTGCAAATGGCTTTATCCACGATTTCCTTATCGTGCAGCCGCATAGCTCCCCACATGCCCACGGAGGGATAACGCCCCATTTCCACCAGCTGGCGCACCGTTATGGGGAATTGCCAGTCCACCTCGTTGCGCTGGGGCAGGTAGGCAATTTCGTTCATGTGTGCGGCCAGTGGTGTATTATTCCAGAGAATATCGCCGCTCCAGATGGGAAGAAGTCCTGCCAGAGCATTGAGCAGGGTGGATTTGCCGGCACCATTAGGGCCGATGAGCGCCAGCGTGCTGCCGCAGGCAGCCTCGAAGGAGATGTCATGCAGTGCAGGTTCTGCGCCATAGCCTGCCGTCACCCGGCGGAGCACCAGGTGGTGGTGTGGGTGATGATGATGCCCACCGCCCCAGCAGATGTGGTCTTGTTGGCCGTTTACCATGTGAAAGTCATAATATCGTGAAGTTCGGAGCTGCCCTCTTCCTTCCAGAGTGTTTTCATGAGGGCTTCCCGGCCTGTGGGTTCCAGGGTAAGGGAAACAGCCTGGAGTGCGGAGTCGTCCCATTCTGCCTGGATTTCCAGCTCAATGGTCGTTTGCTTCGGTAATTCCAGCTCAAATTCGTTCTGGTTCAGGGTGGAGTCGAGCTCCTGCCATTCTCCGCTGCTGTGGCGCAGGCGTATGCTGCGGGGCTGGCCGGTGAAGCTGATGGCGGCGTAGGTCATTTCCTTTTCGGCCATGCTTTCAGTCGGGGCTGCGGCTGCCGGTGTGCGCTCTGCCTTGCGCGTGAGCAGCGGCAGGGGGATTCCTACCAGCAGAACCCCCAGCAGGGTGAGCAGAAATGTGGCACGCGGTGACATGGCTTCTTGGTGGGGATTCTATTCTGTTAGCGCTTTGGTGTCAACGCAGCATCGCGACATGTGTCCAGCCATGTGCGGATGGCCTGCAGGTGCTCCGGCCGGAGCTCGTCATCGCTGAAGATGCCGATGCCGTGCACGCCGGTGGTGCGGAGACGGTCCAGCTGCGCGGGAAGTTCGTTCACCGGAAGGTCCGGCAGGTGAATACCCGGTACCATGGGGATGCGTGCCTCGCATTCCTGCATGGCCTGGCTGGTGATATCTGCGGCCCATTCGGCGGGCTCATTGTAGAACGAATGGTAGGCCATGGGCAGCACGAGGTCTGCGTGGAAGAATTTCCAGTCCTGGTGCACCATGCGGGCGGCCAGAGCCGGGCTGGGGAACACGGCGCAGGCGGCGGTCAGCCCATGCCTGCGGATTTCATTGGCTATCTCGTTGAAAACAGAATAGACGCTGTAAGTCTGATATTTCCTGAAATCGTTGTGCGCCATGCGGGCGGCACCCTCCTGGCAGGTGGGGCAGTAGCAGTAGTCAAACTCAGGGGCAGGGGTACTCATATCCAGCTCGTATTTCTCCCACAGGGCGCGTGGCAGCTCCACATCCGGCATGCGCATGTAGTCTGCCTGGATACCGCTCAAGCCGGGAATCTGCGCCAGGCGGCGCACCTGTTTGATCAGATGCCGTCGCACCTCCTTGTTGCTCGGGCAGAGAAACTGGTAATACTCCACAAAGGGGCGGTCCTCCGGCTTGTGGCAGGATTTGCCGAGCTTGTTCACGGCGTACCACTCCGGATGCTGCAGTGCCTCGGTATCACCGGGACGGTTCAGCGCCCAGAGCCATGCGAAGACACGCAGCCCTTCCTGCCGGGCCAGGGCGGTGAGCTGCTCGATGCGTTCCGGTGTGCCATCGATGATGATGGTGCCGATTCCCGCCTGGGCATAGCTGCGGAAACGGGTGGTCCACTCGGCATCGCTGCGTTCGTTGTTGCCATGCACCCAGAGGTAGAGCTCCGTGGGTTGCTGCTGTGGGGCCGAGGCCTTGAAGCGTCCCTCGCTGTCCAGCCGCATGCGGGTACCGGTTTGCGGACAAGTGGCGGTGAGGATGAAAAAATCCTGCTCCGGGAAGCTGATGCTCACACCTTCGGGAAGCGTTGCTGCGGGATTGTAGCAACCATGCTGGCCGCGATGTGCCAGCTGGTCATTGAGAGCCTGGAAGATGGCCAGACGCGTAGCATCCTGCGGTGCCGCCGGTGCTGCCTCCCATTTCCACGCGGGGTGGTCGCTGAAAATTACGCGTCCCCAGTGCTCGGGCAGGTGGATATTCACCTTGCCGGTGGGGGCCCACACATGATTGCTCTCCGGAGCATCCAGTTTTTCATAGCCGCCGGCGGCGGGGCGCACCTGCCAGTTCACGCGGGAGAAATTGAAGCGCATTTCCGAGCCGGGCGCAGGGGCCTTGCCGGTGCGGGGCTGGGTGGCGTGGCTGGTGATGCTGCTCCAGGGAATGGCCAGCTCCACGCTCCATCCGTCGTCTGTATCGCTGGCATCATTCAGCGTGCCGCGCAGGTGCACTGCGTGTTTCAGCCCGGGGGTTTCCCAGTCGTGCAGAATATGCGGGTCATCAAAGCGGTAGGGGCGGGGGATGAATAAATCCCAGGTGGTGTTCAGTGCGTTGATTTCCAGCTCGATGTAGTTGAGCCCATCGCCATCCGGGTCGATGAATACCTCGAAATCCGGGTCGCGGTAGATAACGGAATCATGCTTGCTGAGGGTGCCCCACAGGTGCTTCTCATCCATATCCGCCAGAATGTAGAGGTAGTCATCATCCCACAGCATCTTGATGCGGCATTCGTGGGGAATGGCGGCGCCTTCGATATCGCGGAGGGGCGAAAGCTCGCGGGCGTTCTGCCATTGCCAGTCGTTACCCATGCCATCAATGTTGGGCGGCGCTTCGGTGTTCCCGCAGACGTAGGTGGGCGGGAGTTCCTGGGCTGTCAGCGGCAGCACGGTGGTGAGGGTGAGGAAAAGAGAACGCATGTTTGATTAGCGGGATAGACCTTCCACGATGTTTTTTACATTGAATCGGAAAAGCTCGGCATAGGTCGGTGTGGCGGGGTTGATGCCATCCAGCGCGAGCGGCAGCGCCTTTGCGCCGACCTGCGTGGCAATGGTGCGCAGCACTTTGGGCGGTTCGTTCACGCCGTAGAACAGGCAGGGAACCGATTTCTGACGCAGCTCAGCCAGAATGCGGGCCAGCGAGGCGGTGTCTCCCTCACTTTCCTGAGCAATGCCGTGCACGGCAAGGGCGGTGAACCCGAAATCCTTGCAGAAATGGCTCATGGCGGCGTGGGAACACACCAGCACGCGCTTTTCCTGCGGGATACGGGCAAAAGCCAGGCGTGTCTCACGCACCAGCGCATCCATCTGCGCGGCATAGGCCCGCTGGCCGTTTGCGAACTGCTCCTTGTTGCCAGGCTCAGCCTGTTCCAGTGCGGCGCGCAGGGCGCGTGAGGCTCGCTTCATGGCCGTGGGACTGTTCCACCAGTGCGGGTCGGTAACTTTTGAGCCTGTAATATGAACATCTGGTACAGAGGCTCCCAGTTCGATAATCTGTGTTGAAGCTGGAAGTGTATCGCGCAAGTCTTCCAGGTAGGGCTCTATGCCTTTTCCACAGGCAAGTACCAGTTTCGCACCGGCTGCTGCTGCTATGTCTGCAGTTGTCGGTTCAAATGCATGAAGTTCTCCGTTTTCTGGAAATAAATCGATGACTTCCACGGCTTCTCTGCCTACGTTGCGAGCCATATCGCTCAGGAGCGGGTGCAGGCTTGCCACTTTGATTCCGCCCCGGGCGCCGAAGGTCAGTAGAAAAGCCAGTAGTATACTGCTTAGGAATTTCCTCATGCCGTGAATACTAGAATAATTCCAGCTCCCTGTCAACGTGGCATCAAGACATACGCGCGCGTAGCGCAAGTTAATTATCACTTGACGTAGTATGGTAGAGAATGATAAAATCGCGCCATGAGTACTAAGTTCAGTTGGGAATTACGCTCACTGGACGGTAGTGTGGACTTTGGTGAGGAATTGAACACGCAGCTGCCGCTGCTGGTTCGGAAGTTACTGGCACAAAGAGGCATTACTGGTCCGGATAGGGCACAACGATTCCTGAAACCAAGGCTAGCGGATCTAGGCGACCCTTTTGCCTTGCGGGAGATGGATGCGGCCGTTGAGCGCATCTTCCGCGCGGCAGACAGCGGCGAACACGTCTGCATCTATGGCGACTATGATGTGGACGGCGTGAGTTCTGTGACGCTCCTTTACACTATTTTGCGAGCCTATGGGATTCGCACGGATTATTTCATCCCCGTGCGGACACGGGAGGGTTATGGCCTGAGTGAGGAAGGGATGGCGAATGCCATCGCCAGGTGTGGGGAGAAACCTGCGCTGATTATTGCTGTAGACTGCGGTACGTCCTCGGTGGAGGAAGTGGCGTGGCTTCAGTCGCAGGGAATAGATGTGGTGATTCTGGATCACCATGAAGCCGGCACCCAGGGACGCCCGCCGGCAGTAGCAGTGGTCAATGCCAAGCTGGAAGAGGACAGTCCTTTTACATATCTCTGCAGTGCAGGAGTGGTGTTCAAACTTGCTCATGCCATGCTGAAACACCGTCGTTTGCCGCAGTTCGACCTGAAGCAGTATCTGGATGTGGTTGCTATTGCCACGGTGGCCGATATTGTGCCTCTGGTGGAGGAAAACCGGCTTCTGACACGCTATGGCCTGCGTGTGATGGAAAGCGGCGGTAATATCGGAATTCAGGCACTTAACCGAGTGACAAACCTGAATCGCAGACCGAGCGCGAGTCATGTTTCGTTCCGTATCGGGCCGCGTTTGAATGCAGCGGGGCGTATGGATAGTCCGCTGGATGCTTTGAATCTGCTGATGACTCGCGATTCTGCCGTGGCTATGGAGCTTGCCGAGCGGCTGGAAATGCATAATCGTGCGCGCCAGCAGGAGGAAGAAAAAATTCGCCATGAAGCGATGGAAATGCTGGCCAGTACATTCTCACCGCAGCATGATAGTGTGATTGTGCTTGGCTCCCGCACCTGGCATCCAGGTGTGGTTGGTATTGTGGCATCCTTGCTTATGCGCCGTTATCACAAACCCACATTTGTGATTTCACTGGATGAAAATGGAATTGGCAAGGGCAGTGGGCGTTCCATACCCGGGGTGTCACTTGTGCAGGCGATACACGCCTGTTCTGAAACACTCATTTCCGGCGGCGGACATGATATGGCCGCCGGCCTCGTGATTCATGAGGATATGATAGATGCCTTCCGTGCTCAATTTGATGCATTTGTCAAAGAGAATGTTGATCCTGCAAAACTGACGCCGGTTCTCAATGTGGATGCTGAGGTGACATTCCCTGAGCTTACACTTGATTTGCTGGATAGTTATGAATTACTGGAACCGTTCGGGAATTCGAATCCGCAACCGATTTTCATGAGTCGCAATGTCATGTTGACAGATGCACCACGCCACTTGCAGGGGAACCATTTGCGCCTGGGATTGCGCCAAGGCACCTGCGAATGCGATGCCATGTATTTTAACGGAGGTTCAGTAAAACTGCCCGATCCTCCGTGGGATATTGCTTTTACTATAGACCGAAATGTGTGGCGAGGCCGTACTTCTCTGTCTATTTCAATTCAGGATATCCGCCCGGCTTCTGCATCATGAGCGATTTCAGCGGACAGAAACGTGCAAAGCTCCGGCGTGCTCAGGAACAAGAGTACGGCGATTGGCGTGTCCCTTTAAAGAATCCCCGGGAAGCCGAGCATCTGAAACCTATTCCTGTCAGCGTTATCCGAAGGGTGGACCGGAAGATGGCAAGTCTGCTGACCTCGCCACCTTCCTACTATGCTGATGAGCAGGAATGGAATGACCCTCTTCCTCTCTGGCAGGTATATATTCGCAGGGTAATTGGTCTGTGTGTACTCTTGCCCATATCAATAGTCATGGTGTATGCGCTGATGGTTCAGTTGTACCATGCTGCACCAGTGGTCGGAAATTTTGATTTCTGGCAGAGTGTGCCGGTGTGGTTCAGTATACTGGGTGCTCTTGTGTTTCTTACTGTAAAATACTTTCGTCTTATTGACACAACGTTGGTATATATATATGTGCTTGGTCATGAGCTGACTCATGCCATAGCCGCGTTGATGTGTTTTGGAAAAGTGCAGGCGCTGAGTGTCCGGGTAGATGGCGGATACGTTGATACAGATACAGATAACCTGTTTGTCTCGTTATCTCCGTATTTTGTGCCCCTGTGGATGCTGGTGTGGCTGGGGGTATTTTATGTGGCAAACTGGATTCATCCCTTTGAATATTATTCCGAGTGGTTCTATTCTGGCTTCGGTTTCTGGTGGGCATTTCATGTGTATTGGACTCTGTGGGTGATACCTCGTGAACAACCCGATTTGCTGGAGAACGGGATTATATTTTCATTCATGATTATCCTCTTAGCCAATATTGTCGCGTTGCTTCTTATGCTCCGTTGTTTCGGTGTCATCAGTTTGGCTGGCTATTATGAGGACTTTAAGATATGTGCTGTTGAAATCTATACCACATATCGGGATTTAGCTGTCTGGATTTTACAATACATTTAAGTCAGTAATCCAGTTTAGCCTTGAAAGCTCTGCGAATTATGCCATAATTGCCGCGCGCTATGTTGAACCAGGAAGTGATAACTGAAGCTGAAACTGCAGCAATTCAGATACCGGCTGGAAATGCAGTACTCCTGCCGGAGGGATCCCGTATATATGTAACTCAGATGCTCGGTAATTCCATTACTGCGGCAACTGATATCGGCCTGGTCCGTATTTCCAGAGAGGAGGCAGCCCGTGCAGGTATTATAGCTGCATCTCAGGCTGTTCAGGAGAGCGATGAGAATCTTACGCTTGAGGAACGAGTGTGGAAGGTGCTTAGCAATATTTATGACCCGGAGATACCTGTGGATATCGTGAACCTTGGCTTGATTTACGGTGTCGAAGTTATTCCACAAAAGGAAGACGGCAGCCATGTAAGTGTTCAGATGACTCTGACTGCACCTGGCTGTGGTATGGGCCCGCATCTCATGGCTGAGGCTGAAATGGGAATCGCCGCTCTGGAGGGTGTCAAATCTGTCGATGTGGAATTCGTGTGGGACCCGCCGTGGAACCAGGGAATGATGACCGAGGAAGCCCGCATGCAACTCGGTCTGGAATAATTCGGAATGGGTAAGGTAACTCTCGAGTTCAGTGAAAATGAAATGCGCGAACTGACTGAAGTTTGCGCGATGGTTCTTACTTTGCTGGGGCAGGCCATGCCGGATGGTCGCAACCCGCGTGCTGATGCCTGGCAGAAATTATTAATAGAAATCATCAAGGCCGGCAGGACTGTTCCTTCTCTTGCTCGTAATCTGGAATTGAATCCGGATTGTGGATACTGGTTTTTCAAGCGTCCCTATATTGAGACCGCTTTTTATTCGGATGTGGTGGATGAATACCGTGATGCCGCTTTCTGGGAAGAATTAGTGGCGCGGCTTTCCGCCCGGGCTCTTGTTGAATCTTATGGACAGGAGGCTGTGGAGAATATGACAGCGGAAGAGAGAGCGTCCCACACTGCTGCTATGGAAAAAAGCCTGTGGAATGAAGTGACTCATTACGGCGTGGACAGGCTGATGTTTATGCTTGCTCCTGAGGAAAGCTGAGAAAAAACCGCGCTGTAAAAAGCGCGGTTTGTTGTATTTATTACTTCAGCAGTTCATCTACGGTTATACCTGCCGTGCAGTGCGCTTTCTGGTCACATGCCTTGCGATAGCAGGGATGACACGGCACATGGTTATAAAGAACGGTGTGCCCATCGCCCGGGGGTGCGTAGACTGCGGGGAGTCTGCTGGCCATGATGACGGTGCATCGACAGCCGGTCAGGGCTGCCAGCTGGGGCAGCAGCCCATCGACTGAATAAAGATGACACTGAGCCCCGAGCACGTCTGCAACAGTTTCCGGTTTGACGATGGTGCAGGGGATGCCTGCCTCTTCAGCCATAGCGTACGCCTTTTCCTTATCCTGCTCCAGCGCGAGCAAGGTGACATTGCCGTTGAGCCGGGTTATCAGTTCCTTCCATTTTTCTGGCTGCCAGCTATCTGCTGCTCCCAGAGTTGAATAAGGTGCAATGAAATTGCCTGTTGCCTGAGAGTTGCCACTGGAAACATCTGCAAACTCCTGTGTCAGCTGAATGGAATGGTAGCTCAGCAGCTTTTTATAATGCTGCATGCGGTGGATGGGTTGCTCACCGACGGGAATGTTGCATTTTGTCCGAAGTTTCTTGCGGAGGGGACTACTTGCAAAACCGCTGATATACAGGGGCATCAGTGGCTTAAGATTATTGAAGACCTTCTTGTTGTCACTCAACATGAAGAGGTAATCATACGGACCGTCTTTGTACAATTCGTCAGATTCAAGCTGGCTCAGCGGATTTTCTGTAGTCACAACATACGTTATATATTTCTGTGTTTTCCAGAATGCCTGCTGTTCCGGGGAGCATATCACTTGCACCTGAATATCCTGGCGCCTGTTAACCAGCTCCTTCATGAAGGGTATTGTAAGTACAGCCTCCTCAAATTCTTCAGGTAAACAGACAATGATTCGGAATGGAAGGGTACAATATTGACGAATCAGTTCTTTCTGCACTTCATCGGTCTCCGGAGCAAAAGAGCATTTCGGCTTCCAACGGTGGTGCATCCAGAATCCGTCGAGAATGCTTTGTTTCTGAATCTCTGCAAGAGCCTGGTTGACCGCTTGTGTGATTTCTGAGATATCTGCGTTTTCCTTCGCTGCTATTTCTACTTCGCGGTCGAGGATAGCATCCCACTTACCGAGACCGGTGTTGCTGGTTGTTACGGCAACAAGATGCCCTTTACCCTTACAGCGCTTGTAGAGTAGTGCGGGCAGAGGGGTTGTTCCTGTCACTTTGCCGAAATATGGCAGGAATACGCCCTGCTGGGTGAACTGGTCACTCAGTACACCAAGCATGCCGCCTTCTTTGGATAAGCGGAATACTTCCTTTAATCCCTTTTTATTGCTGAACATTTCGCAGCCGAAGCGAGTGCGGCTTTTGTACACGATGTCTTCCAATAAGGGATTATCCAGGCGGCGGTACATGGAGCCGAAACGCTTCACGTTGGGGAATAACGGACGGATTCGCGCCAGAATTTCCCAGTTACCGGCATGTGGTATACAGCCAATGACACATTGACCGTTGCTCGTAAGTTGTTCAAACTCCTCAGCTCCCACCAGTGTTACGGACTGGTTCAATTCTTTATCCGTCATCAGACCTGTCTTGAATGTACAGGCCATATTCATGGTGGTCCGGACGATGTTCCGGCGTACCAGCGCAGATAGTTTGGCTCCTTTCAGTGAGGGATTTACGGCTATACGCATGTTGCGTGCCACGATTTTCCGTCTGCTGGGCATAAATGCCCATACCAGGTATCCGAGGCAACGCCCGAATATTGCGATAACCCGGATATCAAGACAGCGGAGAACGCCGCAGAAGGCAAGGTATGCCCATGCTCCCAGGCGTTGCGATAACGTTGTGCGCTGTTCCGCTTGCTCACTCATGAATAGGAACGAGAGATTAGTTAATCGTCAGGAAACGAGGAATGTAGAAAGGTTTGCGGGTATAGGGATCCCATACCTTATCGCCAACCTTGCTGTTGGAGTAATCGAGCTGGTAGTATGGTTCGTGCGGCGACACGACGATGCCGGAGAATTCGCAGGGCAGACCATAGGGAATGCCGTCATCTGCAAGCTCGACACGGCCGTCCAGATGACCTGAGGGGGGTAAATCATAGGGGTTTACCTTAATCCAGTTTTCATTGGCGGGTTTACCATTGTTATCTGCAATGACATGGGGCGGACGCTCGCCAGGATATTCATCGCGGATGAAATTGCTGGCAATTTGTTGAAAAATGCACGAGTTGAGGGTAACTGTGCAGGCGAGTGCAGCGATGGCGACAATCAAACGTTTGATATTCATGATTGTGAATTTGTTAATATACGGTCTTTGTTCAAGAAGGTTTATAAGGGATGAGTCTTACCCGGCTTTCATTGCCGTTCTGTCCTTTGGAGAAGTAGGGGCAATATCCGTACTGTTCGATTGTTTCTACAATATCCGGATAACAGTCGAGAAGGGTGTGCAATGCCGGAGTAAGCATGCTGATGTGCCTGGACGGCAGCTTGAATGTACCTATCGTGCCACCACAAGGCACTCCGCCTGTCAGTGGTTCACCACCTTGCAGGAGAACTTTAAGAATAGGGCGCCCGTGCTCTGTTTCCTGGTCAAAGGTCAGGTTTACTGAGGTGGTCTGGTGAATATTTGCTCCAATCATGCGGTCGATGACGAGCTCTGCATAACCGTTATGTATCCGGAGCCCTACACCATGTCCATGGGTGATGATGGAGAATACCCCTGTTTGCCTCAATCTGCAGGTTTCGCGTAGAAAACGGTTGATTTCAGCTTCGGTAAAACTGATTTCCTGGCCGTTAGCGTTTTTGAGCTGTGCTGCTAAATCGCGGGCACTGCCGTTGTCTGAGTATCCTGCAATGTCCCGCAGGTTCTGCGGTGTCCATATGTCAGTTGCGGCTTTGAACAGTATATAGGTGAAAATTAGAAATATCAGAGTGGCCAGGGTGCTGAGGAGATTGAAATGCCGCCAGATTTTGTGCAGAATATCAGATGGTGCTTCGACTTCGTCGTCTAAAAGCGTATCTTCTTCAGCTTGTCCGAAAAAAGCAGATTTAGTAATGTCCTGGTTATGGACATTTTTGCTGAACAGGAATCCCCACAGAGATGTTTCTTCCTCTGTTCGTTTCTTGGTTCGTTTTCTATTGTGTGTTTCAGGCATGCTGCGCTACCCGAACATTATACTCAATTTCTGAAGCAATGCAAAGGAAAAATCAGGATGCAGACACCAATTTATCATAGATGACTCTGCTGTTTCTTGGAGATGTTTTTCCTAAGATGATTGATACGCAGGCTATGAGGCAAATCCCATGGCCCATCGTAAGTATTTCAGCGACTCTCCCCAGATTTTGCGGCTTGTGCTGCCCAGAACTACTACAATAACGGCACGCCCATTGTGTGAGCCGCAGGAAATAAGGCATTTGCCGGCCAGATTCGTGTAGCCGGTTTTCATGCCGTGTACCCAGGGGTGGGTGCTGAGAAGCAGATTCGTGGAGCGAATTGTACGTACGGAACCGTCGTTGCGTCGGAATTCGTAGGCCGGTATGTTGATCATGCTTCGTATAACTTTGTTGTTATATGCATAACAAGCGGCCAGGGCCATATCGTATGCGGTGGAATATTGAGCAGCCGGCAGACCGTTAGGATTAGCAAAGTGGGTGTTGTACATTCTCATGCGCCGGGCGCGGGCGTTCATGCGTTCCACGAATGCTTCAACTGTACCGCCGCAGTCACGGGCAAGTGATACGGCCACATCATTATAGCTGCCTGTGAGCATGGCAAGCAATAACTCGCGGCGTGTGTATTTCTCTCCGGCTCGCAGATTCAGTCGAATGGGCGGCGCAAGTCTGTCGGAGGCTTTGATGGTTACAATCTTATCCAGGTCTTTGGTGTCGCATACACACAGAGCCGTGATGATTTTCTGTGTGCTGGCTACCTGGCGGCGTTCATTGGCGTTGTAGCCATAGAGAATGTTGCCGTTATAAGGGTCAATGACGCATACTGCAGCGCAATTCGGTTGCGGTGCAGGTGTGGCAGGTGTGCGCAGGGGGCGTCTGGGATTGAGCGAACTACCGTATGGCCGCTGGAGAAGACGCGCACTTTTCGGGAGGTAAGCAGACCTGTGACCTGCAGCAGGCTGGTTCTGGCTGAGAATGGCAGCTGCTGGAGAAGCAGAGAAAATCAACGTGCAGAGCGTCAGTGTGGCGGCAAGGAAACGCATGGCGCAAGAGTCTATTTGACCCGCTTTATTTTGACAAGTCTAAAGTGTGTTCGTTATACTACTGCGAAGCGTCCGCCTGGGAGGGGGGTGATTCGTCTTGCTATCTGCAAACGCATGAGAAGCGGGGTGATGCAGTGCGCCCCTTTCCCCAGGGCGGAGCAAAGGGCATCGAGTGTGTCATGCCCGGATTTGAGAGCTTGAAGCAATTGGGCGCATTCCTCATCTGTGGAGGTGATGATATCATCGGGATTCGGTTCTGCAGGTGCGGTGAAAAGCTCCATCTGCTGTGCGGTGTGCTCCCATCCCATATCGGCGATAAGTTCCTGAGATGAGGAACAGAGCGTGGCACCATCGCGAATCAGAGCGTGGCATCCTGTTGAGAACTGGCTGGTGATGGGGCCGGGAACAGCAAAGACCGAGTTGCCGTAATCTGCTGCCGCCATGCTGGCGGTGTGCAGTGAACCGCTGCGGTTCGGAGCCTCCACAACCAGAGTTGCACGGCTCCAGGCGGCAACTATCCGGTTGCGCTGGGGGAAGGTGGTCCGCCCCGGGCGCATGAACATGGGAAATTCACTCACTACAGCCCCGTGCCCGGCGCTGATGGCTTCCGCCAGTTTCTGGTTTTCGTGGCCGGGGAGCCCCGCAATGCCGAATCCCAGTACAGCTATTGTACGACCATCTGCGTCCAATGCTCCCCAGTGAGCAGCTGTGTCGATTCCTCTTGCAAGTCCCGAAATGATGGTGCAGCCAGCTTCAGCCAGCTCGCGGCCGAAACGGCGCGCCGTGAGTGCTCCGTACGGGGTTGCCTGGCGGGTACCCACGATAGCCACACTCTTATCACTATCAGAGGGTACCCAGTTACCTTGTGTGTACAGCACAATGGGGGCATCGTTCATGCGCCGCAGAAAATCAGGATATTCTGCATCCAGGATGGTGATAACCCGGGTGCCGTAATCTGCTGCGCATTGAAGTTCAGCCCGCACATTCGTGCAGTTTTTCCAGTCTGCGATAGCCGCTGCCAGCCTGGGGCCAATGCGTGGCACCATGGTCAGCATCTTTTCCGGAGCATTCAGAACAAGCTCGGCACTGCCGAAAAATTCCAGCAGGGCCTGAATCCTGACAGACCCGAGACCGGGAATGAGGTTGAGCGTGACTAATGCTTCGTGCGGGGTGAGCATATCTGGAGTTATCAGCGTTCGACAGTGAAGTCAAGTCCCAGGTCCAGGGAGGGGACAGAGTGAGTAAGGCAGCCGAAGCTCATGAAGTCTACACCTGTTTCTGCTGCAGCCGGGGCAGTAGCCAGGGTAAGACCGCCGGAGGCCTCAAAATAAGGCTTGCAGTTCTGCCCACGCATTTCGATGGCTTTGCGCATGTCTTCATTGCTCATGTTGTCGAGCAGAATGTAATCCACGCCCTCCAGTTTCAGGAAAGCTTCCACTTGTTGCAGGTTATCAGCTTCCAGCTGGACCTCCACGCCGGGGCGTTCTGCCTTGAGCTGGGTGATGCAAGCCTGGAGATGGTCTGTGTTACCATCTGTCATCAGGTGATTATCCTTTACCATGGCGCGGTCATACAGACCCAGACGGTGGTTATTACCTCCACCGTGCACTACGGCTGCTTTTTCGAGCAAACGGTAGCCGGGGGTTGTTTTCCGGGTATCGAGCAGTTTGCACTCAGTGTGCGCTATTGCCTTCACGTATTTGTGGGTCATGGTTGCTACGCCGGAAAGACGCTGGATGAAGTTGAGCGCAGTGCGTTCTGCACCCAGGATGGACTGAGCCTTACCTTCAATCATCATCACAACAGCGCCGGGGGAAACTTCATCACCATCGTTCAGGTAAACTTCAACTTTCAAGGTGGGATCCACCGTTTTGAATACGGCGCGGGCTACCTCTACACCGGAGAGAACACCCTGCGTGCGGGGGCGAAGCAGGGCTCGTGCCTGCAGTTCGGCTGGCACAAAGTAGAGGGAGGTGACATCCCCATCGCCAAAATCTTCTTCCAGCGCCAGTTTGATAAGCGCTTCCATATTGTCGGATACCTTAGTGTGGCTCATGCGTGGATGATAGTATTCTCCCGGCAGAATGTAAAGAGCGAAATGTGTTATCATAAATCTCCGTGAAGGGGCAGAAATGCTGCAAAAACAGCTTGCAAGTAGTGGGTGTTAGAAGTAGAATGCGGGTAATGAATCCATATTTTTTCCTTGTTCCTGTGGCTTTGTGCCCGCTTGCGGCGCAGAGCGTTGATGCTGGTGCCGCTTGTCTTGCTGCGCTTGATTCTGTGAAAACGGCTCAATCAGAAGATATGGGGCCTGTTGTTACTGCGGTCATGGAGGCCACCGGTGGGGATGAACAGGCATATTGGCGTCTCATGAGAGAGGCGGCTGATGCGGGGCATCCTGTGGCGCTTACCTGGTTGGCAAAACAATTGCTTGCTCAGGTTTATGCTCAGGGACTGGATCTGGAAATATCGCCGGAATCTCAGAAATTACGCGCTATGCTGGAGAAGGCCGCCGCCAGCGGATATGTGCCGGCAATTGTTGAGATGGCGCATATTAGCGGTAGTGGTGTGGGTGCGCCGGTCGATGAGAAAAAAGGAATGGAATATCTGATGCAGGCTTGCAAGAGCAATCATTCCCGGGCTCGCGCCGCTTATCTGCTGCTTACCGGGCGTCTGGAAAAGGAAGGTGCATCCAGCCCTGCCGTAACGGCTGAGCTGAAACGGAATAATTTTTATGTCGAGGAATTCCTCGGCAGCCTTTCATCCCGTGTCAATGAAGAGAAAAGCCGCGAATGGATGGCTTCTGCGGCATCGCATGGCAGCCCGGCTGCAGCCGGCTTGCTGGCTCATTACTACCTGCAACAGGGGAAAGATGCCATAGGCTATGAGTTCCTGAAACAGGCTGTTGAGCGAGACCATCCTGAATCCCTGGCGCAGATGGGAGCCTTGCATTTGCCGGATACACCGCTTCAAGGTGAATTGAAGACTCTCGTTAAACCAGATGTAGAAACCGCCGTGAAGTTGTTCCGCCGGTCTGTTTTGCTGGGGTATACCCCGGCGCTGATTCCCCTTGCGGGTGAGTACCAGAAACAGCCGGACAAGTACTCGCAGTCCCGTGTATTTGAGCTGTACAGGCTTGCTGCAGATGCCGGAGACCCTCGCGGCGGGGTGGCTTATGCTTATTTTCTGGTTACAGGCCGTGGCTGTACGGCAGAGACAGAGCGTGGGCTGCGCATCCTCAGACAATTGGTGGACGCCGGCGTGCCGTATGCCAATATGGCACTGGCTGATTTATACTTCAACGGGAACGGCGTACCGGCGGACATGATGAAAGCGCTCAGCTCGTTGAGCTCGGCAGCGGCTGCAGGTGTACCGCAGGCGTATACACTCATGGCTGTTATTTCTCAGTTGGGGAATGCCTCAAAAGCCTCTGACCCATCAAGGGCAAAGCTTTACCTTCGCATGGCGACTGAGCGCGGCGAGCTGGACCCCCAGCGCGTGTTCGATGAAATGCTCAAAACGGGGAGCTGGAAGTTTATCCCCTGATCAACATTCCACCACGCCGTCGAGCCTGGCTATCTGCACATCTCCTGTATGTATACGCTGCAGCGCTGTATGCATGGCGGCTGCACATTCCTTTTCACCATGCACGAGATATACCTTCGCTTTGCAGCCTCCTGTAGCGGCAAAATATTTGAGCAGTTCATTGTGATCTGCGTGCCCTGAGAATGAATCCAGGGATTCGATACGCGCTCTTACAGGGTACAAATCGCCCAGAATCCGCACTTCCAGCGCTCCGTTCAGAATGCGCCGTCCGAGGGTGTTTGCTGCACAGTAGCCGACAAAGAGAACAGTGTTGTTCGGGCGACCGATTCCATTTTTCAGGTGGTGCAGGATGCGACCAGCTTCGCACATGCCGGAAGCTGAAATAATGATGGCGTTTTCGCGCAGATTGTTCAGCCGCTGAGATTCCGAAATGCTGCGAACCATGTGTAACTGCTCAAATTGGAATGGGTCCCGCTCTGCAAAGAGGAAATCATACACTTCCTTATTAAAACATTCCGGATGAATGCGGAATATCTCCGTGGCGCTCACGGCCATGGGGCTGTCCACATAGACCTGGTAGTTGGGCAGCCGGCCATCCTTATACGCTCTGTTGAGCAGGTAGAGCAGCTGCTGCGTGCGTTCTACAGCAAAGGAGGGAATGTACACATTGCCGCCGCGCTTGAGAGCTTCGCGTATGGTGCGGCAGAAGGTTTCGTCATCCCGGCTGGGGGCTTCGTGGTGTCGACCGCCATACGTGCATTCCATAAGCATGATATCAACATCCGGTACAGGTACCGGGTCTCTCAGCAGCTCGTTGTTTCCGCGCCCTACGTCGCCGGAGAAAAGGAGCCTTTTGTGTTTTCCGTCTGCCTCATCATCGATATCCAGCACAATCTGGGCAGCCCCCAGAATATGCCCGGCATCGTAGAAAGTGAGCGTAACACCGGGCATGATGGGGAAGGGAATCTCGTACCCGATATTGATGAATCGGCGCAGGCAGGCTTCGGCATCCTGCTCGGTGTAGATGACCTCAGCCACCTGTCCGCTGCCGCCTTTCCGGGCGCTCATCTTGTTGAGGAATTTGCAGTCGCTTTCCTGAATACGGGCTGAATCAGCCAGCATGATCTGGCAGAGGTCGCGCGTTGCGTGTGTGCTGTATATGAATCCTTTGTACCCTTTCTTGACCAGATTGGGAAGGTTCCCTGAATGGTCAATGTGGGCGTGTGAAAGAATGACGCAATCAATTTCAGAAGGCGAGAAATACGGAAATTCCCGGTTGATTCGCATCTGGTCTTCACGGTGGCCCTGGTACATGCCACAATCAAGAAGAATTTTCCGCCCATTCACCTCCAGGAGGTGCTGGGAACCCGTTGTCGTTTCAGCTGCTCCGCAAAAATGAATTTTCATTAACTTGTAATCTAACCTGAAAATGGTAGAATTTCAAGTAAAAAGAAAAGATAACATGTGGAAGCGCACACGTGTCCCAAAGATTTTGTAGAGAATAGAAATATCAGCAACATTTTGGAAGAAGCCCCCCCCTCTGCGCAATAAATTGACTTTGGCGGGCCGAAAGCCCGAGTAATTTTGAGCCCTCGGAGAGGGCGACACAATAATAGCCCTAGGTGGAGCTGCGTTAGCAGCGGAACCCAGGGTAAAATGAAAAACATATCAGAACCCCGGAGCGTAGCGGAGTGGGTGGCAGAAGCTTCGGCTTAGTGTTTTAGCTGCGCTTCCCTGCCACCCCTCCACGTTGGTCGGGGTTCCGGTTATTTTTTATTCCAAACCCAGCG
>JAZRKW010000020.1:0-13378 GCA_045646505.1 Akkermansia sp. | reverse complement strand
ATAACCGGAACCCCGACCAACGTGGAGGGGTGGCAGGGAAGCGCAGCTAAAACACTAAGCCGAAGCTTCTGCCACCCACTCCGCTACGCTCCGGGGTTCTGATATGTTTTTCATTTTACCCAGCGTTCCGCCGCAACGCGGCTCCACGCTGGGCTATTATTGTGTCGCCCTATCGGGCTCAAAATTCCTCGGGCTTTCAGCCCGCCAAAGTCCAATTTATCGAGATTAGTACTCAAACTTTGGGACACATGTGAAGAATATAATAATTTCTTTAATGGAAGGGAGAATGCGGAAAATGAAAACCGGTTTCCCGAGTAGGGAAACCGGTGAAAAATGGAGGGGGAACTCCCTTAGCGCTTACCATAGCGGCGCTCTCGCTTTGCGTATTCTGCCAGGGCGGCTTCGAACTCTGTGCGACCGAAATCGGGCCAGAGTACGTCTGTCACATAAAGCTCTGAGTAACTGATTTGCCAGAGCAGATAATTAGAGATACGCATTTCTCCGCTAGTGCGGATAAGGAGGTCCGGGTCTGGCATGCCAGCGGTGTAGAGTTGCCCGGCCAGCAGTTCCGGCGTGATATCCTGTGGCTGCAGGGTGCCGGCCTGTACCTGTTCAGCCAGGCGTCGCGCTGCGGTTGTGATTTCCAGCCGGGAGCCATAGGAAAGGGCCAGTACGAGGTTGAGCCCGTCATTGTTCTTTGTGGCTTCCATGCTCGACTGGAGCCGGGCGCGGCAGTTGTCGGGCAGCATGTGTAACTCACCGATGGCGTGCAACCGCACATTCTTTTCCATCATTTCAGGGGTTCGCTCCTTCAGGTATTTATCCAGCAGGTGCATGAGGGCGCTTACCTCCAGTTGTGAGCGTCCCCAGTTTTCGGTGGAAAAGGCATAGAGTGTGAGCCACTTGACCCCATGTTCCAGACAAAGGTCCAGAGCCCGCTGCACAGAGCGACCACCTTCCTCGTGCCCCTTGGCACGGAGAATGCCTTTCTGCCTGGCCCAGCGACCGTTGCCATCCATGATGATGGCTATATGTTGCGGTATTGCGCTCATGAATGAATTAGAGCTCGTACTCGCCGTATTCTGCAAGGATGGCTTCCACGCGGGCTACGTCCTCGGGGGAGTCGACACCACTCGTGGTCTTACGACCGCGGTAGTTTACTTCTACCATCTTGACACGCAGACCATTGTAAAGGAAACGCATCTGCTCCAGCCCTTCCACGCAGCCTTTTTCGTAGTCGCCTTCCGGCAGCTCAAAGTAATTCTTGAGGGCAGAGTAGGTGTAGGCGTACAGACCTACATGGCGGCGTACCGGGCTCTTGGGCATGGTCTCCCGGGCTTTTTCGGGCTTGCGGATGGCAGGAATGGTGCTCTTGGAGAAAGCGAGGGCGTAGCCGTTCTTATCTACCAGCACTGTGGTGCCGCTGTAGGGGGTGGTCTTCTTGGATTCTACGAGACGATCATATTCTGCCCAGTCCAGGTGAATGCAGGGGGTGAACACATCTGCAGGGCAGGCTTTCCATTCATCGATAAGCTGCTGAATGACCCAGGGCGGGCAGAGGGGGTTATCGCCTTGCAGGTTGACGATAAAATCAGGGGCTGAGGCTTGCTGGCTTACGGCATCCCAGCAGCGCTCGGTGCCGCTGCGGCAGGTTTCTGCTGTCATCACTACCGGAATCTCTGCGCCCTGGCAGAAATCGACGATACGCTGGTCATCTGTGGCAACTACATAGTTGCAATTGTCATTTTTGCGGCAGATGGAGGCGGCAATGTCAGCCACTCGCTTGATCATTTCCACACCTGCGATTTTCACGAGCGGCTTACCCGGCAGACGAGTGGATGCGTAGCGGGCAGGAATAACGATGAGAATAGACTGTGACATAGGAAGAATAGGTGTTTCTTGTGTGCATATATTAGCGTATGCATACCAGTTTGTCACGAAGAAAAGCATAATTTCTGCCAGATTGAGTGCTCTATACTTGACATTTGGCAGATACAGAGTCTAGAATAGCGGCATGTTCAGAACCTTGCCGACAATACTCATCGCCTCTGCTGCTGTTTATGCTTCTGATGTGGACCCTATGGAGCATGCGTGCAGTCAGCTTGTGGCTGCCCTGGAACAGGAAGTGAGTGCCCTGGCTTCAATACAGCAAGCGTCAGATGTGCCGGCAGGTCTGGAGAAATTCAGAAACAGTATTCAGGCTCTGGAGAAGCTTTTCTCTGTAGATGAAAAGTTGCTCTGGCAATATATCGACAACACAGCAGGCGCTAAACAGCCTGTTGTAGATGTGCTTGAGCAGTTGGCTCTGCAATTCAAGCGTATCAAGCAAGCTGCATATTTCGGTGATGCCGGGCTTCGGGCTGCGTTGGCTCCGCAGACAGAGCCGGGTTCTGCCCCCGGTGCGGGGAAAAAGGCTAAGCGCGAAAAGCTCCAGACGATTGATCACGATGATTGATCGCGACGGAGGTTAAAGCCCGCGTTTTTTTCCCGGAGCAGTTCCTGTACATGCTCCAGTTCTCTGTCCATGTATTCCGGCAGATTATTCCTGTTTGCGCTCATGCCCGCCAGGATGGCATCTCTGTATTCGACTGCGGCTGCTTTTGATTCTTCCTCCGAACCATATTGTAAATCGGAAAAGTAGCGAGTGATGATGCGTCCGCAACGCTGGATGCTGACGCGCCAGCCTTGAAAATCTGTACTCTCGTACGTGTATCGTGTTAAGTTTTTATTCTTCATGGGGTATGTGCGTGAGGACAGCGCATACCCCATGAGAATTCAATAACTTATATTTAATCAGTCGTTGAGTCTGTGTCCCAGGGGAAACTCAAGTTGTTCGCTCGGGGCATCGACATGAAGGATAATGGGAATCTGCGTGCGTTTGATGGCGGAGGCCACAAGCTTACGTTGAATCATCCGCACATCATTCTCCTTGAACAGGTAATTCATCTCTTCCCGCAGCAGTGCGGATGGCGGCGTGTTCAAATCTGCCATTTCGTGCAGAATGCGGTTGGTTGTTCCATGCTGCGGGGCTTCGAGGGTGCCGAATATTTCAGGATATTGCTCTTTGAGCCGCTCGCTGAGCAGGTAGATATCCACATCGTACAGATTTCCAAGTGGCGCCAGGTGACCGGCGCTCTGGCCGTACATGTTAAACTCGCCAAGCATGAACTCTCTGCGCGTTAACGGACTGCAGAGCATCATGCCGCGAGATTCTGCGTGCGTGAGGGCAACCGCGCTGCGTATACGTTCCTGTAGAACGGCTGTTTCTTCGTTGCTCATCAGTTCAGCCGCAGCTGTTTCGAGCCCCTTAATTTTTGGTGTGTAGCTGGTAATTCCGAGTTTTTCAGCCAGTTTGTTTTCTGGTGAGTAGCTGATACCGCAGACATTGGATGCGCCCAGAGCTTTAACACAGAGCGTTCCGAGCAGAGCTGAGTACTTGTGATCAAGCGGGATACATACGCCGCTGAAACAATTGTTCCGGACCGTGTCTCTGATTCCTCTTTCAAGTGCATTGCTCATCAGTTCGGCCGCTTCGGGAAGATGCAGTGCCTGTGTTTTTCGAGTTACATCAATCACCTTTGCAGCTGTTTCGAAGAAGGGTAAGCGAGCCAGAGTCTGTCCTTCCTGGGAATAGATGGCCGAGCCGCCACCGTAGATGTTGCCGCCGATTGAGCCAACTGCCCGACAACAGATAACAGTGGAACCAGCCATGGATGCTTCCCATTTGCGGGTTTCTTCATCGTCCTGCGCTGAACCTGCGTACCATGGTGTGACCGGCATGCGGACGATATAATCCTGTACATCGTCCGGCAGTTGTTCCTCGTCTGTTGTATCGGCGATAAACGTACTTCCTGCGACGTTGAATCTGGTGTTGCTTTCAAGTTCCGTTACACTGTCTTTCTCAATCAGGAAAGGTGTCAGAATAACGCAACGGTCCTTTGACATCCAGGCATCATCTTCGTCATCTCCTTCACCGACGATTCCTACATAGAGCTCATCGTCTGTGATTGTCCTGGTATAAGCGGACAGAAGCAGTGGGGCGGTGCCGAGTTCTTTTGAAAGAGATTCAAGCGCAGCCTGCGTCTGGTTCAGAAAAGATCTTCTGGTTGCCAGGTTCCGCGGCTCCAGACCACAGAGAGCCGCTGCTGGTGCAATGACAATCTGAGCTCCGTGGTCAAGGCATTCTCGGTAGCCTTGCACTATAGCTCTTAAGTTGTTGGAAAAATCTCCGGGTAGAGGGGATGTCTGAATTAATCCGATTTTAGTAATAGCGTTTGACATTAAAACTGGTTGTAGTGTACGCTTATACTGCACTTTTTTATGCATAAAAGCAAGAATAAAAACTGTATTGCGACTAATCTTATCAAAAAGTAGCAGCGGCAGCATGCGGGAGGCATGTTGCCGCTGGTCAAGGAAGAGGAGAAAGGAATCAAGCCAGCTTATCCTGCCAGTAAGCAAGACGGCGAGCTGTGTTTTCCGGGCCAGGGGCACCAGGATTGGTGCGGAGAGAGAATGCCCGATTGAGATTAAATACCTCATGAACATCTGCACCGTATTCCGGAGAGATTTCCTTGAAGTCATCCAGACTGAGCATGTTCAGCTGAGTGCCTGTACCAACGGCTACGGCTACAGCTTTACCGACGAGTTCGTGAGCTTTGCGGAAGGGAACGCCTCTGCGTACCAGATAATCGGCCAGGTCAGTGGCAAGGAGCAGGGGGTCGCTTACGGCTGCGGCACAACGGTCAGGATTTATGCGCATGGCGGCAACCATTTCAGCGTTCACGCGCAATGCGAGGCTGATGGTTTCAAAGGAATCAAAGAGTGGTTCCTTGTCTTCCTGCAAATCACGGTTGTAGGTAAGGGGAAGGCCTTTGACGGCCACCATCACGCTGACAAGATTGCCGTACAACCGGCCGCTCTTGCCGCGGGTGAGTTCGCATACATCCGGGTTCTTTTTCTGCGGCATCAGGCTGGAGCCTGTGGTGTGAGCATCGCTCAGGGTGCAATAGCCGAATTCGGCGCTGCTCCAGAGCACCAGGTCTTCGCTCAGGCGTGAGAGGTGGGTGCCGATCAGTGAAAGATCGAACAGCGTTTCCATAATGTAGTCGCGGTCTGCGATGGCATCCATGGAGTTTTCTGTCACGCTGTCGAATCCGAGTTCTGCAGCAATGGCTGCGCGGTCAAGATTGATTGTGCTGCCGGCAATGGCACCGCTTCCCAACGGGCTGATATTCACGCGGCGACGGCAATCTGCGAGGCGGGCGGCATCTCTTTCCAGCATTTCCACGTAGGCCAGCAGGTGGTGGCCGATGGTTACCGGTTGTGCGCGTTGCAGGTGAGTGTAACCAGGAATGCGGATTTCGGCATACTGGGAAGCTTTCTGAACCAGAGCCCGCTGCATGTCCTTGAGCAGTTCGAGCGTGGTGTCAATCTGTGCGCGGCAATACAGACGGGTATCGGTGGCTACCTGGTCATTGCGGGAGCGTGCAGTGTGCAGCTTGGCACCGGGAGCGCCGATACGGCGGGTCAGTTCGCTTTCGATGTTCATGTGTACATCTTCCAGCTTTATGCTCCAGGTGAAATTGCCGGCTTTGATATCGGCTAAAATCTCCTGCAAGCCGCCGGCGATGGCATCAAATTCCTCTTGCGTGAGCATGCCGGCATTCAACTGGGCACGTGCATGCGCGATGGAGCCGGCTATGTCATGCTCATAGAGTTTCCAGTCATAAGATACGGATTCTCCATATTCTAAAACCAGATCCGCAGTAGGTTGAGAAAAACGTCCTGTCCACATAGCGCGCACAGCATAGCATCTTTAAGACGGGTGTGCAAGCCATAATGGTGCCATGTGAAAATTCCGCTTGCAATGAGTGGGATTTCGGTCTAGTCTTATCATTATGAAATGCCATACCGGTCTGAAACTCTGGAGTGTTAATACTGGGAATTATCTGCTTGAAGCTCAGCGGCTTTTTGATAAGGGAGTGTTTGATTATCTGGAGCTTTATGTTGTGCCGGGTACTCTGGATTCACTTTCGCAGTGGCGCTGGTTACGGATGCCGGTGGTGATACATGCTGCGCATTTCAAGCATGGTTTCAATCTGGCCCGCCCCGAGTGCCAGGCGGGTAATCGGCGGCTGTATGATGAAATGCGCCGTTTTGCGGATGAGCTGAATGCACGGTTCATTATATTTCACGGTGGAACGTATGGTGAGATATCAGAGACCGCCAGGCAACTTGCGGCCTTGAATGAGCCCCGGGCATTGATAGAAAACAAACCATGTATCACGCGGCATGATGATGTTATTCTGGAATGCCGTGGGGCGAGCGTGGAGGAAATACGATACGTCATTCAGGAATCAGGCTGTGGTTTCTGCCTGGATATTCCTCATGCTTTGTGTGCTGCTAATTATTTGAAGTTGCCGCAGGATGAGGTTCTCATGGCTTTTAATGCGCTGGGACCTTCCATGTATCATCTTGCAGATATGATGGATACCAGCCAGTATATTGACGATCATACCCAGCTGGGACAGGGGAATCTTGATATGTGCGGTATTATCCCGGCTGTGCTGGCGCCTGCGGCTATGGTGACAATTGAGACAAACCGGTGGATGCCCGATTCTCTGGAGGAATTTGAAAGAGAAATCAACTGGCTTCAGCGGTTTCTCCAGCGGTCGAATACGTTATAAACGCCAGCGAGCAGGGTGCCGGAGATGCTGTGCCACACGCAGCAGATGGCGGATGCCACTGCAGCTTCCGGCATAGCAGGAAAGTGTCGCCCGGCCAGCACAGTGGCAAGCCCGGCATTCTGCATCCCGACCTCGATGCTCAGGGTTCGTCGCTTGGCGCGGTTCATGCCGCAGAAACGGCCTGTTGTGTAGCCAAGAATATAGCCCAGGGCATTGTGCAGGAAAATGGTCAGGAAAATCAGCGCCCCGCTGCTGAAGAAGCTGGCGCCTTTGGCTGCCGTCACGCCGCCTACGATGCAGGCGAGGCCGATGACGGAGAGCCCTGGCATGATTTTGCAGACTTCTGAATATGTGGGTTGGTTACCCCATTTGCCGTTGCAGACAGCGCCGATAGCTACAGGGAGAATCGTTACAAAGAGAATGCTGCGGAACATACCGTAAGCATCCACATCTATGTTTTCACCAGCAAGCCAGAGCATGAGGAGTGGTGTCAGAAAAGGGGCGAGAAGGGTTGAGATGGTAGTCATGCCCACAGAGTAGGGAACATCCCCCTTGCAGAGAAAGCTCATGATGTTACTGGAGACTCCGCCCGGACAGCACCCGACCAGTACGAGACCTGCTGCAATACCGCGTGGCAGGTCAAATAAGTGTACAAGTCCCCATGCTACCAGCGGCATGATGCTGAATTGAGCCAGTGTTCCTATTCCTATATCCAGCGGGCGTGTCGCCAGAATGCGGAAATCGGCAGGACGCAGGGTCATACCCATGGTCAGCATGATGAATCCGAGGACCATAGCCTGGATGTCTCCCTGAACCCAGGTAAAGAGTTCAGGCACAACAAAAGCAGTTATTGCAGCAAGAATGACAAAGGGTGACGTGTAGTTTGATAACCAGGTGCTGATTCGTTGAAGTGTAGCCAACATGCCATCGCGGATTGTACGCTGCTTTTCTGAAATTGCAAGCGGTAATAACACGAAAGCGTGTCACCCATATAGTTTTTCCTTGCCAAACCGTCACCATCTGCGTAGAATACACCGCGGTGTGCGTCGTGTGACGTGCTCATGCACCGTGTCCGAATTTTAACCGATTTTCACAACAATGGATTTTATTTCAGATTGCGCTGATTCCCTGACTCCTTCCCTTACTCTGGCAGTGACCAATAAGGCTAAGGAAATGAAGGCCCGTGGTGAGCAGGTATATGGCCTGGCTGGTGGCGAACCCGATAAGGATACGCCTGAGAATATCAAGAAGGCTGCCATCGAAGCTCTGAACAATGGCGCTACCAAATATACTCCTTCTGTAGGTCTGCCGCAGCTTCGCCAGGCTATTTCTGACAAGCTCAAGCGCGATAACGGTCTTTCCTACACCCCTGATCAGATTTGCGTGTGCAGTGGTGCCAAGCCCGCTGTGTATACCGCTCTTCGTGCTACAATTTCTGCTGGTGATGAGGTAATCATTCCTTCTCCCTACTGGGTAAGCTATCCCTCCATGGTAGAGCTTTGCGGCGGTACTCCCGTCTTTGTGGAAACCAAGGCTGAGAATGGCTGGAAGATTACGCCCGAGGAGTTTGAGAATGCCATGACTCCCCGTACCAAGATGATTATCCTGACCACTCCGCACAACCCGACTGGTACGGTCTACACTGAGGAAGAACTTCGCGCTCTGGGGCAGATTGCCGTGGATGAGGATATTCTCATCATTGCCGATGAAATCTACGAGCACCTGGTATATGGCGACACCAAGCATGTCTCCATGGCTGCGCTGAGCGAGGATATCTACAACCTCACCATTACCATCAACGGTTTCTCCAAGGGTTATGCCATGACCGGCTGGCGTCTTGGTTACTCCGCTGCTCCTGCACACATTGCCAAGTATATCAAGCTCATCCAGGACCACACAGCTTCCAACGCCACGACATTCTGCCAGTATGGCGCTATTGAAGCCCTGACCGGTGACCAGAGCTTCATTTCTGACCTGCGCGAAGAATATGACTTCCGCCGTCAGTATGTGTACATCCGTCTGCAGTCTATGCCCAAGATCAAGGTAGTTGAACCCAAGGGTGCTTTCTACTTCTTCATTGATACAACTGAGCTCGGCATGGGGTCTCTTGAGCTTTGTGAAAAGCTGCTTGAGCGCTACAAGGTGGCTGCTGTGCCCGGTATTGCTTTTGGTAATGACAACGCTATCCGCATCTCCTACTGCACTTCTCTGGACGTGCTCAAGGAAGGTCTTGACCGCCTTGAGGATTTCTGCAAGAAGCACTGATGGGATTTTGAGTTGCAATCAGTTTTACGGCGCAGGTTTTCCTGCGCCGTTTTTTGTAATCTTCAAGTCATAGAATGAGCTTGACGATAGCGGCGGATTAAGGGAAAATAACCGTGCTCCCGCTATACCGGATTGTGCATGAAAATACCCACTGTCATAGCTGCCCTGATACTGAGCCCCACGCTGATGGCGGTGGAGTGGAGTATTGAGCTCTGTTCATCACTGGACCTGCTCGCCGGACGCACTGGAATTGCGGATGTGAGACCATCCAATGACCCTCATCATAACTCCGACCAGATGATGGAGCAGAATTCTGGTATTTACCGTGGCCAGTGGAGCTGGCAGAGCGAGATGCCGGAGCTTCTGTACGGTATCATGCATAGTGGTGAGGCGGCTAAGGCTTCTCCCAGCGGATTTACTGCGCTTCATGCTGCCTGTGTGTATGCTGATGAGAATTTGTTTCACGCTTTGCTGGAGGCTGGTGTACCCATTGATACGAGACCTGGTGATTGGCAGCAGCTCGGTTATGTCGGGGATACTCCGCTGGGACTGCTGGTGCGTTTCATGAATGCGAGGACTGCGTCCACTCGCGTCCGTATGGCCCGTATGCTGCTGGAGAAAGGCGCAGACCCCGATGCACCCATGACAACATGGAGCGGTAACCGGGTTGTGACAACGGTTCCGTTCTGCGAACTTGGAAATCAGGATTATAATCACGATATGCGTATGCTCCTGCTTCAGTTTGGTGAACAGAATCTGCAGAAACGCACGAGTGGATGGAACCTGAATCTGGCGTGGTACAGGGAGGACCTTATACAGCGTCTGAAAGAAGGAGGTATGGCTCAGAAGCCCGGACCTGTTGTCACGGCAGGAAAACAGACGACTCAGTTAGCCGGTACTGTGCCCTTGCTGGATCTTGTACGCAAGGGTGACGTAGAGGGGGTGCGTCTTGCGCTCGAAGCTGGCGCCAGCATCGAAGTTTCCCCCCGTGCAAAGCGTTATGGACAGGAGCCGATGTTCAATATACCTGTTCGAAGGAAAGACAGCCCTGAGGCTGCTGTGGAAATAGCCCGGATGCTTATTGAGGCCGGCTCTGATATCAATGCGCTGAATCGTCATGGTAATTCTCTTCGTATTCATTACGACCGTTATTATTCTAAAGCATCCATGGCGCTTTGCTATTATCTGAAAAAATGCGGCGCTTTGATACACCCTGATTCTCCCATGAAAAAAGCGGAGGTTCAGGCAGAAGAACAGGCCCGTCAGCAACGTATTCAGGCCAGATATCGTCGATTGAATGGAATTCAGGAAGCAAGGCTTGAGTCAGTGCCAACCGATGCCCCGGCAGAAGTAACAGCCCCGGTGACTGAGCCCGCAGCGCCTACCGATACCCCGGCAGAAGTAACAGCTCCGGAGACTGAGACCGCGGTGCCAACCGAAGCCCCGGCAGAAGTAACAGCCCCGGTGGCTGAGCCCGCGGCGCCAACTGAAGCTCCGGCAGAAGTAACAGCTCCGGAGACTGAGACCGCGGTGCCAACCGAAGCCCCGGCAGAAGTAACAGCCCCGGAAACTGAGCCCGCAGCGCCAACCGAAGCCTCGGCAGAAGTAACAGCCCCGGAAACTGATTCAGCAGCGTCAACCGATGCCCCGGCAGAAGTAACAGCCCCGGAAACTGAGCCTGTAGTGCCAACCGAAGCTTCTGCAGAAGTAACAGCCCCGGAAACTGAGTCAGCAGCGCCAACCGAAGCCCCGGCAGAAGTAACAGCCCCGGAAACTGAGTCAGCAGCGCCAACTGAAGCCCCGACAGAAGTAACAGCCCCGGTGGCTGAGACCTCGGCGCCAACCGAAGCTCCTGCAGAAGTAACAGCCCCGGCAGATAAGTTGCGCAATGCTCATCTGCAACAGCTCTTGCCTGAGGTTCAGGCTCAGCTGGCCGAGTTGCAGCTCAGATATGAGGCTGAGTTGAAAGCAAAGGAAGAAAAAAAGGATAATTGATTTATCACTGGCATGGTTTTAACCGCGCCGGAATAATGGCGGCTTGAACAAGACGAGGAGCCGTTCCGAGATGAATGTTTCGGGTTCGAGTGTTCTGGTATTAAGTACTCGAATAAGTTATTGAGCCATGTGAGTCGGCTCAAAGCTCATTGAATGATTGGATTTTTTCGCGTAAGGCCTGCATCATGGGGTGCTCCATCATGCGTTCGATAGGCCCCAGAGGTATGGCGGTTTTCGGGACGCAGACCTTAAGCTTATGCGGAAGTTGCTCAATGTGCAGCACATCCCCTGTTTCCAGCGTGCCGGCATAGTCGCCATCCAGCTGGTATGCAAGCGGACCATCGGCTGTAATGTCGCAACGTTTGAATCTGCGTAATTCAGTAAAATCTGAGATGTTTTTGTCTGTTGCTCCGCGAGAAACAAGAATCCCCAGAATTTCAATGAGCACTCCCATGCTTTCCTGGTCGATAACAGCGGCATCCAGCATGCCATCATTATACGAAGCTTCGGCGAAAAGATGGGCTTCACCACCATAGCGTTTGCCGTTGCCCATGATAATCTGTGAGCCTTGCAGAATTTCTCCATTCGGCAGAGCCATGCTGATTAATGGCGGTTTTTCGGTGGCAACCTGCATGCCGGTGATGATATGAGCGGCGGCTCCCATTCGCTTTTTCAGCTGGGGGGTGATAAGCTGGATAACCCTCGCATCAAGCCCGAAGCCAGCCATCTGCAGAAAAGGACGGTCATTTACAGCAAAGATATCCACTTCCTGCAGATGCCCTTCCTGAATGGCTTCCAGAGCTTTGTTGAATCGACGTGAGCCGATCCCGAGTTCTCGTGCAAACACATTCATTGTGCCGCACGGAAGTATTCCCAGGGCAGAGTTTGTACCTACCAGTCCATGAGCTGCGCACATCAATGTGCCATCACCTCCTGCTGCAGCGACGACCGGTTCACCGCTTTCTGCCAGCATTCTTGCTTTCTCGGTTAAATCTTGCGCGCTGGTGGTGGGTACAAGACGAAAATCTTTTTCGTGTTTGCGCAACCACAGGTTAAGGCCGGAGCGGAATAAGCTGCCGGCCTTGGGATTGATGAGAAGAGGTGTCGGGTTTGTCATGCCAGTTTATTATATGCCCCACGCAGCCATAAGTAATGTGCTGATGCAGCTCATCACGCACACTGCAACTGATACCGTGAAAGCCGGGGAATCGATGAGATCGAAAATGCCGCCGATGCCGGGCAGCAGGGAGCCGCTGTCTTTGACTGCCAGCCCGCGTTTGATGAGGGAACCTGCCAGGTCTCCCCATACCGAGATGAAGAAGAACAGCAGCCCGAAGGGAATATAACATGCCAGGAAGACTGGTGAGGTAATATGCTCCCATGTGAAAAGCCCCATGACCGGCAGTAGTACTGCCCCCACAGTAAGGGTGATGATGATGGAGCCGATGATGCCCTCCCATGTTTTCTTGGGGGAGACGCTCGGGCTGAACTTGCGGGTGAAGAACTTGCCACCCAGCAGTACGCCGCTCACATAGGCCCAGATATCACTCATCTTGGTGAACAGAATCAGCCACAGCATGGCCCAGATTCTATGCTCGTCCAGACCAGTCATGACGAAAGAGAACATCCACACCGGGTACACAAAGGAGAGCAGGGTGAGCCCCATGCCATCCATCATTTCAGCTCCGGTCTTGCCACGGTAGTCCATGCGGAAAAGCTGGCCGCAGAAAGCCAGAATGGTGTACAGGACCAATGCACCAAGTGCTATGCTTGTAATTCCACCGGGATTTGCTACGATGGCATCTGCATCATCCGAAAGTGCTACCCCGGCCAGCATCCAGGGATAGATGAGCCCGGCAATAAGAGAAAGAACCCGGTTGGCGTTGGTGCCTTTGAGCATGTTGAACCACTCCCAGCTGGTCAGATTGCAGAGTACGCAGATGAGCACGGCGTAGCCAAGGGGTTCATTCCATGCTACGGTGCCGCCGAGCAGAGAGAGAAGCACGATGGTGCTGAAACCGCGTTCGAGAAATGTTTTGAGCTTGGGTGACATGGCAATGATTGGTGGGATGGTAAGTAA
Source organism: Akkermansia sp. (assembly GCA_045646505.1). Lineage (GTDB taxonomy): Bacteria > Verrucomicrobiota > Verrucomicrobiia > Verrucomicrobiales > Akkermansiaceae > Akkermansia. Next base: position 352 of record JAZRKW010000020.1, on the reverse strand, counting down.
GGAATGACTGAGATAAACTCAACGCGTTTATTCTATAGTGTATGCGAGAGATTGTCAATTATATATTGGTATGTGCCAACGCAAACGCACACGTGTCCCAAAGATTTGGTAAGCTATAGAAACATCAGCAACATTTTGGAAGAAGTCCCTATCTGCTCGACAAATTGGACTTTGGCGAGCCAACAGCGAGCGGAATTCTGAGCCCCGCCTACTGGCGGGGCGGTAAGTTCAATAGTCAACTATGAATTCATTAAAACCTGTATTTTTATCAAATCGGATTTTTATGCGAGGCATTGACCAAAAATTTGGTCAATGCAAAGACACGACTTGGGAGAGGGGGAAGTGCATTGCC
>JAZRKW010000019.1:0-63505 GCA_045646505.1 Akkermansia sp. | reverse complement strand
GTAGTAGACATAGTCAGAATAAAATTAGGCGATGGTTACAGCTTCCGGAGTCTGAGCGGTGTGGGGGTGCTCAGCGCCGACATAAACCTTGAGACGGCCACCCTGGGCGCGGCCCTGGCGGGTGTGGGGAATCATGCCCTTGACGGCGAGCTCCACAATCATCTCAGGATGAGTCTTACGCAGCTTGGCGGGGGTGGTTACCACCTGGTTACCCACATAGCCGGTGTAACGGGTGTAAATCTTGGCGCGTTCCTTGTTACCGGTGAGCACCACTTTGTCGGCGTTCACGATAATCACATAATCACCACAGTCCACGTGGGGGGTGAAGATTGTCTTGTTCTTGCCGCGAAGCAGGTTAGCTGCTTCAACTGCAACCTGACCGAGTACCTTGTCGGCAGCGTCGATCACATACCACTTACGCTCAATATCCTGAGGCTTGGCAGAGAAGGTTTTCATATTGTTTTTATTTCGTATTCCAGTTTTGGCTTTCGCCATATAACGACCTCTAAACAGGTCAGCTCGCAGAGGGTAGCATAGCATAGTTTTAATGTCAATCGCATTTTGTGACTTGATGTGACTTTTTTTTATTTTTGAGAAAAAAGCGCTTGCCTTGTGTGAGTTTTGGCATTAAACTATCCGCGCGCAAGGCGGTGTATGGCCTGCGCAAAGTAACCAATTAAGAACGACATAATGGCAAATCCCCCCAATAATCGCGGCGGCAAGCCGCAGCAGCGCCCGAATGGTCCGCGTCCCGCTGGTAACGCAGCCCGCCCCGCCAATACCGCTCCCAAACCCAAGAAAGTGGATGACGATGGTGAGGGTGAGATAGAGCTTGAAGGTGTGGTGTCCGCCGTGCTCGCTGGTACGATGTTCCGCGTCAAGGTGGCCAATGGCCATGAGTTTCTGGCACACATTTCCGGCAAGATGCGCAAGCGCTTCATTCGTCTGGTAGTGGGTGACCGCGTTCGTATCGAGGTGTCACCTTACGACATGACGAAGGCCCGCATCACATTCCGTTTGAACTGATAAGCCTTCCACATAGAGTTTGCAGGTCCCGGCACTGGTTGCCGGGGCTTTTTTTTTGTGTGCGTTCAGGCGCCGATACGCACCAGGGCGATGGCTGCCACCTCTTTGACTCCGGGGAGTTTTCTGAGCTGCGTTGCGCATGCCCGGGCAGTGGAACCAGTAGTGAACACGTCGTCTACCAGCACAATGCGGGCGGGGAATTGTCTGCGGCGAAAGAAGAATGAGGGTGATTTGCAGCGGTAGGCGCGCATGGCGTTAAGCCGGCGTGCATTCGCGGTGAGGCGGGTCTGGCTGAGAACGCCGGTATCGCGGCGGTCGAGCAGCTCCATCATTTTTAATCCCCGGAGCCTGGCGAGGGCTTGTGCGAGCTCAGCTGCCTGGTTGAAGCCACGGGTGTATAATTTGCCCGGGGTGACCGGCACCGGGACAAGGACCCAGTCCTGATGCTCGCGCAGATGCGGAGTCTTTTCCCAGAGTTCGTGAAGCAGGAGTGCCAGCGGCTGTACCAGGTGCAGGGCGTGGTGGTATTTCAATGCGTAGATGAGCCGCATCACATCATCTGTCTGCCGCAGTGCCTGTCTGGCGAAACTGAATGTGCGGGGCAGCCCTGAGCAGTTATCACAGCGGTCGGGGTCGGTCTGCTGCCCGGCAGTGGGAGCCCCGCAGTGCAGACAAATGGGAGCGGGGATGCGCGGCAGATGGCTCAGGCACCCCGGGCAGATGGTGAGTTCGGCGTTTTCGCCGCATAGTTCACAAGTGCTGGGAAAGAGCCAGCTGAGCATGGTGAACGGGGGGGGAGAATCAGCGGTGGCGTGAAATAAATTCGCGCGCTACTGCCTGGTATGCCATGGATGCAGCCCCGAAACGGTCGTGCTCCATAATGGTGCGACCGAAACTGGGAGATTCGGCTACGCGCACAGAGCGGGGGATGTAATTCTTATACAGACGGTCAGGCAGTTCCTGCTGCACCTGGCGAATTACCTCGTTAGCCAGTTTGGTGTTGTTGTACATGGTCATGATGATGCCCTCGTGTTTCAGGCGGGGGTTGACACCATTTTCCTTAATCTGATCCATGACGTACAGAATTTTGGAAAGCCCCTCCAGACTGAGGAATTCGCATTGCATGGGGGTAATCACTTCATCGCATGCGCAGAGGGCAGAGGTCATGAGCACGCCGAGCGATGGGGGGGTATCCAGGAACACGTAGTCGAAATAGTTTTGCTGTCGCAATCCGGCCATGGCATCGTACATGCAGGTGAGGTGCGAGTCATCCTGAGTGAGTTCGACCTCCACGCCGGAAAGATCCATGTGAGCCGGTACGATGGAAAGATTGCGGCGGCGTGTGCTGCGCACCAGATCTTCCAGTAGAGCTTCGCCGATAAGGGCGGGGTAGAGGCTGGAATCGCTGTCGACCTCCACTCCCAGATTCGTGCTGGCGTTTGCCTGCGAATCCATGTCGATGATGAGTACACGCTTCCCGCGGGCGGCAAGAGCTGCTGCCAGGTTCACGGTAGTGGTGGTTTTGCCGACTCCACCCTTCTGGTTCGCTATGGCTATAACTTTCACGGCTGCATTCTACCGGAGCTCCAACTGATTTTCAAGTTGTATCTTGAATACAGACACACACGGTGCGGAGCGTTGTAGTATTGTCTGCTGGTTGGGAATAATCAAATGGTTTTACAGAGACTCTGCGGCAGCTTCCAGCTTTTTGGCAGAGGCTCGGCCTTTGGTTGCGAGTGCCGGGGCAAAGAGTGAGAGCCGGAACTCTGCAACCATGAACCCATAGGCAAGCCAGGCGGGGGAGTCAGCGTGGCGTTCGTAGTCAGTGAAGAAGCGTGGCGTTACAGCAGCGTTCAGGGAGGAGATGCGCTCCAGCTCTTTGGCGGCGGGTTGCTGGGCAATGCGTTTGATTCGTTCCTGAAGCCCGCGCAGGAAACGGGAATAATCTGCCAGCTGCGCGGGTTCGGCAGATGAAAGGAACCATGGGCGGGTGAGCCACTGCCACTCGCGCTGTACGTCTTCGGCGATTTGCGCACCGAAGCGGTCCCGCCCTGCTACCAGGCAGTATTGGCGCACGGCGGAATCGGTTGAGGCGAGCTGCTCCCAGAGTTTGGACAGCGGGCCCGCGATGCGGTCATAAACGGTTTCGCGCATGCGGAGACAGGCGGAATCGAACTCTGCCGCGGTGCGGGGGAGGGGGGCAGCCAGAGCAGCATCCATGGCTGCGTACACGGTGTCGTGCAGGTTGTTTTTCGGCTCCTGCCCGACGGTAGTGAGGGCGAGTTTTGCCTCCATGCTTTTGATGGGGAGCTTCTTGCGGATACTGTTCAGGAAATCGCCGTGTCTGATGAGAGCCAGGCGGCGCACGGCGCGGCGGTGGTGCAGAGCAGCTTCCTCGGCGCTGGGGAATACATGGAGCTTCACCCGGTCGCCATCTTCCCGCAGAGCGGGGAAGCCGGTGCCGTTGCCTACCGCCACTGTGTCGGGCAAATCGCCGCAGTCCCAGCGGGTCATGGGCGTGGCAGAAAATGAGCGGGCTGCTTTTTTCTCGAAGCGTTTTTCCTGGTACTGAGCCAGTTTCTCGCGCAGGGTGTCCACGCAGGTGCCCAGCGCGAGTTCATTGCCTTTGTCATCGCTCACCCAGATTTTGGTGATGAATTCTGCGGGTAGTTTGCTCATATCCACCTGGGTGGCATTGCAGAATTTATTGCAGCGGCGCATGGCGAATTCCACAAGAGCCTGGGGCAGCGGCCGGTCTGGCAGCCGGTCGAACCAATCCTCGGCAAAGTCATCTGCCGCCGTGCTGATGGGCATGAGGAACATGCGGATATCCTTGGGCAGGGTACGCAGCAGGATTTCGGCCCGGTCGGCCAGGTGCGCCGGCACCCCCCATTGCGGCAGCCAGTCCGGGAAGTTTGCCAGTTGGTCGATATGCACACCGATGGTTACGCCATCGTCTGCTTCTCCGGGGGCGTGGTTGTAGTATATATCGTATGTTTCGCCCTCGTGTTCAATTTCGTCCGGGTAGAGGTCAGCGCGCACTTTGTCTTCGCCGGGGTAGACGCAATCTTCGTAGGGAACGCAGAGAAGAGACGGGTTGCGGGGCTCCATCTTATCTCTCCAGCGGCGCAGGGCTTTTTCCGTGCAGATTTCTGCGGGAATGACCGAATCGAAGAACCGGAATACGCCTTCACTGCACCAGATGAGGTCGCGGCGGCGCAGTTTGGATTCCACCAACCGCACTTTTTCGCGCATTTGTTCCAGGTGTTTCAGGTAAGGAGCCCGTTCTTTCATTTCGCCGGCCATGATGCCGTCGCGAATCATGATTTCGCGGGCTGCAGCAGGGTTGTAGCGGGCGTAGCTGATGCGGCGCCCATCGATGATGGTGAGACCGCCGCAGGTCACGCGTTCTTTGGCGAATACCTGGCCGCTGGCTTTGTCCCAGGTGGCATCGTAGGCATGGTGGGCACAGAGCTGCGGAGCTACTTGTTCAACCCAGACGGGGTCGAGTACGGCTGCCCGGCGCATGTAGAGCCGCGAGGTTTCCACCAGTTCGGCACCCATGAGCCACTCTGCGCGTTTCTTGCGCTTGAAGAGTCCGGAACCGGGGAAAATGGAGAAATCCCGACCGCCGGCTCCGCGGTATACCTTGTCCTCTGGTCGCCAGAAACCAATCTGCAGCGGGGAGCCTGCCAGCAGGGAGCGGTGAATCATGTCGGGGGTGGCCTGTTCTGCTTCCTCGGGCAGGGAAGGGATGCGCCAGCGCATGGTGTCCTGCAGGGCGGAGCCAAGGTCTTGCACCAGATTATGCCACTCGACCATGCGCAGGAAGTTGACGTAGTTCCTGGTGCACCACTTGCGGAGCTGGTTGCGGCGCAGGTTGTTGCGCTCCTTGAATTCAAGCGTGGCGCGCCACAGGGTGAGCAGGGAAAGGAAATCGCTCTCTTCGTTTTTCCACTGGGCGTGAGCCTGGTCTGCCTGGGTGGCAAACTCTGCTGGTCGCTCGCGCGGGTCCATGATGCTGAGCGCGGCTACGATGACCAGAACTTCTGCCAGGGCTTTTTCATGCTCGGCTTCCAGCAGCATGCGCCCCAGTCGCGGGTCCAGCGGCAGACGCGCCAGGCTGCGGCCGGTGGGGGTAAGGTGTTTCTGGCGGTCGATGGCGCCTATTTCGCGAAGTGTCTTGTACCCTTCGTTCACCAACCGCGGGCTGGGCGGATCCGGCAGGGGGAATTCACCCAGCGGCGGCAGTTTCAAATCGGCCATGCGCAGAATGACTCCGGCCAGTGCGCTGCGCTTGATTTCCGGGTCGGTGAAGGCGTCCCGGTTCTCGAAATCGTCCTGGGAGTACAGGCGGATGCAGACACCTTCGGTTACACGACCGCAGCGACCGGCGCGCTGGCGGGCACTTGCCTGGGAGATGGGTTCAATCTGCAGCCGTTGAATCTGGCGGCCGGGCAGGTAGCGTGAAATGCGGGCCTGTCCGCTGTCTATTACATAGATGATGCCGGGGATGGTGAGTGATGTTTCGGCCACGTTGGTGGCGAGCACAATGCGGCGGCGCCCCCTGGCCGGGTGAAAGATACGCTGCTGCTCGTTCAACCCCAGACGGGCAAAGAGGGGGAGAATATCGGTGTGTGGCAGGGTCATGCGCTCCAGCTCGGCGGCGCAGTCGCGGATTTCGCGCTCGCCGGGCAGAAAGACGAGCACATCGCCCTTGGCATCGTACTCTGAAAGCCACTGCACGGCACGGCACACATGGTCCGGCTGTTCCTCCTCGCTGTGGCGTGGGGGCATGTAGTGCATATCCACGTGGTAGGTACGGCCTTCCACGTTGATAACTGGCGCTCCCCCGAAGAATTCGGAGAATGCACCGGCATCCATGGTGGCGGAGGAGATAATGAGTTTGAGCTCCGGGCGCCGTGCCAGCAGCAGTTTCATGTACCCCAGCAGGAAGTCGATATTCAGGCTGCGTTCATGCGCTTCGTCCAGGATGATGGTGTGGTACTGCCGCAGGTCGCGGTCATCCTGGGTTTCGGCCAGCAGAATGCCGTCTGTCATGAGCTTGAGCCGCGTGTCTGCCCCGGTGCGGTCATCGAAACGCACCTGATAACCCACATAGCTGCCAAGCTCGCAGCCCATTTCCTCGGCAATGCGGCGGGCAACAGCTACTGCGGCAAGGCGGCGTGGCTGGGTGCAGCCCAGTTTGCCGCGGCGCTTGCCGGCCACCTCCAGGGCAATTTTGGGTAACTGGGTGGTTTTGCCGGAGCCTGTTTCACCAACAACTACAATGACCTGGTGCTGGCGCAAGGCTGCAGCAATTTTCTCGCGGTGGCGGGAAATGGGCAAATCCGGGTAGCGGAAGTGTATGGGCTGGTCGCTCATGAATCAGAATTGCTGCACGGCACCGCCGGCCAGTCTTGATTTTTCGGCCAGGAATACCATGCGGTGCCCTACGATGCTGTCTTCCAGCGTGGGACAGCCGGGGGAGGTGCGTTCTCCGCGCAGAAGTGCGATGAAATCGAGCACGATGCTGCGGTCGCCGCCGCCGTGGGCATCGCCTTGCTGGAAGTCTGACATATCGAGTGTGCGCTCGGTATATCCGCCGGGGGCTTCCGGTGCAATCTGGCGCACATGGAAGCGCTCTCGTTCAAAGTCTCCGTATATTTCTCCACGGGTGCCGGTGATGTGAACCATGCGGCGGGGGGTGCTGGCTCCACCGTTCATGCTGAAGGTGCCTGTGGCGCCGTTGCGGAAATGGATGAGAACGGACTGGTGGTCCACGATGTTGATGTTGCAGCGGTAAACGCAGCGGCTGAAGGGGTTGTCCGGCTGGCGGAGAATAGCCTCTTTCTCGGCGTCGTCAGTGGGGCTGCTGTGCGTGTCGTGCCACACGTTGTTGGCCCAGCGCATGGGGTGCTCAATGTAGAGCCGCCGGGCTGAGTAGGGGCACTCCCGTTCAATAGGACAGTTGTTCAGGCAGTGGGTGCCGGCTGCTTCAGGTGCTTTTTCCTCCTTGAACTGCAGCACGCTCCCCACGCTGGAGATGGTGGCGGGTATATTATCAGCCATGAGCCAGGACATGATATCCAGATCATGACTGCACTTGGAGAGCAGCATGCCTGAACCGCAGATTTCTTCGCGCGCGTACTTGCCGCGTACAAAGGATATGGATTCATGCTGGTACCCCACCTGGTTGGTCATGTGGATGTTGATGACCTCGCCGATGGTGCCCAGCGCCACAACCCGGCGAAGTGCGCGGTAGAAGGGGGTGTAGCGCAGGACATGGCAGACCATGACCTTGCGGTTGGTTTCGCGGGCGCAGTCAATAATGAGTTGCCCCTCTGTATCATTTAAAGCATAGGGTTTTTCCAGCAGAAGGTCGTAGCCGTGGCGCAGCAGGGGAAGGGAGGTCTGCACATGCAGACGGTCCATGGTGCAGTTGATGGCGGCATCTGCGAGGCGAGGGACGCGTACAAGTTCATCTACAGTGGTGAAACAGTGCTCATCCGGCAAATCGAACATGAGCTGGGCCTGCTTCACTCTTTCCGGGTTTACATCCACCACGCCGACTACATGCAGAAGCTCCGGGTTGGTAAGGGCTACGGCAGAGTAGATGGAGGCCCGCCCGCCCATGCCTACGATGATGACGCTGATGGGCTGCTGCTGGTCCTGTTCCTGTGCTGCGGTGCTCATGCGTTATTTGCCCCAGCGGCGGGTGATACCGCTGTACGAATCGATACGGCGGTCGCGGAAGAATGGCCAGATGCGGCGGTGTGCTTCCAGCGCTGCCAGGTCAATATCTGCAAAGAGGATGGTGCGCTCTTTCACCGGGGCTTTGGCCACAATCTGTCCGCAGTAGTCGGAGACAAAACTCTGCCCCCAGAAGGTAGTTTCGCCCTCCACTCCGCAGCGGTTCACAGCGCATACATAGCAGCCGTTGGCCACGCCGTGGCCGCGCTGCACGGTTTCCCAGGCGCAGTGCTGGGCTGTGTAGAGTGCTTCCTCTCCGGGAATCCAGCCGATGGCGGTGGGATAGAACAGAATCTCGGCTCCTTCCATGGCTGTGAGACGCGCTGCTTCCGGGTACCACTGGTCCCAGCAGATGAGGACACCGATACGCCCGAAGCGGGTCTCAAAGCATTTGTAGCCCAGATCGCCGGGGGTGAAATAGAATTTTTCTTCAAAGCCGGGGTCCTGGGGGATATGCATCTTGCGGTACATGCCCAGGAATGTTCCATCGGCATCGATGACCCAGGCAGTGTTGTGGTAGAGACCGGTGGCGCGTTTTTCGAACCCGGCAGCCACGATGACAATGCCCAGCTCACGGGCCAGCGCGCAGAGTTCGTCGGTCCATTCTCCGGGGATGGGGTCTGCCGTGTTGAAAAGCTCGCAGTCCTGGGTGCGGCAGAAATAGAGGGTGGTGCACATCTCCTGCGTGCACACAATCTGCGCACCGCCTGCAGCGGCCTCGCGGATGGCAAGCATCTGGCGTTTCTTGTTTTCGGCGGGGTCGGCTACCGCCTCCTGTTGAATCAGGGCAATCCTCGGCATGGCCTGATTCTACCATAAATACGCGCGCGTTGCAAGCCTGTGACGCGTGTTAAAGTTCGGCATGTGGTGTTTTTGCCCTTGATTTTTATGCGGGTGGGTGGTATGGTGCGGCGCATGGCTACTGATAAGAAAATCACAATGAAGACCAGTAAGGGCGATATCAACCTCACGGTATTTGCCTCCAAGACGCCTATGACTGCGGCTAGCTTTCTGAATCTGGCCAGCAAAGGATTTTATAATGGGCTGACCTTTCACCGCGTGATTGCAGATTTCATGATTCAGGGTGGTGACCCTGAGGGCTCCGGCTGCGGTGGCCCTGGCTACAAGTTTGATGATGAATGCCGCCCTGATCTGAAGTTTACGAAGCCCGGTCTGCTGGCTATGGCCAATGCCGGCCGTACCTGGACGGGGCAGGGAACGAATGGATCCCAGTTCTTTATTACCCACGTGCCGACAGAATGGCTGAATGGCAAGCATACCATTTTCGGTGAGGTGCTTTCCGCTGCCGATCAGGATGTGGTGAATGCTGTGCGCCAGGGTGATAAGATTGTGAGCATTGAGATTCACGATGACTGCGCCGACCTCTTCGAGGAACAGGCTCGCAATATCGAGCGCTGGAACAGCATGCTCAGAAAGTAAGTTCTTTATATCAGCGCCGGCACTCCCTGGATTGAGGTAGTGCCGGCGTTTCCTTTATTTCCCGCACATGGTATTTGCTATCCAGGATCTGCATATCGAGTTTGGCCCGCGTGTGCTGTTCGATTCTCTTTCTTTTGTGGTGGAGCAAGGTGACCGTATTGCCTTTGCCGGGCAGAATGGTGCGGGGAAATCCACCCTCATGAAATGTATTGTGGGGGTGATGGAGCCGGACCACGGCAAGGTTCTGCTGCCGAAACATACGCAGGTGGGTTATCTGCCGCAGGATGGTATTCATATTTCCGGCGCGCCGCTGCTGGATGAGGTGCTGGGTAGTGTGGGAAATATTGTGGAGCTGCAGCAGGTAGTGGATGAACTTTCTGCCGATTTGCAGAAACTGGATGCCGCCAGTGCTGAATACAAGGATACCCTGGAAGAAATCGGGCGCCTCGAGCTGATTCTGCAGGACCGTGATGCCACGCGGCTGCGCCCGCGTACGGAGTCGATTCTGCGGGGACTGGGGTTTGCGGATAAGGATTTTACGCGCGACTGCGGGGAGTTCTCCGGTGGCTGGCAGATGCGTATTGCTCTGGCCAAGCTTCTGCTGCAGGAGCCGGAGGTGCTTCTGTTGGACGAACCGACCAACCACCTGGATATTCAGAGCCAGCGCTGGTTGGAGCAGAGTCTGCGCACGTATCGCGGGGCTATCTGCATTATCAGCCATGATGTCGCGCTGCTGGATAGTCTGGTGACGCGTACCATTGCTTTCCACCACGGGCGGGCTGAGGAATATGCTGGTAATTTTTCGTTCTATTTGAAGGAAAGTAAACTGCGCAAGGAGATTCTGCAGCGCCAGGCGAAAGCTCAGCAGCGCGAGATTGCGAAGACTCAGGAATTCATTGACCGGTTCCGGGCCAAGGCGACCAAGGCTACTCAGGTGCAGAGCCGAATCAAGCAGTTGGAGAAAGTGGAGCTTATTGAGGTGGAGGATGATGATGCTGTGATGAGCTTCAGCTTCCCGCCGCCTCCGCCTGGCGGACACACTGTGGTGAAGCTGGAAAAAGCCAGCAAGGCATACGGGCCTGTTACTTTGCTGAATGGGTACGACTTCACCATGTCCAAGGGGGACCGAATCGCTATAGTAGGTGTGAACGGCAGTGGCAAATCCACTTTTACCCGTTTGATTTCCGGCACAGAGGCTCCGGATGCCGGTTCCTTTGCTTTCGGGCATCATACACAGGTGGCTTTTTTCTCTCAGACTCATGCAGACGTGCTGAACAATGAGCAGACTGTTCTGGAGTGTGTGGAAGCTGCAGCCAGTCGGGAAACGCGTCCCATGGTGCGTAATATTCTGGGGTGCTTTCTTTTCCGTGGGGATGATGTGTTCAAGAAAATCGGGGTGCTTTCCGGTGGTGAGCGTTCGCGCGTGGCGTTGGTGTGCATGCTGCTGAAGCCGGCAAACTTCCTGATTATGGACGAACCAACGAATCACCTGGATTTCCAGAGCCAGGAGGTGCTCCAGCGCGCTCTGCTGGAATATCCCGGTTCGTATTGCATTGTTTCTCATAACCGGCAGTTCCTGGACCCGATTGTGAACAAGGTGCTGGAGTTCCGCCTGGGGTGCGCCCCGCGCCTGTTCTATGGTAACGTGAGTGCATACCTGGAAACGGTGGAGGCAGAGGAACGCCGCGCAAAAGAAATGGCTCAGCCGCAGACTGGGGCTGTTGCCCAGGTGCAGACAGGTAACCGGAAGGATGCCCGCCGTGCCCGTGAGATGGCTCGCCAGCAACGCAATAAGATACTTCGCCCGCTGCAACAGGAACTGGAGCAGGTGGAATGCGATATCGCGGTTAAGGATGAACGCAAGGAGCTTATCTCTGCGGAATTGGAAAATCCCGCCAATATGAGCGATAATCAGAAACTTATGGAGCTCACTCAGGAGTATCAGCAGCTGGAGCGTGAATCTGAGACCCTCTATTCCCGCTGGGAAGAGCTCAGTATGCAGATTGAACTGAAAACTGCTGAATTGGAAGCAGAATTCGGCCCGGTTTTGTAATAAAAAGTACAAAACTGTGTCATAATGGAATTCTATGGGTTGACAGGTCTTAAATTGTCTATATAATTCACGCAAATTTTGTCTACCACTTGACAAAATTGGTAATGGGTGGATTGTGCCCAAAGTTTTATCTACTATTATGTCGACTCCCAAGAAAGATTCTGCAAAATCACCTGCCAGGAAAGCTGCCGCATCCAAGGAAAAAGCGGTTAAGGCTGAAAAGGTAGAGGAGAAAAAGACCCCGGTGGCAAAGAAGGAAGCTCAGAAGAAGTCTGCTCCGAAGACCGAAAAGAAAACGGTCAAGAAGGCAGAGGTTGCAGCAGAGGTCAAGGAACAAGCTGCTCAGCCGGATGCCTTTGACATTATGATGGGGCTGGTTCCTGAACCGCAGGCGGCACCTGTGGCGGAGCCGGAATCTCCTGAAGGTAAGGAAAAGACAGGTAAGACAAAGGAGAAGAAGAGTAAGCAGTTTACTCCTCAGTTGACGGCGGCAGAGATGAATGAGTTCTTTGCCGATGATGCGACTCTGAAGACGGCATTTAAATCACTTCTGGCCATAGCTAAGAAAAACAACGGCTATGTGACTTCGGAGGATATAGAGAATTCTCTTCCGCCGGATGAAACGGAGGATGATGATCAGGCTCGTCTGTTCGAACGACTGCACGAAGTGGGTGTGGAGGTCCGGGATGATGAGGAATATGCGGTAAAACCCCTTTCTGCGGATGAGCTTACCTCTAAGGATGGCCGGCTTGTGAACAGCCCGGTGGTCCAGGAAAAAATTAAAGAGCTGATTCGCCAGGCTCAGGAGCAGGGGTACCTGACCTATGATGATATTAACGATGTGCTGCCGCACGATGTGATAGATCCTACCGATTATGAGGAAATCATGGAGCGTCTGCGCGGTATGCAGTTTGATATCATTGATGCTTCTGATGTTGATACGTATGGTGAGCGCCAGCGCCTGAGTGAGACGGGTGAGGAGGATGAGTCTGAAAAGATGGAGGCTAAGCTGGATATCCTCGATGACCCGGTGCGTATGTACTTGAAGCAGATGGGGCTTAAGGATTTGCTTTCCCGCCAGAAAGAGGTTGAAATCTCCCGCAAGATTGACCAGGCTGAGGAAGATTTGCAGCGTTATCTGCACCGTTTTGGTGTGGTGGCTATCTATTACTGCGATACAGCAGACAAGGTTCAGCACAATGAGGAGCGCTTTGACCGCGTGGTAGTTGATAAGAATATTGACCGTCGGGATAAGTATCTGAAGGAACTGCCCCCGCTGGTGACAAAGGTGATGACCCGCCATGCAGAGGTGCAGTCTGTTTATGCCCGCTTGTGCTCAGCCCGGAAGCGTAAGAAATCTGTGTCGGCTCTTCAGAAGGAATTTGAGGAGAAGCTGGAAACGCTTTCCGATATGTATGCCGGTTTCTCATTCAAAGGCAAGGTATATGAGGATTTTGTGAAGGAGTTGCGCGACTTGCGCGTGCGTATCAAGAAAGTGCTGCGCCAGCGTGAGGCTGACCCTGAGAATCCGTTGTACCGCGATGCCCTCAAGGAATTTGAGATGGAACTCTGGATGCCGATACCCCAGTTCCTTGAGAATTATAAGTTGATGAGCCAGAGCATGAAAGATGCCGAGGCTGCCAAGCGGGAGATGATTGAGGCAAACCTGCGTCTGGTGATTTCCATTGCCAAGAAGTACACGAACCGCGGGCTTGCATTCCTGGATCTCATTCAGGAGGGTAACATGGGCCTTATGAAGGCGGTGGAGAAATTTGAATACCGCCGTGGTTACAAATTCTCGACATACGCCACATGGTGGATTCGCCAGGCTATTACCCGTTCCATTGCGGATCAGGCACGTACAATTCGTATTCCTGTGCACATGATAGAGACAATCAACAAGCTCATGCGTGTGCAGAAGAAGCTGGTGCAGGATTTTGGCCGTGAGCCCACGCCGGAGGAAATAGCACAGGCTCTGGCGGAGGAGTCCAACAAGGGAGCCGTGATGTCTGTGGAGAAGGTTCGCAGTGTGTTGAAGATGGCACAGCAGCCTATTTCCATGCAGCAGCCGGTGGGTGATTCGGATGATACCTCCTTTGGTGATTTCCTGGAGGATAAGAGCGCTGAAAACCCCATGGATGGAGCATCTTACAACTCCTTGCGAGATAAGATTGGAGACGTGCTCAATACTCTCAATTCCCGCGAGCGTGCTGTGATTGAACAGCGCTTTGGTCTGAAGGATGGTAATCCCCGTACGCTTGAAGAGGTGGGACGCCAGTTCAATGTGACTCGTGAACGTATCCGACAGATTGAGGCTAAGGCGCTTCGTAAGCTGCGTCATCCTACGCGAATCAGTAAGATTAAAGGATATCTGCCGGATTCTGCAGAGTGCTGAAGCAGCCAGCAGGTTCATTTGCGGTGGCTCCCTTGTCCGGGGAGCCACCGTTTGCTTTAAAAAATGAAAAAAGGACTCACTTTTAGAGTGACTTCTTACGCAGGATTTGGTAGTATGGTTGCACTTGCTATGAACGGTTTTACATCTCGTACTGTATTCTTTTCTCTCGTTACATCGGTAGCGTTGGCATTTGCCCCGCAGTTGTCGGCACAGGAGTCCGGTGAATCCGTAGCTGCGCAGGAAACAGCCCGGCGCCAGCAGTCGATGCGTGAGGCTATGCAGAAGATACAGGAAGCGCGTACAGCCTATACTGCCGGAAAGTACAGCGATGCGGTGGAGTGTTACCGGGAGGCGCTGGCGGTGGTGGCTAAAACACCGGCATCAGAAAAGCAGGTCAAGTTTATCAAGGACAGCCTGGCAGATGCTTTGGTGGCCAAAGGGATGGATTACCGCAAGGTTGGTCGCCTGGATGAGGCTGTGGAGTTCATGAACGAAGCATTGCAGCTTTCTCCGGGGCATAAGTTTGCCCGGCATGAGTTGGATAAAACCCAGGACCCCGCACGCACGAATCCTGCACTTACGCCGCAGCACCTGGCCAATGTGGAAGAGGTTAACCGTCTGTTGACATTGGGCTATGGGTACTATGACCTCGGTGATTTTGATAAAGCGGATGCCACGTTCAGTGCCGTGCTCCGGATTGATGCCTATAATACGGCAGCTAAACGGGGTAGGGAACTGGTGAATAAGCGCCGTTCTGCTTACGGTAATGCTGTCAGAGATGCGTACCGGGCCCAGATATTGTCCGAGGTGGATAAGGCCTGGGAAGAACCGATGCCGGTGGAGGAAAGCACGGTGTCTCTGGCGGCTTCTGAATCCGGCGCTCTGGTGCGGCAGGACGCTGAGACTGAGGATGCCATAGCGGCAGCACTCAAGGGGATGATTGTGCCCCAGATTTCACTTGAGGATGCTTCGGTTAAAGATGTGATTGAAGCACTGCAGGGGCAGATAGCACGCTTTGAAGCGCAAGGCCAGGGGGCAGGACGTAAAATCAACGTTATTGCCAGTTTCGGCGATAAGGAATCTGAAGGGTACAAGACTATCACTTCCCGTACAGTGAGTCTGGATCTGACGGATATTTCGATGTATGATTTGCTGAATGTGCTGGATAAGCAGTTGGGGATTACGCATTATATTACGCCGCTGGGTGTGGAGCTTTCTTTCTCCGGGCGCGATTTCGGTCCCCTGGTGGAGCGTGTGTATACGGTTCCTCCTCATTTCTTTGATACGCAGTCCTCTGTGGATGAAGAGGAAGAAGAGGATGATTTTTCCTCCGCCTCCCGTGTGATTGTGAAGCGAGTGAACCCTGTCGTTGCTCTCAAGGAGATGGGTGTTTCTTTCCCGGAGGGTGCAAACGCCCGGTATGATGCAGCCAGTCGCATGCTGACAGTCCGGAATACTGCTTATAATCACGAGGAAATCGAGGAACTTATATCCATGCCATTGGAAACAGACCGTGCTGTGGTGTTGAACGTGATGGCCATGGAGGTGAATGAAACGGACTTGAACGAGTTGGGCTTTGAATGGATGTTTAATTTCCACCTGGGACCGAAAGCTCTGTTTGGTTCCGGTACGAAAGAGACGTTGCTTTCCGAAGTAACTTCGGTTCCTTTTGCAGATGTCGGTCTGCCGGATACTTCGTATTCCGCAACAGAGGGGCTGCGTTCAGGGCGCGATGTGTTGTCATCTGATAATATCAGCACTCTGATAAGCTCAGGCAAGGCCGGTTTGTACCAAGGGGGTACTAAGGCTCCTGGTATTCTGGCATTCCGCGGTGTCTGGGATAGTGGCGACGTGACGATGATTATGCGTGGTGCTGCTCAGAAAAAAGGAGCAGATATCATGACTAATCCTCGTATTGTCATGACCCCCGGCCGCGATGAGCAGGTGGTCTTTGCCAATGTGAACGAGATGTTTTATCCGGAGACATACGCAGAGCCTCAGATTGCCACGATGAACTTTAATCTGGGAGAAGATGGCGAGAATAATGATGTGAACGGCCAGGCAACTGTAGCGACGGCGGCTCATCCGGAGGCATTCATCCGTTTCGGCATGACGGAGGATTCTGTTGGTGGTGTGGGCTCAGTCGTGCAGGTGCATAGCGCGTCCGTTGCTCCCGACGGTCAGCATGTAACACTGGCGTTGACTGTTACCATCAATGAGTTTGAGGGGTTTGTGAACTGGGGTACCCCCATTCACTCCGTATTCATGCTCCCGAGTGCTAATGCTTCATCCAGAGTGACGCTTTCTGATAATAAGATACTTAAACCGGTGTTCAAGCGCCGTATGGAAAATACGAAATTGACAGTTGGTTCAGGTTCTGTTGTGGTTATCGGTGGATTGAAGGAGTACCGTTCTGTGCGATATGAGGATAAGCTGCCTGTGCTCGGAGATTTGCCCATGGTGGGGCGGTTGTTCCGTTCTGAAGGAGAAGAGAAGATTCGTAAGGCATTCCTCATGTTTGTGAAGGTGGATGTTGTTGACCCGACCGGTCGGAATGTCGGAACAGGAGAGCGACCCAGCGATGCGATAGATTAAGGATAGATAAATCATGGTCGAAAACGACGATAAATACGGAGAAGACGGAGAGAACCTGACGCAGGTTCGTAGTATTATCAAGCATTTGAACGAGGATAAGCCCTCGCAGGAACGCGTGCGGGAGGTTGTAGTGCGTGCAGATGGCTCAAAGGTCGTGCGCGTTACTAAGAAACGACGCGTGATGCTGACTTCTGCGGATATTCGCCGTAGAAACCGTCGGCATGTGCTGTACATACTGGCTGCGGGTATGCTGGTATTGCTGTTGGTTGGTGGATTCCTGTTTTTCCGGGTGGCCACTATGTCCAGTTCTGCTTATATGCAGGAGCGCCAGGCTGCATTACAGCAGGCCTGGGGGGCTACTTCAGTGCAGATTGAAGGTGCCGGCGTAGAAGGAACTACGTTAAATGTGTCTGGTATTGTAGCGGAGTTTCCGGAGTCATCCATGCTGCAGCGCGTGGAGCTTAACGGCATGACTGCCAAATTGGATGTAATGAGTTTCCTGACCGGGGAATTACAGTCCGAAAATCTTGTCATTGAGCGTGCGCTGGTTGTACTGCGCAGCGGTAAAAGCATGGATATGCCGAAGATGACAGGTAAGTCACTTTGGAACTTCCGCCGTATGGATTGCAAGGATTTCAGCATTCTGAGCAGTGAAGCGGAAAATAGGCAGCTTAGTCTGAAGAATGCGAATGCCTACATGTATTATCCGAGCCGTCAGCGGAGTGCCAGTGTGTTGATGCTTCGCGATGGTGTGCTGGGAATACCGGGGTGGAAATCTGTGAGAATCAAGGAAGGAAAGGCTCACATTGCAGCGCAGGAAATCAGTGATTTTTCTGTGACGGGGACGACAGATGCGGAAACGTCAGAAATCGAGCAGCGCCGCACTTCCATTTCATTTAGTGGCAAAATTGAAGCAGGAGCATCACTTTGCGGTCCCTTTGCTGTGGAGGCAGATAATATGACGCTTGCTGATTTTACAGAAGGGCGGTTAGCAGAATTCATGACGGCTCGCACCAGGGCGGTTTCGCATGGAAAGCTGAATGGGAAGCTGACCATGCTGTTGTCGTCGGAGGGGCAGGCGCCGAAGTTCAAGGGTGAGCTCCAGGTCAAGGATTTCTCCTTGCGTTCGTTCCCGGCCTTGATGGCGATTGCTGAGCATATTGCCCCCGATAAGCGGGGTAAGTATAATCCTCTTTCTCTTCATCGAGGTCGTTTGAACCTTGATTATGATGGCGATTCTCTTGTGGTGGAGATTCCACAGGGTGCGCTTGAATCGCGGGATCTGGCTACATTGCGCGGCAAGATTGTTCTGAGCGGGGCCAATGAATTATCCGGCGATATGAAATATGGTGTTCCCATGATGCTGGCACGCGTGGAGTACCCGGATGGTCAGCCTGACCCGATATTCCAGCAAAGCGGCGAGTGGGCAATACTGAGCACAAACCTGAAAGGAAATGGAACGATGCCTGGCGATGATATGGCAGAGGTTGAGGCTCGTGCTTCGATAGTCCGGCGGGACCGTCCTCAGCGTATTCCTTTCAGTGATATTGATGTGAATCGTTTGTCTGAGCAACTTATCAACAATAACCCGGTTCAAAATGATGTCCCGGAGCAGCCGGTGTCCCAGCCGCAGCCCGTGAATGAGCCGGCACCTGCTCCCTCAAAGATGAGAATGGAGCTTGATAATAACCCGTTTGAGGTAGCAGAGGATCCGTTTGCGCCTGCTCCTGCAACTCCATTCTGATAATCTGTTATACCCCCCCTGTAAATCGTGAGTAGTAAAGCAACAGAAGTGCGTTCAAAGTGGTGGACCCGACCGGTAGGGCACATGGTCTGGTTTTTGATAACCGCAGTTTGTGCGACATTACGCAAACGTATTATTATGCGGGGGGCCGTCGGCGACGTGCTGGGAAAAAAACAGTGTATTATCGCCTTGTGGCATAACCGCACGTTTGCTCCGTGTTATGTGTATCGCTACTGCATCCCTCACAATGTGCCTATGAGCATGCTGACCAGTGCCAGTAAGGACGGGGCTCTGCTTACTACCGTGGCTGAGGATTATGGTATGCGCACCGTGCGTGGTTCAAGCCACAGACGCGGTGTAGCCGGCTTCCGCGATATGCTGCGCGAACTGGATTCCGGGTGCTGTATGTGTATCACGCCTGATGGGCCCAAGGGACCACGTTATAAATCGCGAGCCGGGGTGATTCGTCTGGCTTCTGTTTCCGGGTTGCCGATTCTGCCCATGTGTATTGATATCCCGAATTGCTGGCGTATCAAGAAAGCCTGGGATGGGTTTGTGATACCAAAGCCGTTTTCCAAGGTTACAATCCTGGCAAAGGAACCGTTGTATGTGCCGGCAGATATTGATGATGCGACGCAGACGGAATATATGGAAAAGCTTGATGGGTTGTTAGCTTGCGGCCGCCCTGATTTTGATTTTGACGAATCCTGAATGATATGAAGCCAACATTGATTGATGGTAAAGAGGTGGCTGCCAGTGTGCGTGCCGGGCTGTTGAAGGAAATTGAGGAGCTGAAATCTCAAGGGAAGACTCCAGGTCTGGCCGTGGTTCTTGTCGGTGAAGACCCCGCTTCTCAGGTATATGTGGGTTCTAAAGTGAAAGCCTGCGCTGAGCTAGGAATCTATTCACAGAAATGGGCGTTGCCGGCTGAAACAACCCAGGATGAACTTGTCGCGTTGATTCATCAGTTGAATGCAGATGACCGGATTCATGGGATTCTGGTACAGAGTCCGCCCCCGCCTCATATTGATGAGGAAGCCGTGATTCTGAATATTGATCCCCGCAAGGATGTGGATGGTTTCCACCCTGCCAATGTTGCTAAACTGGTGCTGGAGGATGAGGCGGGTTTTGTCCCTTGTACTCCGCTCGGTTGTATGGAACTGCTGAAATCTTATGGCATTGAAACTGCCGGGAAACATGCCGTTGTAATCGGTCGCAGCATGATTGTCGGGAAACCGATGGCTAACCTCCTGGTCGCAAAAAAGGCCAATGCAACGGTGACTATTGCTCATTCCCGCACGAAAGATCTGCCGGGGCTTTGCCGGACTGCAGATATCATCGTGGCTGCGGTGGGGCGCCCTGAAATGGTCAATGCTGACTATGTGAAAGAAGGCGCCGTCGTTCTTGATGTAGGCATCAATCGCATTGCAGATGAATCTCGCCCCAGAGGTTATCGCATTGTGGGTGATGTGGATTTTGAGGCAGTGAAAGACAAGTGCTCCTATATTACACCTGTCCCTGGCGGAGTGGGTCCCATGACTATTGCGATGCTGATGGCAAATACGGTAAAGGCCTGCCGGCAGTTGACCCGTTGATACAGGGGGTAAAATCTCTGAACTTGAAAGCACCTCGTTTCCGGGGTGCTTTTCTGTTCAGTGTGCCCACTGGCAAAGTTGTGCCGGGAAGGCACAGTCCAGGCAGATGTTCCGGGAACAGAAATCTGCATCTATCTGCAGCAGCGCCTGCTGGGCGTAGGCTTTGCGCAGTGTGGTGGAAAAATCTGGTCGATTGCCGAATAAAAGCTCGGCTGTGCGTGCAATGCTAGGAGGTAAGGCGCCTTGTTTCAGGGCAAGATAACTGGCCCAGGAGTGTGGGCTCTCATCGTTGGTGTATACATAGTTGATGAGAAAATCTGTTATTCTGGCTTTTCCTACGAGCGCAGCTTTCTGCTTCATGGGGGCAGAGGTCAGCGTGTAATGAATATCCCAGAAGTCATGTGAAATGCTGCTGAGCGATTTTTCCAGTTCCTGCGCTGCAGAGGCGTTCAGAAGGGGGATGATGCGGTTCCACCGTGCTGCGCTGGCTGCCAGGGCTGCAACGCGGCGTTGAGGGTGGTTCAGCGGTCTTGACGGGGCTTTGCACCATGGGAGACTGCGTTCCGGTGCCAGTTCGAATTGTTCACGCAGGGTCCACCAGGAATCCCATACGCTCCGGTGGTAATCCCTGGCTGCGTCGCCACCGCCGCCCGGCAGTACAGGAACCAGAAAACCGGCGGTGCCCAGCAGGATGGCTTCTGCGTGTGCTCCGAGTGCTTTGAGCGGAGCCCGCATGGCCAGCATGAGCATGGCATCTTTGTTTGCGCTGTAGCCCAGAGTGGTGGCCCAGGCTTCATACCATGCCTGGTGCGTCCCTACGGCTGCTTCCCGGCGCCGGAACTGGGTTCGCTTGAGTTCCATGCGGTACGCGGCTGCCGCGCGGAGCAGGTGCTCGAGCTTATCGGGCTGCATGTCCTCCAGGGGGCGGCGGCAACGGGGCAGGGCGGCATCATCATTCGGCTGGGCTGAGTGAGGGTTCAGCCAGTTTTCTGCCGGGATATAAAGGATGGGGATATCACGGTGCTGGCTGTCGCGTGTGTACCATCCTGCCGGGGGCGGAGTCAGTACCACATGCAGTATCACCTTGTTAAATTCCGGATTTGCTCCGTGGCCGTGCCTTTCCCAATCCTGCGCGCCCGGGTCGATTTCAATATCGCCGCGTATCCGGGTGCCGTTCAGTTCTATTTCGGCGTGAGTGAAATCCGGGCCCGGCATCCGGTTCCACCGCCCTGGTTCCAGAATATTGACCTTGCCGTGCCGGAGGGTTTCTCCAGTGTGGGGCATCTGCCCGGCGGCCCACCAGCTTTGGACCTGCAGCTCAGGTGGTAGTTCAGTTGCACCGGGTGCGGCGGCGTTCCCGCTGTATATATCCGCCAGCAGTTCCCTGTATTGTTCGACCAGGTGTTGGCGGGTGTTTTTCATCAGTCGTTCAGCTCGGCCTCGTGGCGCATGATGTCTTCCTCAAGTGTTTCGCACACGTAGCCGAAGGTTTCGTTATTCTTGTGGTTCATGGAGCGCAGGGTGTTGTGAGCTTCGAGCACGTGGCGAGTGCGGTCCAGCTCGTTCATGCTGCCTGCGCTGGCTTCTTTGCCGCTGCCCTGTGAAAGCTGTGCGCGGCGTTCTGCGATATCTGCCTGCCAGCCTGCATCTGCCGGGTCAATGTCCAGCAGCATATCCAGCCCCAGACTCTCCATGGCTGAGCGTGTGCGGCGTGTCGGGGTGGCAATCTGCAGGAAGCCGCCCTGAGCGGTCATTTTGCGGGCAAGCCCGGCCAGTGTGCCCATGAATGTGGAATCCACCCCCGGGCATATTTCCAAATCAACCACTATCAAGCGGCCATTGCGCGCAATGTACTTCTCGGATATTGTCTTGAGCACGGGGCTGTTGACAAAGCTGCCGCGGCTGGTGCAGCGAATCCAGAGACAGTCATCAAATTCGTGGTAGGTAAGGGAGGCGTCGGTCATAACTTGCTTCTGGCATTCTATATGGAAGGCTGTGGAAAAGCAAGCAAAAAGCAGCACTCACGAATCCTTTTTTTCACCGTAGAGAAAGCCCCATTCGGATACGCTCGGGAATTCGAATGAACCAATCCGCGCCCGGAGCAGGAACCAGAGTTTGCGGAAGTTGTTCACGCTGTACCGGCGTTCAAAAACGCGATATTCATCGGCCTGCATTTTTTCCAGTACGGTGTGGTAAATGAGACTCATGGCCTGCGCCGGAATGAGGGCGTTGCGGTCTTCTACAGAGAGTGCCTGGTAAAGCTCTTCTGATTCGCCGAAAAATTTCTCGGCGAGAGCAGCTTCGTATGCCAGCAGCTGGCGCATGCGGTAGGTATAGCGCTGGTTGTAAATGTCATCTACAGTGACCCCGAAGAGAGCCATGTCTTCTGCCGGCAGGTAGACCCTTCCATGTTCCCGGCAATCTTCTGCTACGTCCCGCAGAATATTGACCAGTTGCAGAGCGTAACCTAGTGCCATGGCATAGTCTTTGGCAGCAGGGGTGGCACCCATGACCGCGGCGCTGGAGATACCCACGCAAGCGGCTACCTGGTAAGCATAATGCAGCATGTCCTCCCTCGTTCTGGGTTGTACGGGGGAGATGTCGCCCCGGCAGCCGGCGATGAGTTCCAGCATGGGTGCGGGGTCCAGCTGAATCTCTTCCATAAGTTTCTGCACCTCTGTTTCGATGCCCGGCATGGGTTCTGCCTGGGCCGTGATGACGGCGGTCCAGCGGTCCAGTGCGGCGTGGCGCTCATCGCTGCTCATTCCCGGTTCGTCTACTATATCATCTACGATGCGGCAGAAGGCATATAAACGAGCCATGTTTTTCCGGCGTTCTTCCGGTAAATCCATGAGGGTGAATGCCAGATTGGATTTGGCATTGCTGGTGATGGTATCGGCTTCAGACATAGAGAGCGGTGGTTTTCAGAGGCCTTTATTCAATGCATCCCCAGTGCCCGGTGAATGGCCAGAGGGTGAAACTGGCAGGTCCCACGATGTTGAACTGACGGACAGGCCCCCAGTAACGGGAGTCCAGAGAATTGGTGGTGTTGTCGCCCAGAGCTGCGTATTCCCGCTGCGTGGGGTCGCTGGTGTTTTGCAGGTGAACCGGCGAGAGGTCGGTCATGTAGGCCTGCGGATTGGTGCGGAATGAAAGGCATTGGTAGCCTTCCTTGTTATAGGGAGCGTGGCCGCTTGCAACTCGGGCGATAGTTGATTCTTTTGCTGCTTCTCCGTTAATCAGCAGGAAAGGAGAAACAACCTGCAGGGTGTCTCCGGGTAGCCCGCAAAGGCGTTTGATGTAGTGCGTGCCTGCCAGTTGGTCGCTCATGCGCAGGGCTGATGGTGGCTGCATGGAGGTGTTGATGCCGCGGGTGTCGAACACGAAGGTTTCGCCTCGGTCTGGCTTACGGAAGTGGTAAGCGACGCGGTTGACCAGAATCATGTCGCCGGCATCTACCCGGGCGCGGATGATGGTTTCACCGGCGCGGTAACTTCCCAGCCGCACTCCATTGGGGGTGTCAATGAATTTGCCTTGCTCCTTGAGGTATTGCATGACCGCACCTTTGGCTGAGGGAATATTGACCTTGCTGCCATCGCTGAAGCTCAGCGTGGTTTCGGTAAAGAGCAGGTATTTGGAGTGGTCTTCGATGTTGACAAGTGATTTGGGCGATTCTGCCGTGGCTTCAACGTACGAGCTGCCTTTCGTCAGCATATCCCAGGCTTGTTGCGCGGCTCCGGGGACTTCTTCCACCGGGTGGACGATGATGCCATTCAGACTGGGCTGCATGGATCCCGTAGGAATGCGGAATGGTTGCACATAGTAAGTGCGCAGGCCAAGAAAAATGACCATGATGACCAGGAATGATTCCACCATTTCCACAATGGCGTTCCGTTTGAAACCTGGGAGTTCATTGCATTGCACCTCAACAAGTTTGATGATTCGGGTGCAGTTGTTTTTGTCCCAGTTCAGGAGAGCTGCGCTGATGTCTTTGCGATGGGTTTCGCACATGCTCAGAACCTCACTGCTCAGCGTGTGCCGATTGTAATTGACGTAGCGGTTCAGTATAGTGATGGCTTCGCGCCCATTGCGCCGCCAGGCTGGCGTGAACCACGCCAGTGCGTTATCGAGAAACCAGAAAAGGAGGAGCTTTGCGTATTTCATGCCGGGTCAATGCGTTTTATTCTACACTATTCCCGGTAGAAGAAAAGCAGAAAGTGGGGTGCTGTCCGTCATTAAATGGTGAGACCATTCAGGATGAGAACAAGCATGACCAGCGCTGCGGCAATCCGGTACCAGCCAAACAGGGACAGACCGTGCTTCTTGAGGTAGTTGACCATCCATTTCACGGCGATGATGGCGCTCAGCCACGACATGAACGTGCCGGCAAGCATGGGGCCCCAGCCGATTTCAGTAACCATGTTCTCGCCGTACTTCATGAAGTCGTACACCGTCGCGGCACTCAGCGTGATGAGACCGAGCAGGAAGCTGAACTCGACTGCTGCTGCCATGCTGAGCCCGGCAAAGAGACCGCCCAGCATGGTCATGAGACTGCGGCTTGTGCCGGGACACATGGCAATGCATTGCATGAACCCGACTGTGAGCGCTTGCTTCCAGTTCATTTCTTCCAGCTCGATGCCGTGGTGCCGGCGCCCCTGGCCGGATTTCATGCTGTGGCGTACATAAAGCAGAATGGCAATACCCCCGAGAGCCCAGGTGATTACTACGGTTTCGGCGTTGAAGAGGAATGACTTAATGGGTTTAGCAAGGAAAAAGCCAATTACCATGGCTGGCAGGAACCCGAGCAGCAGATTGATGGCAAGTCTCAGACCTGCAGGGTTTTTGCCCGTGATTCCCTTCCACATTTCGCCGACGCGCGCGAAATAGAGATTCAGTACGGCCAGGATAGCGCCACTCTGGATGCAGACAGAATACGCATTCAGCGCATCTGACTCTTTTAATCCCAGAAGATATTGGGTGATAATCAGGTGCCCGGTGGAGCTGACTGGAAGGTATTCTGTGAGACCTTCAACCAGGCCGAGAATGAGGGATTGTAGTATGGTCATGGCGCTTGCTCATGTAGCGTATTTTAAAGTAAAGGTCAACCAAAAAACGCAAAAGCAGACATAAAAGCCCGCCATCGTTAAAAAAAGATTGAAGAAGCAGGAAAAAACTGCTAAGAATATTAGCGGATTTTCGCATGCAGCGTTTGCCATGAATATGAAGAAGCTTTCCTGTCAAATGAGAAAGGGGTTCACCTTGGTTGAACTCCTCGTTGTGATTGCCATTCTGGGTGTCGTGATGACGATGGCGGCCGGTGTGTTGAGAGATGCCGGTAAAGGGCGTGGTATTGAATCTGGTGTCGAGATGCTGGAGTCGCTGGTTCTGGAGGCTCGTGCAACAGCCCAGGGCAATGATACTTATACGCGTCTGATTATTGTAGCTGACCCGAAGGATGATTCTGCCGATACGGTGCACCTGCGCTACATGACGGTTCAGGTGTTCCGCAAGGGCTCGGGTAAGGGTGATAAGTTTGACGGTACCAATGTGGCTGAGGATGGTAAATGGGTTACCACCTCATCTGGCATCACCCTGCCTCCCGGCGTGTTCTTCTCTCCTACGTACAGCAAACCACTGCCGCGTGAGGATGGCGCGGTCGGCTCTATGATCGGGCAGGGGGTAACGCGCCTTCCCGGGCGTGGACAGACCCGCATTTATTATGTGGAATTTGATGAAAAGGGCCGTTTTGTCGCTCCCATGGCAGACCCGCTTAACCTGACCTGCCCGCAGCGTCTGGTGCTTATCAATGGGCGCCCCGGTCGCGGACGTAATGCTGCGGATGGTATTGTGCCGCGCGATACCATCAAGGATGGGCGGAGTGTGCGCCCTGCCGGTGCGACGGGAATTTGTCTCTGGCCTTCGGGGGATGTGAGTCTGCTGCGCACAGAGGACCAGGTGTTCCGCGATGTGCAATAAAGCCAAGAATCTGTAGAAAAGTATGAAAAAGGTATCTTCATTTGTTCGTCTGCGTGGTTTTACGCTGATGGAAACCTTGCTTGCCATTGCCCTGGTGGGTGTGTTGCTGTCCATATTCCTGACGGTGTTTGTGCCGGCTCGTGGGCTTGTGCGGCAGGCTCTTACCCGCCAGGAGTCGGAGCGTATCACCGGCATTCTGCGTGCCGAGCTGAATACCCTGCGCAATGATGAGCTCGCCGGTAAGAATGCTAATTCCTCCAGCGAGGAACAGTATCTGACGACTTTTGATAAGGGTTTTCACTGGATTCGTAAGTCATCTCGCCCCAGCAGCTCGATAGTTGTTTTCTCTTATCGTGCAGATTTATCCAAGCCGGCGCGTAAGGATGGCACCTATCCCGCCGTGCCCGCAAGCAAGAGCGTGCCTGGAAAGGATATGCAGCTGGTTTCCATTGCTTGTCCTATGGATGATCCCGTGCACCGTGACGATATCCGCGATGCTGTAGGCCCTGTTTTCATCGTGAAGATGACGGAGCTTCAGCTTAAGGCCGATGGCGAGTACAAGCTGGCCAGTGGCCCGGGTGTCATCAGCGGCGCTAGCAGCCCTGAGCAGTATGTATCCAACGCCGGCGACCGCGATGCCTGGGGTGGGGCAATCTTTTTCCGGGCAGATTTCTACCACATGTCACCGCCGAATCCTGCACGTTACAAGGGTAAGACTTGGAAGAAACTGGGGCGCCCCTTGTTCTCTGCCAACATGTCACTGCACCGTTAATTCAATTCCCTTTTCTGTCTGATTAAATCATGAAACCTGGAAAAATTACTTTGCGCCGTGGTTTTACTCTTGTTGAGTTGATGACGGCCATGGCCATTACCGGCATGCTGGTGGTGGTGATTATGCAGCTTACGAATCAAAGTATCGACCTTTGGAGAGCTGTGAGTGAGGATGTGAGCACCGCATCCCGTTCACGGGCTGCTCTGCAGACTATCAGTCATGATTTTGAGTCGTTCCAGATGAGTGGTAACGGCAATAAATACCAGTGGCTGTTTGCCAAGGCTGATGAAAGCATGGATAATGTGCCGAAGGGATTGAAGATTCCTCGTTCAGCGCAGTGCGTGTTTTTTGCATGCGCCCCGGACCGCAACCCGTCCGTCAGCTCCAGTACCTCGCTGCGTAAGAATTACCGCGAAGCCCGTGCTCATAATCGCGATACACAGGGTGACGTGAACGCAATCGGCTACCGTCTCATGTTCCGCGACCAGATTCTGAACATGCCGGCCTCTGCTGACAATGAAAAGGGCGTGTATCCTTTGTTCTCTCTGTATCGTCAGGTGGTGGCGCCGCGTCCTACGTTCGAGGACTTGCTTGGCCGTGATAATCTGGAGTCTGCTTATGTGCGTTTTGAGCAGGATGATGAAAAGAACTTCCTTTGCGAGAATATTCTTGAACTGAATATAACCTTCACTGTGCAGTATGCCAAGCCTGGTGTGGATGCCAGAGACGGTCGCGTGGAGTACGAGGTGGTGAGCGTACCGATTGTTGCTTCCAACCGCCGCACTCACAAGGTGGCTGTCTATGGTGATCGTATCGAGGCTGGCGGTTCTACATACAAAAATGCTCGTATCTCATCTGCCATGATATCCATCACGGTGCTTACTGAGGAGGGCGTGGCACTGGTGGAGCAGATTCGCCAGGGACGCCGCCGTGCGCCCAGGAAGATAGCGGATTTCTTCGCCCAGTATACTCGTTCGTATGCCCGCATGGTGAACCTGCCGCAACCACTCTGATTCTTTTCGATTAACGCGTCACATAACATTATGCAGATGCAGACTCAGCAGCGTGACGTGCTCCCCGGAGCCATCACGCTTTGGATTGACCCGGTTCCGCGTTCCGGTTACCGGAATATGGCGGCAGATGAACTTCTTTCCCGCCGGGGGGAGGCCTGGTTGCGCATTTACACCTGGGAAATCGGCTCTGTCAGTTTCGGTTATTTTGATACGGCTACTGAGGCGGCTTCCATTTTCCCTGGTGCAGATGAATATATCCGCCGCTGGACAGGTGGTGGTATCGTGGATCACCGCATCGGTTATACTTATACGGTGAGTCTTCCCGGGCTGGAGGGGGTGATGTATCCACCGGCTGACCAGTTATACCTCTGGATTCATGGGGCATTGGCGAAAGCCTTGCAGCAGAGCGGTGTGGACTGTACCTTGCTTACAGAGGATGCGCCTGACGGAGGGCGTGCATGCTGGGCCAGTCCTGTGAAGAGTGACATTGTGGATTCGGCCGGGCAGAAGCTTGCAGGAGCCGGGCAGCGCCGCTATAAGGGTGCCGTGCTTCACCAGGGGCTTATTCAGCAGTGTGAGCCTGCTGACGGCTGGCCTCAGAAGCTTGCACAGGCTCTGGCTCCAGTGGTCAATGTTGTGGAGGGAGATGAGCCATTCCCGGGCTTTAATGAGGCTTTGGAGGAGCTTTGCGCTACTAAATACGAGACGGCTGAGTGGAACGATGAGAGCCGCGGTCGCCGTAAGCCGACGAAATAATTTTCCCTTTGATAAGAAACCGCCCCTGGTTCCTGTGAACCGGGGGCGGTTTTCTTTACGAATTGCTGACCGGGAATCAGAGACTTTCCCGGTACTTGTTCCAGTTCACCTTTGTGGTGTGTGCCTTGAACTGATCCTGCGTTTCGGTGATGATGATACCGGCTTTCTCCAGCTTTTCCCTGTAAGTTATGAGGCTGGCCATCGTCAGGTTATCAGGCCGGGCGTTAATGAGATTGCAGAGTGCTTTCTGCCAGGTATCCAGTTCGGAATCAGAAATGCTTCCGGGCTTGGCAGCGAGGAAGAACTGGGTCATCTGAGTCACGACCATGGGGTGCACATACATATTGTAGGGATGCCAGTCGGCAGGGTCAGAGCCGAAGCAGAGATTGATGCCTTTATCGCTCAGTTCTTTCCAGATGCCTGTGTTGATGGCTTCACTGCTGAATGTGTTGCTGTTCGGGAGGGCTGCGTACACTCTGGCGATGGTTTCAAAGAGCTGCTCTTTGTCTTTCAGCGGCATTTCGTTGTATTTTGTGAGTGCATCCGTACGGTCAAACATGTTCCACTCTTGCGCCTCGGGTCCACTGATGGTGACTTTGCTTACTTCTGTTACCATTCGGGTTCTTGTGAGGTACCTGCCTTTTCTGATTTTGACTCTTTCTGTCTGAGCAGATGTCGTGTAGACCGGAATTTCTGTCTGAATGATATTCGGCGGGGTCTGCTGGCAGGCGGCAAGGATGATTGCAGCCAGGGCAACGAGTGAAATCTTCTTCATACGCTGGTATTATACGCTAATTGCCTATGGCTGGTCAATATTAAAACACCTGCCGGGAATGCTC
The DNA here is from genome assembly GCA_045646505.1 of Akkermansia sp. GTDB lineage: Bacteria > Verrucomicrobiota > Verrucomicrobiia > Verrucomicrobiales > Akkermansiaceae > Akkermansia. The sequence goes on along the minus strand of JAZRKW010000019.1, from coordinate 34,548 downwards.
CGGCAGGTGTTTGATGTATTTGCTGTGCGAGATTATCAGGGGAGTTTCTCTCCCTTCACTTTGGCTGCGGTCCAGTCGCGCATGCGGGCAAAGATGGAGTAGAGCCCGGGCACCATGAAGATGCCGAATACCGTGGCCAGCAGCATGCCGAAGAACGTGGTCACACCGATTTCCACTCGGCTCGCGGCACCTGAGCCGGTGGCTACTACCAGCGGGAACACGCCGAAGAGGAAGGAAACTGCGGTCATGAGCACTGCGCGGTAACGCATGCCGGCGCCATTCAGTGCGGCTTGTTTCACTGGTACCCCTGTTTCATGCTCATCTTTACTGAATTCGACCATGAGAATAGCATTCTTGGCGGCCAGGCCAATGAGCATGAGCAGACCGAGCTGCACGTAGATGGACATGCTCAGACCGAAGAGCTGAGCCCCCATGAGTGCACCCATGGTGGCCACGCTGACGGAGAGCATGACCGGTACCGGCGTGGTCCAGCTTTCATACTGAGCTACCAGGAAGAGGTAGGCGAAAATCATGGCCATAGCAATCAAGGGACCGATCTTACCGTCGTTCTGGCGTTCCTGGTAGGACAAATCCTTCCAGCTTACCTCCCACACACGGTTGCGGCCTGCAGCTCGTTCTTCCTGGTTCATTTCGGCGATAACCTGTTCGATGAGACTCATAATCTGGCCGGAGCCGATGCCCATGGCCGGGGTCACAGAGATATCTGCGCTCATGTACTGGTTGAAACGATTGAAGTGCCCTGGCCCCATGCGGTAGGAAAGGGAGCAAACTGCGGAAAGGGGTACCATTTCGCCTTTGTCGTTGCGCACCATGAGGTTCAGAATGTCATCTGCGGTGCGGCGGTCGGCGGTGCCGCCCTGAATCTGTACCTTGAAGTTGAAGCCGTTCAGCGTGAAATCATTGACATAGGAGGAGGCCATCACGCTCTGCAGAGTGCGGAATATCGTATCCACCGGAATGTTGAGCGATTGCGCTTTTTCACGGTTGATTTCGAGATGAATCTGCGGGGTTTCTGCATCGTATTCGCTGCGGGTGCGGGATACGAGGTCTTTTCTGACCATCAGGCGCTCCTGCATTTCCTTGACAGCGTTGCCGAGGTCCTGCGGCGTGGCATCACCAGAAACCTGCAGAACCGCGCTTACGCCGCCGGCAATGCCCAGACCGCGAATGGCAGGCGGTGTCACAGCCATGATGCTGGCCTGAGGAATATCAGCGCATGCTTCGTTGATGCGTTCGGCAATGCGGCTGGCGTGCATATCGGGGGATTGGCGTTCGTTCCAGTGGGTCAGCAGCACAATCATCATGCCGCTGTGTTCACCTGAGCCGCTTGCGAAGCTGTAGCCACTCTGCGCAGTTACCATGTCAACGCCAGGCATGCCGATGACTCGTTTTTCAATCTGGCGCATCACTTTATCGGTGCGTTGTTTGGCGGTGGCGGTGCCTTCCATGGTCACCATCACAAAAAGACTGCCTTTGTCTTCTGTCGGGATGAAGGAGCTGTTCAACGCGGCCGGTTTCAGCAGACACTGGGGATTGAGCGCGCCATTTACAACAGGTTTCTTATCATTGCCCAGCAGCTTGTTCCAGCTTTCTGGTGCGCCGGCAAAGTACACATAGTTGCCGCCCAGTACCAGCAGCAGCAGCAGTACTGTCAGCCAGGCGTTGTGCACCAGAATACGGGCTCCCCACAGGTAGATGCGGCGGCTGGTTTCAAGAACCCAGTTAAAGGGCCAGAAGATGATGGTGCTCAGTTTGCTCTGTTTTGTACCGGCAGGGCGCAGAATCAGTGCGCAGAGGGCGGGGGAGAGTGTGAGTGCGTTGAGCGTGGAGATGCAGAGTGCCACACACATGGTCACGGAGAACTGTGTGTAAATCACGCCCACCATACCGCCGTAGAATGCGATGGGGACGTATATGGCCAGAGTCACCAGTGTGGTGGCGATGATAGCACCGGTAATCTGCTTCATGCTCTTGATGGTGGCTTCTTTCGGGCTGAGTTTCTCATCCTGGATGATTCGCATCACGTTTTCCACTACCACGATAGCATCGTCCACCAGTGAACCGATGACCAGGATAAGACCGAACATTGTCAGCACGTTGATGGAGTAGCCCAGAGGGTACATGACCAGGAACGCACCCAGCAGAGAAACGGGAATGGCAATGGCCGGAATAAGAGTAGCGCGCCAGTCCTGCAGGAACAGGTAGGTGACCAGCACCACCAGCAGCAGGGCCACAACCAGTGTTTCGATGATTTCATCCATGGTGGCATCGATGGCCTGGGTCGGGTCGTACCCCATGCGCCACTCCATGCCGTCCGGGAAATTCTTCTCAATTTCGCGCATGGCTGCCTGCACTTTGGCAACAGTGGCCAGTGCGTTGGCTTCGTTGTTCTGGTGGATAATCATACCCACGTTGTCCATGCCATTGAGGCGGCTGTAGCCTGTGTTCTTTTCGGCGCCCAGCTCTACTGTGGCGATGTCCTTGAGCTTGGTTACGTGGCCGTTCTGACCGCGCTTCACGACAATGTTGCCGAATTCCTCAGCCGTCTTGAGTCGACCGGTGGCGGTTACTTTGAACGTGGCATAAGACTGGATATCTTCTGCACCAACGGAGCCGGCGGCAGCCTGTACGTTCTGCGCTCTGATTGCTTCGCTCACATCGGACGGGGTGATGTTGAGCGCGCTCATGCGGGTGGCGTTCATCCACACACGCATGGAGTAATTGCGGCTGGGGATGATATCTGCGCTGGAGACACCATCTACCTGGCATATTTTGTCTTTGACATTCATGCGCAGCCAGTTGGAGAGCTCCAGGATACTCATCTTGTTTTCATCGCACATGAAGTTGATGAAGCAGAGCATGTCACCGCTGCGTTTGTTGACGCTGTAACCGGTCTGTTTGATTTCGCTGGGCAGTTTTGATTCAATGCGTTTGATGGCATTGGAAACATTCACCATAGCCATATCATCATTCGTTCCGGAGCGGAAAATGAGGGTGAGACTGAAGGAACCGTCGTTGCCGCAGGAGGAATAGAAATACTCAAGGTCATCCATGCCGATGAGCTGTTCTTCCACCGGTGCTGCCACTACCTGAGCCACTTCTTCTGCGCTGGCGCCGGCATAAGTCATGCGCACGGAAATGGTGGGAGGCGATACCTCCGGGTATTCAGATACGGGCATCTTGCTCAGACAGAGCAGACCGCCAAGCATCATCAGAATCGAGATGACGAAGGCGAATTTGGGGCGATAAATGAAAAATTCTGAAAACATAAGGATAAAGGAATCAGGGGTGTTTATTTGGCCTGCACGGGGATATCTTCTTCCATATCTGCCAGGTTGGTGGTGATAACCTGGTCTCCGGGTTGCAGCCCTGAGAATACAGCCACCCGGCCGTCTTCTGCTGCGCTGCCGCAGAGAATCCGGCGCACGACAGCCCGGTTGTGTTTGATGATGTAGACGTATTTACCTCTGGTATCCGTCAGGATTGCCTCTGCCGGTACCCCCAGAACAGGGAAATCTGCTTTGCGGTGTACTCGAACCGTGACGACACCACCGGGCGCCAGACTGCGGTCTGCATTTTCGAAAACAGCCCAGATATTCTGGGTGCCTGTTCCTGGTTGAATTTCGTTGTCGCAGAAGGCGATTCTGCCTTTTTCCGTGATTTCCTTGCCAGTGGCGGTGATAAGTGTGAGCTCTACCTGTTCCACCAGCTTATCAGTGCTGCCGAAAAGGGAGAGAATATCTTTCTCACTGAGCGGGAAACGGGCGTAGATGGGGCTCAGCTGCACCACGCGTGCCAGCGGGGTCTTGATATCGGTCACAAAGTTACCTTTGGAGATGAGCGTGCGGCCGATGCGGCCTCCCAGGGGGGCTTTTACCACGCAGCGGTCTAAATCATCCTGGGCTACAGCCAGCTTTGCTTCTGCTGCATCTTTTGCGGCCTGAAGTTCTGTGAGTGTGGCTCGTGCGTTTTCCAGATCATCCTTGCTGCTGGCATTCAGCGCAACGAGTTTCTGCTGCCGCTGGTATTTGCTTCTGGCATCATTGATTTTGATGTTCAGCTGGTCAACCGCAGCTTTGCAGGCATCGACCGCTGCCTGGTAGCGGGTTGTATCAATGAGGAAGAGTTCATCACCTTTTTCGACTCGGTCACCCTCTGTGAATGAGCGTTTCTGCAGCACGCCCTGCACCAGCGGGCGGAGCTCCACGGTGTTGATAGCTTCCAGACGAGCCGTTTCGATGCTCAGTACTGTGGGGTCTGCCATTTCCTCGATGGTTGCGGTCCCTACTTCCACAGGGGCCAGTTCGCCGCCTTGTGCGGACCCGGGTTCATCGACGGTGGCATCTGCAAAAACGGGGCGCACGGTTGCTCCCGGGCGGGTTTTGTGAGAGCCGTCGCTGATGACGACCTCCCCGGACTGCACGCCGTCGTAGATGGCTTGCAGGCGTCCCTGAATTGTACCGGTTATCACGTTGCGGCGCACAACCTTGCTTTCCGCATCAATGATGTAGACGAAGGCACCATCTGTGTCGTAGTGTACAGCGGTGAGCGGTACCATGCAGACTTCTCGCGTGGTGTTCAGGCTCACATACGTTGCGCCGATCCCCCGGTGTGTCAGTTGTCCTTGCGTGTTGTCGAACTCAGCCCACAGGGTGTAGGAGTCTGTGTTGCCGCTGAGCTGGTTATCGACGATGGAGATGTGCCCTTTGTCCGGATATGCGCGACCATTGGCGGTGATAAGCATGACATCGGTCACGTTGCCGATTTCCTTCGGTCCGTGGAAAATGCCGTTCACATCATTCTGACTCAGCGGGAAACGAACGTAGATGGGGTTTATCTGAGTGATGGTTGTGATGGCTTCTCCGCGGGTGATATAGTTACCTTCACCCTTACTCAGCCGACCGATGCGACCGTTGATTTCGGCGTAGACTTTGCAATCTTCCAGATCTTTTCTGGTGCGTGCCAGTTCGGCTTCAGCCCCGGCTTTGCGTGCTTTGAGTTCTTCCATGGAAGCTTTTGCTGTTTCCATGTCCTCGCGGGAGGCTGCCTGTTGGGCGGCCAGAGCAGCCAGTCTGTTGTAGCGGCTTCTGGCATAGGTCAGCTGGGCTTGCAGCTGGGCAATGGTGGCTTCTGCCTGTTTGACGGCGGCGTTGTAGCGCAGGGGATCAATCTCCAGCAGTAAATCGCCTTCCTTGACGAGAGCGCCTTCCTGGAAATGTGTTTTGACCAGGCGTCCGTCTACGGCAGAGCGCACGGTCACATGCCGCATGGCTTCAGTGTGACCGATGCTTTTGCGAACGATTTTATCATGGCCAAGCACTGCTTTTTCTGCCTGTACGTAAGTAGCTGTTTTGCCAGGCATTTGTGCTGCGGCGATTCCGCATGCAGCTGATAAGAGGGCTAAGGATTGAAAGTATTTCATGGGTTCATTGAAAAATGCAAGAAATCTTATGGTGTAATCATAGCATCGGGAGCTTTATTCTGCAAGTCTTATTTGATGGCATTTTTGCCACAAAATCATTGCTTACAAGAATGAAAGACAGAGCTGGATTCTACAGGCTTTTATACAGTGCAACGCACAGATACAGAGGATGTGAATGGCAGAATGAACTTGTGTAGTTCGACAGTGGCGCCGGCTGCACCAAAATCCGTGATGCAGGCTGTTGCCAGACGGTGGCAGAGGTCTTCCAGCAGTACGCTTGGGGTTGCCTGTGCCAGTGCAATGAGGTGCCGGGAAAGGGCATCGTAATCAATGGTGCGGTTCAGGTCATCTCCCATATCGGCAAATACAGTCTGCGGGGTGAGCGTGATATTTGCAACAAGACGCTGGGGCTCTGCGCGTTCTTCTGCCGGAACACCGATATGGCAGGTGATCTCCAGACCATTGATATGGATGCTGTCGGTGCAGGTGCTGGCAGGGCGGGTGCCGCTGCGCTCCATGAGGCTTTGCAGAGCCCCGAGGTGGGGGACTGTCAGATCCGGGTTAGCAACGGAAAGCTGGGCGGCGTTGTTGTAGCCCGTGAGCACGCCGATACCGATGATGCCGGCACAGTGGGCGGCGTTGATATCGTGCTGCATATCGCCGATGAAGGCGGTATCTGCAGGGTTGAGCTGGTGCTGGCGGAGCAGGGTGTAGATGTAGTCCTCCTTGTTGCGAACGCCGGAGTGAATGTGTTCGAAATAATCCTTCAGTCCCAGATAGCGGGCCTGCTCGTCAAAGGCGCGCGGATCCATGCTGGTGAGGATGAAGCAGCGGATGCCCCGGCTGCGGCAGAAATCCAGGAATGCTCTGGCATGTGGAATGATGGTCACCTGGGTGACAGCGTTGTCAAAGGCGTGGCGGTAGTATTTCTCCAGGTCGGTCAGCTTGGCTCCGGGGGTCTTCCAGGCATAGTAATCCGGATAGGGAAGCTGGAATTCATCGCGGAATTCCTCTCGGGTGAGCGGGGGCAGCTTGTACTGGGAAAGTACGTAGTTTGTCGCTTCCAGGGTGAGAGCCAGGTCATCGCAGAGGGTGCCGGACCAGTCGAAAAGGAGATTTTTGAACATGTGGGTCAGCGTTTGGTGGTGATGATGTTGTTCTTGCGCTTGAACTTATAGATAGCACGTTTCAACTCTGGATTGATGAAGGGATTATCCTTGCCGTATCTCGCCCAGGGGCCACCGGGTACGCGGTGAAAATCCACAAAGCGCCAGTGCACAGTGGCGATTCCGCCATTGATGCCCAGGTAATCGCGTACGGCTGGGGAAATATCGATGCCGGCGCATTTGTTGGCCTTGTTCTTGGGGCGGGCTCCCAGAAAAACGTATTTCCAGTCATCTGTGCAGAAGGGCCCACAGTCTTCCCACTGGGCAAAGCAGTACCGCCCGTTGTAGTATATTTGAACCCATGCACCCCGGCAGACTGATTCATACTTTCCGTCCTTATAATGGCGGTACCAGGGGATTACTTTTGCAGCCTCGTGTTTCGGGCCTCCTTTGTCGATGTCATTATAGGGCAGGGCGATATAAAAGGGATTCAGCTGTGGTGTGAAACCCAGCGGCGCGTATGTGCGCGGGTCACGTTTGGCGGGGTCTGGGTCATCGAATCCGCCGTAGTTGTCATCCCAGGCGCTGTCCCAGCTGCTGGCGGTGTTGGGGACAGGATTGTTTCTGGTGGCGCGCTCGCCGATATAGAAATAGGTAGCTGTGATGTCAAAATGCCAGGGGTAGGCCCCGGGGCTGGGGCGGTTACCCTGGGTTTTCGGGTCGGGGAAGTTGCGGCGGTGGCTCTGGTCGAATTCCGGTCTCAGTGGGCCGGCCTGAATCGCTGTAGCCCGCAGCTCTTCTTCGCTCATGCGGTGTTTGCGTGGTTTGGACTTGCTGCGCAGCACGGCTGCGGAGCCCATGCTGGATTTCACCTGCTGAGCTGCTACCTGTGCGAAAGGTACCAGGGCAAGCAGAAGAATGGCTACCAGATTTTTTTTCATTTACCAGTTATGCAGTACGCTCGGTCGCGCTACCGGCAGTTTGTCCGGTGCGTCCAGGGTGAAATGCAGCCCGCGTGATTCCTGACGGCGTATGGCGCAATCCACAATCAGTGATGCGGTAAGGGCCAGGTTACGCAAATCGAGAATTTCCGGAGTAACCCGGTATCCCCAGTAGTATTCGTTGATTTCGCGGTTGATGTTTCGCAGACGGGTGGCGGCGCGCTGTAAGCGGTGGTTCGTGCGTACGATGCTTACATAGTCCATCATGGTGCGGCGCACTTCATCCCAGCAGTGGTAAAGAATGGCCAGGTCGTCCTGCGGTACTCGCTCGCCATGCTTCCACTCCGGAATGGGGTATTCCTCCATCTTGTGGGCCAGTGGCAGGGTGCGCAGCATGCGGTTCAGGGCTCGTTTGGAGATAACGACGCATTCCAGAAGAGAATTGCTGGCCAGTCGGTTAGCGCCGTGCAGCCCTGTGCAGCCGGTTTCGCCGGCACAGAACAGGCCGCGCAGTGAGGTCTGGCCGTCTGTATCTGTCTGCACGCCGCCGCACTGGTAGTGTGCGCTGGGTACAACCGGGATATAATCCTTTTCGGCATCTACCCCGTAGCTCTTGCAGGTTTCGTAAATATACGGGAAACGCTCGGCCATGAAGCCCTTGGGCTTGTGGGTCATGTCCAGGTACATGCAGGGGTGGCCGGTGCGCAGAATCTCGTGATTGATGGCGCGGGCTACGATATCGCGGGGGGCCAGGCTCTTGCGCGCATCATACTTCTGCATGAATTCCTGGCCATCCGGCCCGCGGAGCACGCCACCCTCGCCGCGTACTGCTTCAGAGATGAGGAAGGTGAGGCCGTCGCGGTCGCTGCTTTTGGGGTTGTAGAAGGTGGTGGGGTGGAACTGCACGAACTCCAGGTTGGAGATATTGGCACCGGCTCGCCAGGCCATCGCTACGCCGTCGCCGGTGGCGGTGGCGGGGTTGGTGGTGTACATGTATACGCGCCCGGTGCCGCCGGTGGCCAGCATCACGCGGTCACTGCGGAAAATCTCCACTTCACCGGTGGCGGGGTCAAGTACATAGGCTCCCAGCACACGGTCTTCTGTCACGCAGCCGAGTTTGGCTGTGGTGATGAGGTCGATGGCGATGCGGTGGTCCAGCAGGCTGATATTAGGGTGTTGCTGCACGCAGCGCAGAAGCTTGGTGCTGATTTCAAGCCCCGTGGTGTCCTTGGAGTGCAGAATACGGCGTTTTCCGTGGCCGCCCTCGCGGCCCAGATCAAATTCGCCGTCTTTTTCCGTGTCGAAATCCACTCCCCAGCTGAGCAGTTCTTTAATGGCAGCCGGTGCTTCTTCCACAATGGTGCGCACTGCCTTTTCATCGCAGAGTCCGGCGCCGGCATCCAGCGTATCTGCCACGTGCTCTTCAAAGGTGTCGTCCTTATCAATCACTGCGGCAATGCCACCCTGGGCCTTGGCTGAGCTCGAAACCAGGGGGTCGCTCTTGCAGAGAATGGTCACCTTGCCATATTCGGCGGCGCGCAGGGCAAAACTCAGTCCCGCCACACCGCTGCCGATTACTAGAAAGTCTGTTGTTGTCATCGCCTGTATGCTGGATGCGCGCGGGATTTTATCACACTTCTAACCATTCGTCACGCGGAATGTCAGAAAAACCCGCCCTCGCGGGCGGGAAAATGCGTTTATTTCACGATATGTGTCTCGCGGATGACTCCGAGGGGGAGTCTGGTGCAGCGCAAGAGAAGTTCCAGGCGATTGGGGGAGGTCAGGGCGGCTGCCAGTTCGGCAAAGACCTGTGGACAGTAATCTGGGTGCTCCTGGCGCAGCTGTGCCAGCAGTCTGGCGGCCTCGGGGTATTCTTCCTGATAGATGTGCTGGATAATCTGGTCTATCATTCCGGCATCGGGGGCGCTCTCGATGTAGGCTTTTTTCCAGGTAATGATGGTAATGAACTGATTCAACTCTTCCTCGCTTAAGTCTTCGGCCTTGGTCCGGTAGGTGTGGAGTTGCTGTACTATCTCGTGCGGCAGGTCTTTGGTCCGGTAGTTGATGGTGCCATAGGAATCGACACCATCCCAGTGGAAGGTGACGTCGCACCAGCGGCGCTTCTGCATGATGGCCTCCCAGTGGGTCAGCAGGGTGCTGGTGAGCTCCTGCTCCCGGGATGCGTCATTCTTCTGGCTTTCCGAATCCAGTTCAGTAAGCAGTTCGTCCAGTATGCTTTGTTCGGCGTAGTCTTGCCAGAGTTCATTTATTTTTTCATTGGCTGGTTCGTTTGCATACAGAAAGGAAACGCAATGAGTAAGGCAGAGAAATAGAAAATATCTCATAGTGTTATGATGTGCGTTGCAGGTTATTTTTAATTAACTGCAGTGCTGGATTTTTCATTTTGTCGAAGAAAATAGCAAAAATGACAGCTGCAGTAATTTGCAATATGAAGCAGTAAGGAGCTATTGCTTGAAGTGAGGGATGGAAAGAGAGACAGTAGGTGATGATGGGGGTTACAATACCATATATGAAAAAGTGGGAACACAGAATGGTCAGGGTGTGGCGACCTATAGTGCTAAGTATTGATGATAGCTTTAGTTTCTCCATACAAAGAGAGAGCATGCAGAGAAGGTAACTTCCGCTTATCCCCATGCAAAGGAAAAGCATGGGAGACAGGATACCCGAATTTCCAAGACCTCTATTAAACATAGACCAGCCACCTCCGTTTATATTGACACAGGTAATATATATCGGAATGGCAACAATGCTCGTAATGATAGATGTTTTGGATGAGAGTGCTTTAAATGTACTGTATTTTTTGCAGCAGTACCCAGCGTGGATAAGAATTGCACCTACAAGTGCTGTGTCCAGATTCCACGGCAGCAGGAATTGCGTTGTGTGTAGCGCGGTGATAATCAGTAAATACAGGCAGATAAGACATATCCGGTATTTTTTCGTTTTTGTCCTGTGAATGGGAAGGTAGAGGACGTATGAACTGAAGAGCGCTGTCAGGAACCACATAGGCCCACTTCCCTGAGATAGCATAGCTGATCTTCCGTAGATGATACCAACGAGTCTTAGTGTTGCCTCTTCGATGGTCCATTGTTCGCTCCAGATGATACGTATGTTATATATGAGATAGTAGAAGAGAGCCCAGGACACATAAGGAATGATAAGCTGGGTTGCTCTCTTTTTTATGATGCCGTTTTTATCGGAGAATGTGAGCCCGGATAAAAAAAAGAATAGCGGCATGAAAGGGGCAACGATGTAGAATAAATTATTGAAAATTAAGGAATGGTATGCGCTATTTCCTATTGGTACTCGGCTGATATGTGTAAGTAGGACTCCGAGGATAGCGATGCCTTTGGCTGCATCAATCCATTGTAATCTCTTATTATATCCTACTAATTTAGGGGGGGTATCCATTTGCGGGAAATTCGTCCTTGGCTGATAGTCAGTATGAGAAAAACGCCCCGCAGGGGTGCTGCGGGGCGTGGTATAATTGAATGTTTATTTACCCTGCTGGGCCTGGCGCTGTCGCTCGATGGCGGCTTGTTGTTCCATCATGCGCTCCATGAAGGATTTCTTAGCGCCTTTCTTTTTCTGCACTTTCTCCAGAGTGGGGGCCGGCATGCGGCGGATGATGATGGTCTGGAGGATGGAGATGAGGTTACTGGTGGTCCAGTACAGACCCAGTGCGCTGGGGTAGGTGTAGCAGAAGAGGAAGAACATGAGCGGCATCCAGCGCATGATCTTCACCTGGGTAGCGTCACCCGTGGCGGGGGTCATGTGCATCTGGATGATGGTGGATGAAGCCATGAGAATGGGCAGGATATTCACCGGTATTTCATAGCCCATGAGGGAGAAGGAGAATACGGTGTCCATCTGGGAAAGGTCGGTCACCCAGCCGATGAAGCCTTCTCCGCGGAATTCGGCAGCAGTCTGCAGCACATAGAAGAAGGAGAAGAAGATGGGCATCTGCAGCAGCATGGGCAGGCAGCCACCCATGGGGGAGATGCCGTACTGCTGGTAGAGCTTCATCATTTCCATCTGTACCTTCTGCTGGTCGTTCGGGTATTTTTCCTTGAGGGCCTGCATCTGCGGCTGCAGCAGGCTCATGCGCTTCATGCTGGTGTAGCTCTTGCGGTAGAGCGGCCAGATAAGCAGACGGATGGTGAGGGTCATGGCAATGATAGCCCAGCCCCAGTTGCCCAGCCAGCCGTGGTAGAGGTTCACAATCCAGTTCATCGGGTAAGCGATGATGGTGAAGATGCCGTAGTCCATCACGCGGTCAATCATGCGGAAATCATCCGTCATGTCATTGAGCATGAGGTTGAGCTTCGGGCCGGTGAAGATATCGAAGGAGAAGCTCTTCTGGCCGCCCATCATACCCTCGGTCTTGCCGGCCAGGGAGAAATCGGGCATACCCAGGGCTACTTCCACGCATTCGGTCTTATCGCCGCTCACCTGCAGGGGGAACTGGACAGGGGCTGCATACATGGCGTTGTTGCCGCTGGCTTTGTCGGGCTTCACGATAGAGGCGTAGTACTGATTCATGACACCGACCCATTCCAGGGAATCGAAGTCCTTATCATAGCTGCGGTCTTTCTGCTTGCCGAGCCAGGGGCGGAAATCGCCGGTGGTGTTCTTTTCAAAACTGCCGTCTTCCAGGTGCACATAATATGTGTAATAGGCAGATTCATCCTTGGAAATCTGGCCCATGCCACCTGCATAAAGACCCCAGTCCTGGGCATTGAGAGTCTGCCCGGCAGTGTTCTGCACGTCAATTTTCAGGTTCAGCACATAGGCGTTGCCATCGATAGTCTTTTCTCCCTGTTTCAGCGGTTTGAGGGTGTATACCTTGCGTACGATGAGGTCGCCCACGCGGCCCAGCAGGGTCACCTGGTTTTCGTTGCTGAGGTCGGCGCGGTATTCATACACAGCCTGGTCAAACTGTGGCGCTCGGTCGTTGGAGAGCCCGAATACAAGGGAGCCTATGCCTGCTTCCGGGTTGGCGTTGATGCTTACATCCGTGTTTTTGAGCTCATCGCGTGTACTGTTGATAACCTGCCCGAGCATCTCGACTCCGCTGATGCTGCCGCCGATGTTGGTGAAGTTGTATTTAGCCACAGGCTTGCCCTCGGCATCTTTGCTGGTGAGCGTGGCGATAATCTTGCGCTCGGCAGTGGCGGCTGCAGGCGCCGGTGTGGTGGCAGGAGTTGCGGGGGCTGCGTTTGCAGGGATAGCTGCTGTGGCCGGGGTTGCCGGGGCTGTTATGGCAGCGGGTGCAGCAGCGGCTGCCTCCTGTTCCTTGGTGCTGCTGTGGTACCACTGCAGGCCAAGTAAGCCTAAGCAGAGAGAGACCACAATCCATGCTGTTTTATCCATAGCTTTTATCTGGGGTTAGTTAGTTGATAAGGTTTACGTTGATATAAGGTGGAAAATTTTACTTATGGTGGCGGGGCGGCACGGGATCGTGGCCGCACCCACCCCAGGGATTACAGCGCAGGATGCGCCATATCCCGAGCCCTACGCCTTTTATCACACCGTGGGTTTCCACGGCCTGAATAAAATAGGTGGAACAGCTCGGGGTGAAACGGCACCCGCTGTCGGGGCCGCAGAGTACATGCAGCGGTCGGCTGATAAAGCGCTTGTAGAAAAGCACCGGTAGAATGACAAGCCGTTTCAGCATGTGGTTGAGGTGGTGGTGAAATGCTTGCGCTTGAGCAGGCGTCTGAAATCCTTCTCAAGCTCGGAATAGGCTGCGGTGGCCGCGGTGTGCCGCGGAATCAGCACAACATAGTGCCCGCTTTTCAGTGGCTCCCCATGCGCGCGGACAATTTCGCGTATGCGCCTGCGAAGAAGATTGCGCACCACGGCGTGTCCCAGCCGTCTGGTTGTGATTATTCCGAAACGTGAATCCTTTGTGCCTGCATCATCACCAGAAAAAGGGAGAGTGCTGAGCACAAGAAAACGCCCTGCTGCGGATGAACCCCGGGCACGCACCATAGCGAACTCGCTTGCTCGCTTCATGGTTTGGTGCCGCTTGAGCTGCATCGTGAACAGGGCGTTGGTTTCTCCTGCAGGGCAGGGAGCACCCGGGGTACTCTCTACAGAAACCCTGCCGGGGCTTTAGCCGTGCTGGATGATGTGGCGCTTGTACTGCACCTCTGCACCCTTGGGCAGAAGACGCTTGCGACCCTTGGCGCGACGACGGGCGAGAATGGCACGACCGTTCTTGGTAGCCATGCGGGCGCGGAAACCGAACTGGCGCTTGCGGCAGCGCTTGGAAGGCTGGTATGTTCTCTTGCTCATAATTTTTTATTGTGTTTGAAGTGGTTTCTGTGGGCCGCATGCAACGGCCGGGTGCGATATGATACCCGAAAATCGGCGTATGTCAAGCACCGTTCTTCATTTTTTTCGCTATCGCAGCGAATTTACGCATCGGAGAGCATGAATTTCAACTCAGCCTCGCAGCTTACTTCTCCATTCACCAGACAACGCCCCATGGCCATGCCGATGGCACCGCGCATCTTGACGAGTTCTGTTTCGATGATGAGCACATCTCCCGGAACCACGGGACGACGCCACTTTACCTTGTCGCAGCTCATGAAATAGCCGATTTTGCCGGCGTTTTCGGGCATGCGGAGCATGAGAATGGATGCAACCTGAGCCATGGCTTCCACCTGCAGCACACCGGGCATGACGGGGTGGCCGGGGAAGTGCCCCTGGAAGAATTGCTCGTTCATGGTCACGTTTTTCTGACCGACACACTTGCGGTCGCCTTCGAAGTCGATGATACGGTCGACCATGAGGAAGGGGTAGCGGTGCGGCAGGAGCTTCATGACTTCGAGTGTGTCAAGCACGGCTTCACCATTGGGGATGGTGATGGGTTGCGGGCGCTTGGCTTCCATGCTTTCATACTTCTGCTGGAGCTTGGCTGCCATCTGAGTGTTGATGCCGTGACCGGGCATGATGGCAATGACGTGCCCCATGATGCGATGACCGCAGAGAATGAAGTCGCCGATGAGGTCCATGGCCTTGTGGCGGGCGCATTCATTGTGGAAACGGAGACCGCCGGCGCAGAGGTATTCCTCGCCTTTGATGACAATGGCATTGTCCAGAGTGCCGCCCTGAATGAGACCTTTTTCAAGCAGTGGCTGAATATCCTCGTAGAAGCAGAATGTGCGTGAGTTGGAAAGTTCTTTTTCGTAGGTCTCCGGGGTAATCACGCTGTCGAAATACTGGGTCACGCGGCCATTCGGTCCCACCGCAGTCAGTGAGATGCGGAAATCCCGGGAGGGCATGATCACAATGGTGGAGCCGTTTTTGTTTTCTACTTTGATAGGCTCACGGATTTCCCATACTTTCAGCGGGGCGTTCTGCTCCACGATGCCGGCTTTCTTAATCATCTCCACATAGGGGAGAGCAGAGCCATCGCCGATGGGGGGCTCGCTGGCATCCATTTCAATGATGGCGTTATCCACACCCATGCCGGTAAGGGCCGAGAGAATGTGCTCCACTGTGTGTACCGTGACTGCTCCTTCAGCTATGGTTGTAGCGCGCTCAACGCTCTGTACCTTGGCTGCTGAGGCATCCAGGAACGGCTTGTCCGGCAGGTCAATGCGGCGGAACTTGAAGCCTGTGTTAGGCTCAGCGGGTTTGATGATGAGCTTCACCGTCTGGCCGGTGTGCAGGGATGTGCCCTCCAGGGTGGAGGTGCACTTGGCAAGGGTTTTTTGCATGCGTGTAGCCATAACTCGTGTCTGTATTCTACATAATCGGAATAAAAATGTGAAGTAAAATCTAGCTATGGTGCATAAATTTACGCGCACGCGTTAGAAAAAGCTTGCCAAAATGGCCCGGCAGGTGTACTGTTCCTGACCCTCATTGTCGCTCTGTATGTCATATCATGTTATAGCCGCGCTTGTTATTTTCCTTATTACGTATGCTCTGATCATATCTGAAAAGGTGCAGCGTACGGTTATCGCCTTGTTTGGAGCCATGCTCATGGTTCTGGCTGGGGTGATATCCCAGGAACAGGCTATCGCGCACATAGATTTTAATACCCTGGCGCTGTTGATTGGTATGATGATTCAGGTGCTGGTACTCAGCAAGACTGGGCTTTTCCGCTATCTTTCTGTCTGGGCTGCACAGAAAACGAATGGCAACCCGGTGGCTTTGCTGATAGCGTTGTCTGTCATGGTGGCCTGCTGCTCGGCATTTCTCGATAATGTGACGACCGTTCTGCTGACGGTGCCCATCACATTCACCTTGACCAAGGATTTGAAGATATCCCCGCTTCCCTTCGTGATTGCCCAGATTATGGCGTCCAATATCGGTGGAACATGTACCATGATTGGTGACCCGCCCAATATCATGATTGCGAGCCAGGTGAAGGAACTCTCCTTTAATGATTTTATTGTCAATCTGACACTGCCTTGTGTGGTCAGTTTTGTGCTCACGATAGGCATTCTTCTGTTCCTGTACAGGAAGGAATTTTCCAAGGTGAGCAAGAATCATAACCGCATTATGAACATCAAGCTGGCGGGGCTTATCCGCAGCAAAGGCTTGCTGATTCGTTGCCTTTTTACTCTTGGCTTCACCATTTTCCTGTTTTGCAGTCATGGACTGCTGCCGCATTGGGGGCTGGAAAGCGGTACCATTGCCGTGACGGGTGCCTCTCTGCTTTTGTTGCTTACCATGCCGGATAGGGAAAAAGCTTTGGAATACATTCTTTCCAAAGTGGAGTGGACGACGATTTTCTTCTTTGTCGGACTTTTTGTGCTGGTCGGCGGTCTGGAGGTGAATGGTATCATCAACTGGATGGCTGCAAAGACGATGCAGATGACCGGGGGTGAGCCCGTTGCCACCACTATGAGCGTGCTCTGGCTCAGCGCAATCATGAGTGCTTTTGTGGATAATATTCCTTTTGTCGCTACGATGATACCGCTGGTGAAGGATATGGGCGCTATGGGATATGCGAATCTGGAGCCGCTCTGGTGGGCTCTTTCCCTGGGTGCCTGCCTGGGTGGTAATGGTACCGTCATCGGTGCCAGTGCCAATGTAGTGGCTCTGGGCCTGGCCCGTCAGCATAATCTGCGCGTTTCTTTCATGAAATATTTCTGCGTGGGCTTCCCGCTTATGCTGATGAGTGTCTTTATTTCGGCTGTGTATCTTTTGCTGTTCCATCTGTAAAGCTGGCAGCCTGAGTGGTATCGCTGCCTGGGGTGCTGATATGTGGCAGCCGGGAGACCTTTTGTTATTTTTTTCTAAAAAAACAATTTTTTAAAGAAATAAGAGGTGGATATGCGCCGTATATTTTGGTAACAATCTACCCTGAGAATCTCTCTGAGCTGTAAACTACCCTCTTTTTGTTTTCTGCTTAGCGACGAGTCTGATTTTGCCTTTATCGCAGGGCAATTTATTTCGTCGATGATATGATTCAAGCCTGACCATCGCAGATATGCTGTCGTCCTGAATGATGATGAGCTTTTCTGTGAATCAGTAACGGTGGCGTTTGGAGAAACTTCGGGTGATTTGTTGTTAGTATGTAGAAAAACAATTAACCCGTACTGAAAAATGGAAGAAATCAAAGAAAATATTTTATCGGTTCTGCGTGATATGGGGATTCCCTGCTTCTCGCAGGATGAGGATTCTGTAAGTTTTGTGTATATGCATGACGCTGGAATCAGTTTCATAAATGTACGTATTTATGCGAATCGCCATATCACTATCATAGGGCAGACGGGGCATTCTGTCCCTGAATCAAAGGAAGCTCTGGTGTATGCCTTGATGAATGAATATAATCGTGCGTCTACTTATTCGATGGCTTATTTGAATAAGAATGGTAATAATCTGATGGTTAGTGCTTCTTATTGTCTTGCCGGGCAGGGGTTCAATAGTTTGGCGTTTGCTGTTTACTTATGGTCGGTTGTGCGGAGCATGGAGTGTCTCCAGTCCAGGATTCTGAGTGTTCTGTACAATGGTTGGTATTCACCCGTGCTGCCGGAGAATTATTTCCGCGATGCTCAGGAACAAGATGATGATGACGGTGATGTCTTCGGTTATTCCTATGGCGATGGCGATGACGACGATGATGATGATGACGATGACGATGGCGATGACGATGACGATGACGATGACGATGACGATGACGATGACGATGACGATGACGATGGCGATGACGATGACGATGGCGATGACGATGGCGATGACGATGACGATGGCGATGACGATGACGATGACGATGGCGATGACGATGACGATGACGATGACGATGACGATGACGATGACGATGGCGATGGCGATGACGATGGCGATGGCGATGGCGATGACGATGGCGATGACGATGGCGATGGCGATGGCGATGGCGATGGCGATGGCGATGGCGATGGCGATGGCGATGGCGATGGCGATGGCGATGGCGATCGTGATGGTCATGCCGACGTTTATACCGTTGACTTCGGCGATGACTTAACTCGCGAAATGGAGGCTTTGAAGAAAGCCCTTATCAAACGTTATCGCGATAAATTTACTCAAAGGCAACAGAGTAGAATGCCTCGTTGGAATCGCCCTCAATTGGATGAAGACGAACAATAGGGAGATATTTAACGCGCCTTTCGGGAAGCGTATTCCCGAAAGGTGTGCTGGCTGATTGCACTGGGATGAATCTCCAATCCGGGCTTGAGCTATGAAGATGGATGTTATATAATCAGCGCATGTCGATATCTGAAGAACTTTTTGAACGCGCGTGCCGGGTGATTCCCGGTGGGGTGAATTCGCCGGTTCGTGCTTTTCGTCGGTTGGAACGCGCCCCGTTTTTTGTGAAAAATGCAGCTGGTGCGCATCTGACCGATGAGGACGATAAGCAGTATATCGACTATGTGGGTACCTGGGGGCCGGCGATTCTGGGGCATGCGCCGGAGTGCGTGATTTCTGCCGTGCAGGCTGCGGTGCCGCAGGGGCTTGGTTATGGCATTCCTACCCGTATTGAGGTCGATATGGCCGAGACGGTGTGCCGCTGGATTCCGAGCATTGAGAAGGTGCGTATGACCAACAGTGGCACAGAAGCCACTATGAGTGCTGTGCGTCTGGCTCGCGGTTATACAGGGCGCAAGTATATCATTAAGTTTGCCGGGTGTTATCATGGGCATGTGGATAGTCTGCTGGTTGCCGCCGGCAGCGGAGCTCTGACTCATGGTGAGCCGGATAGCGCTGGTGTGCCGTCCGAATTCGCGAACCTGACCATCGTGTTGCCGTATAATGATTGCGAGGCCGTGCGCCGCGCTTTTGCGCAGCATCCGGGGGAGATTGCTGGTATCATCGTAGAACCCTTCCCGGGGAATGCCGGTTTCTATCTGCCGAAGCCTGGTTATCTGGAATTTCTGCGCGAGATAACAGAGAAGAATGGTGCTTTACTTATTTTTGATGAGGTGATGACCGGCTTCCGAATCTCTGCCGCCGGTGTGCAGGGGAAGACGGGTATCACCCCGGATATCACCACCCTGGGTAAGATTATCGGCGGCGGTCTGCCGGTGGGTGCTTTTGGCGGTCGCCGTGAGATTATGGATTGCGTTTCTCCGCTGGGGCCGGTGTACCAGGCCGGCACGCTCAGTGGTAATCCTGTGGCCATGGCCGCAGGCCTGGCTCAGTTGAATTATCTGGAGCAGAACGATTCCTACACCCGCCTGGAACAGCTGGGCGCTCGTCTGGAGGAAGGGGTGCGTCGCATCCTGCGCGACGAGCAGTTGCCGCTCACCTTCATCCGCGATGGCTCCATGTTCTGCCTGCATTTCACCATGCAGCCGGTTTATGACCTGGATTCGGCTATGAGCGGTAATTTTGATATGTTCCGCCGCTATTTCCACGCCATGCTGGAGCAGGGGGTGTATGTGGCACCCTCGCCGTATGAGACGGGCTTTATTTCCACCGCACATACAGAGGCAGATATCGATGCAACGGTGGCTGCCATGCAGCGCGCCCTGCGAGCAGTAAAAGACTGAATTTCCGCTTGCCAAGGTGGAATCAAATCGGTAGAATGGGGCGCATGAGTAAGATGATTCACCGTATGATGTTTCTTTTTGCTGCGGTTGTGGCAGCTGTGGTACCTGCTGTGCAGGCGCAGAGCACTGAGGTGCTGAATGAAACCGGTGATATGGTGCGTGTGATGCGGCATCCGGATGGTACCCGCGCCATCTACCAGCGCCAGAAAGGCTGGCGTGGTATGCGCTGCTCCTCATACACGGCCAGCGGGCGTCTGGCTGCGGTAAATGATTACACGGAAGGCAAGTATGGCCAGCTGGTGGGCTGTATCATCTATGACCATACAAAGAAGAATATCATTTACAAGGTGGCCTATGGTTATGACAGTCGCGCCCGACTGGTGGAGGAACGCATGTATTCACATCCGCAAGGCAAGCTGGTGCAGCGTGTCATTTATAAGTATGACAACCGCGGAAACCGCTCCAAACCACTTATCATTTCTCTGAATACCGCAGGCCCTGTTAATGAAATCGCCCCCACGATGCAGGACGATGTAAATGCTATCAATCGACAGATGAAGCAGCAGGGCCGCTGAGCATTTTAACCCCCGTAATCCGAACAGATGGAAACATTCTCCTGGCAGGACCGAGACGAGGACGGCAATAAGGTCGTATACGAAGCCCAGCACTTCGGTGGCTGGTGGCAGCTGATGGTGGCACCCAAACTGGGGCGTTCCCAGCGCGATGAGGTGGTGTTCACCCCCGCTGAGTTTACAGAGGAACACTGGCAGACTCTGCGTGATTTGCTGTGGCGAAAATACCAGCGCCGCCGCGTGGCCTGGGATATGGTGCAGCATATTGATGATATTCTGGCGGGCAAGGCCACGAATGAGCGCCGCGACCGCCGCAACGGTAAGTCGAAATGACCGAGCAGGAAATGATTCACTGCCAGGACCCCGCCCGGCAGGTGGAGCGGGCTGTGGCCATTATGCACCGCCTGCGTCAGCCTGGTGGTTGCCCCTGGGATGCTGAGCAAACACACGATTCCATCATCAGCAGCCTGATTGAGGAATGCTACGAGTGCATAGATGCTATCCGCGAGCGCGATTGGGCGCACCTGCGCGAGGAACTTGGCGATGTGTTGCTGCAGGTTATTTTCCATGCCGAAATGGCGCAGGAGAACCCGGAGGCCGGCTTCGGAATCAATGAGGTGGCCCGGGAACTGGCTGATAAACTGGTGCGGCGGCATCCGCATGTGTTCGGTGCCTCGGTGGTAGAGAATGCCGAAGGTGTTGTCTCCCAGTGGGATGCCATTAAAAGAAAGGAACATTCCATCGAGGATAAACCTTATCTGCAGGATTGCGGGAAAGGGCTTCCTTCTCTTCTGCAGGCATATAAAATCACAAAAAAGGTGGCAAAGGTCGGGTTTGATTGGCCGGACCACGCCGGAGTTGTGGAAAAAATCCGCGAGGAAACGGCTGAGGTGGCAGAAACGCTTGACCTGCCGGATGATGACCCGCATGTGGCCGAGGAACTGGGTGATTTGCTTTTCGTCATCGTGAATCTCTGCCGCCGGCGCAAAGTGGATCCGGAGCTTGCGCTCTTCAATGCAAACAGAAAGTTTGAACGCCGTTTCAATGCAGTGGAAGCTGCTCTGAAAACACGCGGAATGACGTTGGCGGATGCTTCTCTGGATGATATGGAAGCCGCCTGGCAGGAAGTCAAACGCCGTGAACAAATCTGATGAATCAGCCTCTCCTTACAATTCTGCTTTGTCTGAGCGTGGGGGGGCTGACCTCATGCAGCGTGTCGTCTCCCCGGAATGAGGCACCGGTGGAAGCACCTGTTCCCCGCCCGGGGGAAGAAGATAAACCGCGCATGGGGTGGGAGGAACCGGCGACTCCCGGCATGAATCCCTTGCTGACCGGTGGTGCGGTAGACCCCAATGCGCAGAGTTACAATGTTTCTACCTCCGAAGAACTGGAGCAGATTGATAATGGAGTCGAAGGTGAGGTTTATTTCACTGACCCGGATAACCCGGATGCTGAAATAGCAGGTATTACGGCTGCGTTTGAAGCGAAACGCCATGGCAACGGCTGGTTGGATAATTACGGTACAGCTACGCGATTTGCACACCGTGAATGTCGTCCTCTCATTATCTGGTTTCACGATTCTGTCATAGCTCCCAAGAGTTCGTTACTGGGAGAGGAATTGCTTGATACGCCGCAATTCAATGCGTGGTGCCGCAACAGGGTTGTGCGGCTTAAATTGGATTCCGGGGCATCCATTGATGACCGCACTCGTAGTTCAGCCAAATACAGCCGGGATGCCATAGAACGCCTTGCCCGGCGGTACGGGCTGAAGCGTAAACCTGCGCTGGCGGTTGTTTCACCCCGTGGTAAGTTTGTGGTCGGGATTGACGGATACAACGAATTCACGCAGCAGATTGAGGTGCTGTTGAAAGAAGGGGTAGTCAATGCGGAGAAGGAGATGGATGAATATCGTGAGAAATTATCCGCCAAGGGGTACCGTACCTGGTCTTCTGCCACCGGAGATGTGTCTGTCTTTGCCCGCTTGCAGCGCTTCGATGATGAACACCAGATGGTGTACCTCAAGGAGTATGGCGGCAAAATCAGCCGCACCAAACTCCGTAGATTCTGCAAGGAAGACCAGGACTTTATCCTGAAAAAACAGGAGGAGAAAGAAGCTAGGAAGAAAAAGAAAAAATCCCGTAACGTATTTGACGCATGAGTAAGTCTGACGACACCAAGGCGCAGATTATGCGCGCTGCTGTGCAGCAGTTCACCCGCCTGGGGTATGAAGGCGCTGCTGTGCGCGATATCGCCAACGCTGCCGATGTTAATATCGGGCTTATCCGTTATCATTTCGGGCATAAGGCAGATTTGTACCGGGACACTCTGGCTTTTATCTCTACTCAGTATAATGAGGTCTGTCTGGCTGCGCTGGAAGAGGCGCGCGAAGCGAACGATCCGGAAGCTCTCATCTGCTCCTGGCTGCTGGCTCCCATTACCTCCTGGCAGGACAGCACCGTGGCCAGCGGCGAGGAGGTACTCTGTTTCCTGAACAAGATGGGATACGAAGACCCCGAACTCACTCGCGATGTGTATGAATCCCACTATTCCTACGCCCTCCAGGAGTGGCAGGATGCCGTGCAGACTCATTTTCCCGGCATGCAGCGCGGCGACTGGCTCTGGTTCCTGACCTCTCTGCGCGGTATGTATTTCAACATCGTTGCGCACAATGATTTCACCCTCTGGGGGCTCCCCGCCATCTCCAACCGCGAGGCCGCCATCCGTCGACTCGCCGCCGATGCCGTGGCCCTGCTGCGCACCTACAGCCCCTGATGCCCCCAAATCTCGCGGGCCCCGCCCGCGAAATTCTCTCAGCCCCCGTCCACGGGGGCTGATTAGTGTCCAAATCCACCTGCGCAGCTCCAGCTGCGCACGAACTTTCTTTACTTCGTACCTCGTAATTCAGTAATTGCTCCTTCCACGTCCGCTCCGCAGGAACGGATAGTGTCGGCACTGCGTGCCGATATTGTTCCTGATAAAACTTTGCTCTCATTCCCGATCGGGAATAAAATGTTGGCTTTATGCATTTGTGTGTTATATTGTTCCCGAACGGTAATAGAATGTGAAGCCTCTAAACGGAAAGCCCCTCAGGAGTACAGAGGAAATTGGAAGCCTGGTGCGGGAAACGCGCAAGGCTCAGGGGATTTCGCAGGAGCAGCTGGCAGGTGTTGCGAACACGGGAATCCGCTTCATTTCCGATCTGGAAAACGGCAAACCCACCGTTCAGCTGGAAAAGACAATCCGTGTTCTGGAAGCACTGGGACTCGGAGTATATGCATTTTATCGTTGGGAGCGTAGTTAATGGAAATACCCGCGGCAAGTTTCTCCGCATGGGTGAAAAGGCGGGGTTGCGCAATCATCTGGTGAATGCCGAAATCGACAAACTCCTGGCGCAGCTTTCCAAAATACTCGTTCCATTCACAGAAAAGATGCAGCAATCCGACCCATCCGCTATCTATAGCGAAATTCAATCTGGCATAGAAAAACGCATACTGCAGCTCAAAGCATAAAACCGAACCTGCTGCGATATCGTTCCCAGATTCCACTGCCCGAACCAATTTTTTGTGTGCAATGGGAAAAATTATAAGTTTACTATTCCTATAGGTTTACGGTAGTGGGCAAGTGTTGTTATTTTTTTTGTTACGTGTTTGTTGTTTTTTTGCGTATTTGTTGTTTGCTGATTGTTTCGTCGTCAGCCGTAGTTTTGGCTGCCCCCGATTCGCGCAGCGCCAGCTGCGCACTAGCTTTCATTACTTCGTAATTCGTAATTCGTAACTCGTACTTTGAATTTACCTCGTAATTCGTACTTCCGGATGCTACGCTGCTAATTGCCCCCGGTATTCCCAGAATGCCCGCGCGTTTCTGACCCCTCGCTGGTCCACATACCGCGTGCGCAGCAGCGTAGCATCCCTGTGTCCTATCTCCAGCTGCAGCTCGGCATAGCTGCGGAAATGGCTTAGGTGATAACTCGCAAAGGTATGCCGCAGCGCATCCTGTGGCCAGCGCCGGGCAGGGGTGTCCCATCCCGCCGCCCGGCGCAGTTCTCGCCAGTGGTGCAGCCAATTCGCCGGGCATATCTTTTCATTTTCTGCGAGTTTGTGTCTTCGCAGGATTCGCAGCAGTGGCTTGTGAATCGTCACCCGTCGCGCACCGCCGGTCTTGCTGTGGCGGGGCTGAATATAAATCGCCCGCTCCCGAAAATCCACCTGCTCCCAGCTCAGCCGTGCCACCTCATGCGGGCGGATGCCAGCATACAGCATCATTCCCACTGCCGCCGCGCAGCTGCCGCTCTGGTAGGTCTCTGCTGTGGTGGTAATCTGCTCAATCTCCTGCGGCGTCAGAATCGGCACCGGTTGCTCCACCACACGCGGCGCTTCCACACGCGCCACTGGATTCGCATCGCACCAGCCACGCTTTATCGCCGTGCCGAACACCCCGCTCAGGATTAAGCGCGCCTTCTGCTGCTGCCGCGGCGTATCAAACGCCTGCTCAATATACCCCGCGCATTCCTGCGGTGTGATGCTCCGCACCCGCCGCCGCGACAATCCCGGACACCGCTTCATGAATCGCCGCGTAAAATACCGGAAATCATACACCGTCCGTGTCCGCCTGTCCCTCCTCGCAGCCAGAGCCTCCTCCACCGCTTTCTCAAATGTGACCGTCCGCTCCTGCTGCCTCAATGCCTCTGCGCCGGCAGCAATGCAGAGCCTGGCCCGTTTTACTCTGCCTCGTCCGGCAGAAAGCGCTTCCTTAGCCAGAAGCGCGGCTTCTAATACATCAATTCCGGTGCTGGCCAACACCGCCAATGCTGCTTTTGTCCTTTGTTTCATATTGCTCGCTTTCAGAATCCGCAAGTCAAGCACACAAACTGTTTTATTTCGAGAAAATTGCAGCACCCGGTACATCGTTTCATTATATGCTAGGGGGACGGTCTTATGAGCTGTTATTATCTAAACAGCAGACCAAATCAACGCAGCCTATTACGGATTCTGAATGGGTATTATCCAAGCATAGTCCATATTAACCATATTACTATCATTATGAAACGCTATAACGTATATAAACAGAGGAAAGAGGAGCTTCTTGCATCAGGAGAAAATGTAAATCAGGCAGATGTAGAGGCTTTGATAGATGATTGCCGTATGTTAGCTTCAGATTTACAGTGTGATGTAACAAGAACACAAATGAGCATGACGTCTGATGAAAAGCTAATCGATGTTCTTAACTGGATCGAAGAATTAAAATCGCTGATAAAGAAATAAGCAACTTGCTGTTTCTGAATTGATTGGAGTGAAATGGAAGTGGCGTCGGGGTTTAATTGCTCCGTCATGTGTTGCTGGTAAGTTCGTAAGTGCCATGAAAAAAGAACTGTTTACAATAATTGCCATGGGAGCGTCGGTGATGCTTTTCGCTTCCTGTGAAACGCCGGAGGAAAAGGCAAAGCGCCTTGCCGTAGAAGAACTGATGTCTCTGAATATAGCTGCTCCCCAATATGATGCTCAGCTGGTAAAGGAGGCTGTCAAGGGCAGCGTGAAGCGCATGCAGTTGCTGCTGACAGTCGGAGCCGATGTCAATACTCCGGATGCCGACGGGAAAACCGCACTTGCTTCCGCTATCCAGAGCCGCAATCCGGAAGCGGTTAAACTGTTGCTGGATGCAGGGGCAAACATCCATGCTAAAACCGAAGGGGGGAAAACAGCGCTGCACATTGCTGCAGTTGGTGGCAATGGTACTATCATCAGCAGTCTGATTGAGTACGGCGCCAACGTGAACGACCCTGATTCTTCAGGAGCTCCCCCTCTGTTTTATGCCATCAAAACTCAGAATGTCTCTATCCTCAAGACTCTGTTGGATGCAGGGGCAAACATTCACGCCAAAAACGAGAGAGGAGAAACAGCGTTGCTCATCGCAATAGCCGGGGGCTATGACTCTATCATTCCGACACTGATGAATGCCGGAGCTGATGTAAACGCGTCCTCCTCAACTGGAGTCACTCCTTTGATTCTTGCTGCAGGCAATGATAACATGGCTCTGATAACCCTGCTGCTGGAAAAAGAAGCCGATTGTAACAAGGCCGATGCCACCGGCAAGACCGCCCTGAGTGCAGCTGTCCTCAATGGAAACAAGGCGATAAGCGAGCAATTGATTGCAGCAGGGGCGAAGATAGACGTATTAGACGCTGACGGCAATACCTTGCTGATGCACGCAGCCAGGCAAGGTAATGTGGAGATGATGGATGCGATGTTGAAGGCGGGCGTTGATGTCAATGCCCGGAATAAAAGCGGCGCTTCTGCCTTGCTCCAGGCGCTGGGATATGGGGAAGCTGTGCAGTATTTGCTGAATGCTGGAGCTGATGTCAATCAGGCAGACGAGCAGGGCTATACTCCGCTGATGAAGGCAATCGGGCAACGCCGTCCGGAGATTGTGAAACTTCTGCTCAACGCAAAAGCAAGTACCGCGCCCGTGTGCCCTGGTGGTATACCGCTCATTGCCTTGGCGGCTGAAAGCGGTAACACGGAAATTGTTCAAATGTTGCTCGATACAGGGCTGAATGCCACTATCAGCTTCAAATATCATGGCAGCAACACGAACGCACTCTCTTGTGCCGCTTCTGAAGGGATACGTAATTTGCTCAAGAGAGCCGGATGCATAGAGTCTATTTCAACGGATAAAGCCGTTGAATTGTTGAAACGCTATAAAATCATAGATGTTTTTGATGAAGTGAATGATGAAAGCTCAGAGCAGTTTTTATACAATTATCAATTGTATAAGGATGGCAGAAAACAGCTGTCTGATTTCGATTATGTAGGTTGCATGTATACTAATTATAAAGTGTGGAAGTCGCAAGGAAAAATACTCCCCTTGGAATGTATCGCGTCATTTATTACTGCGGGGGCAGTTCTCAATAGTGCAGACAATCTATCGCACGCCGCTGAATGCGGCCACACCGAAATCGTGAAACTTCTATTAGCCGTACCGGGGATTGATGTCAACAAGGGTTGGGGGGCGCTCCATGGTGCCGTCTACCACGGCCACACCGAAATTGTGAAACTTCTGTTAGCTGTACCGGGGATTGATGTCAACAAGCGTCGCTGGGTCGAACTAGCCCGCCATTTTGGCCACACCGAAATCGTGAAGCTGTTAGAGGCTGCAGGAGCCAAGGAGTAATATACGCAACATAAATGACGCCGTGGCGGGCATGCAGCTGGGCGAGAGCATGACGCTCTTCACCGGTGTGGATGCGCTGGTGTTGACCTTCGATGGCGTGAGCGTGACCTACCAGCCGGGTGATATCCAGGTGGGTGACCGCGTGCTGGCCAGCGATTACTTCGGTAATCTGCCGGATCCGGGGGCGAACCAGCAGTATTTCATCACCTTTACCACGGCAGAGGTAGGTGGCGGTGAGCTGGCCTTCTTCATGGCCCCTGAGCCCACTACAACCACCCTGAGTCTGCTGGCACTGACCGCGCTCGCCGCAAGACGCAGGAGGAATGATAAATGATTAGTGACTGATGTCTTAAATTTCCCTGCCCGTGCTCCGAAAGGAGCACGGGCAGCTGGTTTTGAGGGTGCTGCCTGCCACGGGCCTGGAAGACCGCGTGTGCGGCGAGCGATCTGTCACGGGAGCTCGTGTCCGCTGTGTGACCTACGCTTACCCTGGGGCGAAGATGGAAGCGACCTCGCCGGTTATGTTTTTCGGGACTGAAGTCCCGTGCTCCGACGTTTCCAATGAAGCAAGGCCTAACCATTCCCTGATGATTGGGGAAGACGTTCATACCATGGGATTCGGGAGAACGAAATCCTCCCGTTGGTCGGATTATTTATTCCGGCAGGGAGGCTACAAGCTTATCCCAGCGCTGTTTGGCCTCGAGAATGGCCTCGGTGGTAACGGAGGAGGAAAGTTCCCAGGTGAGGGGCATGCGCTGGTTGAAATAGGCAGGGAGCAGGTGGTTAAAGTCTACGCAGCCGCCCTGGAAGGGGGCGCGATGGTCGCGGCTGGGCCATTGCACGTCGTTCACATGGGCTCCATAGAGATAGGGTTGCAGCTGGCGCAGGTATTGGTCGTGATTGAGAAGAAGCAGGTTGTGTTTGCGCTGGATGTGGCCGAAGTCGTGCCAGTAGCGCACATGGGGATTATCGGCAAACTCAGCCATGAGCCGGGGCATTTCCCATTCGCCGGGCACCTGCTCAAAGTGACTGCGGCCTTCCACCCCGAGCACCAGATTCAGCTTGGCAGCCTGTTCAGCCAGAGTGTGCAGGGTCTGGCGGGCGCGCTCGTAGTAGAGCGGAGCCTGTCTGGCGCGGCGGCGCACCAGTTCGCCTTTCCGGCGGGCGTATTCCTTGCTGTCTACCCATTCGTGGCGCAGTTTGCGCTCCAGTTCGCGGGTGGGGTGAATCCCCTTCATGAGTTCCACATTGCCCATGTGCAGCACCACATACTGAGCCCCCAGCCGGGAGGCCAGCATGAGTGTTTCCTGGGTGAGACGCATGGCCCGTTCTCGTGTTTCCGGTCGGTGGGAGGTGAAGGGGTAGGCATCCGGCACATCGCCGGGGACTTCAATGGGAGCCGGGCAGAAGTTATGGACCCCGGCAACTTTGATGCGACCGCCATCCACCGCCTTGATGAGCCCCGGCAGCATGTCGAGACTCAGCCCGTGCGAGGCTTCGATGTGTTCGAAGCCCAGCTCGCGGATTTCATCGCACATGGCGCCGCCGTCCTTGTGGCGGCGACTGTTCCAGCAGGTGGAAAAAACGTTCACAGAGGGATTGTAGTAACAAATCGTCCGGGAATCAAGCCCGATGTTGACTTTTCTGTGCTATGCGCGTATAATCCCGCGCGTGAGCGATTACCAGCAGAGAAAACAGGATTTCAAGCCGAAATACAGGGATAAGAAGCGCCCGCAGGGGGGGAGTGCCGCGCCACGAGTGCGTGCTTTCAAGGCCGCAGATGCTCCCGAAGGCAGCGAGAACTGGGTGCGCCCCTGGGTGCAGCTTAAGTATTTTACCTACAATCCCGCAGTGTTTCCCCGTATGCTGGGCGCGGTGAGCCCGGATGCAGTGCAGGGTGGTCTTATCAACGTTTACGATAAGAACGGCGACCTTTTCGGCGGCGGATTCTGGAACCCGCAGAGCCGCACCCCGCTGCGCATGCTGGTGCATGGCCCTGAGGTGCTGAAGGAAAAGGACCTGGAGGGTGCTATCCGCAAGGCTGTGGCCTGGCGCCGCCAGGATTGCAATCTGGAGGAAACAACCAATGCCTACCGCGTGATTCACGGTGATTCGGATGGCCTTGGCGGTCTGATTGTGGACCGTTATGCCGATGTGCTGAGCCTGGAGGTGACCACTCTGGGTGTGTGGCTGCGGCTGCCGCAGTGGCTGCCTCTGCTGCATGAGCTCTGCGGCACGAAGCGCCATGTCATCACCGTGGATGAGGGAATCGCCCGCATGGAGGGAATCGATGTGAGCAAGGCTCCCGCCAGTGAACCGGTGCATAAGGTGCGTATCGTGGAAAACGGCGTGAACTTCGAGGTCGACTTCGCCCAGGGTCACAAGACCGGTTTCTTCTGTGACCAGCGCGATAACCGCCTGAAGCTTTCCAAACTGGTGGCGGGTAAGACCATGCTCGACCTCTGCTGCTATTCCGGCGGCTTCTCCATCTACTCCAAGCTGCACGGCGGTGCTGCGGAGGTGACAGCGGTGGACCTGGATGAAAAGGCCATTCTGATGGCGAAGCGCAATGCGAATATCAACGCCCAGAACGGCCCGCTGCGCATCGACTTTGTGCATGCGGATGCTTTTGTGTATGCCCGCCAGATGGTGCGCAACGGCAAGATGTTCGATGTGGTGCTGCTCGACCCGCCCAAGTTTGTACTGGGCCGCGATGAAGAAAAGGAAGAGGGCCTTAAGAAGTACAATGACCTGAACATGCTCGGTCTGCAGTGCGTGCGCCGCGGGGGCTTGTTCGTGACCTGTTCCTGCAGCGGACTGGTGAGCCCGGCAGAGTTCGAGAAGGTGGTCATCAAGGCTGCTCAGCGACTGGGACGCCGCCTGCAGATTCTTGATATGACCGGCCCCGGCTGGGACCATCCCTTCCTTTCCACTTATCCTGAGGGGCGTTATCTGAAAGTTCTCTGGGCTCGCGTACTGGTATGATTTTTACACTTGTCATTGGTCTGGCCCTGGCTTTTGTGCTGGGGATGGTGGCACAGCAGTTGAAACTTTCTCCGCTGGTGGGGTATCTGGTGGCCGGCATGCTGGCGGCTCAGCCCTGGTGGGGGCACCCGGTGGATCAGCATGTGGTGGAGGAGTTCTCTCATATCGGCGTGGTGCTGTTGCTTTTTGGTGTGGGCTTGCATTTCCATTTCAAGGATTTGCTGGCGGTGCGCAAGGTGGCAGTGCCGGGGGCTGTGACCTGCAGCTTGCTGTGGACAGGAATCGGAGGGTTTGTCTATTACCTGTGTGGTGGTTCCGGCGGCTGGGTGGCGGCGGCTATTTTCGGCATGTGCGTGTGTGTATCCAGCACGGTGGTGCTCACCCGCGTGCTGGAGGATAACAAGATGCTGCAGACCCCGGCCGGGCATACGGCCCTGGGCTGGCTGGTGGTGGAGGATTTGTTCACTATCATTCTGCTGGTGCTCATGCCGGTCATGTTCGGCAATGATGAGCTGCTTCCGGCGCTGGGTGGCATGGCGGTGAAGCTGACTCTGCTGGTGCTCATCGTGGCGCTGCTGGGTAAGCGCATCATCACCCGGGTGCTTACTTTTGTGGCCCGCAAGGGGTCGGATGAACTCTTTACGCTCGGCGTGCTGGTAATTGCGCTGGGCATTGCGGTGCTGTCCTCTTATGTGTTCAATGCGTCCATGGAGTTCGGCGCTTTCCTTTCCGGCATGGTGGTGGGGCAGAGCAAGTTTGCCAGCCGAGCCGCGAGCGATGCTTTGCCGATGCGCGATGCCTTTGCGGTGCTTTTCTTTGTATCGGTGGGTATGGGCTTCCACATGGGTGGTCTGGTGGAATACTGGCCGCTGGCGCTGGGCACTACGCTGTATGTGCTGCTGGTCAAGCCGGTTACGGGGTATGTAGTCATCCGCTTACTGCGCCGTCCTGCGCGTCTGGGCGTGGTGGTGGGTGGAGCCCTGGCTCAGATTGGTGAATTCTCTTTCATTCTGGCTACGCTGGCCGCCAGTACTTATGGAGTGCTTCCCTTGTATGCTGCGAATGTGATTACAGGTGCGGCTATCATCTCCATCACGTTGAATGCAGCTTTGTTCCGCTATGTGCCCAAGGTCATTCAGCTGTTGGAGAAGAATGCCCCTGTGGCACCGGATGCCGCCCGCCATGTGCCGGCTCCTCGTGAGGAGGTAGACCGTGTGATTGTGGTAGGTTACGGCCCCAGCGGGCAGATTATGACTGATCTGCTGCGCAAGTATGATGTGGAAGTCGTGGTGCTGGAAATGAATATCGATACCGTGAGCCGCCTGAATAAGGAGGGAATTCCTGCATTGCACGGCGATGCACGCCTGCGCCATATTCTGAAACTGGCCGGGGTGGAGTATGCTAAAGCCATCATGGTGACGGCTGCGGCAGCGCCCTCCAAGGAGATTGCTGCCGCAGCGCGCAGTCTGAACAAGAAGATTGAGGTAATGGCCTATACGACATACATGAGCCAGGCCCAGGAGTTGCGTACTGGCGGGCATTATGTATTCTCCGGAGAGGAGGAAGTGGCGCTGTCCATGTCATCTACCTTGCTCCGGCAGATGGGGGCTACGGATGAACAGGTGACCCGTGAGCGTGTGGCTACCCGGAGACAACTGGCAGGGTTGCCGCCGGAGGAACTGGTGGAATCGTAATATTTTTATCAGACAGACAGAGTTGTCTTGTCAAAGACCGGGCGCGGGTGTAGTATCAAGGAGGATACGCAGCCGCGCTTTCTCTTTCTATGATTTTTACACTTGTTATTGGTCTTACATTGGCGCTGGTTCTGGGCATGCTGGCGCAGAAGCTGAGCTTGTCACCACTGGTAGGGTACCTGGTTGCCGGTATGCTGGCTGCACAGCCCTGGTGGGGTGAGCCTGTGGATGCACATGTGGTGGAGGATTTTTCGCACATTGGTGTGGTGCTGCTTCTTTTCGGTGTGGGCTTGCAGTTTCATCTCAAGGATCTGCTGGCTGTGCAGAAAGTAGCGGTGCCGGGGGCTCTGGTGTGTATGCTGACTGTATCTCTGCTGGGGATGCTGGCCTTCCATTTTCTGGGAATGGGAGATGTGGCCTGGGTGAACAGTCTCATGTTCGGTCTTTGTGTCTGCGTGTCCAGTACGGTGGTGCTCACCCGTGTGCTGGGGGATAACCGTGTGCTGCAGACCCCCACCGGTCACACTGCGCTGGGCTGGCTGGTGGTGGAGGATATGTTCACCATCGTCCTGCTGGTGCTGCTGCCGGCCATTTTCGGTGGGCAGGAGCTGGTCCCTGCGCTGGGAATGATGGCGGTGAAACTCACCCTGCTGGTGGTCGTGGTGGCGCTCTTCGGGCGCAAGGTTATCAAGCAGGTTCTTACCTATATTTCCCGCCATTGTTCAGATGAACTCTTTACCCTGGCGGTGCTGGTGTGTGCGCTGGGCATTGCGGTGCTCTCGGCCACGGTGTTCAATGCCTCCATGGAGTTCGGCGCCTTCCTTTCCGGTATGGTGGTGGGGCAGAGCCGGTTTGCCAGCCGCGCCGCGAGTGATGCCTTGCCCATGCGCGATGCTTTCGCGGTGCTCTTCTTTGTGTCGGTGGGCATGGGATTCCACATTGGCGGCCTGCTGGAATACTGGCCGCTGGCCCTGGCCACGTTGGCTATCTGTATGCTGGCTAAACCAATCATGGCGGCCATCATGGTGTCGCTGCTGGGCAAGCCGATGCGCCTGAGCCTGATGGTGGGTGGTTCGCTTTCCCAGATTGGCGAATTCTCGTTCATTCTGGCCACCCTTATTGCCGGCACCTACAAGCTGCTGCCCATGGAAGCGGTAAATGTCATTACCGGTGTGGCTATTGTATCCATCACCCTGAATGCCGCCTTGTACCGCTTTGTGCCTATGTCTGTGCATTACCTGGAGGAGCGGGGCTTCGGCGCGAAACACGCTAGTGCTGAGAGTATACCAGCTGTATCAGATGACTGCTACCGCATTCTTCTGGTCGGTTATGGCCCCTGCGGTGAGTTGGTGAGCCATGTGTTGCGGCGGTATGATATGGAAGTGGTGGTGTTGGAGATGAATATCGACACGGTGACGCGACTGCAGCGGGATGGACTTCCTGCCATTCATGGCGATGCATCGAACCGCACTATCCTGCGCATGGCGGGTGTGGAAAAGGCAAAGGCTATCATCATTTCCTCAGCTGCGGCTCCCGCCGTGCAGATTGCATCGGCCGCGCGTGGCCTGAATCCGGATATCCGGGTGGTGGCTCACACCAGCTATATCCGTATTGCCAAGGCTATTGCTCAGTCCGGTGATGCGCATGCCTTTGCCGGTGAGGCAGAGGTAGCGATGGCCATGAGCAGTTACATGCTCCGCGCTCTCGGTGCTACGGAAGAGCAGATTATGCGCGAGCATGTCGAAAATCGCGCCCGACTCATGGGAGAAGGGGTGTGAGTGACAAAGGGGAGTGGAGAGAAGTTCCGCGAGGAACTGCCTTTCAGCAGTGGCAAAAGATGCAGGAAATCAGATTGTTCCCCTGTTGTTATGGGACAATCGCCGATTTCTGGATGGCTTTCATGAGCTTGTTGTGCAACACGCGCAGACGGAGCAGAAGGAAAATAATCAGGATGGTGACGATGGTCAGGTAGGCCACGACAGCCCAGCAGAAGATGCGCATGGAATCCAGCGTGCCGCTGATTTTTTTATCCTCCATGATACGCTGGGTGATGATATCACCCACCTCTTGAGCATATTCCCGGCCTTCTTCCTTGAATGCCTCCACGAGGGGTGCTGATACAGCACGAGCTATGAGGACCATGGAATCACCGAATTCCTCTGTTTTCTGCTTCTGCGGGCCTGGTGCGGGTGCTTGTTCCTGTGACTCATCGAGGGCACTCAGCAGCCCGCCAATGAGCTGGCTGGCATCGAATTCAGCCTTTGCGGTGGGAAGAAGACAGAAAAGAGATATAAGAGCAATCAGGAAATTTTTCATGAGATTACTGTAGCATAACTGCTGTCTGGTATCAATCTCTATCAGCGAGGTCGCCTATTATCAGCACACGTGTCCCAAAGATTTGGTAAGCTATAGAAACATCAGCAACATTTTGGAAGAAGCCCATATCTGCTCGACAAATTGGAATTTGCCGGGCTGAAAGCCCGAGGAATTTTGAGCCCTCGGAGAGGGCGACACAATAATAGCCCAGCGTGGAGCCGCAACGCGGCGGAACGCTGGGTAAAATGAAAAACATATCAGAACCCCGGAGCGTAGCGGAGTGGGTGGCAGAAGCTTCGGCTTAGTGTTTTAGCTG
>JAZRKW010000018.1:0-1950 GCA_045646505.1 Akkermansia sp. | reverse complement strand
CCTGTTGGCGCGTGGGGCAGATGTGGAGGCTGTGGATGAATCCGGCTTTTCCGCGTTGCGGATAGCGGCAATGCATGGGTATCTGGAGTGTATTGAGGTACTGCTTTCGCATGGTGCGGAGGTGGACGCTGAAGATTCGGAGGGGAACACGGCGTTGCATTATGCTATGATGACCGGTCATCTTTCGTGCGTTCAGCGGCTTCTGCGTGCTGGTGCCATGAAGGGCGTTACCAGCATTGATGAATGCCTGGAGATATGCAAACAGAATCAATAAAGACAAAGCCTGTAACTAAAATATAACTGAACGATAAAAACGCAATGTCGAAGAAAATGGAAACAAAACAGACCTTTCCGGAAGCTTCCGATCAATCGTTGAAGTTGCGGAGTTCTGCCTGTGCGGAAAACGCCTTGATTCGGAAGGATTCCTCGGTATCACGGATAGCGTGGGCCGGTCTTATGGTGGGCGATGCGCTGGGCGCTCAGGTCGAATTCTGCCACGAGTACGAAATACGACGGGCCTATCCGCAGGGGGTGGATAAGATGAGGGCTGGCTTCGGGGTATGTATCGACCGCCAGGCTGGTGAGGTGACAGACGATACTCAGATGGCGTATTGCCTGCATCTGGCTTTGCAGGATGCTGGTGGTTGGGATTCTGCTGCAGCCCTTCGGCGTTACCTGGAATGGTATGCGACCGACCCTCCGGATGCGGGCGAAGCTGTGTCCTCCGCGCTGGAGGGCTCGCCTCTGCCCAATAGTCAGGGCAATGGAGCTTTGATGCGAGTGATGCCCATAGCTTTGTGGGCGGCGGCGCATCCTGGCTTCGATTGGCAGACCGCCGCTAGGGAGGATGCTGCTATTACTCACCCTCATCCCGTGTGCGGCGAGGCGAATGTGGTGTATGTGCACGCGTTGCTGCAGGCTATGCAGCCGGGCGCTACTCCGCGTGGTGTTTATGATTCCACTCTGGCTTTTGCTGAAGAGCAGGGGCTGAGCGCCCAGGTGCTCGAATCCCTGCGCTGCGCGGCTACAGAGCGCCCCGACTATGATGGTGAGTTCATCGGGTGGGTGCTGGTGGCATTGCATAGCGCGTTCTACCAGCTGCTGCATGCAGCAGATTTCCGCTGTGCTCTGGTGGATATTGTTTCTTCCGGTGGTGATGCGGACACGAATGCTGCCATCGCAGGACCTTTGCTTGCTCTTTTATTCGGGGTGGAAAGTATCCCCCGGCCCTGGCTCGTTGCGGTTCGTGCTGTGAATGAGCGCTGCTACACCCGCCTCCTGCCGCCGCGTTCGTGATGCATGCCTCTCGGTCGTTGGTGATAGCTTTTTATTACCAACGACCGGGGTTGAAAAACGAAGTATGATAAATAAAAATAAATTTTTACCTGACGGTGTGTTATAATAAAACTCTTACTATGCCTAAGCTCCCAGAAAATACTCGCAACAACAACTACGAAGAGGCATGGTTCAACACCCTGACTCCCGCCCAGCGCCAGTTCTGACACTGGATGATTACAAGTGATGGCATGGCTCGCAGCACAGCCCGTAATTATGTGGGCTACGTGAACGAGAGGATGAAGGACTGCTATAGTTGAATCCGTTTGCCCGATGAACTTTCTCCAAAGACAAATTCAAATATATTTACCCCGTAAAACAAAAAATATCACTTATGACTAATAGAACAGTAAGTAACAGTTATGCAGGAGCCGATACTTTGCTCAATAAACTGGCCAGTATTAACACACCCAAGGTGACACCTTTACCCTCTGGAAACTGCGAGACAGTTGAGGATTTGTGGAATAAAGTGAGTTATCCCTTGCTCCCCGCTAAGGATGTGATGCTGCGTTGGCACAAAGTGCTGATGGAGTATGTAAAATCTACAAGCGCAATGTTTGCTATCCGTGGTTATAATACAGCGCAAAAAGACAGCTATCATCAGCTGCGAAGGGG
>JAZRKW010000017.1:0-26597 GCA_045646505.1 Akkermansia sp. | reverse complement strand
AAAATGAAAAACATATCAGAACCCCGGAGCGTAGCGGAGTGGGTGGCAGAAGCTTCGGCTTAGTGTTTTAGCTGCGCTTCCCTGCCACCCCTCCACGTTGGTCGGGGTTCCGGTTATGTTTTATTCCAAACCCAGCGTTCCGCCGCGTTGCGGCTCCACGCTGGGCTATGATTCTGTCGCCCTTGCGGGCTCAAGTTTCCGCTCGCCGTTGGCTCGCCAAAGTCCAATTTATCGAGATTAGTACTCAAACTTTGGGACACATGTGCAACACACCTTACGACTCACTTTTTCTGAGGAGAAGGTGGCGGGGGGCGCAATTCCGGCATAAAAGTTTCAGCTGTTTTCTGCACAGCCGGGCGGAAAGGAGAACGAGTTGTCTGCTCCAGGAGCCGCTTCATCAACTCCCGTCCATATTGTTCATCCTTGTCTAAAAACGCCAATGTTGCCTGCAGCAATGCAGCGCGGACCCGATTCCGTTCAGTCTGCGCGCGGCGGGCAACCATGGAAAAAACGTCTCCAGCTTCTTTCACCTCACCCATACCAGCAAGATGCCATGCCAGCATTTCAAGCAACGGAAGCCC
The DNA here is from genome assembly GCA_045646505.1 of Akkermansia sp. Taxonomy (GTDB): domain Bacteria; phylum Verrucomicrobiota; class Verrucomicrobiia; order Verrucomicrobiales; family Akkermansiaceae; genus Akkermansia. The sequence continues at coordinate 26,016 of JAZRKW010000017.1, read as the reverse complement.
CTGAGGCGTATTCATCTGCTGCAGAACCGCCCCCTTCAGAGAACTACGGCTCAGCCCCTGCTGCAACAGCTGCCGCCACTGCACAAACACATTATCCCGGCTGCCCCCATTGCGTTTCAATACCGCGTAGGGACGATAAAGCGGGTCACCCAGCACAACCCCCTGCCACGAAAGGAAAGGAGTAGCCATCAGCGATGCTTCAGCCACACTATAACCTTTCAGCAAACGGTCATAAAACACATCAAACTTCAGGCACCCGCCCAGGGTGGGTTCATAGACGTTGCCGGCCGTCACAGCAGCACCACGCTGCAACAAGGCTCCAATCCAGGATGATGCATTCTTGACCGAAGTTCCACTATATGAATGCAAATGAACAGCCACCGCACCAGGGGCAAAGCGAAAATCTGCATGTGATTCAGGATGAAAAGGCCCGTTTGCCGGGTGTGCGTACCAGCCGAAATACACAGCCGTTTCCTGCATCAAGGGAAAGGTCGCAGCCAGAGTTGCTCTGCTTTCCTCATGAAAAAGCGGCTGGCCGTTCTGTCGAGCCTTGCGGGCAATAGCAGAAAACCATTCATCCCCCTGAGCATAGGGACCTCCCTGGTCGACGACGGTCCACCCCCACAAACCACGGCGTTCCACTTCTGCCGGGAATTGAATCATGCGGCGTATCGTCGTATCATCCGGCGCGTCAATTCGCGTCACCGCCAGAACTGTCGGTCTGGCTGACTCCAACGCGGCATCTTTGTTAAAAAATGGATTTTGAAGAGGACCGGTAGTTGAATAATTCGCCCCCAGCAGCATCAACTCAGAATCAACGGATGCACAATTCTGCAACAGAATACCCTGCTTCTTCCCCGGCACCTGTTCTTCCTTCACACGCAGGGGAATATCCGGCATGAGCACCATAGCCAGAACAGGCTTTAGCCCCTGGTGCTGGGCAACCGGCAAGCTCCAGCTTTTCTGTCGGGCTTGCAACAATAAAGGATAGCGAAGCTTGGCATCAAAATCTCCCCGGCTGATATCCTGTGTCTTAGGAAGCCCGGTCAGACCGACACACTGAGATTTCGGCACAGAACGCCTGGCACAATAGGCCCGGGCGCACTGCTCGCTGCGGCTGGAATCGGCATTATACACCACCACCACCTGGGAGGGGGATAAAGCCCAGGCCGACATGCACCCGAGCAGCGCGACTGACAGCCAGCGAAACATGAGCTCAATCAACGACGCCGGAACAATCCGTTAAAAGCGCCGAACCCCTTCGGCATCTTCGGTCTGGCACCGCCACCGCCCATCAACGCGGAAAGATCAGGCATCTGGCTCATGTCAGGCATGCCGCCCTGTCCCATCAGAGCGCTCATATCCGGCATACCGCCCTCACCTTTCATCATGGCATTCATGTCCGGCATACCGCCCTTGGCAGAACCCGCCGACTTCATGAGATTTTTCATCATACCGCCCATCTTCCCCTTACCGCTCATCATTTCCTTCATCTCCTTGAAGTTCTTGATAAAGCGATTCACTTCAATCTCTGACACACCGGAGCCCTTGGCAATACGCCGGCGGCGGCTCGGGATGAGCAGCTTATAATTAGCACGCTCTGCCGGAGTCATGGAAAGCACAATCGCCTCCATGCGCTTCATACGCTTCGGGTCCATAGCACCCTCCGGCAGCTGCTTCTTAATCTTGCTGAAACCAGGCAGCAGCCCCAGCAGCCCCTCCAGCGGTCCAAGGCTCTGCATCATCTTCATCTGACTCAGGAAATCATTGAAATTGAACTCCCCGCTCATCATGCGGCTCATGGAGTTCATGGCTGACTCCTGGTCAATTTTCTCGGCTGCCTTTTCCACCAGGCCCACGATATCGCCCATGCCCAGAATGCGGTCAGCCATACGCTGCGGCACGAAGGGCCCGAACATATCCAGCTTCTCACCCTCACCAATATACTTGATGGGCTTACCCGTGATGGCCCGCATGGAAAGAGCAGCACCACCCCGGGCATCACCATCGAGCTTGGTGAGAATGATACCCGTAAGCCCCACTGCCTGGTCGAAAGCCTGAGCCACACGCACAGCCTGCTGACCGGTAGCAGCATCGGCCACCAGCAGAGACTCCTGAGCATTCAGAAACTTAGCCAGCTTCTTCAGCTCTGCCACCAGCTCCTCATCCACCTCCTGGCGACCGGCCGTATCAAAGATAATCACATCATGTTCCTGGCCAGCGGCCCACTTGAGGGCATCCTTGGCCACACGTATCACGTCCTTTTCCGAAGCGGCGGGCGTATACACAGGCACCTCAATCTGCCCTGCCAGTGTGGCAAGCTGATCAATAGCAGCCGGACGAATCAAGTCACAGGCCACCAGCAGCGGCTTGTGCCCATCCATTTTCAAGCGGCGTGCAAGCTTGGCACTGGTCGTAGTCTTACCCGCACCATTCAAACCCACCACGAGAATGCGGGCAGGAGCAGGAGTCAGCATCAGCGGAGCGGCATCTCCACCCAGCAGTTCAGCCAACTGGTCACGGAAAATCTTGACAATCTGCTCACCAGGTTTCACAGATTTGAGAACCTTTTCACCCATCGCCTCCTCTTTCACGTGCGCAATAAACTCACGTGCAACGCTATATTCCACGTCGGCATCCAACAAAGCCATGCGCACATCGCGCAGCGCATCCTTGATATTGGACTCAGTAATCTTGCTCAGCCCTCGCATTTTGCGGAAGGCATCATCGAGCTTATCAGAGAGGAGTGAAAACATGACTGCAACTTAGCAGAAAAGCCAAGCTGTGTCAAGCAACTGCGCCGTCAGCAAGGCGCTTATTTCAACAGTTTTGCCACATGCGGCAACACATCCACATCTGCTGGCAACCAATCCACACTGTTGAGGGCAGCAGCAGAGAGCCAGCAATAATCAGTGTGCTCTCTCAATTGCAGATTCTCTTTTCCCATGCTGCACACAAAACACTGCATGCTCAGGTGAAAAGCAGGATAATCCCATTCTACGGTATGCAGCAGTTCACCAACTGAAACATGAACCCCCAGTTCCTCTGCAATCTCACGGCCCACTGCAGACTGCGGCGTTTCGCCCGGCTCAATCTTACCACCGGGAAATTCCCAACCTCCGCCATGCTTATGCTCAGGACATTTGACGGCCAGCACGCGGCCATCAGCATCAACGACCAGAGCGGCGACTACTGCAATCGTCCGGCGGGATTCCATTTTCATGCGCGGCAGCATACCACAAAAGCAAACCGGGAGCAAGCCATTATACCTCCCATATCCCACCACGCAGCAACGCCGATTCGAGGGAATCGCGAACCTGCTGCGGAGACAATCCGGCAGCCCGCAACGAAGCCAGCGAACGTGCGCCATCCCTTTTAGCCAGGCGCTTTCCTGTATTATCACGCAGCAAGGCATGATGGCAATATTGCGGCACAGGCAGACCGAGCACTCCCTGCAGTGCACGGTGAATATGCGTTGCTTCAAACAAATCGGCGCCTCTGGTCACATAAGTCACCCCCTGCGCAGCATCATCCACCACCACGCAGAGGTGGTAACTGGCTGGGAAATCCTTACGTGCCAGTACCACGTCTCCATAGCAGGACGGAACGCAACGTTGTGTACCTCGGTGCATATCATGCCAGGTGGGACAGCCGATTAAATCCTGCACTCGCTGCATATCCAGCCGCCAGCTGTGTGGCACACCTGCGGCCAGTTTATCCTCCACATGAGCAGGAGAAAGATTCCGACAGGTACCAGGATAGAGATACCCCAGAGTTGCATGCGGAGCGCGCCCCATTTCCGCCAGCTGGTTCCGGATTTCAGTGCGAGTGCAGAAACAAGGATACAGCAACCCCATGGTACGCAGCTGCTCCAGAGCCGATTGGTACACCTGAAACCGTCTGGTCTGGACCATGACCTCGCCATCAAAATGCAAGCCAATCCACGCCAGGTCCTCATACATGAGCGACAGATACTCCGGGTGCTGCGCGCGTGTGTCAATATCTTCCACCCGCAACAGGCACTGCCCGCCATGTGCGTCTGCCAGCCGGCGAGCCTGCAGAGCCGCCAGCAAGTGCCCCACATGCAGCGGTCCACTCGGGCTTGGTGCAAATCGGGTTACTACTCCAGCCGGCAGCAGCATCAGAACTGGGCCTTGAGTATGATTTCAGTCACGCGTTTTACACCTTCCTCAGCCATACTGGAGCGAGGATACAGACACTGAGCCCGGTAATAGTTTGACAACGCGGAACCATATTCCCGGCGAGCCTCAGACTCCTTACCATTTTCCAGAGCCTGCGTAAACTCGTGAGCACTCAGCGCAAAGCGATTCAAAGCATCACGATACCTGGCATCTTCCTTGAAGCGTTCATCTTCCTCCCCACGTTGCAACAGCATCTCATAGGCCATGCAGGGACCCATCACCTTATCCTGCTGGGCTGCCACATCCAGCTGAGTCAGCATTCCATCAATAGTTCCAATCAGAGTAATCGCTTCCTTGTACTGCTTTTTCAGCTCTGCATCCACCACCACCACTTCGAACTTATCCTGCTCATTATAGATAGTGCGGAATTCTTTGCGGCCGATAAGAGTGCGGAACTCATCCAGAACCGGGTCATTATTATCCAGCTTCTCCAACTGCTGCCGGCCTTTTTCCAGATTCGGATTTTTAGGCCAGATGGTGCCGGCCTTGGTGATTTCATCGTTAAATTTAGCATCATCTCCCGCTTTGAGCGCTTTAGCTGCATTGCGGATATGCAAATCACTCTGAGCCTTGCGCCCTGCGCAATAACTGGTCAGCATGGAATCATCAAAATCCGGATCCAGTGCCTTCATTTTAGAAGCTATTTCCTCCAGAGCACCATAATCACGCGCATTCAAAGTTGTTAGCGCTTTACGGCGGAGCGACCAGAACTCTGCAATCCGGCGGCGACCCTCCACAGGGAACGTTGCAACACTTGGCATGTATTCACCAATCGCCACGGCCTGAATCAGGCTTTGTGTTGCATCTGAGAGCTTATTCTGCGCAAGCATATTTACCACAGCCTCCATATTCTGGTCAACGTCATGACGCATATTGGAAGCGATGGTGGCCATCGTATTCACCGTTGGCGGAAGCCCCACTCCGCCCTCAAACAATTTAGCCGCCTGCGAATCACTGTCCAGCTTCAAAGTGGTATCGCCATCCCGGAAAATATGCCGATAAGCATGAGCACCAATGAGAGCATGATCATAACGACGCTGCATGAGCATGGAAACAATGGTGCTCTGGAAATTGATTTTTGCCATTTCCGTAGCGGCAATACTGTCGGCATCATTCTTCACCCCGCTGGCTTCCAACGTGGCTATACGCTTCGTATTCTGAGCAATCTTGAACGTATTTGTCGCAATGGCACTTCCGCCATTACCATTCTTGCCAGCAGTCTTATTGGCACTTTGCCCACGACCGGTATTGCGGTTGGTCAGCGTGTTGGTCTTATCGACCAGGTCATCGATTTCCTCCTGCATTTTCTCATTTTTCCTGTTGCGGGAACGGTTAGCATACTGCACCGCAATAGCACTGGCTATCGAACTGGCCAGAGCCCCGGAAACGCCACTATCTCCATGGTAATCATTCATCTCATAGAGCGTATTACCTATATGCAGCAAGGTCTCACTACCTACCTCTGAACGCTTACGCGCTGATTGCTGCGTCAGCTTCATGAGTCCCCTCATCTTCTTGCGATAACGCTTAGCCTCAGTGCTGTCATCTGGATTCTGCTGCAGATATTTCTCGAAGCGGGCACGCACGGCGGCATTGTTTCCCACATCAAACTTGGCACCATTGTAGCTCATGGTGTCTGTAGAAGGGTCAAGCAAAGGCAATTCCATCCCCAGCACCTGCGGATTGGGTGTTTCCCCGCTATCTGCATTTGCCTGAGACTGACCTATTTTGGGTGCATTCCCATCCTGCCCGAACTGCGGTGCCACCTGCACCACATGTTGCTGAGCATTCTGCGTTTCCTGCTGCTGGCCTTTGGGTTTGCCAAGTCCCTGTGCAACGCCCTGCTGAACCAGCACCGTGGCACACAACAATGGAAGTACCGTCAAGTACGAAATCTTCTTCATCACTACTCCGTTTCTACTTTTTCTACCAGCATCACGCCTTTCACATCCAGTCCTTGGTCATCCTTTCCATTTCGGCAGATGACACTGAAAACAAAAACATCTCCTCGAGTCAGATTCACTCGGCCGGTCACCCCGCTACGCACCAGCAGAGGAAGGCGCTCCTGTTTATTGCCCGGCAATGAAACAGCCACCAGACGATCATTCCCGATGGATTCTATATTCTCCACCCGTGCTTTCAAACGATATGTGTTACCGGTAAGGCGAGAGGCATCCTGCCGGTAATCGGCTATGCTGAACCGCGAATCCGGCGATTTTTCATTCATTTCAGCCGGTTTGAGAACTACTGCAGCGCATATCGCCAGCAGAATCACACCGCCCACGCCACCCATCACCAAAGGTAACTGCGATTTCTTATTGTTTGAAGAGCGTCTTTTTCTAGCCATATAGATTCAGTTTGAGAGATAGAGTTATTCCCAACGCGTGCGGCGCACCCCCACATAGGTAAGACCTATACCTACCAGAACATGCAACAGCAACACAACGAAACAAAGATTTTTATCAGAGAACGAGGTCTGGACGATACTATTGACAGCCTTGAGCACCTCGGAATCAAGCCCGCCGTTCACACTGCCACTCCACGCCCAATAGGCTGAAATGAAGGGCTGAGTGAACACCTCGACAAATTCTGGCAATGCCAGCACTGCACCCGAGAGAGGAAGCTGGAAACCGACCAGATAAATACTGAGCAGTGAGGCCTGGTCCGGGGTCTTGCAGTTGGCCGAAATCCCCAGGCACACCGTTGTCATTGCAGCATTTGCCAACAGCAGGAAGCAGAAATGGTTGACGATATCCCCTCTCAGCGGCCAGCAATATTGCACGAAAGCAAACATCCATACGCTCTGAATCAATACAAGCACACTCAGAAACACCAGCTTGGATGCCAGATATGCCCCATTTCCTGTACCGGCAAATTTCTCTTTCTCCATGATTAGGCGGTCGCCGGCAATTTCACGAGCAGCATTATTGGAGCCCATCAGCCCCAGCAGAATCACCTGGAACATGATAATACCCGACACGGCAGACCCGACACGAGCACGCACCTCAGCCTGCGCCTGCTGCGCCTGCACCTCTGCCGCCAGGTCAGAGCCCATGGTATCCGTCAACTGCAGCAACTGCTCCTGTCCTTTGCTGGAGAACAATGCTACCAGAATCGGGAAAATCACAATCATGGCAACCTGCAACCACAACTGGGTACGGTCTCGGAAAAGTATCGTGAAGCGGCGATTAAGCAAGGTCAGAAACTGAGTCAGGAATGAGGGCTGCGGCACCTCGTCATTCTCCTCACCGGCATGCGCGGTTGAGCCCGGTGGTTCCAGCCCTGCATCTGTAAACTTCTGCACATGCTTCTTTTCCAGGCGCTGGTAATAATCCATGCGGTGTTTCAACCAGCTCTGGCGCCATGCATCGGGTTCACGCAGAGTCAGCTTAGGATACACAGACTCAAAATCCTCTTCGCCGAAATAATGCACCATAAGCTCAGGTGAACCGTGATAGGCCAGATTTCCTCGTACCATCACCATGACACTGTCATAGAGTTCCATCTGTGCCAGGCTGTGAGTCACTGAGATGACAATTCGGCCATCCTTCATACTGAGCTGGTGCAGCAGCTCTACAATATCGCGCTCGGAACGGGGATCAAGCCCACTGGTCACCTCATCGCACAGCAGGATTCGGGGGCTGCTCACCAGCTCCATAGCCAGAGCCAGACGACGTTTCTGCCCACCTGAAAGCAACTTCACAGGTCTGTCAGCAATCTCACTCAGCCCTGTTTCTTCCAGCGCGCTATCAATTCTCTCATTCAGTTCCTCATCATCAGCATCTACGCGGAGGCGCGCAGAGCTCTCTATATTTTCTTCTACGGTCAGTTCCTCGTACGCAATACTGAACTGAGGAACATATCCAATTTCATGAGGCTCAAAATCTCCATCTTCCGCAAGGTCACGACCTTCCCAGAAAAAGGTACCGGAAGTCGTTTCCTTGATACCGGCTATTGCTTTCAACAAAGTCGTCTTACCGCACCCGGACGGCCCCACGATAGCTGCAAAATGCCCACGAGGAATACAGAAATTCACATCGCTGAGCAAAAACAGGCTCTCGCCATCATTATCCACCTCCAAACAAATGTTGCGCGCTTCCAGCATAATAAGTTACGATAACATCAATACTCTACCATAACCTGCAGACCTATGCAAGCCCACAAGTACTACAGTTCTGATTTTTGCTATTTCAAGGGAAGCATGCGGCGCACGACCTCGCGAAGCGCAGAATCCTCATAATATGCAGCTGCGTCCAGCCGGGCGGCTTGTGCCCGCAGCATGGGCAGCAGACCATCATAAATAGAACGCAATTCCCTTACCGCAGTTTCTGCCCCTGCGGGGTCATCTTCGCGATACAAACGTATACGCTGCGAAATCTCCAGATAACGTTCCCCGAGCTCGTTAAGCTCAGCCAGAGATGCACCTGCCGCATCTGCATTATCGATAGCACTCAATATACGGCCAGCCCGCAGCATAAGCTCTCGCTGAGAATCTGCAGCTTTCATCAGCTGCATATCAGTATCCGCATAGCGCTGCGCATCATCCTTGAAGCCCAGTTTAATATATGCATGCAATTCAGGAGAATCAGAAACATTTTCCATATTCCGGACAAGCTGGAAAAGCTCCAGGTGCCGTTTCTGTTGTTCCAATGTAACAGCCCGGTATTCACTGATAAGATTGACAAAGCCCTCCACATCTGCAAATGTGCGTCCCTGCCCGGCAAGCTTTTCCTGCAATGTCTCCCGACGAGCGTCGATGAGAGCGCGGTCGCTCTGATTCTGTCTGATCAATTTATCCAGCACAGCGGGCCTGTCTGCTGGCGCTTGTGTCTGTTCCAATTCCTGCAGTCGGGCATACAAATCATCATTATAAGCAGCAGAAAGCTTCATAATCTCACGCAGCTCAGTATATTCAGGACTTGCCACCGGCTCTGGCGGCATATCTTTCTCCCCCTTCCTGCGATATACCACGGCTGCACCAGCCACGCCAGCCAGCAACAAACCAGCCCCCATCCAAGCTATACTACGAAACTTCATACCAGTAGAATACACTACAGTCTAATCCAGACCGCTGCGCGCCGTCAAGTTCATTTCATGTTATCAGCCGACTTGCGTTTTTCTGCGGCATAACGCTCAAAAGAAGCATCGATGATACGGCAGGCGGTCTCAACACCAAAGAAATCCCCAACCTCGGTCTTCTTATTCTGCAATGTTTTATAAGTGAGGAAGAAATTCTGAATTTCCTGCAGATAGTGCGGCGGCAAATCAGCCAGAGTATTCACATGCTCATATCGCGGGTCTCCCACATTCACAGCCAGAATCTTCACATCCGGCTTTCCTCCATCTATCATATCCATGCCGCCTATGATCCGACAATCCACGTAGCACCCGGGAAAAGTAGGAGCTGATGTGAATACCAGAATATCAAGCGGGTCACCATCCAGATACCGGGTATCCTCTACAAAGCCATACTCTGCCGGATAATAGACAGATGAATACAGCACCCGGTCCAGCTTGATGCGGCCCGTCTTTTCATCCACCTCATACTTATTGCGGCTTCCCATGGGAATCTCGATGCGAGCTTCGACGATGCGTGCTTGATTACTCATGATTAAAAGTTTTACCAGCCACTATACAAATTGTCAAGAAATCAGTGTTTCCATACCATTCCCTTTGAAGATGGCTGCGTTCTTCTGAGCAATTGAACAAACAAAACCGACCGAGCTAGCATCCTGTTCTCCATTGTCTCATTTAATTTTACCATCCCTCTCAGTATAAAATTCATTTCGATTTAACATTGACCCATGCCGTCCGGATATGCTAACATAACATTACAGGCATGTGAAAGCGCATGAGTGAGCACATTATGAACAATAAAATCATGAATTTGGGGGAGCACATTCCCGGCGGAACGAAGTTACCGGAATGCTTGCTGACCATGGGCGAAAAACTTCTCGGGTTTCATATATTCAATGTCGCGCACTCCAGAATCGAGGCTGACCAGAACGCCGGCTGCACAGATAATTTCTTCAGGCTTGCATGCAAACACCTCCCGCTCAACTATGAGGTAAAAGGCCTTGAAAACATACCAGCAGAGGGGCCTTGTGTCATTGTCAGCAACCACCCGCACGGCATGTCGGACGGATTGATGATTGGAGATATCGCCATGAAAGTGCGCAGCGATATCCGCATCGTCGTCAACGAATTCCTGCATTGCGTGCGCGGCATGCGCCCCTACCAGATAACTGTGGATGTATATGGAGGAGAAGATGCCAAGCGGGCCAATATGAGCGGCATGCGCGAAATTCTCAAATGGTTACGAGAGGGGCACTGTCTCATTGTCTTCCCCAGTGGCTCTGCTGCTTCATGGTCAGAGCAGGACGGCAGAGTCATAGATGACCCATGGCAGGAAAACATTGCCGCAATCATACGCAAGGTCAAGCCCACCGTGGTTCCCATGCATTTCTCCGGAGAAAACGGCTGGTTGTTCCAGACCGTCACCCGTATCTGCAAAGAAAAGCGCTCTGCCCTGCTCGCGCGCGAAATCAAACGCGACCGCCGTATGCTTCACCAGGTTCGCATTGGCAAACCCATTAAAGCCAACCGAATTGAACTTTTTGAATCTGATGCCGCGCTTTCTGATTATCTTCGTCTCTGCAGCATGATTTTACGCTACCCGGAGACAGCTGCAGCAAACACAACCAATGCATTAAAGCGCAACTTGCAAGATATAGAGGCTCCACTTTCTCCCGATGAGCTGCAACAGGAAATTGACACTCTGCCCGAAGAGGAACACCTGCTTTACACCCATAAAGGTACAGGGCTACAGATATACACCGCGCAAGGCAGCAAAATACCCAGGCTCCTGCGCGAGATAGGCATTCAGCGCGAAATCACCTTCCGGGCTGTAGGCGAGGGTTCCGGAAATGCCTGTGATACAGATGAATACGATCTCTACTACGACCATCTCATCATGTGGGACCCGGCAGAAAAACGCATAGCCGGAGCCTACCGCATGGGAAGAACAGACGAAATCATCAAAACTCGCGGAACCACCGGTATCTACAACTCTGAATTCTTTACCCTCGGCAACGAATTCGTCAATTATGTAAAAAACGGCATGGAAATGGGGCGGGCGTTTATTACCGCAGCCTACCAGAAGCACCCGGCCTCTCTTGATACGCTCTGGATGGGCATAGGTCGGTTCATCAATAAACACCCGCAGTACCGTTACCTGTACGGCACGGTCAGTGTCTCCTCAGATTACTCTGTCCGCTCCCGTGCTCTGATATACGAATACCTCAAATGCCATTGTCTGGATACCGAGCTCGCCAAACATGTACAAGCGAAAACACCGCCTACCGACATGGACCTGCTCAGCGAAGATGCCCGGCTGCTGCCTGCCGGCTTATCTGATTTACGGGCACTATCCTCTCTGGTCAGCGATCAGGAACCGGATGAACGCTCCATCCCTGTCCTCCTGCGTCAATACCTCCGCATGAACGGAAAAATGATATCATTCAACGTTGATTCCGAATTCGGAGATACACTGGATTGCCTGGTGGTTGTGGATTTACACAACGCCCCGGACAGACTCATGTCCCGTTACTGCGGAGCACCATTAAAATCTCTCGATGCAACAGAGAGTGAAGCTTGACAAAACAAGCATAATCAGGCACAATACTCACATCGATGGGGAAGATGCAGCATATGAAACGCAAAAAACGCCACACCCGGTACGCTCTCGCTCTCATTCTGGGCAGTATCGCCCAGACCACCGCTCATGGTGCCAACCTGGTACCACTGCCGGAGGACCTATTTAAAAACAAGGATGAAGTCAACCCCGTCCTCGATATCACCAATCGGGCAGTTGTCGGCCTTGGTACGCAGGCGCCGGAAATACCTGACAATTTACAGGTGACAAATGATGGTGGCTCCATTTCTTTCGACAATGAAAAAAACATTTTCCTGTACCAGGCCAGCAAAAAGAATCCGCTTCGTCTGAGAACAGACGGCGGCTCCGACATTCACGCCTCGTCATTGGAAGCCAGGCTCGATAGCACCGAAGCCGTTCTCGCTGGTCCCATGACAATTTACCAGGATGATGTACTCGTGCGCGGTGAAGATGGGGGCTACTACAACTGGAAAACAAAAAAAACGGCGGCAAATAAGGTTCGTATCAAGGTGAACGGCCTGCTGGTGCGAGGCTCTCGTATAGAATACGCCACAGATGAAGAAGGCAAGGAATACATTACCGTTCACGATGCCTACATTACAACAGAAGATGTCCAGAAACCATCCATGTGGGTCGGAACAGGCAAGCTCACCATCTACCCTGGTGACTCCGGCACCATTTCCCGACTGAGCATCGCCACGGGTGATACTGATGTTGCCATACCTGTTATCGGGTGGTTCTCTTTCTCTCACTCCCTGAACCCGCGGGAGGGATACATGCCAAAAGCCGGCACCAAATCACATTGGGGTGCTTATCTTGAAAACAGTTATGGCATTCTCTTCGGTAACCGCCGGGTCAACGGGATTATGCCCACAGCTGATTACCTGGCAACTGTCCGTCTGGATGGGCGCACACGCCGCGGTCTTGCCACAGGATTGGACATAGAAGATATTGCCATGTCCCGCAAGCACAAGGACATGGAAGGCCTTTCTCTGTATTTTGCAGATGACCTCGACCCCATGATCAACCCCACTGATACGCAGCGCGAACATATTGACGACAGACGCTATCGTGTATCATTACGCAGCCTGTGGGATGTCACCCCAGCGGCAGACACAAAAGCAAAATGGCATCTCGCTAGCAATGTCAACATTGTCAGTGACCGCTACATGCTCCGCGACTTCATGCCGGATATCAGCAGAATTGACGATAAGCCGGATAACACAGTACGCCTTACCCGCATTTCCAATACCACGCAAAGCATGTTGTACACACGCTTTGCTCCAAACGATTACTACATGACAGACGAGCGCATAGAAGCCTCGTTCTATCGCGTCCGTACTGCTATCGGAAAAACAGGTATCAGTTACGAAACCAACAATAGCGCCAGTATCATGCGGCAGTATATGCCGACTGATATGAAACTGGAATACAAAAACAAAGTAGACAGACTCAAAGATGGAGAAGTCAAAGAGTACTACTCCCGTCTGCTTAACACTGAAAGTTTCTTCCGAGTCAACACAACCCATGAGTTTGCTACCAATCTTACGGCCTACAAATTCCTGAATATTACCCCGAAAGTTGGTGGAGCCTACACCGGTTATTATGATGTTGGAGGAATCGGCTCTGATAACCGCCTTCTCGGATATGTAGGTTGCGATTTCAACCTTAAGTTCCATAGAAACTATTCCGATTTTGCCTTCAAACCATATGGCTTGAAAGGGCTGACGCATATCATCAAACCTTACGCCAACTACTCCTTGGGCACCCTCTCGTCATCCAACAAATATGTCCCGCAAATTGATGCGTGGGCCAGTTCAAAGAGCGGCAGTACCACGAGTCCTCTGCCCATGGACTTAATCGGCTACACTGGAATAGATGGCTGGGGCAACTGGAATATCTGGCGTCTCGGTATGCAGAACACATTCTCCTCCAGCGTCGATGGAGAACGAATCAAACTTCTTACCTGGGATACATTCTGCGACTATAATCTGGAAAACCCCAACTCTGACTACACGTTCTCCAACTTGTACAACATTGTCAGCTTCCAGCCCTCACGGCGTTTTACTGTATACATGGCAGCACAAACGCCTACATTCGATAACGGTGAAGATTATACACAGTACAGTGTGAGTTCCAGAATAATCCCCTGCGACTGGCTCGAAACCTACATATCTTACCAGTCTATTCTTGACCACCCTGTTCAGGAGGATTCCGACCAGATAGCGCTGCGCAGCAATCTGCGCATTAACGAAAAATATACATTCTCAGCCCAGTGGCACTATGATATTTCTGAGGGACGCATGCCCATTCAGCAATACTCTCTCTTCCGCCACGCGGGTGCCTGGTACGTTGGTGCCACATTCTACCTGCGCGACAACGGCGGTAAGAAGGAAGAAGGCTTCGGCATTTCCTTCACTCTCGGTGAGACAGGTACAGCGCTCCCCATCAGTATCCTCTGATATAATCTTTCCTGATTAAAAACAGAATCCCGAGCTTATCGCCCGGGATTCTGTTTTTTTTCGATATAACGTCTCCATCATAAACCCCGGCTCGCCGTGGCTTTTTTGTTTAATGCAAAAGCACTATCAGGGTCAGGCCGCTTAATATGCCAACAGCCGCCAGGCTCCACCCAAGCCACCGCAGCGGACCTGCTGCCGCCGCCAACCACTCTTCGTGAATACCCAGCAGCAACATGGAAGTCACAAATAACACCACTGAAAAAAAGGACATCACGAACGCTATTAGGACAAAACAAGCAAACAGCCCCGACGGGAATCGAACCCATATCTGCCCTTTAGGAGAGGGCCGTTCTATCCATTGAACTACGAGGCCGGGTCTGTTTGGAAAATCTATTTTTCTTATGCTTTGTACGCAGTCTTTACACGCAGAAGCTGTGACTCATCGAGATGCGGTTGAAGCTCTGGGAGCATGCGTGCAAAATACTCTGCTGCTGTCCAGCCATGCAATGGCTGAGGGGTCGGTTTTTCGAATGCCCAGGTGGGTATCGGCATCGCGAGGTCCAGAATAACCGGAGACAAGGGAGCCAGTCGACACAAGGCATCTGTAACAGATTCTGCCAGTTCCGGATGCGTTTCCAGAACACGCAATACAAAGGTGCAACTGAGTCGGTTCGGTGTAGTCTCCAACTCATCGAGCAGTTCCTCCAGGCGGTCGGGCCCCAGCTCAAACAGGGGTTGAAGCAGCGGCATCATGCGCATATCGGCTACACTGAGCACAGCATCCAGCAATGTCGTCGGGGCAAACTCATCGCGCACCAGACGGTTCACGAGTTCCTGAACACCGGCGAGCGGTTCTGAAGGACCAGGCTGTGCGAGAGTAAGCACATAGGTGGCAGCTTTGCGACTCAAGCTTGCATCATCCTCATTTGTAGCGTATGGCAGCAGAGATTTCCACCCTTCGCCTTTTCTGCCGGAAATGAAACGGGAGAGCTGAATCAGGCTGCTCTTGCGGGCTGCAACCGATGTTTTGGTTGCAAAAATATCGTATATATCGAAATTTTCCTCCAGTTTTTCCTCATCGTTGCTAGCCATGAGACCGCACGCCATCATGGTGAGCGGCCACTGGTCTGCCCCGATTTCGTGCACGCGGACCGGGTCATGAGCCATAGCTGCAAGACGCTCAAGCTCAGAAAGTCCGGTGTAGTTATCCTGGTAAAGGCCCATAATCGGAAATCAGAAACCAGGGTTGAAGTTTACATCCTGCACTTCCGGAGTCTCGCCCAACGGATTAGCAAGCGGATTTTCCTGCTGCTGGGGCTGAGCCACGGGTTCTACAGGAGTAGGAGCATCTACCTCGAGCAGCATAAGCCGCATTTCAACAGTCTTATCAGTTACAAGTGCACTAGTGGGGCACTTAGTCTGGCACTGTTCATACCAATTGCGAGCCGCCTCCTTGTCACCTTTATCTTTGGCAAGATCACCCAGCATGAGATACGCGAGTGCGGAATAGGGGTTGGACTCCATCTGGGTGATACGAGTCCAGGCAGGAGCAGAATCTTTTCCCTGCTGCAGCATATATGTTGCTACGGCTGCCAGTGCACGGGAACGCAGCGGTAAGGCAGCGTTTCCACTGGCTACATTCTCCAGAACAGCCAGACCGGCTTCATTCCCCTGCGCAAGCAGCGAAAGACCATGCATAAGCTCGCCAGTCTGGGCAGAGGAGGTCTGCGCATAATCCTGTTTCAGCGTTTCGATTGCTGCAGCATCATAAGCGTCTGCTCTTGCTATACCGCCACCCGGCGCAGTGATTTTCATTGCCTGCACCACCTGAGCAGCTGCTTCATGGCGCATATCGTTACGATGCGAGAAGAATGCGATGACACCACCCGCGACGATGCCGAGGGTAATTCCGCCCCACATCAGTTTCTTGTAATGGGCATTCAGAAATTGTTCGTGCTTGGAGGGACCAATTGCAATCTCACCGATTGCTTTGATTTCTTCAGGAGAAAGCGGCATGGTATCCTCGTTATTCTTGGTATCGGTATCCATATTCGGAATATTATCTGTAAAGGTTATTCAGAGTGCGCAGACGCTCCAGATTAAAATAGTTGTTAATGCCCAGATTGTGGTAAATTTCCTGCGTGGCTTTGGAGCGATTAAGCGTGTAGAAATGAATTCCATCCACCTCGGCATCCAGCAGTTCGCCGCATTGATTGCTGGCGTAATTGATGCCGATTCGTTCTATTGCCGCTTTATCTCCACTGGCGCGCAGCATGGCTTTCAGAAGTCGCGCCGGGAAATTGGTGCCGGCAGAAAGGTCGGCCATACGATTCATGCTGGAAATCGATGTAACTGGCATAATGCCGGCTATGATGGGAACATTGATATCCATAAGTCTGCAGCGTTCCCGGAAATCAAAGAAGGCGTGATTATCAAAGAAAAGCTGGGTGCATATATAGTCTGCGCCTTCATCGACCTTGGCCTTCAGAAAATCCATTTCCCGCAGTCTGTTGCGAGAATCGGGGTGCCCCTCAGGGAATCCGGCCACGCCCAGAGTCAGCCGTGTTGACAGATGCTGTCTATCCTCCCACTGGCGAATAAACCGAAGCAGATCAACAGCATGATGGAAGGCATCTTTTTCTGCATTGTACGGCATATTGCGGGGTGGGTCCCCTCTCAACACCATAATAGCACGCGCACCTGCACCTATGTACCCCTCAAGAATTTCCTCTATCTCAGCCTCAGTATGCCCGACACATGTAAGATGCGGCACGGTCGGGATTCCCCGGCTCTGCATATCATGCACCACCGTGCGAGTCAGACCGCGGGAGCTGCCGCCAGCTCCATACGTGACACTCACGAAACTCGGATGCAACTCCTGCAGCTTCACAACCGTTTCCAGCAGAGACGCAGCTCCTTCCGGCGTCTTGGGCGGAAAGAACTCGAATGAAAAGCTGGGAGAACGGTCAAAAAGCGCAGTCATAACACATTCAGGCGTAGCAATCAGGGCACCGGGGTCAGCACTGCCTCAACCTCAGGAAGCTTCTGAGGCTCTGGCGACGGCTGCAGAGCCTCGCTCTGCGGATCATAACTTTCCAGGCGCAAATCGCGACTGCTCAGGAACGGGGAGACAATCACCTCATCACCAGGGCGCGGCTTGCGGTTTTCCTCTGCTGCCGGGTCCTTCACTCCCCCGAAATTTGCCTGTTTGACAGCAGCCGTGTACTGACCGGATTCCTCATCCTGTCCATCCACAGTCGCTTCGCACACAATATAATCATCGCGACGAACGGCGATGAGCAAACCTTCATTCACGGGTACTGAGCCTTCTGCTTTGAACAACAGAACAGCACAATCTTCCAGATAAGCTGTCACAGCGCCAAGAGAAGACGGTGTTGCAGCAGCTTCGGCCGCCGTGGCAGCCTGTTCAATTTCCTGACGACGCTTAGCAAACGCAATCACACTGCTCTCCTCAGCTGCGGTCAAAGCCTCGGCATTTTTTCTTGCTTCCTCTTCTGCAGCTGCACGCGCGGCTGCCACCTCAGGAGTATCAGAGTCAGCTCCCAGGCGGGCCATGCGGGCATCGTGCTCCTGCTGACGTTTCTCATACTCATTGATTTTCAGGTGATTCTGATACATCTGGTACTGATTCTTCTGTTCCGGCAGCAGAACTGTGAAGGCATAGAACATAAGCCCCACGGTAAGAATCAGCATAATCAGTATCGTTGCGCGAAAAGCGTTCATGCCCGAAAGTATAACAAAAAAAGTTTCGGATTCAAGCACAGAATCTGTCACAAAAACTACTCGTTTTTGGCATACAGGCTTGATTTCTGCTTGCAAGTTTGTGAAAGCCGGGCTATAACACTGGTGATACAATGTTAAATCTGCCGAATACTATCACACTTTCACGCATCTTTCTTGTCATTGTCTACACAGTGGCCCTGGCGATTGATGGCAGCGTTTCTCCCCATATCAACAGCATCACGGGCGGATATTTCCAGCCGATTTCGCTCACAGCATGTGTTGCCCTCTGGGCCTTTGTCGTAGCCGCCATCACCGACTTTTTCGATGGCTACCTGGCGCGCAAGTACAATCTCGTCACAAACTTCGGCAAGCTCATTGACCCCTTGGCAGATAAAATCCTGGTAAGCGCCGCTTTCATTTATCTCACCGCTGTCGGCATATGTCCTTTCTGGGTATCCATTCTCATTATCTTCCGCGAATTTCTTGTAACAGGTCTGCGACAGCTGGCTGTGGCTCAGGGTCAAGTCATTGCCGCAGATAAACTGGGCAAGTGGAAAACCACCGCCCAGCTTACCTATTGCATTGCATGCATGGCACAATTGGCTTACGGAGGCAATCTGTTTGAACCGCTCCGCTCACTGAGCATCGGCGACACTGGAATGTGGTTCCGGGAAGCGGCGCTCTGGGCCAGCGTCATTCTTACTCTGTGGAGCGGTGTGAATTACTGCTACCACGGGCGCCACCTGCTGCACCGCTGATTTACCTCTCCATACATCATCATGAATAAAGCTTTCTTTTCTTTTTTGGCTATGGCCGGGCTCATGCTGATGGCCAGCTGCCAGCAAAAACAATATAAGGCGTACTTCCTGACGGAATCCTCCAACCCGGAAGGTGGCGCTGCATTCAATGTACGCTTCAATGGCCGCATGTACAACCGCATGCCCATCATGAGCCTGAAGCATTTCGAAAGATTCAAATCATTCCTTGCAGAAGACGGTTCCTACGGTATTGTACTGTACACACCAAAGGAATACAGAACACGCCTGTATACTGAAACCCAACAGAATATCGGGAAATACATTTTGCCTGTCATCGATGGTCTTGCTTTCGACCCCATGGAAATAGACTGTGGTATCACAGATGGGCAGCTTATCATCTGGGGCGGGCTGAATGGCTATGACCTCAAACGCATCAGCGAAACACTGGAGCCTATAAATCCGGAGCTTGAAGAGAAGCGCTACCTTGAAGAAGACCCCCGACCCAAACCAGAGCTTCCCAAAGAGGCGGCGCCATTAAAGGACGAGCACGGTCGCATCATCCCCGAGCTGTACTCTACTGCCACCCAAAATTAACCCAAATCCGTGGCTATACTCCGGTTCATAGGGATATTGCTTCTCATCTGCACCTCAGCCTGGGCTCAAACCAGAAATCTGGTATTCAGGCTGCCGACAGACAATAAAGCGCTGTATACAAATAGCAGCAACGATTACTTCATGTACGTTGACCGTACATTTGAAGGCGTTACATCCAAGCCATGGCAGGCAGGAACATACGGCATGGTCCGCAACCCATTCCGCCCTGCACCGGGAGCTCGTGTCATGTACGGTAAGTTTCACGAGGGAATTGATGTCAAACCCATCTACCGCGATGAAAACAATGAGCCCTTGGATGAGGTGCGTTCTATTGCACCCGGTGTGGTAGTTCACACCAGCGATACCCCGGGAGACAGCAATTACGGCCGCTATGTTGTTGTTGCACACAGAGTACCGGAAGGAATCATCTATTCCTTATACGCTCATCTGGCTTCAGTTGACTGCAGCGTTGGTGACCGTGTGCGCTCCGGCCAGGGCCTGGGCAGGCTGGGTTACAGCGGGGTCGGACTCGATAAGACACGCGCTCACCTGCACCTGGAAATCGGGCTCATGATTAACAGCCAGTTTGAAAACTTTTTCTCTGGAGAAAACAAACACGGTAATTACAACGGACTGAACCTGATAGGAATCAATCCGGCATCTGTGCTCTGGGCCTGTCGCAAAGGCGCACCTTTCTCATTATCAGCCCATTTCGCAAAATTAAAAGAACACTACCGCGTGGCAGTGCCCTGTATTACCGCCTTGGATATACTGGTGCGGCATCCATTTTTGTACAAGGGCAGCAAAACGCTGAGAAGACGTCCCGAATCCCTCGAAATTGCCTTTACCGCAGAAGGGGTCCCTATCGGCATCTATACCTCTGACCGTCAGGTGACAGAACCCTATATCATTTCCTGCCGCCCCATGCCGGCGAAGCAACAGAGCTGCACTGTTAACCGAGTCAAGAACAGCAGCGAAGATGCCACACTCACCTCGTCGGGCCTGAACTACATCAACCAGTACCTCTGGAAAAAAGGCATCTACCCGCCCGAAAATTAATTTTGAATCCCCACCATGAAGCTTCAACATCTCATCACGTTCTCCCTGCTGTCTGCCGCCCCTGCCATGGCGGATGTGACACAAGCAGGTAATCTGGTGCAAGCCGGCAAACCAGCCGATGCGCTGGAAGCAATCCGGGGAGATGAATCGCCAGATGCAAGCTTCTGGCGTGGGCGGGCACTTATCGACCTCGGGCGGTTACAGGAAGCTGCCGCGGCATTGCACAAAGTTCCCGCGGAGCATCATCTTTTCCCCTATGCCGCCAAAGCGTTGCTGTACTGTGCATGGAAAAGCAACAGTGTGGATTTTGCAGTCATCGCTACCCCGCTGGCCACTTGCCAGAACAAGGAAATTGCAGCTCTTGCTACTGCCGCACTGGCAGAATTCTGGTTACGCCAGCCGCGCAGTCAGGATAATACCGCGCTGGAACGCCTCCGCCAGCTGACGAATAGCCAACCAGAACTCGTGCCCCTGCTCCGTCTGCTGGAAATCGAGAATATGCGGCTTCGCCATGAGTTCGACAAAGCCATCGATTTCTGCCGCGAGCTCGAAAACGACCGCAGCATGCCACTCATTATGCGCCACCGGGTACGCCTGGCTCTTTCAGAGGTATACTACGCCAAAGAAGCAGAAGACAGAAGAAAAAACAAGGAAAATCCGCCGGCACCCGAACCGGAACTCCCCATCATCGGCACAGTTACAGAACAACCCGCCGAAGTCTATGATGAAGGAAAGGGCGAAGAGACTCTTCTGCACTTCATTTCCTCCAACCCCGAATCACCCCTGCTCGAAGAAGCTTTCCGCCGGCTGCATGTACGCAAAGCATTTGAAAAGAGCGAATATGCCCGGACAAAATTGAGAGAATGGATGGTTGAGCCATTGAAATCCCGCCGCGCGGCCATGGCGCTCCTCATTCAACAGCACCTGCTCAATCCGGAAAAAGCATTCGATATTCCGCTTGATGTAACCTGTGCCAACACAGCAGCTGCAACATGCCCGAATGAACCGGCCACACGACTGATTCTGCTCGAACAGACCCGCTGGTTCCTCGAACGTGAGCAGACTCATGAAGCTCTTCTGTATCTGGGTATGATTCAGGGCGATGACGTGTACAAACGCTTCTACGAAACCCAGCTCCACACGCCGGATGCAGCCTCCACCGCACGCGCCTACCTTGATTGTGCCCGCGAAGCTCCCGAAGAGCTGAAACAAGTTGCATTGACCAATGCCCTTATCAGCGCGCTCAAATCTGGCGATGAAAGCACACAGGAAACAGTTCTGAACATGCAGGAGCTTTCAGAAGAGCAGTACTACTCTCTTTTGCTGACTCGCGCCGGCTACTGGCTGGATAAAGAACCGGAAAAAGCACAGGCTGATATTGATATTCTGAAAACCCAGTCTGCCCCTAACCTGAACCTGCAGGCAGATCTCGAAATGGACGAGGCTTACCTGCAGATGATGCGGGACCCCCGCACCTCGCGCGATTTACTTAACAAGAGCAAAATCAATGATTACCTCACAAAGTTGAGTGATGAGCGCCAACTTCGTTTCTTCGCTCTGCAAGAGGAATCTCTCCGCCGGATTGCAGGAACCGGTGATGAATTGAACGCGCTGAAAGAGTCTGCTACTCTGATTCAACAGGCCGCAGGCAAAGTGCATTCGGCTCGCGTAGTTTCTGTGCTCACCATGCATCTGGCCAGTCTGCAATCAGCCCAGGGGCTGCATGTAGAAGCCCTGCACACCCTGTCTACCCTGATTCGCAAATACCCCAAAGGTGACTTTACTGTACGCGCTCTGTATATGGCTGCGCGCGAATGCGAGTTCATTGCCACGCACGATTCATTGAAACGGGCTGTGCAACTGTACGAGACTTGCGCTTCCCGCAGCGATGAACTTGCTGTCAAGTCAATCACCCGCCAGGCCTCCGTACTGCTGCGTCTGGGGCACCACGAAGATTCAGAGCACCTCCTCACCGGGCTTCTCCGCAATAAACGGTACACGCTGCGCAACGAAGACAAGGTGATGGCTCATGCAATTCTGGCCAACAATAAAGCGCTTCTCGGTACAGAAGAAGGGCGGAACCAGGCAATCGAAATTGTCGGTGAAACCATGAATCTGCCGGATTTATCAAGCTGGTGGCGCTACCGTATCCTGCTTCACCATGCGACCCTCTGTACAAGAGCAGGAAAACATGAACAAGCGCTGAAAGATTACGAAGAGGTGCTGAGCATGAAGCCGGCGACAGGAGAAAACCCGACCAAGGCGGAATGGCATATCCTGTACAGCGCTGGCTCGGGAGCGGTGATGCAGCTGCTCTATCTGGAAAAATTCGCCTTAGCAGCTGACATGGCAGACCGCATTGCAACCTGGAATATCCAGAAGGCAGATTTGAACAAACGCAAAGAATTCAGCAGCTGGGCACAATTTATCCGGCAGACCAACTTTGTAAGCAAGGACGATTTACCTTTCTGATTCCGGCTCGCAAGTGATTTCCCTGCAGAAATTCCAGTCAGAAATACGTTTCAGAAGCTTCCAACGCGAGTGCGATAGCTGCAGCAACGGCTGGTCAGCAGCGTTCCACCCGCTGTCTGAAGGACTCTTTTCCAAGCCCTGAAATCCCTTGACCACTGACCGCCTGTCATGTAGAATAAGGGGCAGATGAAAACCCCTATTGTCCGCAAAGTGGAGCAAGTGCCGGTTTCCCGGTTTTACGAAAAGCACCGCAGCACCCTGGAACTACAGCTGCTGAATACACCGCTCGGCATGTCACGCCCCATCGTGCAGGCTGCTTTCAACCGTCCCGGCCTGGCGCTGGCAGGTTACTTCGGCTACTTCGCACATGAACGCATTCAGGTATTCGGAGCAGCAGAAATGGCCTATCTGAGCACCATGACCCAGACAGAGCGAGAAGAGCGCCTCGACCGCATCTGCAGCCAGGATGCCCCCTGCCTCATCTTTGCCCGCGGAGTTGACGTTCCGGCAGATGTACTCGCCATTGCCGACCGTTACAATCTCTGCGTTTTCCGCACTCCGCTCCTCACCATGGAGTTCGTGAACCGTGCCACCTATATTCTGGAAAACGAATTTGCTGACAGCACCACCATGCACGCCTGTATGGTCGACGTCCGTGGCGTTGGTGTGCTCATCACCGGCAAAGGCGGGGTTGGCAAAAGTGAAATCTCCCTCGGTCTGGTAGAGCGAGGTTCCTCTCTGGTAGCAGATGACATGGTACGCATCCGCAATCTGGGCGGGGATCTCATCGCCTCGGCTCCGCAGCTCAGCCAGGGATTCATCGAAATCCGCGGTCTGGGCATTATCAATGTCACTAACCTTTTTGGTCTGAAAGCCTTCCGCACCGAAAAACGCATCGATCTGGTCATCAACCTCTTCAGCGGTGAAATGAATGAAATGGAGCGTCTCGGTCTGGAACACAAGACCATCAACATACTCGGAGTTGAAGTTGAACACCTGAACCTGCCTGTCGCCCCCGGTCGCGATATGAGCCGACTGGTTGAAGTTGCAGCCCTGGGCCGTTACCTTCGCGATAACGGCTACGATATGGCCAGCGAATTCAACAAACGCCTGAACAAAGAAATTGCAAATAAGACCATCTACCCCGGCAACGCTGAATAAAATGAAAAGCACCCCTCTTTCCCAAATCGTTTCTCTCCTGGACAGCACCCTGCGCATCACCGAAATCAAAGACGCCTCCGTGGCCATGAACGGGCTGCAGATTGAGAACAACGGCAGCGTCACCAAAGTAGCCCTCGGAGTCGATGGTTCTCAGAAAACCATCGATGATGCCATCGCAGCCGGAGCCGACCTGCTCATACTTCACCACGGCATTTTCTGGTGTGGGCTTCAACCCGTCAAAGGTTGGTGGAAACACAAGATAACAACATGCCTGGACAACAACCTGGCCATCTACTCTGCCCACCTGCCCCTGGATCTGCACCCGCAACTGGGTAATAACGCAGGTATCGCAACCGCCCTCGGTCTGCAGGAAATCCAGCCAGAGGTAGATTACCACGGTACCCTCATCGGGCTCTCTGGCATCTTCCCCGGCTCAGTAAATGAATTACGCGCCCGATACGCAGAAATCACCGGGGCATCCATCACCGGCATCATACACAACGGCGCCCTGCCCGCCGGGCGTATCGCCCTGTGCAGCGGTGGTGCTGGCGAAGAAATTTACCAGATGCACGCCAAAGGCTACGGCACATACCTCACAGGCGAAGAAAATCACTGGGTCAGTAACGCCGCCCGCGATATAGGCATCAACATTCTGTTCGGCGGCCACTATGCTACAGAAACATTCGGCGTACGCTCCCTCGGCAGGCTTCTGGAAGAAAAATTCGGGCTGCCCACGGTATTCATTGACAACCCCACCGGCATGTAACCATGCTCATTATCGTAGAAGACCAACTCGGCT
This sequence comes from Akkermansia sp., assembly GCA_045646505.1. Lineage (GTDB taxonomy): Bacteria > Verrucomicrobiota > Verrucomicrobiia > Verrucomicrobiales > Akkermansiaceae > Akkermansia. The sequence goes on along the minus strand of JAZRKW010000017.1, from coordinate 1,090 downwards.
CCCGGCTGGATCAATACCTGGCCGCACAGCTTCCGGAACTTTCCCGCGCGCGCATCCAAAGCCTCATCAAAGATGGCGAAATCACCGTGAATGGCAAGAAGACCAAAGCCAAAACACCGGTGGAGCGCAATATGCGTATCGAAATCAACATTCCCGAACCAGAACCAGCTGAAGCCCAGCCGCAGGATATCCCCATCAGCGTTCTCTTTGAAGATAAACACGTCATTGTCATCGACAAAGAAAGCGGCATGGTTGTTCACCCTGCAGCCGGCAACCCGGATGGCACACTCGTGAACGCAGTTCTCTTCCACTGCGGTGATTTATCCGGCATCGGTGGCGTAGAGCGCCCCGGCATCGTACACCGGCTCGATAAAGACACCAGCGGCTGTATCGTTGTAGCAAAAAATGACCAGGCACACCTCTCCCTCACCACCCAGTTCGCCGAGCGAGATACAGGCAAAATCTACCTGGCTGTCGTACAAGGTTGTCCCAAAGAACACAAAGGCACCGTCTTCACCAATATCGGACGACACCCCGTCAACCGCCTCAAAATGGCAGTAGTCAATCCGGGAAGCGGCAAACCAGCCATCACAGACTGGCAAGTACTGCACTACGATGCCGCTACCGACTCCTCGCTCGTCATGTGTACCCTGCACACCGGGCGCACTCACCAGATACGCGTGCACATGCTACACCTGGGGCACCCCCTTATCGGCGACCCCATCTACGCCCACCCCCAGCGTCAAAAGGCCCGCCCCGGGCGCCTCATGCTCCACGCCTGGCGACTGGCTTTCAACCACCCCGCAGATGGCCGCCGCATTGCCATCCAATCCCCCATCCCCGCAGAATACACCCCCTGGCTCATCGGACACGAACTGCCAGCATGGGAAGAAACACCGACAAATACCTGACCGGGCCCCTCCCCACCTCACGCGCCCCAAGGCGCGTTTTCACCCTTTTATTCCCCTCCCCCGCGCGGCAATGCCGCGTGCTCTATTCTCAAATTCGTAAATCGTAAATCCAAAATCGCAAATGGAAAAGCCCGCAGAACTTTCGTCCTGCGGGCTTCATTAACCCCTTGTCTCGGCGT
>JAZRKW010000016.1:0-29546 GCA_045646505.1 Akkermansia sp. | reverse complement strand
GTATGTGATGGCTGCAATCATGGCTGTAGTCGCTGTTTTGATGATGAGCCGCGTAATTTACCCCAGCTTCAAACATGTGAACTTCGAGAAACGGGGTACCGCCATGGCTATTCTGATGGCCGTGATTGTTATCTGCGCCTTCATCTTTTTCCCCTGGATTGCCCCGGCGTTCGTTTTCGTGTGCTATCTGGGATATGGTCTGGTGGTGCGCCCCTTCCTGACCCGCCGCATGCGCCGCGCCATTGAGGCTGCCGATGACGAGGCTCAGGTCTGATTGATTTCATCCCTGAAACAGATATGCCGTCCTCACGCATTCAATGGATTGATTTCTGCCGCGTGTGGACGGCATTCTTTGTGGTGCTGCGTCATGTGGACCGCCCGTATGGCAGCTTCAACTACGTTATAGATCTCTTCAACTACCGCAGCCTGATTTTCTTTTTCTTCCTGGCTGCGGGGTATTTCACGCATAAGGCGCAGGCGGGGCAGTGGCTGGACTGGAAGCGTACGCGTACGCTGCTGGTGCCTTTTGTGTTCTGGACGGCAGTGGCTTCCATTCTCCTGTTGCAGCCCATGATGCACTGGGGACAGACCCTTGCCGGGGATTTCAGCTGGTTCAAGTGGGAACTTGTGCCCCGGGAAATGGGGCTGCTTAACTGGTGCTACTGGGATTTTGACAACGTGCCGCTCTGGTTCCTGCGCACGCTGATTCTGCTGGCTTTGTTCAGCCCGCTGCTGCAGCGGATTCCTTCCAAGGTGCTGCTGGTGCTGGTGCTGCTGTGCTTTGCCGGGAGCGATGTATTCTGCGCCCGCGATGCCGAAACCGCTGCCAGTCATAAGTCATGGAAAGTGGGTTGGCTTCCTTTCCGCTTGTATGAAAGTGTGCTGGCACTCGGGTTCTATTCCCTGGGTCTGTGGATTCGCCGCTATGCTGATTTCGGGCAATTTACAGCATTTGTGCGCAGTTATGCCTGGGCGCCTGTGCTGGCGGCTCTGCTGCTGCTGCCGGCAGTGTATTTCTTCGGCTTCTATCCGCCCGTGCAGAGCAGTGCGCTCGTGCTCCTGGGCGTGAGCTGTACCATGGGTATCGGCGCACTGTGTGAGCAGTATCTGCCGCGTTTCTGCGCAGCTGTGGTGAAGCTGGCGCCGGCTGCTTTTTTCGTTTATGTGACGCACTACATCGTGCTGCATGCCCTGCGCCTGGCTGTCACGGGGTCCTATGGCGGTAAGTTTACGGAGGTGCAGCGCCTGTATATGCCTCTGGTGATTCTGTTTATCTGCAGTGGCTTGTTCTTTGGACTGCGGCGTTGCTGCCCGCGAGTCATGCAGTGGCTTGCTCTCAGTAAATAAAAAATGCCCCGCCCGATATGGGGCAGGGGCAATGAAAGCGGAAAACGACGGTTGCCGTTACTTCTTGCTGCCGCCGGAGGCGTAGAGTTTGATGTATTGCTCAGCCGTCACGCCCATGTGTGATTCCGGGGCAAGTCTCTTCATTTCCATGACGGCACCCTTCAGCTGGTTAGCACCGGCTCCGCTGCGACGCAGAGTGCCGATGATAACGGCGTGGAAAATCTGCTTCTGCTCGGGTGTATATGCCGGGTCGCTCAGGAATTTCTCCATCTCCTTGATTGTGGCCTCTGTGCCCATTTCCTCGCCGCCATCGCTTTTGCTGCCGCAGTATTTCTGGGAGAAACCGTAATAGTCGAAATTCAAGCGGCGAACCATGCCGGATTCATCGTTCGGGTCAGCAGCCTTTACGCTGTCGCGCCATCCATTAGGGCGTTCAATGTCTTTGATTCCGCAGGCTTCGCCAATCAATTTCGCTTTTTCAACACCGCTGGCTTTTTCAGCCTGAGCCATGAGCTCATCCTGCTGTTTTCTTGCTGCCAGTTTTCTGGCTATATCGGCAGCTACTTCTTCGGTGGTACCTTTAATCAACGGAGTGCCTTGTACGCGTCCATACAGTCGCCCTGTCTTGTCGTACATGAGCAAGCAGGGGTATGTCTCATTGGAGCTGGCGTTGGGTTCCCGCAGAGAGCCCCAGATGGCGTTCTGTTTTTCGCGTTCTTCAGAGCTTGCGTACTGGTAGAATGGAGCCAGAATCAGGGCTGCTTCACCGGCTGCTTTCTGAATTTCCGGTGATGCGATGATTTTCTCGCAGAAGGGTTCACTGAAACGATCCCATCCTTTTGCGTAGACAACCAGTATATAACCGTCGTCTGTGACAGCTTCCGCAGCTTCAGCCTGTGTCTTGTATACGGTGGCTGCCTCTGCCGGCAGCGGAGCCAGCAGACAGGCAGCACTCATCATCATGAAAAGAGTTTTTTTCATATCTGTGGTGAAAAAGGTTCCGGGTTATGCGCCATCTCGACCGTAGCAGTATATGCCGTAAAGATGGAAGAAATCCGGGCCGCCTTTGCGCAGAATACGTACGAAACGAGCCGGCATTTCAGGGAATTCGACCTTGATGACCTGCTGGGTGCACTCACCTAAATTCTTGCTTGCATCCTGCCAGCTCTTGCCGTCGTCGGATACCTGGACAATCATATTATTGAGTCTCTGGTGATTGCCGCCGTTGGTCACAATGATGACGCCGTCTACATAGCAAGGTTTGGGCAGCATGACAGTAGCCCAGGCGTTTTCATCCTTGCCGGTATGGAAACGACCACCGCATGCGCGCAGTACGCCCCAGTGTGATACGGGTGAATCGTGGTTGCAGGTTGAGCTGGTAATCAGCAAGCCGTTCTCGGAAAGCAGCTTGCCTTCCAGCGGCTCAAATTCAGGCATGGTTACCTTATCTGCCGATTCGAATGCGTTGGCGCCAAGGCGCTGGAATGTAGCGATATCCTTGGATTTTGCCGCTGCCAGAATCATGGTTCCGGTTGCGTTGGCATTGCCGCTGCCACCCATGGCGCCGATACCAGTCTTGGCGATGTTCTTGCTCAAATCGGAGAAGGTCTTGGCGTTGCTTCCGCCGATGCTTTTGCCCAGTTCGTCACCCCAACCCATCATCACGGGTACATAATCTGACTTCGCAGCCAGATTGTTCATCATCATCTGGAAGACGGGAATGGCGCGCTCCGGTGCGGGGGCGGGAATCTCCTTTCCATCGGGCGGCGGCTGGTAAGCCAGCAGCTCAATCTGTCTGCGACCGAATTTTTCGATTCGCCATCTCTCCGGGCCCATTTTTTCCACATTGTTCCAGAAAACATGGAAGCGGGTCATGAGGTCTTTTGCCGGCATTTTTGCTGCCATCATCTTGGGATACACCCATGCCCCCAGGAATTCGGAAACGACCTCAGGGTAACGCGTGGCTACTGTGTAGCAGAGGTTGTCCTGCAGGTCGCTCAGCAGCTTCATGTCACCGCCTTTGGCAGAGGCCAGGTAGTTATTGTATTCCTGCCATACCTGAATGTTGATAGGCTGTGCGCTGGTTGCGTCCTTGAAATAGCTGATGGCCTGCTTGTCTTTCTTGGTGTTGGCGGCGTTGTGTGCCAGCACGCGGAACAGGTTGGATATGTGGGTGTCTTTGTCGAGCTTCGTATAAAGCTCTGAACCCAGATGCAGTGAGGAGAATGCGCTCCACATGTTGAGCACCGGCTGCCAATGAAGACCGCGTTCCCAGCTTACGGTGTTGCCGGGTACCCATTCACCGTTTCTCCAGAGAACATACGCGCAGTGCCCCGGTTCGCCGCAGGTAAGGGCCGGTACCCCGTTTGCAACTGCAGAGAAGGCGCCGAAGTGAGAAATACCACCGCACACGCAGCCGACATAGAGGGATTTGGTGAAGAAGTTGTCCCCATAGAGGTGATCCCAGGGAGCGTAATAATGGGCACCGTGAATACTGTCGCCGTACAGATTATACAGGCGGTAGCCGTTGCGGTGCGGAGCGCCCATGTAGCGTTCTGCGGAAACGTGCACGTTATCCAGTGCCCATTCCAGACTTTTTCTTTCGCCGGCTATATGGTCGCCCTTGCAACCGCAGACGATGCGGCGCAGGTACATGGGAAGCGTGTCGAAAAGCACATTGAGGCGCCCTTCTTTCCAGTGTTCAATGTAATAGTCGGCGCGGATAAGTGCTTTCTCAAAATCCCAGTTGTAGCGGGCGAACTCGATACCCACAGCCGTGGCGATATCGCGGACGGTCTTGTCCTTGTACACATCCGGGTGCTTCTTGGCAATGTTGGCAATGATGTGCAGCGCGCGCCCAGGGGCTATACAGGGACCGGAAAAGCAGATGTTTTCCATCCATTCCAGGTTGCTTGTAACTTGTTTGAGGACAATGCGACCATCGCGATGCGCATTGAGCTCTTTGAGGGTCCAGGGCATGTTCTTGAGCTGGTTCTCCATCGTTTTGATGGATGCCTGCTTTGCCTTGATGGCTGCCTGGAATGCCATGCGCTCCTTGCCTCTTAAAGTCTTGAGCTTCTCTTTGTCTCTCTCGATTTCGCCGGGAAGGCGGTTGATGGCATCTGTCAGATTCTTGCGGCTGTTTTCGGCCATGCTTGCCGGCGTCATCTTATCATATTGCGCCAGCATGTACTGCGCAACCATGAGACGGTTCTTCGGACTTTCGACAAATTTGACCGCCTGCTCAGGGGTGGGGCCTTTCAGATTCCGGGTAATAGCGTTATAAAGGGTGCGCTGAGCTGCGTCCGGGTTACCCCAGCCGGGTATGTTGCTTGCGATGTAGTTCTCATCTTCGGCGGCAGCGTCTTTCTTGCGGTCCTTCTTGCTGTCCTTTTTCGGCTTGTTTGCCTTGGCTTTTTGGGGTGCCGCGTCTGCGGTTTCCTCCTGTGCTTGCAGGGGGGTCAGGCACAGCGGAGCCAGAAGTGCAATTGATAATAATCCTGAAAATGCTTTGAGTTTCATTGCCACGCTGATACTCTACCCTGTACAGCCCCTTGAGTCAACCCTAAAAGCAGGTTTTGCTATCAGAAACGGTTTAATTTTGTTTTTGCATACCACTATGGTAGAATATTTGTGTCAGTACGCTTGTAAATGTGTTTGGGATATGGTACAGTACGCGCGTTATGAAGACATCCACCATTTGCGTACAGAGCGGCTGGCAGCCCGGCAAGGGCGAGCCACGTGTGCTGCCCATCTATCAGTCTACCACTTTCCGCTATGAGACGAGCGACCAGATGGCCCGCCTGTTCGACCTGGAGGAAGCTGGTTTCTTCTATACCCGTCTGCAGAACCCCACGAATGAATGCGTGGCAAAGAAGATTGCTGAGCTGGAGGGAGGCGTTGCTGCAATTCTGACTTCTTCAGGTCAGGCGGCATCGTTCTATTCCGTGTTCAATATCTGCGAGGCTGGTGACCACTTTGTGTGCACCAGTGCCTTGTATGGCGGTACCTACAACCTGTTTGCCGTGACATTTAAGAAATTCGGCATTGATTGCACCTTTGTGGATCAGGATGCTCCCGAGGAAGAAATTCAGAAAGCTTTCCGCCCCAACACCAAGTGCGTGTTTGGCGAGACGATTTCCAACCCCTCCCTGCAGGTGCTGGATATTGAGAAGATGGCCCGCATCGCCCACAAGAACGGCGTGCCCTTGATTGTGGATAACACCTTTGCCACTCCCATGAATTGCCGTCCGTTCGAACACGGCGCTGATATCGTGATGCACTCCACCACCAAGTATATGGATGGTCATGCCACTCAGGTGGGCGGTGTTGTGGTTGACAGCGGCAAGTTTGACTGGGCCGCCCATGCCGATAAGTTCCCTGGTCTGACCACGCCCGATGCCTCTTATCACGGTCTGGTGTACACAGATGCCTTCGGTCCTGGCGCCTATATCACCAAGTGCACCGTCACGCTCATGCGTGACCTGGGTTCCATTCCTTCCCCCATGAATGCGTTCCTGCTCAATCTGGGGCTGGAAACGCTGCACCTGCGCGTGCCGCGCCATTGTGAGAATGCTCAGAAGGTGGCCGAATTCCTCTCCACTCAGGAAGATGTGGCATGGATTAACTACGCCGGTCTGCCGGATAACAAGTACTATGAGCTTGCCCAGAAACAGTTTGATGGCGGTCGTACCTGCGGCGTAGTCACTTTCGGTATCAAGGGTGGCCGCGAGCGCGCTATCAAGTTCATCGACAGCCTGAAGCTTTGCTCCATCGTGACCCACGTGGCTGATGCCCGCACCTGCGTGCTGCACCCTGCCAGTCATACCCATCGCCAGCTTACCGAGCAACAGCTCCTCGAAGCCGGCGTGAAGCCCGACCTCATCCGCTTCTCCGTGGGTATCGAGGATGCCGAGGATATTATCGATGACCTCAAGCAGGCTCTTGCCCAGATTTAAGGCTCAGTTCCCCATTTCAACAACGCCGCGCCGGGTGGATTTTGCATCCACCTGGCGTGTGTTTTCTATCAGGGTTGGCCCGATTCGAGTATGGAAATAAGTTGATGGGTTGCAAATAGAGGTAAATTCAACAGATTGCAGATTTGGTTGTCATCTCCGGTTGGAATTTCCTGATTATTCCAATGAGCCATGGAAATGCGCACCGCTCTGGGACATTGGAACTTCTTACAGAATAGCTTCAGGCTTTTGGCCTGCAAGTTTGTTTCGGCTTTGACTTCTATGGGGATAAGTTCTGCGTCGTGTTGAATGATGAAATCTATTTCCGCCTGATTGCTCTCAGAAACCCAGTAAACCGGGGCTTCTCTGCAAATAAGTCTGAGCTCCTGCTGCACAAATTGCTCCGCTAAGGCTCCCTTGAATTCGCTGAAAATGCGTGAGGGTTCCAGCAGGATTTTTGCAGATAGACCACACATGGCAGATAATAAGCCTACATCCAGATAGAATATCTTGAAGATTCTCTCTTTGTAGGCTGCTACCGGAACAGCTGGTTTGGATATGCGGTTGACCTGGTAAATCAGACCGGCATTGACCAGCCATTGCATGGCATCCTCCAATTGGCGCATACGTATACCTGGCTGAACATCCTTACAGATAAACTTCTTGTTTTCTCTGGATAACTGTAAGGCGATGGAATTCCAGATTTGCCCTATCAGGTGAGCTGTGGGGCCTGGCGCGTGCTTGCTGAAATCATTTCTGTAACCCTGCAGCAGTGTATCCTGAACTTTTCGGACACGCAGGAGGTCACCGGTTGCTACATAGGCATTCACTGCTTCGGGCATTCCGCCTACATAGTAATATATCTTAAGTAGCTCTGACAGCCGTGGAGAAAAACTGTTGATGAGAGACTGGTCTCTGCTTGTCAGTAGGTCTGCGAACATTTCGTTTCCGGTGGCTCGCAAAAACTCGCTGAAGCTCATCGGGAAAAGGGTAATCATATCAACTTTGCCTACCGGGAATCCTGTGCCTTGGTGTTCATACAAACCCAGCAGTGACCCTGCTGCGATAATGTGGTATTCCGGGGCTTCTTCGCAGAAATATTTCAATGCGGTCAGCGCATGCGGGCATTCTTGAATTTCATCCAGTATGATGAGTGTTTTACCTGGTGTGATGGCTCGCCCCCCATGTAGCTGAATAACCGAAAGCAGGCGCTTCACATTCATATCCTGCTCGAAGTTTTGTTTCACCAGGGTGTCCAGATCAAAGCGTATGTAAACTGTATTTTTGAAACGTGTTTTCCCGAATTCCATCATCAGCCAGGTTTTCCCGACCTGACGCGCACCTAGCAACAGCAAGGGTTTCCTTAATGGATCATCTTTCCATGTATCAAGTTCGGAAATAGTGTCTCTTCTCATGGCGTTTTTTTTGTCTGAGATGGATAATATCACCTTCCTTATTTGTTGTCAATTGGAACGGTAATATTAAATCACATTTTCAGAGGGACTTTTGTGTATTGGAATCACATTTTCCGAAGGACTTTTGTGTGTTGGAATCACATTTTCCGAAGGATTTTTGGAAGTAACCTTGCAAACAAGTAGTCTCCTGATTTCCCGCGCCGTATATGTGAAAGCAGGGTAAAGCGGTAGCGCATTACCGATAATTGGACATGGAATTGAGCCACTCGCTGTATTTGAGCGGTGAAATCTCGCTGGGGCGGATTTCGGCTTTGATGCTCCAGAAGACGGCGGTGTGGAGCACGGGGATGCCGCAGTCGGCGAGGTGGGAGTCGATGGCGGCTTTGTGGGCGAGGACTTCCTCCCGCGTGGGAGCGTGGACCACGCCCATAATCTGGGAGTTGCCGAACTTCTCGCCGCCGCTGCGCCAGTAGCAGTGGGTCATGCAGATGTGGCGGCCGCATTCGGCACCGGCGCGTTCCTCCATGCCGGTGGGCACACTCCAGTGAAACAGCCCGGCGGCACCTGTGCCGGTGCTGCGGTTGCTTTCCTTGCTCTGGTGGTCGAGGAAGGTGGCAAAGCGGCCGATGACTTTGCAGGCATCGAGAGCTTCTGCGGTGCGGCAATATTCCTCGCAGCTCATGCCGAGAGCAGCGGCGCGGAGCTCCCAGGGGCAGGGGACAAATTCCTCCGGCAGTAGGCTTTCTTTCAGGCTGAGCAGCACGGTCCATTCCTGCTCGCTGAGTTGCGGGCTGGTGGGGCATTGCATGGCGGGCAGCTGGGGCAGCTTGTCGCCGGGTTTGAGCCCGGCGCGGCGGGTGTGACCCACACCCAGGGCAAACATGCCCACCACGGGCAGGGCTACCCAGTCTGTAGCGCCGGTGTGGCGCATAAGCAGGTTATTGTGCTCTTCCACGCTGCCGTAGCCTGTGGGCACTTTCAGGGTGGTCCAGAGGCGGTAATCGGCACCGGGGGCAGCGGGATTGCTGCATTCGCGCAGCACCACATGGCCGGTGAAGGGGTCATTGTCGCGCAGCCAGGCGTAGGCATTTTCGAGACGCTCCTGCGGCACTTTCCAGGCAATGAGAGCCCCCTGTGCCAGGCTGGTGGAAAGCAGGGTCTGGCGCACGCGGCGAATGGTGCCGGCAGCCAGCATGGATTTCAGGCGTGCCAGAACTTCATCTTCTGTCACTCCGCAGCGCTCTGCAATAGTGCGGAACGGGAAGCGGTGGAAGCCATGTACGGCATCTTCCGCCACGCAGAGTATGCTGTGGTTGACCGGATCTGCTGCGCTGGTTGGAAATATCATTCGGCCTGGGGCTGCGGGTTCACAGTGCCGCAGTGGGTGAAGAGGGTGGGGTCGAGTTCAGCCTTGGCGCGCGCGGCGATTTCCTGTGCCTGTTCCGGGGTTTCAGTGAGGGCGAACATGGTGGAGCCGCTGCCGCTCATGAGGGCGGCGCGGGTGCCTGGCTGTTCCAGCAGCCAGTGTTTCATGTGTGCCAGAATCGGGAACTTGGCAAAAACCGGGCGCTCCAGGTCATTGGTGAGGGTGATATCATCCACCTTCTGCGGGCTGTAGGAAACGCCTTTGAGTCGCCGGCTGCAGGTGAGACCTTTGTAAGCGCTGGGGGTGCTGACTCCGAATGCCGGTTTGAGCAGGACAATGGGGCTGCTCCAGCCGGCGAGCTCCGGTACAGGCGTGACGATTTCGCCGCGCCCTTTGCAGCGGCAGATGGTGGGGGTGAGGAAGTACGGTACATCGCTGCCCAAGGTGGCGGCCATGGCGCTGAGTTCCTCGAGATCGTAGTTTGTTCCCAGAATCTGGTTGAGGGCCTGGAGGGTGACGGCTGCATCGCTGCTGCCACCGCCGAGCCCTGCGCCGTGCGGGGTTGCCTTGGTCAGCGTGATATGCTGCTTGGCTTTACGGCCGTAAGATTTTTCGAATTCACGCACCGCTTTGAAAACCAGATTGCTCTCATCTGTGGGGACCCCCGGTGTGTCGCATACCAAGGTGGTTGTGCGAGAGTTCCGGAAAGCCAGTGTGTCGTACAAATCAATCGGAGCCATCAGGATATCCACATTGTGGTACCCGTCATCGCGCACTTTGTTCTGCACGCGCAGGGAGAGATTGATTTTAGCCGGTGCTTGGAAAATGGTAGTGCTAGCCATGGTGTGTGTGGAAATCAGTCGCGGAGTGCCTTTTTCTTGGGCTGCTTCTTTGAGGATGCTTCTTTTTCTGTTTGCTGCTCGTGCTCGGAAACGGGGCGGCGGATGACTGTTTCGCCTTCTTTCGCCATGTTGAAGACGTCCCGGATCATGTTTTCAAAATATTCAGTATCAGACATCCAGGTGAGCTTGTTGTAGGCTTCTGTCTCGTTGTTTTTTGCCTGTTTGAGCTTTTGATTCACGCGTTCTCGTTCCTGTTCGAGCCTGTGCAATTCCAGAACCGGAGAGAGCAGTAGCATGGAAGTAATGATGGCAACCATCACCAGAATGATGATACCGGTGACTTTTATCATGCCGTTAATCCCACGCGCTCTCTGAGCTCGTTTTTCTTCGAGCTCTTCGAGGGTTGGAAGGTGGCTGCGGAAAAAGGGTAGGTTCATGGGCTGGCTGGGGTGTTATCAGCGTTCTGCGAAGGGGACAAAACGACCGCGGCGAGCAAGTACCAGGGTGTGCAGACGCAGCTGCTTGCCTTTGGAAGAAGCCGGTACTGTGGTGGTGCTGACATCGAATCCGGCACGGCGCAGTGTGGATTCCAGTCGTTTGTCGGCCTTGGAAAGATTGATAACCAGCAGACTGCCGCCTTTCAGGGCGTTGAAATAAGCCTGCGCGTCGCCCAGTGTCATTTCGCAGCGGGCGTGGGCGCTTCGGAGCAGGATAGCGTGCAGGGAGCCGGTGCGCTTGCGGCATAAATCGGCTGCGCTTGCGGGCTCGGTGGAGACGCGCTTATCTGCCCACAGTCCCTTGTTCTCGCCGAATTCAAGGTTCCATTTCACGATTTCAGGAACGGGTTCAGCCACGATGAAACGCGCTTTTTCCTTAGGAAGGCATTCCATGGCTTTGGCAAGACCATATCCCAGCCCCAGACCGGCAATCATGATGCAGGGTTGCCCTGCCCGGGTGATGGGTGAGGTGGCCAGTTCTGCCATGGCCTGTTCGCTGCCATAGGTAAAGGAATTGGCACAGGGTATGCCGTCCTGCTGCAGGGTGAGCACTCCATCGCGTTCCCAGAGCTCCCAGACGGAACCGTTTTCCAGTGTTTTCTCTCCCAGTTTGGTAAGTGGTTTCATGTGTTGATTTTCAGTTAATTCAAGGTAATAGAGACAGGGCAGTGGTCTGACCCGGTGATATCGGCGTGAATATCTGCACTTTCGACACGAGACAGCAGAGATTCCGAAACGCAGAAGTAATCAATACGCCAGCCTACGTTCCGGGCGCGTGCACCACCGCGGAAACTCCACCAGGAGTAGGCATCCTTCGTGTCCGGGTGAAGCCGTCGGAATGTATCTGCAAAGCCGCTCTGCAGCAGACTGGTGAAGCCGGCGCGTTCTTCATCTGAGAAACCGGCGGAAAAATGGTTTGCTGCGGGGCGGGCAAGGTCAATTTCTTCGTGCGCTACGTTCAGGTCGCCGCAGAAAATGACCGGTTTTTTCTCTGCCAGGCCTGCAACGTAGGCGCGGAAGGCTGCATCCCATTCCTGGCGGTATGGCAGACGGGCCAGTTCGTTCTGCGAGTTGGGGGTGTAGCAGTTGACAAGATAGAAATCCGGGAATTCCATGGTTGCGACCCGGCCTTCGGTATCATGCTCCGGGCAGCCTATGCCAGTGCTGGTAGAAAGCGGTTCTATGCGGGAAAGAATCAGTACGCCTGAGTATCCGGGCTTTTGTGCCGGGTTCCACAGTGCGTGAGGCCAGCTGGCGAGCCACAGGTCGCTGACTTGTTCGGGGCGCGCCTTGACTTCCTGCAGGCAGAGGATATCCGGCTGCAGCTCATCCATTTTTTCGGCCAGTCCCTTACCCAGGGTTGCGCGTATACCGTTTACGTTCCAACTGACAAGTTTCATGGTGATTATTTGCGGTGATGAGGGTGAACAGAACGCAGTTTGTGCAGCCGTTGTTCCATGCGCGGACGCAGATTCTCTTCTATCCAGGCGTTGGCAGCGGCCAGTCCTTCTGCTTTGTAGATGCGGCCGATGTGAGCCTCAACACCGGTGGCATTGCCGGTGAGCCGCAGGAAGTTGTTGCTGGTGAATTCGATGAATAATGCGCCGTCTATTTCGCCCTTGAAGGAGAGAATCCACTCGCGTACATAGAGGGCCAGCACGGCATCGCCCACCCAGGCCTGGGCGCGGGCTACGGGGTCTTGGTCAGGATTTAAGGTCGCCATGGCTGTGTTTGATTTCTGGTTGCCGGTTGGAATGTGAGGGGGATGGGTTGCTGGCGTAGTCAAGTTCGATTCCGATGCTGCTGTTGGGCAGCGTGGTTTCGGTATGGATGAAGAGGACGCGCTGTTCCGGGTGCACGATGCTGAGTTGCATGCTGATAACGCGTTCATCCACAGAGAAATGGTTGCGGCCGGCGAGCAGATCGTTCAGGTGGGAGCGCATGCGGGCATTGCCTGGCCGCCGGTTGGTGGTGCTTTCTTCCTGCTCCCGGCATACCCAGAGCCGCGGGCTCAGTCGTCCTTCCAGTTCCATTAAATCCAGGGTCTGGCGCAGGGTGGTGATATTGCTTGCCTGTACGCTCAGTTTTTTGGTGCGAGTGTAAGCCGCTGCTGATTCCATGTCGGCAGTAGGGCCGATGATAATCCAGTCTCCCGGTGAAAGCCGGCTTAACTGTGGCTCCACTTTGTCCCGCAGCTCAATGAGAGCCTGGGTGCGAGGGTCAGAATGGCTGCAGCTAGCCACCAGGAGGGGCAGTGCTGCAGCCAGACAGAAAATGATGCTGTGGAGTTTCCGCATGGGGCGGTATCAGCCGCGGGAGCGAGGTTCGCGTTCTCCGGCGGTCTTGACACCCGGCGTCGTGATGAACGGCGCGCCTCCTGTGGGGGCTTTCTGGGTAAAGGCCACACCGGCCTGTTCAAAATCCTTGCCGGCTACGGGGAAATCCTTGCGCAGCGGGTGGTAGGGGTATCCTTCCCACATCATGATGCGGCGTAAATCCGGGTGTCCGGCAAATTCGATTCCCATCAGGTCATACTGTTCACGCTCCAGCCAGTTGGCAGAGCGCCACACCGGTACCATGCTGGGTACGGTGTTTTCTGCCTCAGTTACCGGGGTGCGCACCAGAAGGTTAGCGCCGGTTTCTGCCTGCGTAATCGTGTAGTTGACCTCAAAACGCGGCTCCTCGCCCAGATGGTCGACCGAGGATACGCACACAAGCATATCAAAACCGCAGGCGTCCTTCGCGTAGCGCATGGCCTGGGTCAGGATTTCCGGGGCAATGGTCAGGGTGATATCGCCGCGGAATTCTTTGCTGGTAATCTGCGGGAAACGTGCGCAAATCTTATCAGCTGCTGATTTCTGAAGTTCGGAAAGTCTGGTGGCGGACATGGGTGTGGTATGGTGAATTAGTCCTGAGTGATGATGCCGGCAGGGATGGTGTGGGCATTCTGAGCCTGGCGCAAATCATGCTCCTTGAAGAAGCCCTTGAGCGGGTGATCTGTGGCCATAATCTTATCCTGCAGCGTGATGAGACCCTGCAGCAGAGCCTCTGGGCGGGGAGGACAGCCGGAAATGTACACGTCTACCGGTACAATCTTATCTACACCCTGCAGTACGGAATAGCTGCGGAACATGCCGCCGGTGCAGGCGCAGGCGCCGCAGGCAATGCACCACTTCGGGGCGGGCATCTGGTCCCAGATACGGCGCACCAGGGCTGCCATCTTGTAGGTGATGGTGCCGCAGATGAACATGAAGTCGGCCTGGCGCGGGGCGTAGCGGTTCACCTCAGCGCCGAAACGGGAAATATCGTAACGGGAGCAGGATGCGGCCATGTATTCAATGGCGCAGCAGGAGGTGCCCATGGGCATCGGCCACATGGAGTATTTGTGCATCCAGTTGATAGCTGCTTCGACCGTGGTGTAGACGAAACCGCCGTCTGCATCCGGGTCACACATGAAATTTGTCTCGAGTTCCTGAAGGTTGTCGCTAGCCATAATGGTACGGGCAGGGGTATAGCGCTGCCCTGCTCGCACTAGCATACCGCATTTTGACTGAAAGGCAAGCCAAATTTGGTCTTCCTGGTCCAAAACCCACAGGTGTCCCAAAGATTTGGTAAGCTATAGAAACATCAGCAACATTTTGGAAGAAGCCCCTATCTGCTCGACAAATTGGACTTTGGCGAGCCAAAGGCGAGCGGAAATTTGAGCCCGCAGGGCGGCATAATCATAGCCCAGCGTGGAGCCGCAAAGCGGCGGAACGCTGGGTTTGGAATAAAAAATAACCGGAACCCCGACCAACGTGGAGGGGTGGCAGGGAAGCGCAGCTAAAACACTAAGCCGAAGCTTCTGCCACCCACTCCGCTACGCTCCGGGGTTCTGATATATTATTCGTTTTACCCAAGGTTCCGCTGCTGACGCAGCTCCACCTTGGGCTATTATTGTGTCGCCCTCTCCGAGGGCTCAAACTTCCTCGGGCTTTCAGCCCGCCAAAGTCCAATTTATCGAGCTCCGTACTCAAACTTTGGGACACATGTGCGCAAATGCGCATCAGGGTTCAGGATTCCAGCCTTCTGCCATGAGTTTGTCGTACATTACTCTGGCTTCGTCTTTCAGGTCGAGCGCGGCCATGCGCACATAGCGGTCTGCCAGTTTGGGATCCGGTGTAAGGTTGGAGCCACCCTTTGCTGTCAGGTATGCCAGGTAGATATACGCACGTTTCTGGCCGAGGGCGGCAGCCTCCTGGAGAAGTTTGCAAGCGGCTTTGGTATCAGCCGGCATCCCGAGTCCGTTGTGCTGGGCGTAGGCCAGGAAAATGACGGCGTGCGCCACCCCGGCATTGGCCGCTACGTTCAGGTAGAAGAGACCTTTGCGCGTGTCTTTTTCGATACCGAGACCGCGAAGCAGCATGATGCCGGCGGCTGTGCCGCAGGTGGCGTTTCCGCCCAGTGCACCGGTGTCGAAATGCTGGAAGGCTCTGGCCTTGTCCTGCGGTACGCCGCATTTGCCGTGGAAATTCACGCTGCCGAGCCAGAAGCTGGCGCTGGGGTTACCCATCATGGCGGCGAGTTTGATGAAGGCACGGCCAGCGGCGTCGTTGTGTTCCACTCCGGCTTCCTTGAGTACAGGATTCTCCGGATCGCCATCGGTCATGGCAGAGCCCATGGCAAACATAGCATCGGTACTGTGCAGGCGCACGGCTTCCTTGAGCAGGGCGTAGCTGTCTTTCGGTGCTTTCTTGGAACTGAGGGCGGATAAGGTATATAAAGCCTCAGGGTTGCCTTTTTCGGCTGCGAGGCGCAGCATGCCTATCTGGTCAACAGAGGTGGGGGCTAAGCCGGAAAGATAGTAGAGAACATGGTGATTGCCACGGTTGATTTCTGCCGCTACTTCCGGGCGTTCCTTGTCTTCCCAGCTTCTGAGGCGACCGTTCATCTGCAGCCATTTGAAGCGCGGTATCATATTGCCGCTGCGGCAGGCTTCAAAGATGTATTGATCGGCTCCTTCCTGGTCTTCCTCGGTGCCGATACCCATTTTCATGCACATGCAGACATTGATTTTTGCCGGGTCATAGCCGGCATCGGCAGCTTTGCGTACGAGAGCAAAAGCTTCTTTGATTTCGGGTGCCTGCGTCTTATTGCGCGCCACGCGTGTGAGCCTGCGGTCGCCCACGTATTGGCAAGCCACGGCGTTGCCTTCTGCCGCAGCTTTTTCCATCCATGCCATCACTGCGAATTCATCATTGGTGGCTTCCAGAATTTCGCGCATGGCAAGGCAGAAATCGTATGTGTTGTCCTTGAGCATCTGATCAAGATGCCCGATGAAACGGGCATAGGCCTCCGGATGGGCGGTCGGGGAGGAGTCTGCAACACGCGGAGCATCCGGTGTGAAGGTGAGTTCGACTTTTTTCGGGGCCGGCATGGCTGTGGCCGGTCCTGGCAGAAATTGTTTGATGGCGTCAGAAAAAGCCGTGGCTTCGGCAGAGTGCTGAGCCCAGGCGGGCAGGACGAGGAGAGTCAGAAGGGGGAGTGAGCGCTGCATGATGATGTGCTCGTATATTACACAAGATACGCAGCTGGTGCAAGAGCCTTTTGTGTTCTTATATCAGGCCAACCGCTATTTCATCTGCCACCAGCCGGCCGGAGCGGGTCAGTATCAGTCTGCCGCCTTTCATCTCCAGAGTGGAGCCTGCTTCTACCGCTACCGCACCTGCCATGCGGTTGCTGCCGGCCAGTACCAGGTGGTTGCTGGCGGCTATATTCATCGAGGTGTCGGCGGCTGTGGTAAGGTCAGCATCGCCCGTGGCGGTGGCACCCAGTGCAGTGCTGTGGTGGATATTCAGCGTGCCGCCCTCCAGCGAGGCATCGCCGGTGTGTTCATTGGCTGTCGCAATGGTCAGGGCACCCGTGCCCTGCTTGGTGATACCGCCGGCGCCGGTCAGCTTGCCGCCATTCGTGGTGCTGAAGGTATAGTCATTGCCCTCGCTGTTGTTCACGAGAATATCGGCTGCTACCGAATTGTCAAGCGGGTAAAACCTGACCAGGGTGACCAACTTAATAATCCAGTATAGTGTTCGCTCAATGAGCGGATAGAGGGGATAGTCATTTGGTGAATGCTATACACGCGGGATGGAATAAGGATGCCTGGATGTGTATTTGCTGATGTGAAATAATTGGATGTATTGTTCAAAAAGTAGTAAAACGAACACCATGAGACAGGTCGGGAAAAGCTCAAGGAGTGAGTATTTTCTCACTCCTCGGACGAAAAGTACTGGAACGTTCAGCTCTGAAAGCGACTTATAATCTCACCTTTTTTCTGCCGCCGCACTTTCTACACAAAGGCCGGTATTTTTCTGTATACCCAGTACCATAATTAGTGGCATTTTTCATGCTGATTGAATAGCCTGTGCCATGGCATAAGGGACATACCATTTCCCGCCGTGAGGAAATGCTGCTTCTGCTGCCGGTATTACCCGTTGAGGCTGTCGTATCGAATGTGCTTTCTGCGCCCGGACCGAGATATTCATTGATGGCAGTATTAATAATTGCACCAGCAACTACCCCCGCCATAGTTCCCCAGAAATTGGGACCTTGCGATTCCTGGCTCTGAGGTGCCTGAGAAGAGGGAGTGTCATTTGTTTGCCTTTGCACAGGTGGTGGCGATGTCATCGCGAGAAATTCTTCCCGATTTCGAGGCATTCTGACGCTGATGGGCTCAAATGTATTTCCTCGAGAGGCAGAGAGTCTTTTTGTGTATGGATAGTAGCCTTTAGCTTTTAACTCAAGGTTGTATTTTTTCTTTTTATCAAGTGTGATGTAGTTAGGTGTGGTTCCTTGTTCAACTCCGTTTACATATATCTTGGTGTGCGGAACGTCTGAAGAAACATGGACGTCTTGCATTTGTTTTCCTGCGCAGCAACACAGAACCCATGCAGATAGATGTATCAACATCCAAATAGGGTAAACGGTTTTCATATAACAGCTTACCTGAAAACTCAAGGTCGTTTATTTCGCCGTTATTGTGCGGACCTTCTTCGTATGGGATATCCTTCTATATACCATTTACCCGTGCCAATTATAAAACCGGACACGCCTTGGTACAGAACTGCCGCGTCTGTAAGACCTACGCAATCACCTCCGGCTTTTTGAACTGTTTCTTCAATAATGTCGTTCACATCTGTATTGGGTATGCTGTCTCGGAACAATGGCAGAAAATAGAATGACATATCATCCTCACTGATTTTCTCCGATTTATCAACATAGTAGGAAACACCGGATTTGAAGGGTACAGTTGTGTGACTGACAACAGAAAGTGGTATCTCCACAGTATTTGATTTAATTGAGCAGGAAGATAATGCTGCCGTCATTAATGAAATCACAAAGATTTTTTTCATTCTTGATAAATTGTTTAGTGTTTACGATATACGGGGTTTCCTTCAACTGTAATCACACCAGTTCCTGGTTCATAATTTCTTGTCACTTTGACGTTGGCAAGACCCATGCAATATGGACCCTCTTTTTCTATAGCATGTCTGACAGCTTTTCCTAATGAACAGAATATTTCATCTTTGTATAGAGTTAATCCGCCGTTTTTGGCTTGTGTATTTGAAACGCCTTTTAGTGTTTTGCTTTGGTTTACATAAAGGTTTTCGTGCCCATTAAAGTCAACGGGTCTGTACAGCATAAGGGAAATAGTTCCCTCATGATAGCATTTAGGCGAAAGAGAACAAGATGCAAGAATACTTGCAACCAAAATTGGAATTGCAAATGTAGAAATATATCTCATACGCATATCAATATACCCTTTCGGAATCCGTAAAAGAGTTATTCTACATTAACTGAGGATAGAATGCTTACACATATATACACCGATTCAATATACAAATGGAAAGCGGTTCCCACTCGTTGATATTTCTGGAATTAAAACAGTTTGTATGCTTGACTTACGGATTCCGAAAGCGAGCAGATATGAACATAGAACTATCCGAAGAAGAAATGGCAGCGCTTGTATTATTGAAGAGCACAGGTGTTCCGGCGTTAGAAGCAGCCCAGGTGGCTTGTGCTGCCATCAAATCGGGGAAAGGCAGAACAAAACGAGCTTTGAGATGCATTGCCGCAGGTACCGAGGAGCTGAAGAAACAGGAACGCACGGTGTCGTTTGAAAAGGCGGTCGCTTTCGCGCTGGAGGCGCGGCGGGAGAGACGGGTGCGGACGGTGTATGATTTCCGGTATTTCACGCGGCGGTTTATGAAGCGCTGCCCAGGGCTGGCGCGGCGGAAGGTGCGGGCGATTTCGGCGCAGGAGTGTGCGCAGTATATTGAGATGGCGTTTGATACACCACGGCAGCGGCAGAAGGCGCGCTTAATTCTCAGCGGGGTATTCGGCACGGCGGTGAAGCGGGGCTGGTGCAGCGAGAATCCGGTTTCAAAGGTGGAGGCGCCGCGGGTGGTGGAGAAGCAGGTGCCGATTCTCTCGCCGCAGGAGATTAAGGACTTGCGGCAGACGGCGGAGGTTTACCAGGGTGGCAGCTGCGCGGCAGCGGTGGGGATGATGCTGTATGCGGGCATTCGTCCGCACGAAGTGGCGCGGCTGAGCTGGGCGCAGGTGGATTTGCGGGAGCGGGCGATTTATATCCTACCGCAGCACAGCAAGACGGGCGGCGCGCGGCGGGTGACGATTCACAAGCCGCTGCTGAGGATTCTGCGGGCGCACCGTCGGGCGGATGGAAAGAAGATATGCCCGCCGGGCTGGTTGCGGCACTGGCGGGAGTTGCGCCGCGCAGCGGGGTGGAGTGGTGATAAGCCCTGGCCGCAGGATGCGCTGCGACATACATATGCGAGTTATCACCTGAGCCATTTCCGCAGCTATGCGGAGCTGCAGGTGGAGATAGGGCACCGGGATGCTACGCTGCTGCGAACCAGGTATGTGGACCAACGCGGAGTGCGCTCCTCTGCCCAATTCTGGGCAGCGTGAAAAGGATTGACAATTGACTATTGACGATTGACAAATAGAAAGTTTGTGCGCCCGGAGGGCGCGGGAAAATTTATCTCACAGGCGCGGAGCGGCTGTTTTCACTTTTCACTTTTCATTTTTCATCTTTCACCTTTCATCTTTCATTTTTCACGCGAGCGCGGAGCGCGAGTTTTTACGATAGGGGCAAAAGTTTTCCAATGCTTGTGGGGGCGTGGCTGATTGCTCCATTGGGAACCTGCCGTCGCTGCCTGATGGCAGTTTTGGCTTGGCAAGCGATATCCGCGAGTAGGGGCTCGCGGACGTTAGATTAAACCCACAGCAATTTCATCGGCTACGAGGCGGCCGGAGCAGGTGAGGAGGAGTCGGCCAGCGGGGGTGAGGGTAGCGAGGCCTTCGTTCTGAAGTATGGCGATGAAGGCATCATCCTGCGGGCGGAGCATGGAAGCCGGCAGCCCTTCATCTGTGCGGAGCAGTAGTCCCAGTAGCTCGGTGCGCCGGGTGGCCGGGTCAAGTGTTTCTGCCTGACCGGGGGGCAGCGAACCGTTTTTCAGGGCTGCGGTGTAGGCAGCGGTATCGCCGCTATTGCAGTAGCGGATACCCTGCATGGTGCCGACTGCGCCGGGACCGAGACCGCAGTAGTCCTCGCCATGCCAGCAGGCCAGATTATGCAGCGATTCGCAACCGGGGCGGGCGTAGTTGGAAATTTCGTAGTGCCGGAAACCGGCTGCTGTGAGCAGCTCATCTGCCAGGGTGAACATGGATACATCTGTTTCCTCGTCGCCGGCAGTTGCTCCATAATGGCGGAAGAAGTCGGTGTCTTCTTCGTAGGTGAGATTGTAGGTGGAGATGTGGTCTGGTTGCAACGCAATGGCACTTTGCAGGGTGTGTTCCCATTGCTGCAGGGTCTGGCCGGGCAGAGAGAACATGAGGTCGATGTTCACTTGCGGTATGCCGGCATCCCGCAGCAGCTGGATACTGGTTGCTACGTCTGCCGGAGTGTGTTCCCGCCCCAGGAGTTTCAGCAGGCCTGCATCGAAACTCTGTACGCCGAGTGAGACGCGGTTGATGCCCAGCTGCCGCCAGTGTTGCACTTTGGTGGCGGTGAAGGTGGCGGGGTTGCTCTCGAAGCTCCACTCCTGTACCTGGCTGAAATCCAGCCAGTCGCGCAGACCATTCACAAGAATCTCCAGATGAGTGGGAGAGAGCATGCTCGGCGTGCCGCCCCCGAAATAGATAGTGCGCGGGGCGCTCCCCTGCGGCAGCCGCAGCCGCGCTTCCTGCGCCACGGCGTGTGCGTATCCGCGAATATCACTGCGCCCGGGGGTGTGCTTGAAAAAGGCACAGTAGGGGCAGATGCGGTGGCAGAACGGAACGTGGATGTACAGGTGCATGCGGCTGAGTGAAAAAGGGAGGGCCGGGACTTGACCCCGACCCTCGCTTGAATTGGTTGTTTCGCTAAGCGGCTGGCTTTACAGCTCGGCAGCGGCCGGAGTGTCCAGGAAGTACTTAGCGTCGGCGTGGTTCTGCAGGTAGGAGGCTGCAACATCGATGGTGACAGGACCGTTGATGGCCTTGTTCACGATGGAAGCCTTCTTCTCACCCCAGGCCATGAGGCGTACCTTCTTGGCACCCATGATGGTGGCAACACCCATGGTGATAGCGGTGCAGGGCACGTTCTCGAAGCCACCGAAAGCGGGGGCGGCGTCGGTCTTGGTGAGGTCGTCCAGGTGAACCTGGCGGGTGATGGTGGTGTCATCGGAGCCGGGTTCGTTGAAACCGATGTGACCGGTGCGGCCGATGCCGAGGATCTGGAGGTCGAGACCGCCGCAGTCCTTGATCTTCTGCTCGTAAGCAGCGCAGTGGGCAGGGATTTCTTCCTGAGCCAGGGTACCGCAGGGCAGATTGATGTTCTCAGCGGGGATGTCGATGTGGTTGAAAAGGTTGGTGTGCATGAAGTACCAGTAGGACTCCACGTGGTCGTGGGGCAGACCGGTGTATTCATCCAGGTTGAAGGTGGTCACGTTCTTGAAAGAAAGACCTTCCTCCTTGTGCAGACGAATCAGCTCGGCGTAGAAAGGCAGCGGAGTGGCACCAGTGGCAAGACCCAGTACTACACCCTTGCCTTCAGCGGCGCGGCTGCGGATGAGTTCTGCTACTTCGGCGGCCAGCTTCTTGGCTGCGGCTTCTTTGGTTTCGAAAACTTCGTATGTCATAGCGCGCCTATTTTATAGCCGCGGATTCTGAAATTCAATCCTAAAGTGACGTTAATAAGGTAAAATAAGGTAAAATTTATACTTAAGGGGTGAAATGTGCTGCTGTGCACCGGGAAAGTTTTCTGGATTTTCTGCTTGGTGGTATATGGGGAGCTTGTGAAGCAGGTATCAATGCCGCCCCTTTTTGTGCTCCGGTGCGAAAAATGAGAAACGCATTGATAGCGCGGCATGAAGCCCCGGGGTCGTGGGTGCTGGTTTTCTTTTTTTTCAGAGGAAACATGATAATTAGCAAAAAAAGGCTTGCAATGTGTGATAGAGTGTGATAAGCTGCCGCCGCACACAGCATCTGCCGCTGTAGCTCAGGGGTAGAGCAACGCATTCGTAATGCGTGGGTCGTCAGTTCAAATCTGACCAGCGGCTTCTCCCCAGAGAAACAAAGATGCAGAGTGCTTACAGACAAAGTGCCTCCGTAGCTCAGTTGGTAGAGCAGTTGACTCTTAATCAATTTGTCCGCGGTTCGAGTCCGCGCGGGGGTACCAGTCTGTGAGCAGTCAGGTGTGTATCAGAACGCCTCCGTAGCTCAGTTGGTAGAGCAGTTGACTCTTAATCAATTTGTCCGCGGTTCGAGTCCGCGCGGGGGTACTGCAGAATAAGGGATGATTCGGGAATCCGGTTATCCCTTATTTTTTTGTTGAAATATGCCTTGAAAAATGCGGCGCGGGCGTAATGAAAACTTGCAACATGATGGGGAAAGGAGTAGAATGCGCTGAGTACCATGCGAAATTATATACTTAAACGCCTGATGTTGATGCCGATTACCTTGATTGGTATCACATTTCTGGTGTTTTTCCTGACTCGTATGGTGCCTGGCGGCCCCGTGGAACGCATGCTGCAGGAGCAGGCGATAGGCTCTCTGGCAGGTGATAAGGCAGTGGGGCAGGTGAGTGCCCGCCTGGGGAATGATGACCTGGAGCGGCTGGAAGAGCTTTTCAATCTTCAGGAGCCTATCTGGAAGGCGTATTTACAGTGGCTTGGCGTAGTGCCCCAGCCTGTTGAAATTTCCAAGGCTGAGTTTAATGATGCAGGGGTGGCCACAATGGCGATTGTATCGACCAGCGGGCATGCCGCCACACTGGAGATAACCCGCGAGGGGGATGCTCCGCAGATGCTGCTTCCGGAATGGATGAAGGAAGAAGGGTGGAAGGTGCATCTGGAGTCTCCCAGGGAGCGGGCGCTCCGATTGGCGACCCGGCAGAATATCACCGATGATGAAAAGATTGCAGAGCTGGTAAAAAGCCCGTCGTGCCGCCGGTGGAGGGCAGTAGCCAGCCGTAGCTCATTTCAGGGAGTGCTGCAGGGCAACCTGGGGCTTTCGTATAAATATAACGAGCCGGTTATGCGGATGATGCTTGACCGTCTCCCTGTATCATTGTATTTCGGGCTGCTTGGAGCATTTATTACTTACCTTGTGAGTGTGCCTTTAGGTGTGTTCAAGGCATTGTGGCACCGGAGCTGGTTTGACAGTCTGAGCAGTGTTCTCATTTTCGTGGGGTATGCGGTGCCCGGCTTTGCGCTGGGTGCGGTGATGCTGGTGTACCTTGGTGCGCGTCTGGAGTGGTTTCCGTTATACGGTCTGGTCAGTCCAGGTTTTGAGTGGATGCCGCTCAAAGACCAGATTCAGGATCTGGCGAGTCATACCATTCTTCCGCTGTTGTGCTATGTGATTTCTACCTTTGCTGTAACTACCATGATGATGAAGAATAATCTCATGGAGAACATGGCGGCAGATTATGTGCGCACGGCTGTGTCCAAGGGGGTGCCCTTCCGCCAGGCTGTGTGGAAGCATGCTTTCCGCAATTCTCTCATCCCGATTGTCTCGACCTTCGGCAGTGTCATCTGCACGGTAGTGGGCGGTTCTATTCTTATTGAACGGGTGTTTGATATTCAGGGCTTTGGTATGTTGAGTTTTCAGGCTCTCATGGACAAGGACTACTCCCTGATTATGGGGACCCTGCTGCTTACTTCCGTTATCATCATCATCGGGAATCTGTTGTCAGACTTGTTTGTGGCATTGGTGGATCCCCGGGTGCGTTTCGATTAATTCATGACTAAAAATCTCATAGCTCTGCTGTTGATACTGGGTGCTCTGCTGGGAGCTCTGGGCGAGCTGCATGGTTGGTTGCTGCCCACATTATCCTGGCCCTTTACTGTGAGCCGGGATGTTTCCTGGTTGCAGGGGCCGGAGGAGCTGGCTCCGTATCTGGCGGCAGATGGTCGTGTGCATTGGTTCGGCTGGTTGTGCATGGCTGTGCTGATGTGCTGTGGCTTGTATCTGCTGGTGCGGCGTTCCTCCAGCCTGCGTCTGCCACCGGAATATGCCAAACGAGTGGAGCGTTTCAAGAAAATCAAGCGTGGATACTGGTCTCTTATTATTTTCGGCGTGATTATGCTGCTGGCCGCAATGGATCAGTGCCTGGTGGGCAAACGCGCCTTGTTTGTGGCGTACAACGGGCATTGGTACAGCCCGGCGCTGACCCGCGCGGTGCTGCCGGGAAATACCTTTGGCCTTTCCGGGGCAGAAGCTCAGGCAGAGGCTGATTACCGTGTGCTGAAAGCACGCAGTGGTCAACCCGGCTGGCCGGATCTGGTCATTATGCCGCTGGTGCCGTATGACCCGACTATGGATGCTGCGCCATTCCCCTCGGAACCGCTGGAAACCCGAGACGGGATTCTGTATGATACCGATGGCGCAACTCCTTATAATGGGCTGGCGTGTCGTTTGTACAAGGATGGGCAGATTCATCTGCGCCAGCGTTACCGTAAAGGTCTGCTCGATGGTCATGTGCAGGGCTGGCTGCGCAGTCGCACTGAGGTGTACTCGGCTACATATCGCGAGGGAAAGCTGGTTGAGGAGCATTACCGCGGTCCCAGAAAGGTGGGTGATTTCCTTTCTCTCACCAAACCGGGAACAGAATGCAAGTTATACTATCACCCGGCACCTCCCTTTACGGGTAATCATCTGCTGGGAACCAACAGCCAGGGAGCTGATATTCTTGCCTATCTGTATGGCGGTCTGCAAGTTAATATCAAGGCGGCGCTACTGTATCTGCCGGTTATTTATTTCATCGGCCTGACCATGGGGATGCTCATGGGGTATTTCGGCGGTCGCTTTGATCTGGTGACACAGCGTTTCATTGAGATACTCTCTCAGTTGCCTTTCCTGTTTGTGGTGATGGTGGTATCAGATTTCGTGCCGTTGGAAATGCGCGGTATGTTCTTGATACTGAGCTTGCTGGCAATGTTCGGCTGGATGCATATGACTTATCTGGTGCGCGCTGCCACCATGAAAGAAAAGACCCGTGATTATGTGGCTGCCGCCAAGGTGATGGGGGCTGGAACCACCCATATTCTGCTGCGGCATATTCTGCCGAATCTGCGCGGTATAGTGGTGACCTTGCTGCCGTTCAGTGTAGCCGGGGTTATCTTGTCCCTGGCATCATTGGATTATCTGGGCTTTGGTTTGCCTGATACTTACGCCAGCTGGGGGCGGCTGTTGAATGACGGCTTGTCGAAACTTTCATCTCCCTGGGTGGTGTCCAGTGCGTTCACGGCGCTTGTGGGCACTCTGCTTATAGTAACCTTTATCGGTGAATCGATTCGCGAAGCCAGCGACCCGCGTCGCTATTCATATTACGAATAAATGAAGTCGGTATCCATTTTTCGAGTTCTGCGTTCATTGTTGCTCAGCGTAGCTGCGTTGTCGGGGATTACCCTGTTTACCAGCTGCGATGATGAGAGCGCTGCCATTGGCCTGAAATGGCAGCACCCCTCGGATTTGACTATGCCGCGCGGGTTTTCGGATGATGACCCTGTGCCGATGTATACGAAACGCTGGCACATGCCCCCCGGTTTTGCCGGATTCCCCGAGCGTTGGAATGCCAGTGTCCGTGAGTATGTAGATGCCTCATTGGCAGAGAACCGGCAAGTGTGCGAGTCTGCTATGGTGCAGTACCTGACTTCTGCCCCCGGCGGCAGTCGCCAGCAGCGTGCCAAGATGCGTTTTCTGAATACCTGGCAGAATCTTGTAAGTTTCAGCCGGCGCAAGGGGCAGGGGGATTATCTTGTATTCCTGCGGGAAAATCAGTTGCCGGAAGATCTGGAATGGCATGATGGACAGGACCAGCCTGAGCTCGGCAGCCCAAAAGCGGTGAAAGGCGGTACTATGCGGCTTGCGCTTCAACGTTCATTCCCCAGCACGTTCCGCGTATTCGGACCGAACAGCAATAATGCTTTCCGCCGATATGTGTACGATGATATTGATCTGCCTCTTATCCGCCTGCACCCGGGGACTGGTAAATTGATTCCTGGTACCGCTGATCGCTGGGCTGTTTCCAAGGATGGCCGTACGGTTTATTTCCATATTGATGAAGCTGCCCGGTTTTCAGATGGTTCACGTCTGACAACCCGCGATTTTATTTCCTCTCTCTATGTCCGGACTTCTCCTTATGGTTCGGAGCCTTTCTACAACGATTATTATAAGGGGAATTTCTCGCGCATCGAGGTATATGGCAATCATTATCTGGCGGTAACTCTGGCAGCTGCGCGTCCGTATGCTCCGCTTTATGCGTCTGTGCCACCCAGCTGCACCAGCTTCTATGCAGAGTTCGGACCGGACTATCCTACCCGCTATCTGTGGCGTGTCGCGCCCACTACTGGTGGATACACGGTGAATCCGTTTGATGTTATTATGGGGCGCCAGGTCAGCATGATACGAGTGCCGGACTGGTGGGCTGCGAATCGCCGCTACACCCGGTACTCCTGCAATGTTGAGCATATCGTGTACCAGTTTGTCACGGAAAATACGAAGATGCGAGAGTTGTTCCGCCTGGGCGAACTGGATATTTTCAATGCCCGGGAATCGGATGTCTGGTATGAAGGGCTTGAAATAGAGCCTGTGCACCGCGGGTTGATTCAACGTGTGCATTTCAGCAATATCTGGCCCCGGAACTGCTTCGGTTTCCACCTGAATTGCTCGCGCCCGCCGTTCAATGATAAGACCATGCGCCGTGGTTTTCATTATGCCCTGAACGTGCAGCAAGTGTTGAATACGGTGTTCCGTGGGGATTATACGCGCCTGGGGTCTTATTTCTCCGGTTTCGGGCAATATACGAATGATGCTATCCGCGCGCTTCCTTATTCTCCGGAAAAAGCCCGTCAGTGTTTTGCTGAGGCCGGCTATACGG
Source organism: Akkermansia sp. (assembly GCA_045646505.1). GTDB lineage: Bacteria > Verrucomicrobiota > Verrucomicrobiia > Verrucomicrobiales > Akkermansiaceae > Akkermansia. The sequence continues at coordinate 2,701 of JAZRKW010000016.1, read as the reverse complement.
AAGAAGGCCCGGATGGTATTCTCTGTAAACCGGATGGCACCCGGTTGCAGGTAGTGGTGAGTAGTCGCATCGACCCGCTGTACTCGAACTGCATGAACATTCTGCGCGAAGAAGCAGCTCGTTGTGGTCTGGATTTGCGGCTTGACCAGACAGATGACACCGTGCTTTACTCCCGTGTCAAGGCCAAGCAGTATCAGGCTGCCATTTTCTCATGGGGATTCTCACCGCCGTTGCCGGATCCGGCTCCGTTCTTTGATTCTTCGTATGCCTATAAGCCGGACGGTGATGTCATGCCGGGGACAACCAATATCACCGCAACGAATTCACCCTCGCTTGACCGTGCCATCATGGCATGTAAAGCCGCCACCACAGAAGCAGAGGCAGTGGCTGCTCATCACCACGCTCAGCAGCTTATTGCCAATACTCTGGCCTGGGTGCCGGGATGGACAACATCGTACTGGCGGTTTGCGCAGTGGCGCTGGGTCCGCTGGCCTGATGAGCCCGAATGCCGGTTCTGCCCACCGCGTTATTATGACCCGCTGGATAGTCACTTGTACTGGATTGATGAGAAAATGAAGGAGGAGACATTGAAAGTCCGCAATGCAGGGGGCTCATTCCCCGAGGTGGATATGGAGATTCCCCTGCCTTCTGAACCTGCTGTTGCACCATGAATATGAAAGAGTCCGACAACTTGCTGGAAGTAAAGAATTTGTCCATCGGTTTTGAAACCGAGCGTGGCATCACTACGGCTGTGGATGATATCAGCTTTGTGGTTCCGCGTGGTTCTTGTGTGGGTATTGTGGGCGAGAGCGGTTGTGGCAAAAGTGTGACGGCGATGAGTCTGGTGCGTCTGCTGCCACAGCCAACCGGGCGTATCTTGCAGGGGGAAATCCTGTTTGATGGCGATGATGTGGTGAAGATGTCGCACCAGCGTTTGCGTGAATTACGCGGTGGTCGTGTGGGCTTTATTTTTCAGGAAGCAATGAGTGCGCTCAATCCGGTGCATACCATCGGTGACCAGATTGCCGAAACGCTCATGCTTCACCGTGATATGACGGCAGAAGCGGCCTGGGTGGAGGCTATCAACCTGCTGAATCGTGTACGTATTCCCAGTGCTGCCGTGTGTGCCAATCAGTTTCCCGGCGCGCTTTCCGGTGGTATGCGGCAACGCGTTGTCATTGCCATGGCGCTGGCTTGCCGCCCTGAGATGATTATTGCAGATGAACCGACTACGGCGTTGGATGTGACCGTGCAGCAGCAGATTCTGGCTTTGCTGCGCGAGCTGCACGAGGACCTGGGGGCCTCTTCTCTGCTCATTACTCATGACCTGGGGGTTATTGCCCAGCATTGTGACCGTGTATTGGTCATGTATGCTGGTCGAATTGTGGAAAGCGCCCCGGTGGAGGAACTTTTTGCCAACCCCTGCCATGCGTACACCAAGGCGTTGCTGGCTTCTATACCGCGCCGGGAATACACGCGTAAGACTCTCCTGCCTTCGATTCCCGGGCATGTGGCCGCTATTCGTGACCAGGTGACAGGCTGCCGTTTCTGCCAGCGCATGGGAGTGCCGGTTGAAGAGCTTACCGAACGCCCGAAAATGATTGAGATAGCCCCCGGACACCGCGTGGAAGCCTGCCCGCGCTGCACTGACATTATCTGTTAGTGCTTAATATGGAGTAATTGATTTTTTTTGAGGGACGTCACACGTGCTTGTTTCGATAATCTGATGTGAGCCGGTTACCGGCAGCAGAAAATCGATATGAGCTGCGCTTTCCGCCTTTGAGACGCTTTTGAAACACTTGCGGAATCATGCCGTAAGTGAGCCTAAAAACGGCTTGACAATTAAGCAGGAAAGCGTAGAATGTTCGCCGCTGCGTTCTTATCCGGGAGCGTTGTCAGTATCAATTTTTTTAATGATTTTATTATGAATAGTTACCGTACCCATACGTGCGATGAGCTCCGCCCCGCTCATGTAGACCAGGTTGTGACACTGGTCGGCTGGGTGGACACCGTGCGCGACCACGGCGGTGTGATTTTCATCGACCTTCGTGACCGTGCCGGCAAGACCCAGGTAGTTTTTCACCCGGAAATTGACGCTAATCTTGCCAATCAGGCCGAGGCTCTGCGTGTGGAGACGGTGATTCAGGTGACCGGTAAGGTGGTGCGCCGTCTCAAGACGGATGAAATCGACGCCACGAACCCCGACCTGGCCACCGGCGAAATCGAGGTGGAGGCCACCAGCCTCACCGTGCTGAACCCCGCCGCTGTGCTGCCCTTCCAGCTGGATCGCAACGTCGCCAACGAGGATATTCGCCTCAAGTACCGCTTCCTCGACCTGCGCCGCACCGAGGTGCAGCGCAACATGATTTTGCGCCACCGCATCACCAAGACCATGCGCGACTATTTGGATGAGCAGGGCTTCTTGGAGATTGAGACGCCCATTCTTTCCAAGAGCACGCCGGAGGGCGCTCGCGACTTCTTGGTGCCCAGCCGTCTGAATCCCGGTACATTCTACGCCCTGCCGCAGGCACCGCAGCAGTACAAGCAGCTGCTCATGGTTGCCGGCATGGAGAAGTACTTCCAGGTGGCTCGCTGCTTCCGCGATGAGGACCTGCGTGCTGACCGTCAGCCTGAGTTCACTCAGATTGATATTGAGGCCTCCTTTATTACCCCGGAGGATGTGTATACCTGGATTGAGGAT
>JAZRKW010000015.1:0-11800 GCA_045646505.1 Akkermansia sp. | reverse complement strand
CCTCCACGTTGGTCGGGGTTCCGGTTATTTTTTATTCCAAACCCAGCGTTCCGCCGCAACGCGGCTCCACGCTGGGCTATGATTCTGTCGCCCTTGCGGGCTCAAGTTTCCGCTCGCCGTTGGCTCGCCAAAGTCCAATTTATCGAGATTAGTACTCAAACTTTGGGACACATGTGTTGTGGATTTGATATCTGTCAGCAGATTGAACGGGGAATTGGGTTTTGTTATCTGCATGCTGGCACTCGTCTTGTTATTGCGGGATTGACGCGGGCGGGTGATGAGCGTATAACTGATTCCGGAGATGAATGCAGCCCAGTCAGACCAGCCGAAGTCGCGCTTGTGGACGGCGAATTACACCCGTGCGTGGGTGGCGAATTTCCTGTTGTTCTTTTCGTTCATGGTGATGACGCCGCTGTTTCCGGTGTATCTGAGTGGTGAGTTCGGGGCGGATAAGGATACTATCGGCTGGGTGCTGGCGGGGTACAGTATAACGGCGGTACTCGCACGTTTTGTGAGTGGGTGGCTGGTGGATAGTTTTCCGCGTATGCTGGTGCTGGGGGTGAGCTACATTCTGTTCGCCGTGTGCACTGGGGCATATCTGCTGGCGGGCAGTCTGCTGGCTTTTGCTGTGGTTCGCACGCTGCATGGGGTGCCGTTCGGTTCCACCACGGTGGCGAACAGTACGGTGGCGGTGGATTCACTGCCATTCAGCCGCCGGGCAGAGGGTATCGGTTACTATGGGTTGAGCAATAACGTGGCCTCGGCGCTGGCGCCCAGTGTGGGGCTGGCGATTTTCGGCGCCTGGGCAGATTTTGATTTGCTCATGTGGGTGAGTCTGGCGCTGGCGCTGGTGGGTGTGGGGGTGACCTACACGACCCGGCTGCCCCGGCGTCCGCGTCCGTTGCCGCGTAAACCATTCAGCTGGCGCAAGCTGGTACTGTGGCGTGGCTGGAGCCAGGGGCTTTCCACGGTGTGTTTTGCCTTTGCGTATGGGCTTATCTCCACCTATGTGGCGTTGTACAGCATTGAGGTGCTGGGTATCACGCATGGCATGGGCTTTTTCTTCTTGTTGTTCTCGGTGGGGCTTATCTTATCGCGCCTTATCGGCAGCCGCACGCTGCGGCAGGGCAAGATTGTGCAGAACGCTGTGGTGGGTGTGAGCCTGGGGGCGGTGGGGTATGTCCTCTTTGCCGGGGTGCATGCGGAGTGGGCGCTTTATGTGTCGGCCCTCATCTGTGGTCTTGGCAATGGACATTTCTTTCCGGCGGTGCAGAACATGTTCATCAACATGTGCAGCAAGGATGAACGCGGAACGGCGAATTCGACTCTCTTTGTCTCCTGGGATATAGGTGCGGGAATCGGCACCCTGCTGGGTGGTGTGCTGGCCGAAGCCTTTGGTTTCGGGCTGGCGTTCTGGTGCGCTGCGCTGGTGAATCTGGCCGGGGCGGGGTTGTTCCTGCTGTATGGTTGCGGGGCATACCAGCGGCACAAGGCTTAATCATCGTCCTCTTCGGATTCGTCGGGGTGCAGGTGGTCGTGTATTTTACCGCCGATGAACCAGGAAAGAAGTACCCACCCCAGCGCGAGGAAAAGGAGGTAGTTGTATGAGCGTATTCCATGCCGGAAGCTGAAGCGGCGGTGTGTGCGCAGGATATCTGCCGGAGCGACCTGGCAGATATGGAGCCCGAGCAGGATGAGTGCGCCGAGCACAAACGCGCAGGCCAGTACATAGTATCCCTTGCGGCGTTCATCGGCATCGTCCTGCCAGGCGTTGTAACACACCAGCCCGAGCAGCACGATGGTCATGATGATTCCCCATACGCCATAAGGGGAGCCTGTCAGCCAGCTGGTATCGGCAAGGTAGTACATGCTGCAAGTATATGAAGAGCAGAATTGGATGTCAATTGTTTTGAAAATAGAAGTTGCGGAGGATTTACGATTTTGGATTTACGATTTACGAATTTAGAAAGGGTTGGAATGTGCCCTTTCGCCGCATGATGGGTATCGCCTGTTCCTGTACCACCGCAATCCGGTGGGTGAGTTCCCCGCTCAGCCCGCGGTGACGAGTCATATTTACTGGCTCACGCCGGATTCCTTTGACTGTGTGTGCTCAGGTCGGCGCTTGTCGGACTATGTTCTGTATCAACTGGCTCCGGATGCCGATGCCCCCGGCACGCTGCATGTCTGGAAGGAAAACGCAGGCAGTTTCACCTTCCGTGTGAATTGGCAAGTGGTGGACGGTAAATTGGAGGCCACCTACAAGGGAAAAACTCTCATGGTGCTCTCTCCCTTATCTGGCGCTTTGTGAGCGTGATTTTCTTCTTTTGAAAATCCAGCGGAGCGCGGCAATTGTGTAGAGCAGGGCTATGCCGGCTATCAGTACACATGCCCAGATGGGAAGCAGTTCCTCCATTTCATATTGCACCACCATAGGCCCTTCCTCTGTGCGCAGAATGGGCGGGTTCGCATTGTATCAGTGCAGTTGCAGTAATTCTACCGATGCCAGCAGAGCAACCACTGCGGGCACCAGGGTGAGCCCCAGAAAAAGATGAAGGATGATGCGGAGGAAAATCATATCACGGCTGCTCAATGCGGAGAAGCTTTTTGAATTGCTGGTAATCCTGCCGCGGCAGGGCAAGATGGGCAAGGCGTTTATGCTGGTCTTTTGCGACATTTTCGGTGATGTCGACCTCAAAATCCCGAAGTTTCATCAGCGTGCGGCCATCGGCCGCAGAATATATGGCAATGTGGGTGACCGCGACGGGAGTGAACATCCTGTCTCCCCGGTTGAGAATGGGTGTTGCCTTACGGAGTATCCGGAGCATGAGGGTGGCCTCGTCTGCACCTAATTCACGCTGCATCAGCGAGCCTGGTCCGCCTCGCCTCGCATGGCGAGTGATGCGGATCCGCACAGGAACCTCGGTTCCTGCTAGGCACTGCAGTTCTTCTGCCACTTCCTTAGCTCGTGCCTTGTGGACGGCATCTCCGGGATTTGCCGGGCAGGGTGCCAGTCCGGTTAGTATCAGAAACCAAAGGGGCAGAAGTCGTTTCATATGGCCATTGTAGCATCGGGATCTGCTCAGGAACAGGAAAATATCCCCGGATGGAGAAAAAACTTCCCCCGTGAGCCTGCTTATGCTTGAATAGTTGATGTATGCGACACTTTATCATCAGACAATGCTGCACAGGGCTTTTCGGTGCGGTGGTGATGGCGCCGGTCTTCGGGGAAAACTCTGCGGATACTCCGCTGGAGAGCGTGCAGCGGGTGTTTCCTGAATCCACGGGCTGGAAAAGCTTCCACCTGTCGGATGAAGTGCAGCTGCTGCGCTGCCTGATGCCCGATAAGACCACACACATGTACTGCGCGACCCGCAGGACAAAAGCGGGCTTCCGGCTGGTGAAAGCGCATGGCGTGTTTGTGGTGGATGACCAGTTTTCCCGCTTCTCGCTGAAGGATGACACGGTGCTGGCTTACCACTCCTGCGGCGAGGAGCTGGCGCGCCTGCCGTTGTGGGACACACCTCCCGCTCTCTATGCCCCGGCTTCGGAATGGGTGCGGCTGCGCCTGACCGGTACCGGGGACAATCTGCTTTTCTGCGAGGCTGAGAATCTGACCATGGTGCCTGTTCTGCTGCGCCCGGGGAGGGTGCAGATAATCACCACGGAGGATGGTGAGGTAACGTGGAGTAACCTGCTGGTGAAACTTCGGGAAGAAACTCTGCTGCCGCCTCGCGGAAAGGTGCAGCTCCAGCTTGCTCTTGCAACGAAAAGGAGTAGCAATCCCAAAGGCTTAATGCGAATGGAACGCGTGGACCTGGTGTATCTGGCGGATGATGTGGCACCTGCGGCTGATTCCCGCGCTATTGCCCCGGCGGTGGTACTGCAACCCGGTATGCCGGATTTAGGGGAACTCGGGGGCTTTTTCCCCATCCGTCTGCGCGATGACCTGGCCGTGACCCTGCGGGCTGGTATAGGCGGAATGGCGGGCATCCGGCAGCTGGATTTCTACCGTCTGCGCAATGGCGTGTGGCAGCATGTCTCCAGCCCGGTGGTGCGCAGCACCAGATTGCCGCGACTCTTTAAATGCGTGGATGATGAGGTACGCATTGATGATATAGAAGGCTGGAAACTGGCCGAATTCCCGATTCCGTGATACAAAAGTCTTGCAAACACGATGCAGATGCGCTATGGTGCGCGTACCGCAACTCCCTTTGTTATGAAGTCTTTTGTAGATACCTGTTTTCTGATGAATGAGCCCGGACGGCAATATCTGCTGGAAACGGGAATGAAATGCACGGTCATTGATACCGTGAAAAAGGAGTTGGAAAGGCAGATTGAAAAAAATAACAAGCGGGATGCCCAGGCTGCTCTCGACTTTATGAAGGCTCATGCCGGGCTTTTCGAGGAGCTTCCCGCCTGCTCCGAGGAGCGCGATATGCGTTTTTCGGTACGGGAAGGTCAGGAGATTTCGGCCGATAGCGTTTTTCGCCGCATTGTCATCCGCTGTGCGGATGAGCAGATTCCTGTGCATTTTCTCACTGCAGATTGGGATCTGGTCTCGGTGCTGAGCCTCTATGCTTCCCGGATTACTTACCTGAGCCGGCGGTCAGGCAGGGTGTGCGACTGGCAGGAGCATCTGGAGGAGGAGCGAGGCCAGGCCAGAGCCGATTTATCAAACCTGATGGCGGAGAGCGATCTGGTTCTCAGTTCTTCCGGGTTGAAGTCTCCGCATCTGCGCCAGTTTCTGCGGAATGTGCAGCTGCTGAAACCGAAGGCTGAGGAACGCCCCATTCTGCACCTGTGCTCGCAGGAACGCCTGAGTGAGCAGAATCATCTTCCGTTGGATGTCATAGATTTACTTGCGGATAGTGCCGTCATTCGCCACTGCGGGTGTGAGACTCCGTATCAATCGGAGACAGCCTTGCTGGATGCCTTGTACTATGCCCGTTCCATGGGCCGGCGCGTTACCGTCATCGTGTCCGACTGGCATGATGTGGTACAGCGATATGATGCTCAGAGCCATGCTGCAGAGCCGGGGGCAGATGCCGTTAATTTTCGGCTGATAACCTTTGCTGGTGGGCTTATGCCTCTGCTGTGTTCCTGGAGCCTGAGAAAGATGGGGTGTCCGGAACCGATATCTTTTCCCGTGGCGCCGGGGCTGGTGCCTGCTCCTCAGCCGGAGCCTGAGCGCGCACCGGTGGTTGAGTGCACACCGCGGCCATCCAAAGGCGGGCAGCCTGCGAATGTGGATAAGAAACGGGAAAAGAAGTCTGCCGGCATGACCTGCGAAGAAGCCTATACCAGGTTGCACAGCCGCTTTCGCCAGCAGATGGAGAGTATGTCGGCAGAGGATTTTGCTGCGGAATTGCTGAAGGTATACGGCGCTGAGGATATGCTTTCTATCCGGGTTGCGGCTATCAAGGTGGCACGGCGGTGCAATAAACCCACCGTTGTTGCCTGTCTTCTGAAGTCCTGCCCCTCCTTGCCTTCATACTGCCTGGAGAATTGGTTTGCGCGCAATGCTAAATCCTCGCCGCCTGTCCGCGACCTCCTCAAGCGCAGGACTTTTTACGAGTGTACGAAGAAAATCATTCAGTGTACGCAGGATACAGGTAACTGTACGGCCGTTATGACCACGCTGTTGAATCTGATGCGCGATAAGGACCCGGATGTTGGTATACGCGCAGAGATGATGAGGAACCTGCTTGTATCGAAAGGGGCTCCTCAATTGGGTTGACTGCGCAGTCTGTCCGCATCCAGCGGCTGGATGGTATAGCCCTCGATTTCGTTCAGCCCGGTATCGCGGTGCCCATGTTCGCCATCTGCATGCTGGGCGATGAGCGCCACAATGCTGCGGGCCCTGGCGCGCTGGTCAGCGGGTACGGCCTTATTCAGCTCGGCGTGGCGGGCAATCATATAGGCTGCGTAGCAATCCATCAGCGACTCCATGTAGTCATGCTGCAGTTTTTTCTGCAGCTCCGGAGCCAGCTGGCTGATAGCGCGGGAGCAGGCGCCCCGCCAGTCAGGCAACTCTGACCACATGTCCTCATCTGCCTGAGCCACTGCCGGATTGCTGTTTGCTGCCAGGGCAAAATCAGTAATGAAATCAGGCTGGCCGGCATCCAGCCCCAGCGCAGAGAGCTCCTTGTCGTATTCGAGGACCAGAGCCAGGGCAAACCGGCTTTTTTCCTCATCCGTAAGAGTGTTCATGCGTTCTGCAGCTTCCGCCAGTTTCTGTTTCCCCTCCAGATAGGGATCTTCCTGGCCTGCCATGATGACATTGTGGAACATGATGGGCTTGAATCGGCTCATATCCTCCCCGGTGGCAGGGGTGGCAATGGGTGCCGTCTGCGTGCAGGCGGCAAGAGCAAGGCTGAGACCGATAAAGCTGATTTTCTGCATGGTTGGTGAATGGTGGCTGCCCGCCCGCAGCTGGAGGACATGTCTTTTCAGGTGGCTGCGGGAAGTATAACGGGCTGATATGAGTATGGCAAGACATAAATATCCGGAGTCCTGAATGATACCCATTTGCCGCACATGTGTCTCAAAGATTATGGAAAAATAGCCCAAAACAACATAAAGGCATAGTATTCTGTGTGAAAAATCATAGTAGGGTATCACCCGCCTCACCATCGGCAGTAAGCAGTCATTCGTGGTTCTATCGGTGTAAGCTGCTGACTTCCAATTTGTCAATCGTAAATCCAAAATCGTAAATCCACGTGTGCCAAATCTTTGGGAAACGTTGAAAAAATGGCTTCAGGCATGATTTAGCCTTTCACTGTGGGGATTTTTTTGCTAGAATTGCGGTGTTATGATGCTTGAATTCTACAAAATGACCGGCTCCGAGCACGATTTTGTGATGGTGGATAACCGAGACCTGGAGCTCAGCAGTGTGCTGACGCAGGGGAATATCAAGGATGTCTGCAATCGCCGCTTCGGTATTGGTGCAGATGGTGTCATTGTTGTAGAACCTGCCAGGGCCAAGGGGACATCGCTCATGCGCTATTACAATGCGGATGGCGCTGAGGTGGCGGCAACCCAGGATGCAGCCCTCTGCTTTACTGCCTTTGTGGATTTTCTGCTGGACGGCGCTGCAAAGAATATCCGCTTCGATTCCATGGGGAGCGCGCTGAAAGGCAAGGTGAATGAGGACGATAGCGTGACGGTTCAGAAGGGAGATAAGTCATTCTCCGGGCCGGCGCTCATCGTGTTCCGCGGCGAGGTCATTATCTGCGAGGGATGAGTCTGCATGATTCCCGCGCCGATACATCCTCTGGAAACCAAGGGGCGTCCCATCATCCTTATCGGGCTGATGGGGTGCGGAAAGACCACTGTGGGCAAGGCGCTCAGTAAGCGCACCGGTATGCCGCTGCTGGATACAGATGCCATCATCGAGGAACAGATTGGCAAGCCGATACCGGAAATCTTTGCAGAGCAGGGGGAGGCTCACTTCCGCGCATTGGAGACCGCTCTGCTGCGTTATCTGCTGTATCATCCCACACCCAGCCCGTCCATCATTTCCACGGGTGGCGGTATCGTGGTGCGCCCGGAGAATCGCGAACTGCTCCGCAAGCTCGGTTTCACCGTGTGGCTGAATGTCTCTATCAGTGCGTTGCTGACCCGCACCGCCAAGAGCACCAACCGTCCTCTGCTGCAGAACACGGACCGCCGCGCTGTTTTCGAACGCCTGGATTCCGAGCGGCGCGCGTTCTATAAAGAGGCTGCGCACTTCTGGCTGGATGCCTCCCGGATGGATGTAAACAGCGTCGCTGTGCGTGTCTGCGAGGAGGCTGAGAAGTTCTTTGCCGCTTTCTGAGACTGATTTTTTATTTGTCGTTCAATAGTTGCTTGACGCGAATGCTGCTTTTATGGTAGGATAACTCCGTAGAATCGCATCTTTTTACAGAAAATTTTAAGATATGAAACCCGCTACATTCAACTGCACCGTACTGCGCGACGGCCACCAGTCACTGGCCGCTACCCGCATGTCCACCGAGCAGATGCTCGAAATCGCTCCCATCCTTGATACCATGGGCTTCTCTGCTCTGGAAACCTGGGGTGGTGCTTCCATCGACTCCGGCCTCCGCTTCCTCGGCGAGCATCCGTTCGACCGTCTGGATACCCTCAAGAAACTGGCTCCCAAGACCCCGCACATGATGCTGCTGCGTGGCCAGAACCTGGTGGGTTACACTCACTACGCTGATGACGTGGTGGAAGCTTTCGTGAAGCTGAGCGCCAAGCACGGCATGAACATCTTCCGTATCTTCGACTGCCTGAACGACCCGCAGAACATGCGCACCTCCATCAAGGCCGCCAAGGAAGCCGGTGCCCAGGCTCACGGTACCATCTGCTACACCACTTCTCCTGTGCACAACCTGGAGTACTTTGCCAACCTGGCCAAGGAAATCGCCGATATGGGTGCCGATGCCATCGTCATCAAGGACATGGCTGGTCTGATTCCCCCGGCTGAGACAGCTGCTCTGACCGAGGCTATCAAGAAGGCCTGTAACCTTCCTGTGTGGATTCACACCCACGAGACCGCCGGTCTGGGTGCCGCCACTTACGTGGCCGGTATCAACGCCGGTGCTGACGCTGTGGACGTATCCATTGCTCCCTTCGCCAACGGTACCGGCCAGCCGGACTGCATGCGTATGCTCGCCCTCATGAACGGCTACGAGCGCGCTCCCAAGCTGGAGGACGAGGCCGACTTCAAGAAGAAGCTCTCCGAAATCTCCGCCATGCTGCAGCCGGTGTACGACAGCCTTTCCCGCTTCACCAGCCACGCCAACGAAATCGTGAACAGCGATACGCTGCGCTACCAGGTGCCCGGCGGTATGCTTTCCAACTTCCGCAGCCAGCTCAAGGAAATGAACATGACCGACAAGTTCGAGGAAGTGTTCGCCGAAATCCCCGTGGTGCGCGAGGCTCTGGGTTGGATTCCGCTGGTAACCCCCACCTCTCAGATTGTGGGTGTGCAGGCTATGATGAACGTGAAGTTTGGCCGCTGGAAGAACATCACCCCGCAGTGCGCCGACGTGGCTCTGGGCTACTATGGCCGCACTCCTGCCCCCGTGGATCCCGAGCTGCAGGCTCTCTGCGCCAAGAAGATGGGCAAGGAACCCATCACCTGCCGCCCGGCCGACCTCATCAAGCCCGGCATGCAGGACCTGCGCGACAAGCTCGCAGCCAAGGGTATGCCCGTGACCGACGAGAACTGCGTGATCTACTGCATGTTCCCGCAGCAGCTTGAGGACTACTATGCCGGCAAGAAGCCCGAGCCGCCGACCACTCCCAAGCAGGAGAACTTCGGCGCTCCCGCTGCCCTCTCCACCGTGGGTGTGGCTGCCGCTATCTCCGGTCGCAACATGAAACTCAACATCATGGGCCGCGAGTACGATGTAACCATCGAGGAAAAGTAATTCTCCCTGGTTATTATTGACTGATTTCAGCCGCTGCAATCTCTCCGGAGATTGCAGCGGCTTACTTTATGAAGTATCAATCAGCGCGCGGGGCTTTTGTCGCCCCTCTTCTGGCCCGAAAAACGCAGGGAAATAGCACAAAAATCATAAATGGGAATTCGTAAATCAAAAATCGTAAATCCTCATGATTCACATCTTCGGGGCACATGTGCTTGGCACCCTGGCTTTCTGGCGGGGCATCGTTGACAATTTCTGTGATATCTGGTATTGTTGTGGGTGATGAGAATCCTAGCCTTTATAGCTGCCTTGATTGCCTGTCCTTTGTCCTGGGGGGCATGTATGCCTGATTCAACTGCGATTACCAGTTCGGTGGAGCGTAATCAAGAGCTGATTGATGCTTGTATAGAAGCTTTGAACAACGTGCTGGTGGCGTACGAGAGTGTGAAAGATACTTACTCTGCGGATGCTGCCGCTGATCGTCTGGAAGATTTGCACCGCCAGATGCAGATGGCGGTGGATAAGGTGAATGCCATTGGTGAGACAGATGAAGCGACAAATAATCTTTTCATGACCAGGCTTTTACCGTTCCTGTTCGTTTCCGGTTCCCGGATTACGACCGCATCGGACCGCATCAAGGCCAATGATTATTATGGAAGCGAGAAGCTCCGTCACTTTATGGAAGTGAAACAGGCACCGCAGAACTGAATAAAGAACGAGCTTTCTTATTTGTCGGCCGGATAGAGCTTATCCGGTCGATTTTCGTTATACCAGCAGGCTCCCTGCGGTGTTTCGCGGCGGTAGAGCTCGTGGAACGTGTAATCGTGGTAGTACAGGTTGCTCTTAGCGGTGAAGAGGAAGGGTATATCCGAGGGCAGGGGAGTGAGCCCGACGGTATCGATATGCACGCGTTTTCCGCCTGTGAATTGAAGAATGGCTAGCGGCAGAAGCATGGGGCGGCCTCTTCGCAGGAAAAAGATATTTTCCAGAACGATGAGTTCGCCGGAGGTATGCCACGCAGTGATGTGCTTCCGGAAGCTCTGCGCAAGGAAGCGGGAGGATGCGAAGTTGATATTGTGCCGGAACAGAGCCTCGCAGAGTTGTCCCAGACTCAGTTTGTTATCCAGCGGGTCGAAAGACGCGAAATGGTATGATTTCCCCTCGTGCATTACCCAGCCCATGGGTTCTCTCGCCATTTCCTGAGCAGTAAGCTTGAGCCGGGCTCCTTCGGCATGCGAGGATTTTTCCGGCAGTTCCGCCGGTTCAACCCAGGCCAGGGTCGTGTCCGGAATCAGGAATGCAGTCAGGGCTGCCAGCGCGAGTCGTTTCATGCTTTCGGGGAACTTGCGTTAATCCTCTACACAGAGCAGACCTTTTGCGTGCGCCTCGGCAGTGGGGCCACTGGTGCCGAGCATGCGGACGAGCTCAGAAACGCGGGCATCGCCATCGACTTCTTCGAGCCGGGAGACAGTGCGCCCCTCGGAGGTCTGTCCCTTGGAGATGAGGTAATGGTGGTCAGCCAGGGCGGCCACCTGCGGGAAGTGGGTGATGGAGATGACCTGGTGCTCCCGCCCCAGCTCCCGCATCTTCATGCCCACGGCACGGGCGATTTCGCCGCCCACGTTGGCGTCAATTTCATCGAAGATGAGCAGCGGGGTGTCATCTTGTCTGGCAAGGGCGCTTTTGAGGGCCAGCATGACGCGGGCCAGCTCACCGCTGGAGGCAATGAGACGCAGCGGTTTCTGCGGTTCGCCCGGGTTCGGGCCAAAGAGGAATTCGACTTCTTCCATCCCCAGCGGGCCGGGTTCGGGCAGGGGGGTGAGCTGCGCGGTGAAGAGGGATTGCCGGAATCCCAGGTGGCGTGCGTGCGTGAGGAAGTCTTCCTCCAGCTGCGGTGCGGCAGCGGCACGGGCGGCGGAGAGCGCCTTGCCGGCTTCGCGCACGGAGGCGTAGCAGCGTTGCTCTTCTGCCAGCAGCTCTTCGAGCCGTTGTTCGCGGTTGCCGATGGCATCGAGCTTGGCGCGGCAGGCTTCCAGATGCTCGCAGATGGCTTCGAAATCGGTGCCGTACTTGCGTTTCAGATTATCCAGCAGGGAAATGCGGTTTTCAAGCTCGTCCAGCTCGGCGGGGTCGCATTCCAGCGTTTCGACATAATCCTGGAGGTTGGCGGCCAGGTCTTCTGCGGTGTCGATGATGCTTTCCAGTCCCTCCAGCCAGGAGGCGCAGGAGGTATCGAGACGCTCCAGGTCGCGCCCGCTGCGCACCAGCTGGTGCAGGGTGGAGAGCAGGCAGCTTTCCTCCTCATCCACCATGTGCAGCATGGGCAGGGCGGTGTCCCGCAGGCGGTTGGCGTTGCGCGCCCGCTGCCAGCGCGCTTCGAGCCC
>JAZRKW010000014.1:0-4470 GCA_045646505.1 Akkermansia sp. | reverse complement strand
CGTAGCGGAGTGGGTGGCAGAAGCTTCGGCTTAGTGTTTTAGCTGCGCTTCCCTGCCACCCCTCCACGTTGGTCGGGGTTCCGGTTATTTTTTATTCCAAACCCAGCGTTCTGCCGCGTTGCGGCTCCACGCTGGGCTATGGTTATGCCGCCCTGCGGGCTCAAATTTCCGCTCGCCTACGGCTCGCCAAAGTCCAATTTGTCGAGCAGATAGGGCTTCTTCCAAAATGTTGCTGATGTTTCTATAGCTTACCAAATCTTTGGGACACGTATGCTCTCTATCAGGGTCGTAAAAAAATCATCTTGAGTTCTGTTTGGAGACGTGTATAATCCGAGACAGTTAATTTTTCACATAATGAAAAGCAGTATTATCTCTCTGGCTCTTGTCTCATTGATATTCGGGGGAATGTATTCTGTAGCTGCACCGCAGGCCGAGGTGCCTGCCGTGGCTATTCCCAAGGTATCTGCCTGGAAGACACCTGATAAATTGAGCCAGCAATTGGCAGCTGAGCTTACGAAGCGTCTGGATGGACTGGAGCCAAAGAAAATGCGGGATTTTATCAAGAATGATGATAACCTGCGGCTTTTGCTCATGTATTATTTTGCTCAACAGGAAGCAGGACGGGTGGATGCGAATAAGAATTTTAATCAGAATCTGACGCAGAGTATTCAGAGAAAGAAAGATGATATTGCCCGGCTCGAAAAAGAGGTAAATGACAAAAGTGGCTCGGAGAAGGAAAATGCCCGTTACCGGCTGAGCTGCGCCAAAACTGATTTGAAGAAATTGCAGGCAGAATCCCGGCATCCGATTGACCTGGGTAAGTGCGAGAAGGTGCTTAAGTCTATTCTGGCAGATGCAGAGTGGATGGAGCAGATTGCTTTCTCCGGCGAAATGGATAAGTTTGCACGCGTGGTACAGATTATAGATTCAATCGCAGCAGATGATGCAAAGGCTCTGAAGAAAGGGGTGGCTCGCGATACGACTACAGCCCTCGCTTTGGAATATGCCCGATATGATATCAAGACTGTGGATGCCATCGATCGCGCCCGGTATTATCTGAAATATTGGCGGCAGGGGCGCCTGAACGCTTCGTTCGATGACCTGCCTCTTCACCATCGCCGCGTGGCTTGCGGGTGGAAACCGAATCACCGCGCGGGCACCGTGACAGCATTTGAATGGGCTCTCAATAATGTGCACCTGCCGGATTGGCAGTATCCGGCCAGTTGCTGGCGCTGCGGCTACATACTGGATAATGTTTATGGTGACAGTATTCATGGAGCTCATTATTTTGCGCCCTGGGAAGGCGTGTGGACCGATAACCACATGGTGCTGACCAAGTATGTGGGTGGTGTGTGCGGTGGTTTGTCGCACTTTGGTGCAGCTGCGGCTTGTGCCAACGGTGTTCCTGCTCTGACCAATGGTGAGCCTGGTCACTGCGCTTACATCGTCCTGGTGAATGGACATTGGACTCCGGCTTATTCCTTGAGTTGGGAGCGCGGCCTTCATTGGACCCCCTGGGAAGGTAATCATACCTTCAGCGCCCTGCATCTTGCCGATGCATTGTACGATAAGAAAAATGAGGCCAAGACACGCCTTTCCAATGCCTATCGTATTCTGGGAACAATGTATCGGCAGAAAAAAGATATAGATAAGGCTCTTACCTGCTATGAGCGGGCAGCCAAGGCTGCACCCTTGAATTATGCTATGTGGCGTGAATATACAGCATTCCTGAAAGATAGCTTCCCGAAGCAGCCGGCAGCATGGGAAAAACTCAATTCCCGCCTGTGCCGCGGTATGGCCGGAGAATTCCCCGAACAGGCAGCTGAGCTTCTTAAGCGAGGTGTTCTCAATGGTATGGCTGATAGTGGCATGAGTGCTGATGATTTGATGGATGCTTGTGCTCTGTTCTGGAAGAAAGCTGAACGAATGGGACCGGATCGCTGGTATGTGGAAAACTTTGCCGATGCTCAGTTACAGGCCTGCAAAAAGCAGGGCGGGGATACGGAGTCTACCTTGATGACATTTTATCTCAATGTGTTGAAAGCAGCTGCTCCGCATGATGCTTATTCCGGCACGATGATGTCCTGGGGTAACAGGATGGCTGGCTCACTCAGCGAAGACGGACAGAAGAAACTCAGAGAGATGATGATTCAGACCCTGGCTGATAGTAAGGACCTGGATTCTGCCCAGCGTGCCAGAATGTTGGGCGGCTTTGTGCTGGCTGCTGAAAAATCACGCGATACCGGTACGTTCTATTCAATCAGCAAGATGATTGATCCGAAGGAAATTCACGGGAGTGCTGAAATCCCGGAAATTGTCCCATTTGCCGGGAAACTCGTATCTGAGGGTGGACTTCCCTTTGCCAGTAGTACAAGCCAGTGGGATGAACCCCACACGCACTCCGGTCTCTTGACCAGGAAGGGTGGCAGAATTCATACTGCCCGCGAAAATAACCCGTGGATTGCAGTGAAGTTGCCCAAGCACGCATTTGTGACGGGGGTTGTGCTGGCGGGTACCAATGATTGGAAACTTATCGGTCGTTTCCGTCCGGTCAAGGTGCAGGTGTCGGATACCGGGCGCGATGACGACTGGCACGATGCCGGAGAACCCATACCGAATACGGGGAACTATATCATCCGGTTCAATCTGGAAAAAGAACGGCCGAAGGCATTGTATGTGCGTGTGCTGCGTCCTGGTGGCCCCGAGGTATTTCACGCAAACGGCTTGTATGTGTTCGGTGAACCCGCTGCATAATAACTTCTTACCTTAGAAAAATAAAATGAAGAAAACATTTTTTCTGTCGCTGGTCGTCTCTTTACTGGTAACCATGACTGTGCCTGCTCAGGCAGCGCAGCAGTTCGCCACCGTAGAGGCAGCGAAGCAGAAGGTATCTGACGCCGGGTACATATTGTTCATCTATCCGGAAGGTTGGGATCGTTACGGAGAGAAACTCTGTAAAAAGCTCATAGCCGATAAAGGAGTGCAGCAGGCTGCTGGCGATGCCGCGCTGATTCTGGCTCCTATATACCAGAATCGTACGGAGAAGACAAATGCTAAGGCGAAAAGCGTGATGGGGCATCTTGGCTATCCCCATGATATGGCAGATATCTCATACCCCGCTCTCGTTTTTTATGAGAAAGGTGGCCGGCAGTATTCTTCTCTGCATGGAGAGTCGCTCATGACTGCCAGCACTGCTGAAGTTGCAGAGCTTGTGAAGCTGCGTATCGAGGCCAGAAAACTGCAGCAAAGCCTGTTGGATAAATCCGGCGCAACTCAGGATACAGGAGAAAAAGCCCGGCTTGTTCTTGCTGCTGCTCGGGTGGACGGAGTCGAGTGGCCCAATCAGTTGAAGGAGACTCTCAGAAAAATCGACCCGGAAGATAAGCACGGCTGCCTGGCTGCACTTGATTTCGGTTTCGGCCCTCAGAAAGATGAGAGTATGGAATCCTTACTGAAGCGGCTCGATGCTGCTTTGGAAAATAAGTTGCTCACGCCCTGGCAGAAACAGCGCGCTTGTGCTGCGGCCATCGGTCATATCCGCCGCTCGTATGGCTCCATGGCAGGTGGCCCGCTTATCATCAAATACGCCAAGGCTATGAAAAAGCTGGACCCCGATTCAGCTCTGGGTCTTTCTGCTCCTGTCGTCATTCGTGACTGGGTGCGTGAGTACCGCTATGGCCAGGGTTGGAGTGATCAGATTATTCCTGCTGCGCCCATCCCCATGCTGATGCACGATGTGCCTATGAATAAGCCCGGTACATATAACGTGACGTTTAAGCTTAAAACCGGGCGCGATGGCATCACAATCAACCGTCTGCGCCTGATGGACGGCGAAACCTGTATTGCGGCGGATGAGAATGTCCGCCATGTAACCTGGGGAAACACGGAGCAGACTTATACTTTCAAGGTGAAAAGTTCCCTGAAGAAGCCGATGCTGGAAATCACCTATGGTAATGCGCCTGATAAGCGCAGTACTTGGGGTGATATAACAATCAGCCCGCAGTAATCAGCCTTTGTCCCGATAGAGCAATAAGCGCCGTTGTTGATAGATGAACAGCGGCGCTTTTGGTTTAATCTGCCGCACACGTGTCTCAAAGTTTGAGTACGGAGCTCGATTGGAATTTGCCGGGCCAACGGTGAGCAGAAATATGAGCCCGCAGGGCGGCATAATCATAGCCCAGCGTGGAGCCGCAACGCGGCGGAACGCTGGGTTTGGTGTTAAATATACCCGGAACCCCGAACGAAGTGAGAGGGTGGCAGGGAGGCCACGGCATATTGTGAAGCAACGGATTCTGCCGCCCGCTCGCATTGCTCGGGGCTCTGATATTTTTTTGTTCCAAACCCCGCGTTCCGCCGCGTGGCGGCCCCATGCTGGGCTATGATTATGCCGCCCTGCGGGCTCAAATTTCCGCTCACTGTTGGCGCGGCGAATTCCAATTTATCGAGATTAGTACTCAAACTTTGGGACAC
>JAZRKW010000013.1:0-14522 GCA_045646505.1 Akkermansia sp. | reverse complement strand
GTAATCTGCGATGTGTTGCGTACCGACTTGATGCGGCGTTTGATGTCTCTCAGGCTTGCCATGTTGTTACTTCTTCAGGCGGGATTTGAAAGAGGTCATGAAGTCCTTGAGGGCTGCGTCGATTTCCGGCGTCAGGGCCTTCTCGGCTTCGATGCGGGTGAGCAGGGCAGCGCCATTTACAGAGGCTTCTTCCTCCAGCTGGCGGCGTACGGCCTGAATCTGGTCCACGGCAACGTCATCGAGGAAGCCGCGCTGGATGGCGTAGAGGTTGATGACCTCGATACCCAGGCTCTTGGGTTCGTACTGCCCCTGCTTGAAGAGCTCCACGATGCGGCGGCCGCGCTCCAGCTTGGCTTTGGTGGCGGCATCCAGGTCGGAGCCGAACTGAGCGAAAGCCTGGAGTTCTTCGAACTGGGCGAGGTCGAGCTTCACGGAACCGGCCAGCTTCTTCACAATCTGGGTCTGGGCGCTGGAACCCACGCGGGACACGGAGATACCCACGTTGATGGCCGGGCGCACACCTTGGTAGAAGAGGTCGGTATCCAGGAAAATCTGGCCATCAGTGATGGAAATCACATTCGTGGGAATGTAGGCAGACACGTCACCGGCCTGGGTCTCGATGATGGGCAGGGCGGTGAGGGAACCGCCTTTACGACCACCTTCGCTGTTGATGCGGGCGGCACGCTCCAGAAGGCGGGAGTGCAGGTAGAATACGTCGCCGGGGTAGGCTTCACGACCGGAGGGGCGACGCAGGATGAGGGACACCTGGCGGTAGGCCACGGCGTGCTTGGAGAGGTCATCGTACACGATGAGGGCATCCTGTCCCTGGTCCATGAAGTACTCGCCCATGGCGCAGCCTGCGTAGGGAGCCAGGTACTGCATGGCGGCACTGTCGGAGGCAGAGGCTACCACCACGATGCTGTATTCCATGGCGCCTGCTTCCTCGAGCTTGGCTACCAGGCGGGATACGGTGGCACGTTTCTGCCCCACGGCTACATAAATGCTGTAGAGAGGGCGGTGACCCGGCAGCTTGCCCTGTTCGGCCAGCTTGTTCTGCTGGGCCTGGGAAATCATGGTATCGGTGGCGATGGTGGTCTTTCCGGTAGAGCGGTCGCCGATGATGAGCTCACGCTGACCGCGGCCGATGGGAATCATGGCATCGATGGGCAGAATGCCGGTCTGTACAGGCTGGTTCACGCCCTGGCGGGAAATAATGCCGGAAGCAATCTTTTCCACGGGATAATAGGTAGTGGCCTGAATCGGGCCTTTGCCGTCCAGCGGGTTGCCCAGGGGGTCCACCACGCGGCCGAGCAGACCAGGACCCACCGGTACCTGGAGCAGGCGGCCTGTGGTCTTGCAGGTGTCGCCTTCCTTCAGGGAAGCGGCATTGCCGATAAGCACGGCACCCACTTCATGCTCTTCCAGGTTCATGGCGAGGCCCATCACGCCACCGGGGAATTCAATCATCTCATTGAGCATGGCGTTGCTCAGGCCTTCGATGTGGGCCACGCCGTCGCCAATGGCTTTGATGGTACCCACATTCTCGCTGATGGAGGCGGTGGAGATGTTGCGGATCTGTGCTTCGAGTTCTTGTACGATGTTGCTCATACCGTGGTGTATTTAGAGAGTTTTAGTAAGATTTTCAATGCGGGTACGGACGGAGGCATCCGTTACGTTGTCGCCCACCTTCACGGTGAGCCCTGCTATAAGGGAGGAATCCACCTGCCATTCGTAGCTCAGCCCGGACTGGCGGGCATTCAGTTTGGCGGTGATGGCTGCCTGCTCCTCGGCGGTGAGGGGCACAGCGCTGGTGATGGTGGCGGTGTGGGCGGCGCGCTCCAGGCGCACCAGCTCAGTGAAAGCGGTGAGCAGGGCCAGATAATTACGCGGCTTGTCCGTTGCTATCTTGTCAGCCACCTGGCGTACGGTGGCTTCGTTCATCAGTCCATCGGCCCCGATGCACAACCGCATGAGGCGGCGGGCCTGGGCCTGTACTTCCTTGCTTATCTTCATGGTTGATTACAGGGATTTGATGGCTTCTGCGTTGATGGCGCGGTGGTCGGCATCTGTCAGTACCTTGCCGGTCACGCGGCTGGTGGCCTCTGCTACCAGACGGGTGAATTCGCCCTTCAGGGCATCCTTCTCACGCTGGGTGTCCATTTCTGCCTGCTTGTGGGCATTTTCGATGACGGCCTGGGCCTCGGCACTTGCCTTGGCGGAGAGGTCTGCCTGCAGGCGGGCAGCTGTTTCGCGGGCCTGTTCTACTTCTTTCTTACCGGATTCGCGGGCTTCATCCAGTATTTTCTCACTGGTAATCTTGACGTCGGCCAGTTCCTGCTGGCTGCGGGCGTGCATTTCCTCGCCTTCCTGGATGCGCTGGCGGCGTTCCTCAAGCTGCTTGAAGATGGGCTTGATACCGAAGCACACCACAATGGCTGCCAGAATGCAGAAAGCAATGAGGTGGGCGATGAACGCATCGGTATGCAGACCGAAATTGGAGACCAGGTCCTGAATATCAGCGGCGAGAATCGGGTTGAACATGGTTGTGAGTTGATTTAGGTTAAAACCGGATGAATGTAGATTTTATGGGGGAAAGGGGAAGGGGCATGCCGTTGTCTTGAATGGCCCGGCATGCCCACGGGCGTAGCTTACAGCTTAGCCCATGAAGATGGCCACGAAAGCCACACCTTCCACGAGGGCGGCCAGAATGATGGAGATGGTCAGAACCTGACCGGAAGCACCGGGGTTGCGGCCGGTGGATTCAGCGGCCTTCATACCGATGAGACCAATGCCGAGACCGGCACCGATAACAGCCATGCCGGACTTGATGGCGGCGGTGGCAAGAGCGGGGAGCATCATTGTCGTTGTTTTTCTATTGTTTGTTGGTTATTGTGAAAACCCGCAGTTTCACGATTTGCTACATGATCAACTGCGGGAAAATTGTCTTAGTGAGCGGGTTCTTCATCGCCGCCGACCTGGGTCTTCAGGAAGATAGCTGTGAGCATCAGGAATACAAGCGCCTGCACAAAGCCTACCAGAATTTCCAGGCACATGAAGGGAAGCATGGCTGCTGCGTTGCCGATGATGCTGCCACTGACGATGCTCATCTGTTCCAGAATAGCCTCGCCGGCGTAGATGTTGCCGAATAGACGAGCAGCCAGAGCCACCGGGCGGATAGCGATGGAAAGAAGTTCGATAAGGCCCACGAAGAAGAAGACAGGCAGCAATAAGGTCTTGAGCATGCCTTTCAGACCACCCTTGGGCCCGAAAATATGGCCGAGGAAATGCCCGATACCTTGTTCCTTGATGCTCCAGATGAACCAGAGCAGGGTGTAGAACAGACCCAGGAAGAGGGTGACGTTCAGGTCAGCATTCGCGCCGCGGAAAATCGGGTGACCGTTGATGGTGATTTCACCCACGCCGGGGATGAGTCCCATGTAGTTGCTGGTCAGGATGAGCAGGAATACAGTGGCAAAGTACCAGATGTATTTGCTGGCCAGTTTCTTGCCGATAAGGCCTTCTACAAAGTTATACAGCAGCTCGAAAATCCACTCGACAAAGTTCTGCAGTCCGCCGGGCACACTCTGCATCCTGCGTGTGGCCAGTCGCAGAATGATGGTGAGCAGAACCACGGCTATGGTCATCATAACCATGGAATTTGTAATCGGCAGCGAATGCCCCGGCCAGAAGGGCAGGTCTATGTTCCACAGTACGGGGGCATCTGTAGAAAGACCATGGTGTCCGCCTTCCTCTGAAGCACATGCCACGCTGCTCATCAGAGCCACCAGACTAAAGTTGATTTTAGAAAGGAGAGATTTCATCGCGATTACTCTTAGACTACCATGTTATCCCCATGAGTCAAGGAGAAAATTTTGTTAGCCGCCGTGAAATCGAACAGGAAATCTCTGCGTTATAAAAATGCTGGAATGATGAGCGCGTGAAATGCTGTTTACCTGTTTGTTACAGGTCGTCAGTCAACGAGGTGCTTTTGGCGTAAGCGGTGGAGCGGGCTTCGAAGAAGTCGGTCTTGATGAGGTTTGCATTGCTGAACTGGCTGACCCAGGCACAGGCGGGCGGCTCGGTTTCGTAGCCTTCATAGACCGGTGCGAAACCTAAATCCAGGCAGCGGCGGTTGGCCAGGTAGCGGATGTAGTCACGCACCATGCCGGTGGTGAGACCGGGGATGTCATCACCGATGACGTAGCAGCCCCAGGCGATTTCCTGCTCGGCGCCTTCGCGGATCATGGCCCGGTATTCATCTACCTTTTCCGGGGTGAAAAGCTGGGGTTCTTCACGCTGCAGCTCGCGGATGATGTTGCGGAAAAGCCAGAGGTGAGTGCTTTCATCGCGGTTGATGTAGCGGATTTCCTGGGCGCTCCCTGGCATTTTGTTGTTGCGGCCCAGGTTGTAGAAGAACATGAAACCGCTGTAGAAATACACGCCTTCCAGAATGAAGTTGGCCACGAGTGTGCGGGCAAAGTTTTCCGGGGTGCGGTTCTGCTGGAATTGGTTGTAGAGGTTGCCGAACGAGGTGTTGCGGCGCAGCAGGTGTTCATCGTTCCTCCATTGGTAGAGCACTTCCTGACGCTGCTGTGGTTCGCAGATGGTGTCGAGCATGTAGCTGTAGCTCTGGCTGTGCACGGCTTCCTGAAAGGCCTGGATGCAAAGGCAGAGGTTCACTTCATTGGCGGTGATATATTCGCCCACGGAGGGAAGATTGGCGGTCTGGATGCTGTCCAGGAACACGAGGAAGGAGAGGATTTTATCGAAGGCGCGGCGCTCGGCGGGGCTGAGGCGCGGATAGTCCTTCACGTCGGCCGCGAGGTTGATTTCCTCGGGAATCCAGAAATTGTTCATTGCCTGGCGGTACCACCCGCTCACCCAGGCGTACTTCATGTTGTTGAAGTCGTTGAGGTTGGTGGTGTTGCCATTGATGATGCGGCGGGCTGCGGTTTCGGTATCGCCCAGCGGATTAAAGAGCGGTCTGCGGGTTAACTGGCACATAATTCACATTCTTCTACTTCTAAACTGCGGGAGCGTATATAATAGATGGTCTTCACCCCGCTCTCCCAGGCGAGGATGTAGAGCTTGAGTATCTGGCGGAGGGTGTATTCATGGGTAATGTAGAGGTTCATGCTCTGCGCCTGGTCGATGTGGCGCTGCCGTACCCCGGCGGCACGCACCGACCACGTCTGGTCGATATGGTGGGCGTTTTTGTACAGCCAGAGGGTTTGCAGTGTGAGTTCGGGGGCAACGCGGGGCATGAGCCCGCTCTTCTTTTCTTCCAGGAAGAAGAGTTTCATGACCGGGTCGATGCCCGCTGTGGTACCGGCGATGATGCTGGTACTGCTGGTGGGGGCTACGGCAAGCAGCCATGCGTTGCGCAGACCACAGGTGGCGACCCGCTGGCGCAGTTCCTGCCAGTGCTCTGCAGTGTAGCCACGGCGCTCGAAATAGACTCCGGTCTGCCATTCGCTGCCTTCAAAGGCGGCATAGGCGCCTTTTTCTCTGGCGGTGTCGCAGCTGGCGGCTATGGCAGCGTGGTTAATCTGCTCAAAGAGCTTGTCTGCAAAGTCGAGGTGTTCCTGCGTTTCCCAGTGCAGCCCGAGTTTGGCGAGCATGTGGTGATAGCCGCTTACTCCCAGCCCGATGGGGCGCATGGAGCGATTGGTGAGCTCTGCATAGGGCAGGGGGTAGAAGTTCAGATCAATCACGTTATCCAGCGCGCGCACCGCGCTGCGGGTGATATTTGCCACTTCCTGCGGGTCGCGCACATTGATACGCCCCAGTGAGAGACTGGCCAGGTTGCAGACCACGAAATCGCCAGGCTTTGTGGTGGTGACTACCACCGTTTCTCCATCTACGGTCTGTACCTCCTGTGAGATGGATTCGATGGCGCTCATGTTCTGCGCAATTTCAGTGCAGAGGTTGCTGCAGTAGATGATACCGCGGTGTTTGTTCGGATTGGCGCGGTTCACGAGGTCGCGGTTGAAGGCAAAGGGGGTACCGGTCTCCACGGCGCTCTTGAGAATGAGTCGAATAATGTCTTTGATGGGCACCACTCGCTTGTGGATGCGGCTGTCGGCCACGCAGCTGTGGTAGCGCTCTTCCCATTCATCGCCGTAGCTGTCCTCCAGGGCGTAGCCTTTCACGCATTTGATTTCGTGCGGACACATGAGATACCAGTCGCCCTCGATGTTGTCGCGCGCCTGCTGCCAGAAATAGTCCGGGTAGCACACGGCAGGGAATACATCGTGTGCCTTGAGCCGGTCATCTCCATTGTTGGTGCGCAGCGCAAGGAATTCCGGCAGGTCGCGGTGCCAGGCATCAAGGTAGACGGCAACGGCACCTTGTCGCACCCCCAGCTGGTCCACGGCCACGGCTGTGTCATTGGCCAGGCGTATCCACCGTATGACTCCGCCGGCCGCACCGGAAAATCCTCGGATAGCGCTGCCGCTGGCGCGTACTTTGCCGAAGTAGAGCCCCATGCCGCCGCCGTATTTGCTGACCTGGGCAAAGTTGTCGATGCTGCGGTAGATGCCCTCCAGACTGTCCGGCACGGTGTCGATGAAGCAGGAGGACAGTTGGTGGAAAGGTTTGCGGGCATTGGCCAGTGTGGGGGTGGCCATGGTGACCTTCAGCGTGCTGAGCATGTCGTAGAAGCGCTGCACCCATTGTAGACGGTCGTTCTGCTCATTCATAGCGAGGTGCAGGGCAATGCCGAGGAACATTTCCTGCGGGCTTTCGAGTACTGCCCCGGCATGCGTGCGGATGAGGTAGCGCCCGTGCAGCAGCTCCAGCCCGGAGTAGTTGAAGAGCTTGTCCCGCTCTGGCTGCAACATCCGTTCGCAGGTGTCGATTTCACTTCTGGTGTACGAGCTCAGTATATAGGAACCATAGACTCCTTCTTTGGTCAGGTGGGTGAGTTTGTCGTGCAGACTGGTGATGCCAGCCTCGGCTTCGTGGCGTTTGAGCTGGGCGCGGAAGCGCAGCAGCCAGAAGCGCGCGGCAAGCATTTCCCAGTTCGGCGCGTCACGGGTCGTGAGTTCTGCTGCGGCCTTGATGAGGCAGCCCAGCCCGGTTTCATCATTCTGTCCGTTCTTGCTGAAGCTGCGGAAACGGGCGGTAAGCTGGGGCAGGGCGTATTCTTCCTCAGGGAATTCCTGCTGTATTTCCTTCAGCGTGGCTTCCAGCG
The DNA here is from genome assembly GCA_045646505.1 of Akkermansia sp. GTDB lineage: Bacteria > Verrucomicrobiota > Verrucomicrobiia > Verrucomicrobiales > Akkermansiaceae > Akkermansia. The sequence continues at coordinate 7,327 of JAZRKW010000013.1, read as the reverse complement.
CTGTGCGTTCTGTGAAATTCACCAGCAGTTGCTCACGGGCGGCTCGCGCACGGCTGCGTTCGTTGCGGTAGAGAATGAAATTCTTGGCGGCTTCGTAGTAGTCGGCGACCATGAGCGCAGCTTCCACCTGGTCCTGGATGCTTTCCACCGCAATCACATCTTCGCTCCGGCTCAGCAGCGTGCCTTCTATGTCTGCTGCAAGCCGGCCTGTCTCTGCTGCGGTTTCTTTCATGCCTACGCTTTCAAACGCAAGCCGGATGACCCGCTCGATCTTTTCCCGGCGGTATTCCTCCACCGCTCCGTTTCGTTTCCGTATCTTCATGGCTCCACTATATCTTGTATGCGTGTCGTCAGTTTACCCGCCTATCTTGAAATGTCAAGTAAAATGATAGGAAAAAGTAGAATAATTATAAATTTCTTTGTAAAATGTTACAAATGTATTACAAAGAGAATTGAGTCTTGTTCAGGAAAACTCTCTGTGCTTAAATGAATTCATGTGGCGGATTGTAGTTTTGTGTTTGTTATTGTGCTTGTCTGGTGTTGTCGCCGCTCAATATTGCGGAACGTGTCTGCCGGAGGAGCGTGTGATTGATGACGCCACGCCATTGTTGCATGCACCGGTGAATCTGATCCATGATTTGGAAGCATGGATTGATGATGGAGCCGTCATGGATGAAAGGTCTAGAAAATATCTGCTGGAGGATATCCAGGGACACCGCGTTGAGCTGGAGGCAGCCGTTGCTCATCTGTGCGGTGAGCGCGCCGGGGAACAACAGGACCTCCTTCTGCGACTGGATGCTGCTGCGTGGCAGGAATATCACTTTGCCAATGCACTTCTTGCCGAAAACGGTGGTTATATTGTTTCGCCGACGCAAGGGAGGCTTATTGGTGTGATAGCGGCAAGGGAATCGATTCGTCAATTCAGCCGGCTTTCGACCCTGCCGCCGGAGATTCATGCAGAAATACTGAAGTTTCTGGAGCTTCTGGATAAGTTGCAGCTGGAGGAAACTTTCCTGCCGTGTTGCAAGGAGTGGGAATATAAACGTCCCTTGCTTTGGTTCAAGCAATTCTGTTTTGCTGCAGGAGAACCCGATGAAACACGCGCTGTGGATATGTTGCGTACATGCCGGGCGCAGCTGGACTCCATGCTGCGGGAGGAGGACATGTCTCAAGAACGTCTGTTGGAATTGTTGCCTGATTTTGCGTGTTATCTGAAAGATAACTTTCTGCTGGAAGGGTATTCTTATTCGAACCCTGTATTGCCAGATCCTCTCTGTACAGAGACAAGGATGCGAGAGTTGGAACCCATTTTTGCGGAGTTACCGCCGCTGCGCGAGATGGTGGTAGAGCCGATGCGATATTCCGAGTCGTGGACAAGCTCGACCTACTCCTTGCGCGTGGAAGAGATGCAGGTCGGCGGGTGTGATGTGTGTACGGCTTTCGGGCTGCATCCCCGGAAGGACGGAGGGGTGGATTTTGACCAGTATGGAGTGCCGGTGACAGAGTCGGAAGTCAGGGATGAAATTGCCCGGTATGCGGAGCTGATGAAGGGGGACTATGTGCGCCTGATTGTGGAGGAGGCTTCCGATCTGGAGCATCCCGGGGTGTGCGGCATGGTGGATTACTGTGAGCAGGTGGGCGCGGTGAATCTGGTACTGGCTGTGCGCAAAGGCTGGGTGGAGGATGAATACTGCGATATTCCCTCCCCCTTTATCGATGTGGTGCGCCGCGTTGCCCACCCCGGCGGCAAGGGCTGGGTGGAGCTTGGTTTCCGACGCGATGAGAAGCCCGGTTTGAAAAACTGCTGGGGCTATGCCGACCGTATCCTCATCAAGACTCCTGCTGGCCGCATGCTGGAGTATCAGACCCGGAATCCGCGCCGGGGAGTGCTGGTCGCGGATGCTCCCTGGTCACCTTCCGGGGATTGGCTCCTTCTGCCGGTTTCGTTGAAAGAGGGATTCCTTCTTGTCCCCGTTGATGCTCTTGATAAACCGGATTTCAGCTGGAAATCAGCCACGCCGGTTCGTCTGCCTAAGCCAGATGTGGAGCGCTACAGTCATTATGGATGGAAATCTGACAGGCACATCCATCTTATCACTCTGCAGAATGGCCTTGCCTGCCCCGTCCGCTACTGTATCGAAACAGGTCAATTCGAGGATTGGGTGATATCGCAGGGCGAGGAGTAGAAACTGTAAAAATGAAAAAAGTTTGAAATTTTCAAATAAAAAGAAGAAACTGGTGCGCTAGGTAAATGTACAGGTACAACCACCTGTCACCATTTACCATGAACAAGAAGTTTTTCCAGATGATGTTAGTGTCCGCGGTCGTGAGTGTATGCTTCTGCAGCTGCGACCATGTGAGCTTTGTCCACCATGTGAACAGCCATGTTGCGGCTCGTCCGGTTGTATACCGACCGGTGGTGCATAAGGAAGTCGTGGTGCACCATCCTGCGCCGCAGCCGGTTGTGGTACACAGACCCGCGCCGCAGCTCAAGCCGGTTGTGGTGCATAAACCCGCGCCGCAGCCGAAACAAGTCGCTAAGAATAAGCCGGTGAACAACCGCAAACACGTGGCTCAGAACAAGCCGCAGAACAACCATAAACACATGGCCCAGCGCAAGAGAGAGGAAAAGCGACCTGCCGCTCGCCGCGCATAATCCGGCAGATGAACCCAAACCCCCGATTCAGAACGATGAATAAGAAAATTTTTAAAGTGAGTCTCCTCATGGCTGTGACTGCCCTTTGCCTGAGCAGCTGCCATTGCCTGCACCATCACCATGGTCACGGTTTTCGTCCAGCTGCCGGTTTTCACTACATGGGGCATCACCACCACTACCACGGCTGGCGGCGATAACCGGGTGTAGAGAGTGGCTGCGCAGCGTGGTCAGCCAGTTTGTCGCACTGCTAGGTAACTCAAAAGCACTCTGGATAATACGAGGTCAGTTGCTGTTGTTGATGAGTTTCTGGAGCTCGTTCATTTCCTGCATGAGTGCGGCTGCTTTCTGCCACTCGAGACCGGGAGCGTTGAGTTGGGAGCGTATCTGGTCCACGCGTGCTTTCAGCGCAGCCAGCGCCGCATTGGCACAGGTTGTTTCCACGGTGTGCGCTACATCGGGGAAGTCGATAAGGTCGTGTTTCATGTTGCGCAGGGCTGCGGCCTGTTCCGGTGGAAGCATTCCGATGAATTGCTGCCAGGCTGATTCATCGCCGGGGGTAGGCAGAATTTCCATGAAACGCTGGAGTACGACACCGCCTGACAGCCAGCGAATGGGCTCCTGCAATTCCTCAATCCGCTCCAGCAGCATAGCCTGAGCTTCGGCATTCACTGCGGCAAGAAATATCGCATCATGAATGGCGCGGTGCAGGGTAATGGGGATGATGCGAGCTGCGGTGGTATGCACTGGCATCTCATCATTCATTTCCGACTCTTCTTCAGGTTCCCACTCAGGAGAAAACGTGGTGTCCTGAGGTGCTTCTTTTCTGGTGCGGATGATACCTTCCACTGATTCACGGAGGGATTCAAGCCCGGTGTTGAGCCGGGTTGCCAGGTCCGCTACGGCAACATCGCGACGGTTTCGATCCGTGATTTCTGCCGCTAAATCTGCCATGCGTGGGATGAGTGCCGCGCGCGCATTGGCATCTCCTTTGATGAGAGCCAGCTCATGGCTGACGCGTACTTCCAGATAGGGACGCGCAGTGTCGATAGCTTCGCGCAACGCTTCGGGACCTTTGTTACCGATGAGTGAGTCGGGGTCTTCGCCCGGGGGCAGGCTGGCGTGGTAGACTTCCAGCCCGGCGGCAGCGAGTTTACGGTATGTTTTTTCGCTGGCTTTGATACCGGCGTTATCGCCATCGTAGCAGAGAATGGCTTTTTTTGCGTATTTCCGGAGGATTTTGGCGTGTTCGTCTGTGAAAGCGGTTCCAAGCCCTGCCACCGCGTTGCGGATATCAGCTTTCTCGTGGCATGCAATCACATCCAGCTGACCTTCGCAGATGACGACACACATGCCCGCCTTGCCAATGGGCCCGGTGGCTTTATACAGCCCGAACAGCAGCTCGCCCTTGTGGAAGGCGGCGGTGTCTGCCGTGTTCACGTACTTGCGCGGGTCCTGGTCGGCGCGGATGACGCGGCCCGAGAAGCCCACCACCTCGCCGCGCACATTGTGAATGGGGAACATGAGGCGGTCGCGGAACACGGGGTAGAGCCCGCGCTGGCCGCGACCCAGCAGGTAGGCCTCCGCCAGCAGACGGTCATCCATGCTGCGGCTGCGGGCAAGCTGGTCAAACTCGCGGAAATCGGGCGGGGCCCACCCCAGCTGCCACGCTCGGGCAATCTCGATGCCGAAGCCGCGCTGCTTGAGGTATTCGCGTACATGGGCGGCGGCTGCATCGCGGCAGAGCTTGCGGTGGTAGTACTCAGTGGCCAGGGTATTGGCCTCGACCACGCGGGCGCGGATGCGGCGCTGACGTGCCAGTTCGGGATTTTCTTCCTCCTCGATGACAGGTATACCGTTCATATCCGCCAGGCGGCGCAAGGCGGTGGGATAATCGAGGTTTTCGAACATCATGATGAATTTGAGCGCATCGCCACCCACGCCACAGCCGAAGCAGTGGAAGGTCTGGCGCGCCGGGTTCACATGGAAGGAAGGTGTCTTTTCGCTATGGAAGGGGCAGCAGGCTTTCCAGGAATTACCAGCGCGGCGCAGTTGCAGGTACTTGCCGAGGAGCTCCACGATGTCTGCAGAGTCCTTGATGCGCGCGACGCATTCCTGGGTGATTCTTGCCATCTGTCAACCTTGGGTAAGTGTGTGCAGGTGTTCTTCGAAGCCGGGGTAGGAGGTGTTGATGCTCTGGCAGTTGAGCAGGGTTGTACTGCCTCCGGCGTTCAGTCCGGCCATGAGGAAGCTCATGGCGATGCGGTGGTCGCCGTAGCAATCCATGGTGGCTCCGTGCAGAGGGGCGCCTCCGGTGATTTCCATGCCATCCGGGAATTCCTCCACTTGTGCGCCCATAGTGCGTAAATTACCTACTACAGTGGCGATACGGTCGCTTTCCTTCACCCGCAGCTCTGCAGCGTTGCGGATGCGGGTGGTGCCGCTGGCAAAGGCGGCGGCTACGGCCAGTACCGGAATTTCATCGATGAGGTTCGGGATTTCCGGTTTAAGTACTTCTGTGGCCACCAGCTGTTGCGGTGCGCGTACTGTGATATCTCCGTAGGGTTCTCCTCCTTCGGTGCGGTTGGTGATGGTGATATCTGCCCCCATGCGGCGCAGGACGGTGATGATGGCATCGCGAGTGGGGTTGAGTCCTACGTTGAGTAAGGTCAGCTCGCTGCCCGGTACAATGCTGGCTGCCACCAGCCAGAATGCGGCGCTGGAGATATCGCCCGGGACGGTGATGTCTCTGTTGGTGGGGATGACGGGCCCCTGGACCGATATATCAAGACCATCTGCTGAGACGGTGCAGGGGATGCCGAAGTGTTCGAACAGTCTTTCGGTGTGGTCGCGGGTGATGGCCGGCTGGTGCACCGAGGTGACACCTTCTGCCAGCATGCCGGCCAGTAGTACGGCGCTCTTCACCTGTGCGCTGGCCATGGGTAGGTCATAGTGTATGGGGCTCAATGTGCTGCCCTCGATTTCCAGCGGTGCGCAGCCGGGTTTTTCGCCGCATGCGGTGATGCGGGCACCCATGGCGGCCAGTGGGTCGATGATGCGCTTCATGGGGCGCGAGCTCAGCGAGGCATCGCCGAACATGCGGCTGCGGAAGGGCAGTGAGGCCAGCACGCCAGCCATGAGTCGCATGCCGGTGCCGCTGTTGCCGCAATCGATATCGTGCGCCGGGGCTGTGGGGTGCATGCCGGTGCCGGTGAGTGTGAAGTTCTGCGGGCAATCGCCGGGGGTGACGGTGGCACCCAGCTGCTGCATGGCGCGCAGCGTGTTCACGCAATCTTCACTGCAAAGATAATTGCGAATCTGCATGGAGCCGGTGCCCAGTGCGCCCAGAATGGCAACACGGTGGGATATGCTTTTATCTCCCGGCACGGTGATGGTGCCGCGCAGTCCCTGCGCAGCCCGTGAAACAGTAATGCTGTTACTTGACATGAATCTTGATGTGTTGCTTACGGTGCGCTTCTTTGATGAGTGTGTCGAAGAAAGTGTTGACCCCCAGTTCCCGCTGGGCGCTGATGATGGCGGTGCGGAGGGTTTCCCGGCATTCGTCCATGGAGGGAGTGTAGGCCGGAGTGATGGGCCCCGCCAGAATGACGTGCCAGCCCCACTTGCTTTGCGCCAGTGTCGGGACCCCGGCCGGTATGGCCGCTTCCCCGAAAAGTTTCAACTCAGGCAGGGGGAGCAGCGCATCGTCATATACGGTGCCCAGGGTGCCCCCTCGCTTCGCGCTGGCCTCATCCTCACTTACTTCTGAGGCCAGGTCGGCAAATCCTTCGCCGGCGTCCAGACGTGATAACACAAGCTCTGCAGTGCGGCGGGCATCGTCATGGTCACGGTGCAGGGTAGAGATGAAGATGTGCTTTACCGGGCGGCTGGCGGGAATGGTCATCTCTTCTTTTATCTGTTTGTAGTGAGCCATGATGGCGGCGTTGTCAACCTGGGTATGGGGTTCCAGATTGCGGTCGAGAAGCGCCAGTTGCAGCTGCCGTGCCTCCAGCTTATCGGTGAACTGGCGGCGTGTGTATCCCTGCGAGGCTAGCAGTTGTTCGAATCCGGCATCGCTTCCGGTACGCGTTGCCAGGGCTGCAACTTCTTTTTCTGCTGTTGCCCGGTTGTGGTTTAACTGGTTATCGTTGTACCGGGTACGCATGCGCAGCAATGAGCTTCGTACCATGTCCATGGCCATGCTGATAACGGTTTTCTCGCGGCCGGCGATGGCTTCCTGTTCTGCTTTGTGGCGGGCCAGCTGCCCATGCGAGATGCGCTCACCATATACAACTACAGCCGCCTCGGCCGCCTGCTTATCCTTGTGCAGGAATCCGTACAACGGCCCGTTCAGTACCCACAGGTCAAGTATCATGTACAGCAGGGCTGTGCCGATGATGGCTGCTTTGAAGACGTAAATTTTGGCAGATGTCCACTTCACGCGCATATTTTACTCTCAAGCCGTCGCTTTTGCAAATAAAAAGCATGTCCGCATGCATAAGGGGGACTGTTTCAGATTTGCTGATTCACGCAATAAATGATGCGTTGGCAAAATAAGTGAATCATCGACAAATCGGCATTTGGCGAAGAGCGGGCGAGCCAAAGGCGAGCGGTATTCAGAGCCCGAAGGGCGACACGTTCGGTAGCCCAGAGCGTACTTGTGAGGGCGTAGCA
>JAZRKW010000012.1:0-32721 GCA_045646505.1 Akkermansia sp. | reverse complement strand
TCACGCCCTGGGCTCTGGAAAGTGTCGCCCTATCGGGCTCAGAATTCCTCGGGCTTTCAGCCCGGCAAAGTCCAATTTGTCGAGCAGATAGGGGCTTCTTCCAAAATGTTGCTGATGTTTCTATAGCTTACCAAATCTTTGAGACCCGTGTGGCTTTCCCTGAGCAATTCCAGTTTTTTGCTTGCAAGGGAAGAACGTAACTGTTATAGTACAAGGCATGTCTCGCCTTGTCTCTCTGCTTTTCATCATCAGCGCGTTGTTTCTGAACAGCTGCGTCTATGTGAACACCCGACGCGCCTGCGCTGATATCGGCCAGGAATGCCAGGCTGTCATTCTTCCAGATCAGGAAAATCTGGTCATCTACAAACACCGTGGGAAACTTTATCTGCAAGGCGTGCTCACCAAAGTGCGCCGCGAAGGACGCGATATTGTCAGCAGTTTCAAAGCCAATGACTTTTCCAGCGGGCAATTCGTCCCTGTTCCAGATGCTCCACAACAGTATGTGTACCGTGAAATCGGCCCGGCAGATATCATTGATGATGACATATTCGGGCTGATTCCCGACAAGGAAATTCCTAAAGGAGCCCGCACCATAGGACGCCGCAAAAATATCACCGGTTACAAAATAGATTCGCTGAACTGCAACCCTGTGACCACCCACCTGCAGTACGGCTGGCAGAGCGAACTCCCCAGATACGCTCGCCGCTACTACCGGAATATGGTCACCAGTGACCACCAGCACGCCGGCAGCCACCTCTGCAATACGAAAAACGGGTTCATCATCCCCGTCACTCGTGCAAAAGCAAACAAAAAAGCATGGTACGCCTACCCGCTGGCCGGGGTATCTTTTGTGCTCATTGACATGCCAGGCACCATCCTGGCAAATACGGTCGTACCCGTCGTTTACGGTGTAGCCGCCATACCTTGCAGTATCTATGAAAAAGGGCGCCGCATTGTTGTGACACCCTCTAAGTAAGCACTCAGATTCTGCGCGTCAGGCAATACCAGATGAAGCGGGTGTTGTGCACCAGATAGCGTTTGAATAAACGCCGCGGTTCTTTGCACAGGCGGTAAAGCCACTCCAGCCCGTGCGAGCGGATCCAGACAGGAGCCTGCTGCACCAATCCGGCATGGAAATTGAACGCAGCACCCACGCCGAAATACACGGCTGCGGGTAATTGGTCCCGATGCTCAAACAACCAGCGTTCCTGGCGCGGACACCCTAAACCAACCCACACACAGTGAGCCCCGCTCTTCCGGATAGCCTCCAGCATCCGCTCATCCTCGCCGTCCGGCCAGGGCGGCATAGGCGGGCAGTAATGGCCCACCACCTCTGCACCGGGATAGCGTTTTCCAAGATTCTCAGTAAGCCGGGCGCAGGCTTCCTCAGTTCCGCCGAGTAAAAAGTGTTTCACCCCGGCAGGTCGGCCGAGCTTCCACATCCACTCCATGACATCCGGGCCATATAAACGGTTCGCCCCTGCACCTTTACGACGCTCCAGCCATACAATCGGCATACCATCCGGGCAGATAAAATCAAAGCTTCGCAACCCGGCTCCATAATCATCCTCATGCAAAGCGCGAGTGAGCACATGCACATCCGAATGAGCTACCAGTACCGGCTGTTGCTTTTCACAAGCCAGATTAACCCAGACGGTACATGCCTCCTCCAGATGAGAGGCAACGTAAGGAATACCGAAAATATCAATGACAGGGAGAGTTGTCATAAAAGAACCTGGAAAAATTATCTGGCCATAGCGGCTTCAATATCATCGGGCTCAATAGGGGCACCAGGTATCAGATCCTCCACCCCGTTTTCGGTGATAAGCACATCTGTCTCCAGACGAATGCCGATTGATTCGGCGGGGATGTAGATACCGGGCTCTACCGTCCAGACCTGCCCCGCAGCAAAGTATTTTGTATCTGAGCCAACGTCATGAACATCGAGTCCGAGCGAATGAGAAGTGCCGTGCATATAGTACTTGCGCACGCAAAGCGGGTTTTCTGGCTGAGCATCGACCTCCTCCTGCGTCAGAAGTCCGAGTTTCACCAGCTCTGCCGCCATATTGACACGCACCAGGCGTTCATACTCAATCTTTTCAAGCCCAGGACGCATGATACTCATCGCATACCGCTGCACACGCAGCACCGCTTCATACACCTCACGCTGGCGCGGCGAGAACTTGCCGTTTGCCGGAATTGTACGGGTCATATCACCAGCGTAGCCACCGTATTCAGCGCCGATATCGAGCAACACCAGGTCACCTTCCTTCACTTCCTTATGATTGGTGATATAATGCAGCACGCAGGTATCTGTGCCACTCGCAATAATGGGCAGGAATGAGAACTTGCGGGCACGGCGGCGGATATAGGCAGCACTGAGAGCGGCTTCAATCTCCCACTCTCCCATACCTGGCTTCACCTGCGGAAGCAGCTCCACAAAGCCAGCGCCTGTAATCTCGCAGGCACGGCGCAGCTGCACCATTTCCTCCGGGCTCTTAATCAGGCGCATCTCGGCGAGCTTCGGGTACAGGCTCTCCGTACGAATATCCGGGTATGAGGCCCGGAGCGCAGCTGCCATGCGTTCATTACGAGTCTGAACGTATGTAAACCGGCGCGGATGATTATCCGTTTCCAGCCAGATAGAAGACGAGGCCGGCACCCATTCCGCCAGCAAAGCATTATAAACATCTGTCCAGCGCACATCTTCCACACCGCTCAGAGCCGTAGCAGCGGCTGCAGTAAGACGAGAGCCTTCCCAGATTACAATCCGCTCATTTGTCTCGCGCAACAGCAGCGTATCCTCGTGCTCCCCACCCTCGCCTATGCGCATGAGAAGCACAGTTTCCTCCTGGTCGATACCAGTCAGGTAAAACAGATTGGCGTTCTGGTGATGAGCCAGTGTACCATCCGCATTCGTCGGGAAAATATCATTGGCATGAATAATTACCAGCGCTCCTGCTGGCAGACTGGCGGCCAGCTTATCACGGTTAGTCTGATAAAACGCAGAAGGGACGGGCTCGTAACGAAGAGTATGGTTCATATCGTGTTGCGCGAAGTATACTCCATATCCCCGCACAGCGCAATGCGAAATCTTGTAAGTACACGGCTTTTTCCTTGACAGATTACGCTTACTGGCGTATGAAAGTGACACACACAAAACGTTAAATCATGAATCGCGACGAAAAAACCCTTATTCTTTTCAAGCCGGATTGTGTTCGTAAAAACCTCTCCGGTGTCATCCTGCAGCGACTCCTGGCCGAAGGCTTCCGCCTGCGTGGCATGAAAATGATGCAGCTGGATGATGCAATCCTGCGTGAACACTATGCTCACATCATTGACCTGGTGATTGATGACAAGCCTCTGTTCCCGACCCTGTCCTACTTCATGCAGACCAGCCCGGTAGTAGCTCTGGTGCTTTCCGGCCCCGGCGTCATCACCCGTGTCCGCAGCATTCTGGGACCCACCAACTCCATGAAAGCAGACAAAGGCACCATCCGTGGCGACTTCGGCACCAATAGCATGCTCAACATCTGCCACGCTTCTGATTCCCCTGAGAGCGCCGAGGTGGAAATCAAGCGCTTCTTCAAGCCGGAAGAAATCTTCGACAACGTGGACTAAACATCTCGTTACCACAGTTCACAACAAAAGGGCAGCCCTGTCAGCTGCCCTTTCTGTTTTACTTTTTTCTACTCAGCGACCGCGTTTCTTTCCCTTTCTGACAGGAGCACGGCGACGCTCTGCGCGCTTGCGGGGCTCAGCCTTCTTCCCGACGGGAGCCGGGGTCACTTTCACCGGCGCGGGCGGTGCCTCAACCACCGGAGCCTGCTGCACCTGCAGATTTGTGGCGGGATTCACCATTTTTGCAAATGAATCCACACCGTCCGCCAGAGAAGAAGCCAGTTTCATCTGGTATTCGTCCGTATTCAACCGGGTTCCTTCCTCTGGGTTGGTTGCATACCCCAGTTCAACTATCACAGCAGGGCAACGAACCGAACTCAACGGACTGTAGCGCACACGGCGACATCCGCCATCCTGAGCATCGGCCTTTTCTACCAGAGAAGACTGCAGAGCCATGGCCAGAGCCATACTGGATGGGCCGAACTCATGACCGGGAAGCGGTTTCTCATTCTTGGCAGCCGGTGCCAGGGTATATGTCTGAACGCCTTGGTAATCACTGCGGCCGCTATTAAGATGAAGGCTCACAAAAATGGCAGCCGGTGCTTCATTAGCCTTATCCACACGCCCCTGCGGAGAAAGGTAAGTATTCTGCTCCTTGGTCAGAAGAGTCTCATACCCTCGTTTCTGCAAAACTGCAGCAAGCTTTCTGGCAACAAGCAGCGCGACATCCGATTCACGAACATACGAAGTGATGGTGCCGGCATCATGCCCGCCATGCCCGGGATCAATCACCACCGTTCGCACTGCACTGCGATTCTGAATATACGTGGGTCGAAGCACCGGCTCTATCACCTGCAGCAAATCAATCTTTGAAACCAGCATATCACCACTGGCATCTTCCAGCACCGGGTACGAAAGTATGCACAGTCTGTCCTGTATCCGCAATTCTCTGGGATTCGGACCGAATATCAGCGTCACCTCGCCATTCCCCAGCATCCGCTGCCCCACAACCCGGCGACCTTTGGGCTGCATCGGCATCAATTTATAAAAACTGCGAAAATCCTCCAAGGGCAGATACTCCACGCCATCCACCTCGCGGGGATGCCAGCTTCCTACATGCGGGGCTGCTGCCGGAGCCGGAGCAGACTGCTCAGCAGCGACGGGAGCAACCGTTTCCGCCGGATTTGCCAACACAGCAGAAGCCAACGCGCCCACCAGCGCAACACACCTCACAACAGACCTCAGCATCATTACTTCTTGCGTGAATAATTGCGGACCGCAGAACTGGACATACTGGTACGCAGACTTGCAGACCCCGGATTAGTTACCGCCATATTTCTGACTGACGCACGGGTACACACCGTCTGGTCATAGGCTGTAATTCCTTCTAAAATACATTTTGCCAGCATCTGCTGGTAATCACCTTTAGCCATTTTCCTGCATTCTTCAGGGTTGGAAACAAAACCACCTTCAAACAGAATCGCAGGGCGGCGGATTGTACAAAGAACCGAGAAACGAGCTCGCTGAATTCCACGATCAAGGGCGCCGGAGCGGGTGATTGCACGGCTATGCACAGCTGTTGCCAGAGCGATATTCTCGCTATCCTGATTGTTACCAGCCAGCTCAGCAAAACGGCGGGAGCGGGCAAAAGGAGAAGTTGTCCCCTGTGGTGCCAGAGTGAACGTTTCTATCCCGCTGGCGGCACTACGTCCGGCATTGTGATGAATGCTCACAAAAATAGAATCTGGTATACGATTCGCAATATCGACACGCTGCTGCAAGGTCAGGAAATAATCACCATCGCGAGTCATAACCACCTTGTACCCGGCTTTTTTCAGCATGCTGCGCAACTTGCGGGCCACGGCCAGATTCAAATCCTTTTCTTTAGCAATAGCACTCACCGCGCCGGCATCGTGCCCACCATGACCAGGGTCTATCACAACCGTACTCAGTTTTGCATTCGGTGAGAACTTAGGATGAAGCACCGGATCCACCAGTTTACGCAAATCCACCGAGGATATCATCAGTTGCGACCCCTCCTTACGAATCGGGTGAGAAAGAACAAACCGGCAGAATCTGGCACCTCTCGCGTGCTTGACATAAAAATCCTGCTTTCCCGGTTTCAGAGATGCCACATACCCTACTCCTTCATAAGAGCCACTATAGGAAACATACCCGGGGAGCCCCCTGCACGGTTTGCATTTGTACGAGCGCCACACATCACTCAGCTTAACATATTCAACACCATCTATCTCAGCAGTATCCCAGGTTGACTGGGACGCAAATACCCCTGCCAGGCTCATTACCAGCGCCAGCATCATCATCACCAGGTGTGAAGCTATTCGTCTCATATCAATCACTCTTCATACTCTATCATTGATGCGCCGCCCCCCTCAAGTCCAAAATGTTGCAGCCTGCTATTTTATTACGCAAGGGCGTGTCAGCACATCAGATAAATCTTGACACCCGGGCACGAAGAAGGCAGAATAACCCCGCAACCGTGCATGGAGAGATGGCTGAGTTGGTCTAAGGCACTCGACTCGAAATCGAGCGTGGCAGAGATGTCACCGTGGGTTCGAATCCCACTCTCTCCGGACAAAAGGAAAGCCGCAGAGCTGATAACAGCTCTGCGGCTCTCTTTTATTGCAGAAGGCGTTTGATTTCAGGTATACTGGCGTAATCAGCAGCAGTTTTACCATAGCTATCAGATATAGTTTTATCTGCTCCATATTGCAGCAGGCTGCAGACAACAGCTTCATGCCCCCCCTTGGCGGCCTGAATAAGAGCCGTACTATGGAATTTATCGACCGCATTAATTCCAGCACCACCGCGCAGCAACTCTTCAACAACTCCATGATACCCAGCCCTGGCAGCCAGCATCATAACGGTCGTTCCGTCGTCAGGCATTGCGGCATTCACGTCAGCCCCGGCTTCTATGAGAAGATGCGCGGCCATCATACGGTTCCAGCGTGCGGCCAGCATCAGGGGCGTGAATCCTTCAGAATCACGCTGCTCCAACGAACCAGTAGCAGCCAATGCTTCTTTCAACGCATTCAGGTTATCATCCTCCACGGCCTTATGTATGGAATACGCCGGTGTCTTTATCGGAGTGGTAGTCTTTTTCTCCGCGGCCCCACCAGAAGAGCCGGCTTCTTCACCAATCGTCACCGGATTACCTGCTTGAGGCTGAATAGCTGAGGGGATAAGCAAATTACGGACCTCAGCAGTAGCCGCATGCTCCAGAGCGGTGAGATTATTCTCATCCCGCACCGACGGGTCCGCGCCATATTGCAGCAGAATCTGCACCACCTGGGCATGGCCGTTCTGCGCAGCCAGCATCAGTGCAGTGAATCCGGGTTTATTGCGGGCATTCAGATAGGCCCCGCGCTGCACCAGTACCTCGACCACCTCGTGGTATCCATTTGTCGCAGCCAGCATCAACGCAGTTGTTCCGTAATCCTGAGTTCTTTCCTCAAGGCGAGCGCCAGCATCAATAAGAAGCTGCGCAGAGGTCGAACGGTCATGCAAGGCAGCCAGCATAAGCGGAGTCATACCCGCGCCATTGCGCTGGTTGACGCGAGTACTGTTCAATGCGGCTTTTACCAGATTCGGTCTGCCAGCTTTCACGGCATCATGCAACGGATAGGCAGAGGAAGGAACTGCCGCTGTACTCGTTTTCTGCCGGGCAGGTGAACCGGACAGCAGATTTCTGACTTCTGCGGTGGAAGCATGCGTCAGCGCAGTGCCATTGAAAGCATCACGCACCGTCGTGCTGGCTCCATATTGCAGCAGAACCCGCACCGCACGAGCATGACCTTTGCTCGCAGCCAGCATCATAGCAGTAAAACCCGAGTTATTGCGAGCATTCAGATCAGCCCCCCGCTGCGCCAGCACTTCCACCACCTCATAATGGTCGTTGACCGCAGCCAGCATCAAGGCAGTGGTGCCATATTCTGCCGTTCTATCTTCCAGACGAGCACCGGCATTTATAAGCATTTTAGCTGAAGTCGAGCGATCATGTATGGCAGCCAGCATAAGCGGTGTCATCCCTGCATAGTTACGCTGGTTGACACGGTTACTGTTCAACGATGCTTTCACCAGGGTCAGATTACCGGCTTTCACGGCATCATGCAGCGGATAAGAAGCGCCCCAGGCAGAATTCACCAGAAACACCCCCATACAAAAACCCGTAAAGAAAATTTTTCTCATAATTCATTTATAATTTTTCAGCCATTAACTGTCAAGGTTATTTGTCTTATTCCAACGCACATGTGTCCCAAAGTTTGAGTACTAATCTCGATAAATTGGACTTTGCCGGGCCAACAGTGAGCGGAAATTTGAGCCCGCAGGGCGGCATAATCATAGCCCAGCATGGAGCCGCCACGCGGCGGAACGCTGGGTTTGGAATAAAAAAATAACCGGAACCCCGACCAACGTGGAGGGGTGGCAGGGAAGCGCAGCTAAAACACTAAGCCGAAGTTTCTGCCACCCACTCCGCTACGCTCCGGGGTTCTGATATGTTTTTCATTTTACCCTGGGTTCCGCTGCTGACGCAGCTCCACCCAGGGCTATTATTGTGTCGCCCTATCGGGCTCAGAATTCCTCGGGCTTTCAGCCCGCCAAAGTCCAATTTGTCGAGCAGATAGGGGCTTCTTCCAAACTGTTGCTGATGTTTCTATAGCATACCAAATCTTTGGGACACGTGTGATTCCAACGCGGCAATAGCACTTGCGTTCGTATGAACCATATGTTAATCTGCATCAAACATGGTATATAGGACAAAACAAATCACAGATAAGCAGGCAGAAAGGCTGGCGACCTGGCATTTTCGCCGCACAATGAGCGCTCGCTGGCTTCTGCTGCTGGGAATACCCGTGCTGTTTCTCAGCAGCAGCGGTATGCCGCTTTTATGGGGGATTGCTCTTCTGGTGGGTATATACAGCATTATCCTGCCACTATACTGGCTGCGTTTCCGGAAAGTCTGGCGGCACGATTGCCGGCAGATGCGCAGCAGCGGGTTCCTCACCGTGACAGATGCAGGTATCCTGACTGAAACAGAGGGACTGGCATCGTTCCATCCCTGGGTATTTTACCAGGATGCCACCTTGGTAGGGGATGCTCTGGTACTCTCTTTGTCGGGGAATCAGCCCCGTGTCTGGAATCTCGAAGCCAGCCCGGTTGAACGCCGGGAGTCACTGCTGCGATTTGTCCGCGAACACCTCGGCAAAAAAACATCGCCGGCCATGGCCCCACCTCGTAGTATCTATTCCACCATTTCTGTGGCGCAACCTGAAACCCTCGCTCAAGTACTGGAAATGGGCGATATCATACAACACCAGCGGGAAACTACCAATTTATGGTACCGGGCCATTCTCACTCTGCTTTCAATCATAC
This sequence comes from Akkermansia sp., assembly GCA_045646505.1. GTDB lineage: Bacteria > Verrucomicrobiota > Verrucomicrobiia > Verrucomicrobiales > Akkermansiaceae > Akkermansia. The sequence continues at coordinate 23,706 of JAZRKW010000012.1, read as the reverse complement.
TACTGTTTATCTGCGCCATGCAAGGCATCGAAAACAACTGGCAGGAAACCCGGCAGATTATCTACTGCGCCATTTTCGCCTTTCTGGCGTACCGCGGCATCCGCTTCCTGTTTCATCCCGGGCGCTATCTGCTGCAGCAGAATCTGCGGGCATTCCGCAACACCTCCGGAATTGAAGATGTACGAGTCAGTGATGGGCATAGTGAAATCATTCACCGGCAGAATGGCAGCTGGCTTCGCGCAGACTATGCAGCCATGCAGCACTGCATCAAAGGCCGCCATGTGGTAGTGGCCCATATCCAGCGCACAATTTTTGCCTGGCCCGCAGATACAACGCCCGCCGGCATAGCTCCCACCGTGGCTTATAAACCGGCACGTGGTGCGCTATATACAGTACTGGGCCTCACTGCCACACTTCTGGCAGGTTGCGGCTACCTGCTCTGGGTCTCACCGCACTACCCGTTCAGCTATCTCATCTGGCTTTTCTCAGCACATTGACATGACAAGGGTAACACGTGTTACCCTTTCATTCTATCGAGAAAGTTCAGATTTCCCCAGATAACGGCCATACGCATCGTAAAAATTCACAGTGCGGCCATCGCGTACCGACTTACCGCGATACCGCCCATAATCATCATAATACTCAATTTTTCCGTGGCTCTCCAATTCTGATTTTCCCAGATAACGGCCGCTGTCATCATAGTAACGCACCTCGCCACGGCGCTCAAGCTCCAAACGCCCCAGGTAGCGGCCATAATCATCGTAAAAGCGAATTTCTCCAGCCCTTTCCAATTCAGCTTTCCCGAGGTAGCGACCATAATCATCATAGAATTGGCGCGTTTCCCGGCCCTTGCTGCGTGTTTTACCCAGCAAGCGGCCGTAGTCGTCGTAATGCTCCAAATCTCCGGGTATATTCAATTCCACCCGGCCATTCAACGCACCATAAAAACACAGATACGCAGCACAATCCGCAGCATTCGCCGGGACCATGCAATCTGCCGTCACGCACACACCAAGCAGCACCGTTGCAAAAATCTTGTTCATCCTGGGATAATTTCATTTGCTGTTTTCTGCGGTAACGCCGAAATTACCCCCGGAGCCAGCACAGCATACGTGTCCCAAAGATTTGGCACACGTGGATTTACGATTGACAATTTACGATTGACGAATTGAAAGTTAGCGGCTTACGCCGGTAGAATCACGAATAAATGCTTACTGCCGATGGTGAGGCGGGTGATACCCCACTACGATTTTTCACACAGAACACTATGCCTTTATGGCGTTTAGGACTATTTTCCCATAATCTTTGGGACACATGTGCCAGCACAGCTGCAACAGTAACGCTTCTGAATATCACTTAGCGGAAATAGCCTGGCCCATCAACTCGGCAGCTTTCTTACCACTCATGAGCATACCGCCGAAAATCGGTCCCATGCGGAAGCTTCCGCTCACACCATTGGCGGCCATGCCGGAAACAAAGAGACCGGGGTAGATTTCCTTGGTGTTATCAATGGTAGAGCGCTCACCCTCTGCGGCATCCATGCTCATTTCACCCACCACGCCACCCGTGGGAGTATTAAGCTTCACTCCGTTCTTGCGGGCGACAGTCTTTGCAATTTCACAATCATGACCAGTACCATCGAGAACCGTTCTGGAAATGATGGTCAGAGGGTCCACATGAAGTCCCTCGCGCAGCACCGGGGTCCAGTTGACCACCACGCCGCCTACGCGGCCCTGCTTATACACCACATCCTCCACAGAATAGCAGTTGAAAATTGTTGCACCCGCCTGAGTTGCCTTGTACAGCAAACCAGCAGTTGCATGCACAGAATCGATGATGTAGGTACCGTCCTTGTACGGCTTGTATGTCAGCTCCAGTTCCCGGACGATGGGCATAGCTTCCTCCTGCACCACAATATCATTGAACATCATGGCACCGCCCCACATGCCACCACCTGGAGAAAGCTTACGATCGAACAAGGCCACCTTGTGCCCGGCCTTAGCCAGGTAATATGCCGCAACAATACCGGAGGGGCCGCCACCTACGATAGCAGCATCCAGCACAAGATTATTCTGCAATTTATTGAAATACGACTCAATAATTCCGCTTGATACCAGTGTTTCCATGATTCACCTAGCATAGTTTCATCACCTGCTGACCGCAAGCCGGAACTATGACATATCTGCAATTCCCGGCGTATTTTGCTTGTAGTGCTGCTGGCTTTGTGGCAGAGTTCTGCTATGAAAAACATTCTCTCAAATTGCCGTCTGTATGGGATTGTGGACATGGGGTATACAACACCCGAGCAGGTAGAGACACGCACACATGCCCTGATTGACGGCGGCGTGAGAATCATCCAGCTCCGCGCAAAAGGAGTGAAACAGGAGCTGGTCAAAGCCTGGGCCGCAGCCATGCAGACCATCTGCCGGGAGAGGGGCGCCATCTTTGTGCTAAATGATTACCCGGAAATGGCTGCCGAAATCGGCGCTGATGCTGTGCACGTGGGACAAGATGGCGGCAGCCTGGCCGAGGTGCGCAAGGTAGTCGGTCCGGGTGTTCTGGTGGGGCGTTCCACCCACAGTCTGGAGCAGGCCATTCAGGCCCGGCAGGAGGGAGCAGACTACATTGGCTTCGGTCCGTTGTTCCCGACAGGAACCAAGCCGGGCCGTCCTTCCATTGGTCTGGATGACATCGCCGCCGCTCAGGAAGCAGCTGGCGAAATGCCCCTGTTCTGCATAGGCGGCATCAATGCCTCCACCCTGCCGGCGGTTTTACAAGCCGGTGCCAGACGCGTAGTCATTGTATCCTGGCTGCTGCAGCAGGAGGATATTCCCGGAGCGGCGCACTCCGTCATCCGGCAGATAGAAGCAACCCGGTAAGTCCCGCAATCAGTCTCCCCTGCTCTCTCGTATTTCCTGCGTCAACTTCATGGCACAGAAATCCGGGCCGCACATGGAGCAGAAATGCGCTTTCTTGGCGCTGGCATGCGGCAGGGTCAGGTCGTGGTAGGAGCGGGCCTTGTGAGGATCCAGAGAAAGATTGAACTGATCTTCCCAACGGAACTCAAAGCGAGCCTTAGCCAGTGCATTATCGCGCAGCTGTGCTCCAGGATGCCCCTTAGCCAGGTCTGCTGCGTGGGCCGCAAGCTTATAGGTCACGACGCCCTCACGCACATCTTCCTTATCCGGCAATCCCAGGTGTTCCTTCCGGGTCACATAGCAGAGCATGGCGCAGCCTCTCTGGGCAATGATGGCGCCACCCAGCGCCCCGGTGATGTGGTCATAGCCAGGTGCAATATCGGTAGCCAGTGGCCCAAGGGTGTAGAAAGGAGCCTCGTAACACCACTCCAGCTGCTTTCGCATATTTTCCGGGACCAGGTGCAGCGGCACATGCCCCGGGCCTTCATTCATGACCTGCACTCCTTTATCCCAAGCACGGCGAGTCAGCTCGCCCTGCACTTCCAGCTCGGCCAGCTGCGCAAAGTCATTGGCATCGGCTATACTGCCGGGACGCAATCCATCACCAATAGAGATAGCCACATCGTAGGTAGCAAGAATGTCGCAAATTTCATCCCAATGCGTGTAGAGGAAATTTTCCTGTTTGTGTATCATCATCCATTTAGCAATGATGGAACCACCGCGGGAAACAATACCTGTAGCACGATTTGCAGTGTGGTACACAAAGCGCTCCAGCAAGGCGGCATGCACAGTGACATAATCCACCCCCTGGCGAGCCTGCTCGATGAGCGTATCACGGAAAACAGGCCAGCTCAGGTGCGCCACCCGGCCACTGCATTTTTCCAGGCTCTGGTACATGGGCACAGTACCGATGGGAACCGGGCTGTTGCGCAGAATCCATTCACGCGTTTTGTGGATATCCTTACCGGTGGACAGGTCCATGACGGTATCGGCACCCCAATGAATCGCCCAGCGGAGTTTTTCCACCTCTTCCTCAATGCCGGAGGTAATGGCAGAATTGCCGATATTGGCGTTGATTTTGCAGAGGAAATTGCGGCCGATAATCATAGGCTCGGCCTCCGGGTGGTTGATATTTGCCGGAATGAGCGCGCGCCCTGCGGCGATTTCATCACGCACGAACTCAGGAGTGAAAAAGGCCGGCATATTACCCCCGCGCAATTCTGCAGGATGCTGATAATTCAGCTGGGAGCGGCGCTCCAGGCTCTTCGGAGAAAAGCCGGGCATGGCTTCCAGCTCACTGGGGCGCGGCATACCGGTGCCTAATTCATCCAGCAGCTGCTGCGCCTGCTCCGGGCGCGATTTTTCACTGGGGAACTTATCATAAACAGCCTTGAAAGCGGCTTCCCGACCTAGATTTTCACGAATGGCCACATATTCCATTTCCGGGGTAATGATTCCCCTGCGGGCATACTCCCGCTGGGTGGGAGGCTGTTTCAAATCAGAGGCCACCAGAACGCCATCATTATCCCGGTTCACATCACCCCGGGAAAGTATCCACTCCTCACGCATGCGGGGAAGCCCCTGCTCTGCCTGACCATGAAAACTCTCATCTCCCCAGGCCCCGGAGCAATCGTAAATTCTCACCGGCGCATTGGGTTCTGTTGTACCATCTGGGAATACAGAATCTGTCAATGTCACCTCGCGCATAGCGACCTTGACTTCCGGGAATAACGAGCCCGGCACATAGATACGGCGGGAACCGGGATACCTGAGTTCATCGGTTTTCATGGATTCATTCTACCATCTGGAAAAAAACTCTTCAAGCCTTACTGTCAGAAATAATCCGAAAACGACATACTCTTATGAGGTAAGAGCAACCGGTCGTTGAGCTTCTTCGCCTCATCCCCAGGTAACCAGCCGCTCCCGTTTTCATGCTCAAAAAATCCTAAAGACGCACTTTAAGATTCATTTACACCAGAAGGCATGATATAAGAAAAATCATGACTTTTTCCAGATATGTCCTTCTGTGTTTGTGCTCCTCATTCATCTCAGAATCATGGGCAACAGATACAGCAGACCGGCGTCCTGTTTACGATGTAACAACTCCACGCATCCCGATTATTCAGCCCAGGGCTGCAAAACTGACTATTTCCCCAGCTCTCGATAAAAAGCTGACGGTCGGCTCTGCTTATCCGTTCAACAAGGAAATTACCCCTGAACCCATGAAATTGCAGGGGTGGAGGGGTGAGCGTTGCAGCGGGCAGCTGGCCGTATCGACCGAATACAAGGCCGCTGAGCTTTCCCTTCAATGCTCAACTCTGGTTAAAGATGAAGCAGAAATCAACGCATCGGCCCGCATGATTCGTTATGTTGAAGCAGGCAGCACCATGACCGCAGACATTATCGGACATGAGACCGAATGTAGTCATGCCAGCGGCGCGCACCGCGCTGTGTGGTATGAGGTCAACCTCCCGCAGGATACTCCGCCCGGTCTGTATACCGGAACCGTGACAGTCTCGGCTCCGGGCTGTGAACCTGCGGTGCAGCAGATTCAGCTGGAGGTGGCAGATGCAACGCTGCCCGCTCCGAAAGAATGGAAAATGCATCTTGATTTGTGGCAACATCCGCAATCCGTAGCTCGTTGGCACGATGTGGAGCCTTGGTCTGAAGCTCATTTTGCCATCATGCGGCCTCTGATGAAACGCCTGGCAGAAGCCGGCCAGAAGTGTATCACCTGCACCTTGCTGGATGAAGCGTGGAATGGACAGACGTATGATAAGTTCCCCTCCATGATTCGCTGGATACGCGGCAAGGACGGGGTAATGCGCTACGACTACAGTGCTCTGGACGCGTGGATTCAATTCATGCACGATGACATCGGAATCCAAGGTCAGATCAGCTGTTACTCCATGCTGCCGTGGCATCTCAAAGTTAAATATTATGATGAAACTACGAGCAAATGGGATGAGATAAAAGCAGAACCCGGCACTGAATCCTTTAAACAGGTATGGGCTCCGTTCCTGCGCGATTTTCACCGCCACATGCAGGAAAAGGGCTGGGCGGATAAAACCTGCATCGCCATCGATGAACGCCCTGATTATATGGTTCGCGAAGCCATGCGGCTGGTGCAGGAAAATGCCCCGGGGTTCCGCATCGCGTCAGCGGTGGATAAACCCTCGGAGCTGACTCGTGAAGTATATAATATTTCTCCGGTTCTCACTCATGCGGGAAGCGCACTGGGCTCTCTGTTGCGTGAACGCAAGGCGTCCGGAAAGATTACCACTTTCTATGTTTGCATGCATCCCCTCGTACCGAACACATTCACAAGCTCCGCTCCGGCAGAGGCAGAATGGCTTGGTTTCTTTGCTGCCGCCAACCATCTGGATGGGTTCCTGCGCTGGGCATATAATTCATGGACTCGCAATCCCCTCGAAAGTACGGACTTCGGTTCATGGACAACCGGCGATTGCTTCCTCGTTTACCCCGGCAACCGGACGTCCATCCGTTTTGAACGCCTCCGGGATGGCATCGAGGAATACGAAAAAATCAACCTCCTGCGTTTCCGTGCCTCTGAATCCCCCGAAGCCGCAGCCATTATCGACAGCATGAATATGCAGCTTGCGGCCATCTTTACCGTAAAACGCAGCACTGCGAGAACGCATGCTCAGGATTTGCAGACAGCGCGAACCATCATTGCAGAAACCATGCAGGCATTGGATGCATTGAAATAAGAGCTCAAATTCATAACCGCAAAGGTAGTCATTCATCAAGAATGACGACCTTTTTATTTTCACAAAAAGAGTTAAGAGAGAATTCGCACAACGAAAAAGGCTGACTCCGTATTGAAGCCAGCCTTGATACCCTTGGAGAAGGGGCGTCACCAAGGATGCGGACACAAAATAATAAAACGCTAAGAGGGGCTGCGATGGGCCCTTATGGCTCTTTTTTCATTTTTTTGCGCAGATATCGTTAAGTTTTTGCTCTATTTGTTCTGAGGTGATTGAGCTGAACGATGACTCAACCCACCAATCGTCCCGGGGGGCATCCGGGGATGCGCCGTTGCGCCATTCCGATGCTGTTTGATCCGGGAGCCGCCGGTAGCCGGTCTCTGCACGCAGGGTTTTCGCATTTGTCAGGTGCCAGCAGACGCATCTGAAAGCATGGTTCTCTTCTTTGCCGACTGCGAGCCAATGGCAGAGAGAATGGTAGAAATCTTTAGTCTCAATGATTTGTTGTTTTGATTGGTCGTCGCGGACGGAGCACCACGTCAAATCATCTCTGCCTTCAAGGTGTCGCCATAATTCTATGGGGAGCTGCAAACAGCAAGGTGCAGACTCAGGTAAGGCATTAATCGCCTGAATCAATTCTTCCAATGGCAATTCTTCAAACAGGCGCTCAACCATGGCAGAGAAACGAGAGTTTACCACTATTTTATAGGCTTGCAGTGATTTATTGTATCCTTCTTTGTTGTCGTTTTCCGTTTTGGTGGTCAGGCGCCCGGGGCGTTCCTTAAAGACATTTGCCTCCTCCCATCCATAATATGCTACTTTTTCCGCTTTTCGCTTCGCTTCTCGCAGTACGGCATCGGGATAGCAGAAATCATCTTTCGGAGATATACTATCTTCTGCTGGTACTCCGATATAAGCGTCCTGCTTTTCTCTGTTGCTCCGGTAATAGAGTATCTGCTTGTTTGGCAGTGATTCCCTGAACATCAGTTCCTCTTCCTGTTGCAGCAGCCACCACCGGGACCTCGGTACAATGTGGTCTATATCCCACGGGCGGTTCATGGCTTCTCCCCAAGTCGCTGTTTCGTGCGGGTAAAAACCGCACTTCTCCTCCAGCATCTTGTTCATATATGTCTTTTGCAGGAAATGCAACAAGGGTTCATTGTTCGGATTGTATAAAACATGCAGCCATTCATCTTCATAGGGGTATTCGCGCATGATGGTCGGTTTTCCCGGTAGGGAAAGAGGGTACATACCCGTCTCAATCGAATAACACGCAGCATACGCTACACCAATGGCTAACAGATTCATCAAACTTGTAGGTCGAGTGCCGTTCAATGCCTCGTCAAAGCGCTCGCAAAACTTGGCGTGGTAACCGGGGTCTCGGCAGACGACATAGGGGAGCATACAGAGTAGGCTCACCTCTTTTTGCCCGCTTTTCCGAATAATGTCAGGAAAACGTCGGCTAGTGTAAACTTCTTTCAAACGTCGGATGCACCGAATAACGACTGTGAGCCATTCATCGCCATGGGATTGCAGATAAACAGTCTGCGGTATATCGGCAGATGAATATAGTAACTGAGCATCTGCAATGTCCTCGGCAATTTTGGCATCATATTTTTTGCCATTCCAATGAGAAGCATGGGGTGGTTCGTGAAGTAGGCGTGATGTTGGCTCTTCCTCAGCATACTTCAGGCGGGCATAGAGACGCGCTACGCGATTAGGCGGCATGAAATTTTCAGCTATTTTATTGATGTCGTCCTTAAACGTCTTGCCCAGATATGAGCAAAGTGTTGAGTAGGTGTAGTCAACTGCTGATATTTGAGTTCCTCCCTTGTTTATTCGGGTAAAGAGTTCATGAATCCTGTTTCGGTCCGATTTCTCTTTTAAATTAAAGTGAATTAAGGGAATAAAAGGACTTTCGACGCGTTCTCGCCATGTGACAACCTGAGCGGAACTACGAATAGCCTGAACAACAGAATCACCCGTTGGGCAATTCTCAGACAAAAGCTCATGCAGCGGAATCCATTTGTGCGTGCTGTTATCTTTTAAGAAGTAGTTTTGGGCTGCTGCGAGAGTCGGAAGCTCAAAGGGGGCTTCCCGTTTTTCATTCTGCAGCATCTTATTCCAAGCCTCTATCATTTCGGGGTGAGATAATCGTTCCAAATGGTCATCGGTTTCATTCCAGACGAAGCCCCAGGGGTGTCTGCGCGTGCTGACCATCAAATGCTTAAATTCCCATTTATCCTGTTTCTTTTCCCACACAGTCCACAGGATGGTCATGGCTTTTTGCTTTTCATCGGGGTGCAAGCCCAGCTTGATAGCATGCCAACGCTGCTGACCGTCAATCAACTGCCATTTGTTCTCCTGTTTATAAACAGTCAATGCCCCTATGGGATAGCCCTCGAAAATCGATTTCCACAGCTCAGCAATCTGTGTCGGGTTCCACACCAACCCGCGTTGTACATCCGGAATATCGATTTCCGTGGTCACCGCCAGTGCTCGCGGCGAAACAACACTCGCCACGGAATCATCGCTCATCAATTTATTATGATTCATTACATTTAATTTACTGCTAATTATGAGTTTTTGCAAGTATATCCGGTTTATCTTCTCTGGTGGGAACATAATGTGATTCGCCAATCACCAAGATACGGGCCGGAGACGAAGCATAGTTCTTACCTACCCAAGGATACCACATAAGCTGTGCCGTTTCCTTCAATATACCAAAAGTTGAATCGTATTAATTATCGCAATGTCTATCCATTGTTTTAACGTATCAGATTTTGAAAGTAAGTCAATAAAAATCGGATTGTTACAGCAATTCCCGAAGCTCCTCAAGTGTAAAACCGGTTGCGTTGGTGGTACCGGCCATGAAGGAATCCACCAGTTGGCATTTATGTTGTTTCAGCTTGAGAACTTTTTCCTCGATGGTATGCCGACATACATAGCGGTAGACGGTCACGTTGCGTTGTTGTCCTATGCGATGCGCTCGATCAGCTGCTTGCTCTTCCGTAGCAGGATTCCACCAGGGGTCGAGAATGATGACCGTATCAGCCGCAGTCAGATTCAAGCCGGTGCCCCCGGCTTTCAGTGAAATGACGAAGAAATCTGCATCCCCCCGTTGGAAAGAATCAACCACTTCTTTACGTCGTGCGGAAGGCGTGGCCCCATCCAGATAACAATAAGGAATCCCTTCGTTATCATACATTTTACATACAAATGCCAGCATGTCGGTAAATTGGCTGAAAACCAATGTTCTGTGGCCTTTTTTTCTCAATTTGAGCGACATCTCGCGCAAGTGCCGAAGCTTAGCGGATTCCAGCCCGCAATCCGGAAATCCCAGCAATGGGTGGCAGCACATGCGGCGCAATTTCTGCAACCCGGGCAGCAGCTCTTTCTTCCAATCCCGAGAACTCATCATTGTTTCAATCTCTGAACGGCAACATTCATATAAACTCTTTTCCTGTTCTGTCAACGTAACATAGCAAATCTTTTCCTTTTTATCCCGCAAATCCTTAAGCAGCGCCTTCTTTGTACGCCTGAGCACAAAAGGTGCAACCAAGCGTCCGTAATCGTGTGCCGAGATATCGCGCGTGCGGAATGACACATAGGTACCCAACAATCCGGGGTTGATGAACTGAAAAATACTCCATAAATCGCCGATATGATTCTCTACCGGAGTACCCGTTGCCGCAATACGGTACTTGGCTTGCAGAGAATTCGCAGCCACAGCGCGTGCAGAGGCCGGGTTTTTGATATACTGGGCTTCATCCAGTACAACAACGTTCCAGGCGTACGATGCAAGCAAATTATCCTGTTGTTGTAGCATCGCATAGCTTACGATAAGTACATCTCCGGGGGCAATATTCTGCATACACAGATTGCACTGCCTCCTTGTAACCCCAACAACAGCCCTGAGCGCCGGTGTAAAGCGGGCCATTTCTGTAGCCCAGTTACTCACCACCGAGGCCGGTGCTATCACGAGTGAGGCTCCCTCCCGACAACGTGCTTGCAACACGCAGAGAATTTGCAGCGTTTTACCCAACCCCATATCATCAGCCAGACACGCACCGCACCCACAGTTCAACAAGTGTTGCATCCACTCATAACCGGCAAGCTGATATGGGCGTAGATTTCCCTGCACTCCATCCGGAGGAGAAACTGACGCTTGGAATTGTTGTAGTACCGGAGATGTAAGGTCCGATAAGCCTTTCAGTTCATCATCATCCGGCTTATTTAATGTGGCCAACGCCATAAGCAGCAACCCGGCACGACTGATGCTCAGAAACATATCAGCGCTATCATTATCACAATCGCTCTTTTGCAGCTGCGATAAGCGGCTCAGCAGATAGAGTGGTGTAGAGATAAGAGAGAATTCCCCCTTTTCATTTTGCAAGAATTCTTGTTTTTCCTTCCTCAACCGCCGAAACAATTCCCGAAAAAGTTGCATTTTATGCGTATCTTCTGCTTGAATACGCATGCCTACCCATTGCTGCTTATTTATTAAAGCCCCATCCCATATCGAAAGGGTCATTTGAACACGTTTGCGCTGTACCTTTATTTCATCGGCTATCCATTCCCAATCCACACTCACCAGCTCCGGTGTACACCGGGAAAGTTCATCAATAATATTCAATGCCGTAGCCCCGACGGGCAGCAGCCAATCATTCTTATCCTTACCCAGAACAGCTGCCAAGGTAGGGCATTTTGCCAATACTGCGCTACGTTGTGCTAGTTCTCTTTCAAAGTCTCTTTCTACAAAATGGTGGGCATTGGGCTTGTCCCGCCATCTCTTTTCTCCTTTGCCTGGTTCTGTCGCTTCATCGCCACGCAATGACAGATGCACGCGCATTGCTCCTCCGATTTGCCCATTCCGGGTAAACATGCGTACAGACATCCTCATAAATGGAGGCGCACTGTTGCTACGACTATCTATAAAACATTCTTTTTTATCTCCGGCGTTAAATATATTTAAAAAACGCCCCAACAAATCGGTCTGTTCAACAGAGACATAAAGTTTGCCACCAAAACCTACATCGTCAATAAAACGACGGAGTTGCCTGCTTTTATCCGTATCACTATATATACAAAAACGACCTCTTCTATCACGATAAATTTCAGGCAATTCAGAACAATTTTCTACTTGGACTTCATAAAAAAGACCATCAATTTCATTTACTAAAACAGCCGGTTCTTTAAGATCGAGAGTAATCGCTTCAGTTCTGCTCACGATACGATTAAGCATGTTGTTCCTTATTCCATTACGGATAAAATCAAGTCTGGAAAGATATAAGTTCGGATGATTGCATAAGAGCAGCAAGGTTTCATATGTTGCAGGAAAATGCAAAGAGAAAGGCTCGGGCGCATTCCCGTGTGTCTGAATTTCGCGCACGACCCGCCGATCTGCTTCCGACATATATCTATCATATCTCAAATCCGTGAAATCCTGCCAGCACAATTCCCGGATTGCATTATTTGAGTGAATTTCTTTTTTGGGTAGGATAAAAGCTGATAAAAAAGAAATAAGCGGCGATAAGTCTGAACCGATTGATGCAGGCTGTTTCGCTACCACATTCTCGTAACCGCAGTGCAATACCCACCCTATTTTTCCCAGCTTTTGTTCAGTCCGGACCTGGTGCGAAAAGAAACTATCAGCATAACGCTGCATCTCTGCAATAGAGACTAAATCCATTTTATTACGCATAGTACGTATCTAACATAGTTTTCAGTAATAATTCCGCAGATGGATACGGCACCGAACCATTGCTTGCAGCGTCTCCTTTTCCATTCAACCCGATTGCTTTGCAACAGCGTTTCCAACTTTCACCATGCCCTCCTTGCCCGTATAAAGCGTATTCTAGGGCATGTGCTATCTCATGCAAAACTGTTTTCCAAACCCTGGGATTGGGGTGATTAAAAAACTCATTGCTGATGGCAATATAGGAATCCTTCACGCACAAACCCAAGGTTGTAGAAGACGGCATCCAGTCGAATTGGTATTGTTTCAAGCCCAGCATGGACAAAATTGCAAGTGTATATTTCCGAACATTACATGGTATGGGTTCAGACGGTGGGCTCGGTAAATAAAGTTGCGGTAGAGAACCATCAGATAACAGCAATTCTACTGGATGCTTGACAGACATGGGGGTGGGGTAGTAAGTATAAAATGGGTGTTATCATCCCATATAAACATGGGCGCTTTGCAGAATAATCCGTGTTGTTTACCTCATCGGCTACGCATAGACCAGCTTTGGCCTTTATTTACGGAGCGGTACAAACCTTTACTGGTTTCTGCGAGCAACTCATCGCCTCTATCCATCAAATCGTGAAATTCAAACAACTGCCGATCCCAATGCGGCAGCCAAGTGCGACCGCCATTTATCGAGCGTTCTAGACGATGCGAATCTTTAGATGAAATGCGGATAATCATATCTCCGAGGACAATCATTTTAGGCATGGTTATGATGTGGGTTATGGTTAAAGTAAAGAAAAATCAGCGAGAGGCAAGGTGCTCAGAAAGAATGGTCACACATTCCGGGTTTTCCCATTCAGTTGCAATATCCAGCGGAGTGTCTCCGTGACAGTTCTGAATATCCGGAGAAGCCCCGCCATTCAATAAACTCATAACATTGTCATGCCATCCCAATTTTGCTGCTATATACAAGGGAGTTTCGCCGCTACGATTGACGGCATTTGCATCAGCTCCGGCTTTGAGCAGCAAATCAACCAAGCCCGGGGTATCGCTTCCGGCAGCGTAGTGTAAAGGCGTTTCCCTCATGCGATTTCGGACATTTACCTCAGCTCCGGCAGAAAGGAGAGCTTCCGCCATGGAACAGTTGCTGTGAACATGCACTGCTTTATACAACGGTGTTTCCCCTTCATTGTTCTGAGCATAGACAGAAGCTCCGTATTCTGTCAGGAAAATCGCCATTTTCTTCAGGTTATCCTGAGTGGCAACTACATGCAGCGGGGTGTCACCATCGCAATCCTTGGCGTTGATGTCAGCTCCGTGTTTCAGCAATGCCATACAGACACTCTCCGCTTTGCTTGTAACCGCTTTGTGCAACGGGGGTTTTCCTCTTTCATCTCTACACTCGGTGTTTGCGCCGGCAGTCAGTAAAAGCTCGCATATTCCGGCATACCCCCATGCCGCAGCTACATGAAGAGGCGTCTCTTTACTTTTATACTCACACAAATCGGCATTCGCATTATAACTCAAAAGAAGCTTCACACATTGCTCATTTCCTTCCTCTGCCGCGAGAAATAGCGGTGTGCGATCCCGATAATCCAACGCATCAACAGCGGCTCCGGCTTCAAGATAGGCTTGGCACAGCTCAACATCTCCTGCTTTTGCCGCTTCGTGCAAAGGTGTCTCATCCCAGTTATTTCGAGTAAGCGTATCTGCGATTTTAATGGTACTCATAACGGTTGACAAAATACACGTCGCGCTCGTTTTTGTCAACCGTAAATTTAATTTTACTCCATATTGTTGTTTCTGGTACTACTTCAAAAGATCTTGCGAAATATTCTCAAATTCTTGAACTTCTGGATATTGCAATCCATCAGGAAGATTCAGTTTGCCGGTTGACAAAATTCGATTTACAAGCAATGTTGGCCTCAATGAGACGTCAGGGACAACATAAGGCACCCCCGGCTCAAGGTCTAGTTGCTGTTCCTCCGGTGAATGGGCGTAGAATTGCCTGTAAAACCTCGTGTTGAAGCTGCAATATTGTTCCCAGTCAATGATGTGCAATTGCATTGCACGAGCCATGAGCCCTACAATACTGATGCCATAATAATGTTTCATCCCCAAAAGTTCATACAGAGGCAACTCTTTTCTCATAGATGAACCAAGCGCATCAATCACCGCCGGACGAGGAATTAAAAAAGCCCCGGCAAAGCGCATAATGCAGTACTCTTTGTCTGATGGTTCATCTTTGTCCATGTCCGGGAATAATATATGTCCCAATTCATGAGCCAAAGTCATTCTTTTGCGAACAGGATTTTTATTTAACCAATCCGCTACGCAAATGAAAGGCCTGCCTTCGTAAAAGAAAGAAAATCCATCTATTCTATTACTATTAAACGGAACTTCACACACTAAAATCCCTTTTTGTTTCAATAAAGAACTTAGAGAAGGAATCGGGCCACCACCTAAGTTCCATCGTTTACGAAGCTCCTCGGCTATTTCTTCGAGCGCAGTCGCTCTATCTTGCTCATTCTTTGTTCTTCGTAACAACTTTTTACACTCACTTACTGAAAAAGGATTTTTCCACTCTAATCTATCACCCAAAACATTTTCCAGCGAGAGGTAGTGATTGCAGAGTTCAAGAGCAAGCAACTGAGCTGCCTCTAACTCCTTCTGCGGGATACCCCATCTGCTACGTCGAAATTTAACGTCCGGTGGGGTTACCAAAGCGCTATATGTCTCGTTCTCATTAATTTCCAGCATAGCACACAACTTTTCTTTAACTTCCGCACGTGGTTCCGCTGTATCTTTTTCATAACGAGATAACATTTCGTGCGATACGACCCCTCCCAACATCGAACTTAACTTTCGCAACGAATATCCCTTAATAATTCTTCGATTTCGAAGTATCTGTCCGAATGACAAGCGCTTGCCGGTGGTTTCCTTCTTCACGTTGACATGAATACTACATTTGTTACATCATGTCAACCATAATTAATTGAACTTGCCCCGATATCACGATAGAATCGGTCGAATATGAAAACAAGTAGTCTGCCGCACCCCTAGTTCTTTGCAGTCCCGGGAACGTCCCGAAGCTTAAAAAACGGCTGTTTGAATCGTCCTTGCTTCTTTTTTGTTGCAATATCAGGACTCCGTAATCCGTTAAATATAGGGCGATAAACTAAAAAAGCCTGCTTTCCAAAATGTGTCGGAAAGCAGGCTCGGTGAATACCCTTTGTGAAGGGTACGTCTCCGAGGATAGGAATGTAAAGCGAGAAAGTATAACACACCATTTATAAGTGCTTTACAAATCGCTAAGAGGATTTATGATGGGGCTTTTTTCGTTTTTCTCAGTCTCCACCCCTTGACAAAATCCGTACTACATGTATAATGGCTCCAGATAACCTCCCCCGCTTAGGGTTGGAATCCGTTGATTCCTTCAACTGCGAACATGGGGAGGGTTTTTATTTTGTATGGAATACCTCAAGCCGCATCTCTCCCTTTCCCAACAAGTCGCTCTGCTTCAGCAGCGTGGGCTTATGGCGGATGCGTCGCTTTTGACCTCGCGTCTGAGGAATGTGGGATATTACCGCTTCAGCGCCTATCTACACCCTTTCCGTGTCCGAAACTCAAACGGACAGATTGAGGATAACTATGTCCCCGGTACAACGCTGGATAAAGTGTGGTCGCACTACCTCTTTGACCGCAAGTTGCGTTTCCTGATGATGGATGCTATCGAACGTATCGAAGTTGCTCTCCGTAGTCAGATTGCGTATCACCATACTGCAGGACAATCGCCGTTCGCCTATGCACAGCAAACGTATTTCCCGCATTGGAAAGGATATATTCAAAGTCTTGAGCGTGTGCGTATCCAACGAGATAAACACGGCAACATCAAGCAAAGCGGGGTTGATTTCATTGACCACTTCTTCAATAAATACGGCGATAAGCATGATTATCTGCCGCTCTGGATGGCAGTCGGAGTCATGGATTATGGCACGGTGGTGCATTTCTACACCCACTCACGGAAGAAAATGCAGAATCTCATCTCTTCCCTATGGGGCACTGATGCCAAGACTCTCTATACCTGGCTGACATCCTTGCGAGTGTTGCGCAACGATTGCGCTCACCATGCCCGCATCTGGAATAAAATCTTCCTGACTGTCCCCCGCATGAATAACACCCCGGCCTTGCCCTGGGATTACGTCTATTCTGACAAAGCCCGCAAATGGGTCAAACCCACCGTCAGCCTGGCCGGGGCTCCCTCCATGCTCCAATCGCAAGCCAACCTTGCCCCGCTCCTGTTCATCTGTCGTTATCTGCTCAAACAGGTGGCCCCCTCCTCCCAATGGCACGTGCGCATGCTGCAATTCCTGCAGAAATCACAACAACAAGGCATCCCCCTTCACAAAATGGGGCTGCCAGAACATTGGGAGCTCCACCCGCTGTGGAAGTAGGTATTTATTTACACATTACATATTCACCTAATATATCATATTCCATAGATATGAGATTTGAGTTAACTCCATATAAACGAGTTCTTGATGATGAAGAAATAATTAAAGATATCCAACTCGTGGCAAAAAAGCACAAAGAAGGGTATTTATCTCTCTCAAAATATATAAGATATGGAAAATATTCTCGATGTGCAATTCAAGGTCATTTTGGGACGTGGAAGAAAGCCTTAATTCGAGCAGGTTTACGAAGTACGAGAAATCAAGATGAACTAAACCGCATTTCAAATCAGCAATACTTTGATGATTTACAGAGAGTAGCAAAAGAACTAAATAGCGCTACCATTTCGTACAAAGATTATTGCGATAGGGGTAAGTATGCGGTAACACACATAATAAAACGCTTCAAGCATTGGGATACGGCTTTGACAATGGCGGGACTTTCTCCAACGGGCAAAGCAAAAATGAAAGTTACAGAAAAAGAATGTCTCGAGGATATAGAACGCATGTGGGTGACATTAGGCAGACAACCTACAACAACTGATGTTCAAAAATTGGCGCTTGCTAAGTATTCTCTGGACACTTACAAGCGAAGATTTGGAGGATGGAGAAAAGCCTTAGAGGCGTTCATTGCATATGTGAATGGAGTAACGGATGCTGAGCATGATTCCGCTTCCGAAGAGGTAAATATTTATGCCGATAATTGCGACAATAACGAAGAAAACGCATTAAAAACATCTTCTTCAGACGCGCGAAAAACACCAAGAAATATAAATTTAAGATTGCGCTTTAAAGTTTTGTCTCGCGATAATTTCAAATGTCAAGCATGCGGTGCTTCTCCCGCTACGATCCCTTCAACAATTCTACATGTTGACCATATCATTCCATGGTCTCAAGGAGGTGAGACCGTTATCGATAATTTGCAAACACTCTGTTCTGATTGCAATTTAGGAAAAGGCAACCTACTTCTTTGAATCAGTAGTAATTGGGCTTGCCCCAATCAAAGCGCTGCCGCATCCCTAGTCCTTTGCAGTCCTAGAGTGCGTAGGAAGCGTGGTTTCAGAGCAAAATGGTAGGCTAAAACAGGCGCATACCGATTCTGCACAGGGTTGTTAAGTCGTTGATTGTTACTAAAAACCTCTAACGCGTTAAGCGTTAGAGGTTTATGAAACGAGTACACGAGAAGAGATTCGAACTCCTGACCAACTGTGTGTAAGACAGCCGCTCTACCACTGAGCTACTCGTGCGTGTGCCGAGATTTTATCAGAGCCGTGCGAGGAATGCAAGACTAAATTTTATTTTTTTGCGAATTTATGATTTTAGAGGCATGTTTACGTTTGCGCACGGGGGATGAAATGTGATAGAATGGCGCTGCATGATGCGAGCATCCTTCATTCTCCTGCTTTCTTTCCCTGCCCTGAGCTCAGCTGCCGAGGCAGTGCGGAAGCATTGGGATGAATCCGCGCTTTCCATCTCGCGCAAGTGCGCGGAGTGCCACCGCAAGGAGTATGATTTATGGAAAGGCAGTGACCATGCGTGGGCCTGGCGGCACCCGGATGCCGCTCTGGATGCAGCGGCTTTTTCCGGCCAGCGCATCAAGGCGCACGGCATGGAGCTGGAAATGACACGCGGTGCGCGTGGAGAATTTCAGATGCGGGACGTAGCCACAGGCAAGGTCTACACCGTGAGCGGTGTGATTGGCCGCGAGCCACTGGTGCAGTACCTGCTGCGCTGGAAGGACGGCGGGCAACAGACACCCAGCGCAGCCTGGGATGTGGAGCTCAAGGAATGGTTCGATGTATTCCGGGATGATGCCCTGCAGCAGGAGCGAGGTGGAGCCATTCGCAAGAAGGGAGAGTGGGGCCACTGGACTGGCCGGGGCATGAACTGGGAATCCCAATGCGCCTGGTGCCACATGAGCGGCTTCCGCAAGAATTATGATGTTGACACCGATTCCTTCAAGGCCACATGGCAGGAACCGGGTATCACCTGCATCCAGTGCCACAAAGTTTCCGACACGCCGGATGCAGCGGATGGCTGCCTGGTGGCAAAGGCAGACCGCAAGCTTACCCCACAGCAGCATGATGACAACTGCGCAAGCTGCCACGCCCGCCGCGAGGAGCTGACCGGCAATTTCCGGATTGGAGACAAATTTGACGAACACTTCCGGCTGGAGCTGCCGAAAATTCCCGGAGTATTTCACCCGAATGGACTGCAACTGGAAGAGGATTACTGTGAGACGAGTTTCCGTCTGCACAAGATGGGGCGCACAGGAGTAACCTGCTACGACTGCCACGACCCGCACTCCGGCGGGGTAAATCAACCAACGGAGAATGATGAGCTCTGTCTGCAATGTCACGGCACAAACAAAACAATCAACGGTGTGCTGGCACCGCAGGTAGGGCACAACAAGCTCTGCGGCGGCAAGGCCATGCCCTGTATTGAATGCCACATGCCGAAAATGACCTACATGGGGCGAGACCCGCGCCGCGACCATGCCCTGCACTGGCCGGATCCGCGCATGAGTATCGAACTGGGCGTGCCGAATGCCTGCTTGAACTGCCACAAGGACAAGGATAACCCATGGTGCATGGAATACCTTGAGAAGCGCTACAAGGAGGAACGCCTGGGTAAATACCGCCAGCGTTTCCGCGCTGCCGGTCATGCCATGCAGGGAAAAGGGAGCATGCAGAAGCTGCTGGCTGCATACAAGGTGGAGGAAATCCCCGCCTGGCGAGCCACGCTGCTGGGGCTGATGGCTCAGTTCCCGCTCACGCCGGAAGTTCAGGCAGTAGCACTGGGGGCCACACAGGATGCCGATGCTCTGGTGCGAGCCGCGGCAGTGGAACTACTGGGCGGAGATGCTGCCCGCAAGGCACTGGCAGACAAAACCCGCAGCGTCCGCCACGCTGCAGCCTGGGCATTGTTCCCGAATCTGCCGGCAAATCACCCGGTACAGCAGGAAATTCAGCAAACCGCCACCCACCAGGCCGACCAGCCAACCGGCTCCATGCAGCTGGCCATGCTGCAAAGCGCCGCCGGCAACACCAGAGAGGCCGATGCCCAGTACCGCCGGGCTATAGAACGCGACCCCGCAAGCGAAGTGGCACGCATGGATTATGCCGTATTCCTGGCGCAACAGAATCGACCGGTAGATGCCCTGCGCCAGATGCTGGAATGCGCCCGCGAACACCCGCAGAACGCCGAGGTGCAGTACCGTCTGGGGCTCATTCTCATCGAGCTGCGCCAATACCGCCCTGCTCTGCGAGCCTTAAACAAAGCCTTACAAATCAACCCGCAGCATAGTGCAGCTGCTCAAGCAGCCCGCCAGCTGCAGCCCTGTATCCGCTAATTTTTCGCTTCAAACACATGGAAACTTCACACATCATTCTGACAGTACTCAGCATCATTGCCATTGCAATCCTCATCTTTGCACTTGTCAAAGGCATCATCAAAATGATACTGCTGGCCGCAGCCGTATCGGCAGCGGTTGCCTCGTGGATATTTCTTCAGAAAAACGGTGACACCTATGTAGCGTTCTTCACAGATACGCCGCAACCCTGGATGGTTCAGGTCCTGGCCTGGGGTGTAGCCGTATTCCTGCTGATTATCGGTTTTCATGGTATGGTCTGGATTTCACACCTCTTCTCATTCAAGAAAAAAATCGGGCTGGGCGGGGTGCTCACTACCATCTTCATGAGTCTCATCATGCTCTGGGTCAGCATGATGGGTATCTGTTACTACGGCAACGTCTGCCGCATCCGCTACTATCATGAACTGGCCGTTGCGCAGATGCAACGGGCCACCAATTCCGCCGCTGAAATGCCGCAGGTCCCATGGTTCACCCGTATCAGCAACGCATTGCGCCAATCTCAAATCACCGGCTGGGTGCAGAGTATTGACCCTATCGATGACCCGGCCCAAACCAATCTGGCCTGCCTGGTAGCCTTTGGCTGCTCACTGGATGAACCCACCTTCACCGTCTTTTACAACACGCAGCTGGCCAACCGCGGCATTCCCCAACCAACCCGTCTGCTCGATCTCTTCCGCGACCCCGGCCTGCGCACCATGGTCAAGGAAGGCCGTTTTGTCTCTTTGCTGGAAAATGAGCGTCTCAACACCGTACTCCGTTATCGCAACACCGAGGAGAAGATGCGCTATATCCTCTGATACCCTGAAAACGGCTCAATAAATACTTCTTGCTAAAAACACAAAGCGCCCCGCAGCATCTCTGCATGCTGCGGGGCACTGAATAAACAAAAACCGGGTGCTTACTTGTTCAACAGTTTCTCCAACAGCGCCTGGGAGTTATCAGCAAGCTTGGCGGGGTCGTCGAGCATGCCGGCGCGCAGCAGCGCTGTATTGATAAGCTGATCAGCCAGCAGAGTAGCCAGCGCTTCATCCTGCGTGCGAAGCTCGGCCAGTTTCATCACAATCGGGTTGTGCGGATTGAAGGCTATTTCCGGGTGAGTCTCGGGAATCTCCTGCCCCATCGCGCGGAGGTAGGCCTTGATTTCCGGAGAAATATCCCCCTCACCCTGCAGAGCAATGGCGGGAGCACTGGTCACACGGTCGCTGGTCGTCACCTTGGAGAAACGCTCCTTGAAGGTATCGCTCACCCAAGTGGTAAGTCCTTCAGCCTCGGCATCATCCAGTCCCGGCTGGTCAGGCTGGGCTTCCAACGGGGGCAATTCCAGCCCCGCACGGTCGATGGACTTGATTTCCTTCTCCCCGAACTTCATGAGGCTTTCCACCACAAACTGGTCTCCACCTTCGGTGAAGAAGCCCACCTCAAAGCCACGAGCCTTGAGCGCATCCAGATACGGAGAATTCTCCAGCTGGCTGCGGCTGGCACCATAAAGAACATAAATATCCTTCTGGTTTTCCTTCATGCGCGCCACATAGTCCTCGAAGCTGGTAAGCTTACCAGGCTCAGTAAAGGTAGATTCAAAACGCAGCAGTTTACCCAGGGCATCCTTGTGCTCCCAACTGGTCACGACACCCTCTTTAATGTAGCGGGAGAAAGTGCGCCAGAATTTCTCATAAGTCTCGGTCTCATTCTTCGCCACGCCCTCCAGATGCTTGATAAAACGCTTAGTGATGATACCGGCCACCTTGCGCAGCAGAGAATTATCCTGCAGCATCTCGCGGGAGATATTGAGCGGCAGGTCTTCACTATCCACCACGCCAGCCAGGAAACGCAGCCACTCAGGCAGCAATTTTTCCGGCTTGCTGTCGATAAGAACCTTGTGGCAGTAAAGCGACACCATCGGTTCGCAGCGGCCAAAGCCCATAGCTTCCGGATTTTCCTCAGGCACAAAAAGAACAGAGTTGAGCACGATGGGAGCATCGGCGCTGAAGTGCATATAACTCAGCGGTTTGCTTTCCGTGTGAGCAATGAACTGGTAGAAGCCCTCATATTCCTCCGGCTTCACATCCTTCTTGCTCTTCATCCAGATAGCCTGCACAGTGTTGAGGTGTTCTCCGTTGAAATCAATGGGGAAACCCACAAAGTTGCTGTACTTGGAAAGGATGTAGCGGGTGTGATCACCCTTGGCAAAGTTCTTTGCGTCTTCTTTCAGGTGAATGAGGATGCTCGTGCCACGCGGGGTATCGGCAGCAGCTTCACCCAGCTCATAGCCTTCCTGGCCATCGCTCACCCACTTGACGGGGGCGGCATCCGGCTGCCAGGAACGAGTAGTCACCTCCACCTTGTCCGCAGCCATGAACACACTGTAGAAGCCCACACCGAACTGGCCGATGAGGTCCTGCGTGCCGCATTTGCTCTCCTTCATGGCCTCCAGGAACTTCTTGGTGCCGGAGTGAGCAATCGTGCCGAGGAACTCCACCACTTCATCCTGGGTCATACCAATACCACTGTCAGCAATCGTCAGCGTACCATTTTCCTCATCCGTGGTAATGGTGATACGAAGCTCTCGCTCCGGTTCGTAGATATCAGTCTGAGTCAGCTGCTTGAGACGCAGCTTCTCCAGCGCGTCAGAAGCGTTGGAAACAAGCTCGCGCACAAACACCTCGCGGTCGCTGTAAAATGCATGAATCACAATGTCCAGCAGCTGCCGGACCTCCGTCTGAAACTGATGCGTATTGGCCATAGTTCCGGTGTTTTTTATCGTTCGTTCATTCATTCTACGAAGCTTTGCAAAAAGGTCAAGCGGGTATTGTGGCAGCCCGCGTGACTCCATTTATCATCGCGCGCACGCGCAAGCAGCCTTCCCTTCAAGACAGAATTGACCGCGCATGGAGGAAACTGCTCCCCGCCCATGCGCGGTCTTCCGTTATTGCTGCATGCTTGAAATCTATGTCTCTCTGCTGCTTAGAGAGCGGCGGACCAGGTCTCTGCCTTGAATCCGGGTATCACCTTGCCGGTATCCGTCACCAGAATCGGGCGCTTCACCAGCAAGCCGTCCGTTGCCAGCAGGGCAAGCTGTTCTTCGTCGCTCATCTCCTTCAGGCGCTCAGAAAGATTCATCTCGCGGTACTTCACACCGCAGGTGTTGAAAAACTTCTTCAGTGGCAGACCGCTTGCCTGCCACCAGCCGCGCAGTTCCTCTGCCGTGGGCGCTTCCTCGGCTATGTGGCGGGAGGTGAACTCTACTCCCTGCCCCGCAAGCCAGCTCTTTGCCTTCTTGCACGTTGTGCACTTCGGATATTCGATGAATGTCGTCTTCATGAGCACAATTTAGAACAATTCTAATCTTATTGCAAGCAAAAAAGTAGGAATTAAGAAAAAAAGTTAAAAAAAGATGCAAAAGGCCGATATTTTCCTTGCCAGATGGGAAAAGGCGTGTATAATCCCTGCACCATGACCCGCAAAGGTGGTATCAACAAGACACGTAAGGCCGTGGCCAAGCGTTTCAAGGTGACCGGCACGGGCAAGGTTCTGCGTCGCAAGCAGG
>JAZRKW010000011.1:0-3947 GCA_045646505.1 Akkermansia sp. | reverse complement strand
TGCTACGCCCTCACAAGTACGCTCTGGGCTACCGAACGTGTCGCCCTTCGGGCTCTGAATACCGCTCGCCTTTGGCTCGCCCGCTCTTCGCCAAATGCCGATTTGTCGATGATTCACTTATTTTGCCAACGCATCATTTATGGCGAGGGACAGCAAATCTGAAACAGCTCCCCTCTGAAGTTGCTTTTCACAAAAAGTATTGAATGAATGCTATTTATTTGCTACCATAGGGCTTATGAAAATGCTACGAATATTCACTGCACTGTTCATCACGTTTTCCTGGAGCGGGGCCATGGATATCCCCACTCCGCCGGCATGCGTTGAAGAAACAGTAGCCGCCTACGGTAAACGTTATGATAAGGTATTTCAGAAGCGGAAATCTGATTTTCTGGAAAGGTTGAATAAACAGAAACAAATCTTGCAGGAAAAGGGTGATTATGTTGCTGCTAAAGAAATTGCTGAATATGCGGCTGCAGTTGAATCCGGCGAGAAACTGCAGGATTCTGCAGCTGGTAAGGTAGAGTTGCCGGACTTTTTCAAACGTTACCAGTGGGTGGATTCGCAGGGTGGTCAATACAAGTTTCACTCCGGCTGTCTGGAGGACTCCCGGGGACAGATGAGACGCGTTACTTACGCTGGGCGTGATTTTGTTATCGTTGATGACAAGGAATGCTGGTTTTATGAAAAAGACAAACAGCTGGGCCGTTTTCCATTAGCTGACGGTGGAAAGTGCTCCCATTTACAAGCTGGGGCGGCCGTTGGTGCCAAAGCTGAGGACATTGTCTCTGGCGAGGAAGAAAAATTCTGGATTGGCATGGATAAGGCCATGGCTAAATCCCGCAGTAAGCTCAAATCTGCCTTTGAGGGTCAGATGAAAAAGCTGGGCAGCAGTGGCAGACTGGATGATGCTGCAGCCATTCAGGACTATCTGGAACATTTTGATTCTGATAATGGATTGAAGGCTTGGTGTAAGGCTCCAGTGGGTATCTTTGTAGCTCCTGCCAGCGGCTGGGTGGTGGAATTCGCCCGCAATACTTCTGTTCACTATGGCCCGGGACGCTCAGGGCTGCATCATCAGGAGCTGGAACGCGTTTCTCCTCATCGGGAAGTTTATTTCTACAAGGGGAGTACGATGCTGTATATCAAAGGTAGATTGCACAAAATTGCCAATGATACCCACCGTGTTCTGGAACGGCAGAAGCGGAAATGACATCAGCTGCAAGTTCTTCTGCGGCATTTTGCAGCCCGCAGATGTGACCCGACTTTCAACAAGAAGCCCCGCCAGTTGGCGGGGCTTCTTGTTGCCTTACTCACTAGCACCGGCGGAGCGGAGAAGTTCGGCTGTTTCCCGGTGCCCGGCTTTGAGCGCCAGCTTGAGCGCAGTTTCATGGAAAATGAGCGTTCTGGCATGCACATCGGCACCGGCCTGGAGCAGCATGCGCACAATCTCGGTGTCGCCGCTAGATGCGGCCCAATGCAACAGGCAGATGCCGCCAACTCGGACGTTCACGTCCGGCTGACGATGAGCGAGCAGCAGGCGAACCACCTCTGCCCGGCCACTCCACACGGCGATATCGAGGGCTTTGAAGCGGTCTTTGTCCCGGATATCGGCGCGTGCCCCGGCTCTCAGCAGCAGCTCTGCCATTTCGGTGTGCCCCCAGCGGGCTGCGTGGTGCAGGGCAGTCATCTGTTCCAGGGTGTCCTGGGCATCTATGTCCGCCCCGGCTTCCACCAGTAAGCGGACAATTTCGGTGTGTCCCCCGAAAGCCGCCCTCACGATGGCTGCTTCTTCATCCGGGTCGGCACCCTCGGCCAGATGCCGGCGCACAAGGTCACTCTGCCCGCAGTAAGCGGCCTCCATCAGGTTCAGGGTGGCCCCGGCAGCCTTCAGCACCTCGGCTGTTTCCTGGTGGTGCAGAGAAAGGGCTACGCTCAATGCATTGCCATCCTGACAGCGGGCGTGGATATCAGCCCCGGCGGTCAGCAGCAACCGCACGACTTCAGTGTGGCCGCACCGGGCCGCAGAAATCAGGGCAGTTGTGCCGTATTTGTCGGTCGCATTCACTTCCGCACCAGCGGCCAGCAGTATCTGTGTTGCTCTGGTCAGACCATTCCAGCCGGCAATGATGAGAGGTGTTTTTTCATGCAGGGTGTCGTGGTGGTTCACATCTGCCCCGGCTGATATGAGTGCCTCGGCTGTGTCCTGGTGCTGCCAGCGCAGAGCCTCAGTCAGGGGTGAGAAACCATCCTCATCGGTAGCGTTGACATCGGCTCCTCTGGCCAGCAGCCGGAGTACAGCCCGGGTATTGCCCTTTTCTGCCTGTTTCAGCAGACGCTTGTTTTTATTGAAGAAAGAAAACATGGTGGAGAAAATCAGGTATTCTGAGCGTTGCGGAGAAGTTGTTCCACTTCGGTGTGGCCGCGTTGGGCGGCCATTTCAGCCGGGGTATTGCCGTGTATATCCAGCAGCCCGGGGTCTGCGCCTGCAGCCAGCAGCAGGGGGACCAGGTGGGGCAGGTTGTAATGGGCGCAGGAGTGTAAGGGAGTCCAGGCATCGCGGTCGGCCAGGTTTGCATCTGCTCCTGCGGCCAGCAGGGCGACTACATTTTCCGGGCAGGCGGTTTCCGCATCCCGGCAGGCAATGACAGCGGCATGCAGCGCCGTTACTCCTTCGTCTGAATCCCGGGTGTCGATACTGGAGGCCGCGCCTGCCTCCAGCAGCAGGCGCACGGCTTCGACATTGCCGCACCAGGCCGCACAGGCCAGCGGGGTGGTGTTGAGTTCATCCGGCTGGTGCACATCAAGCCCATCTTCTATCAATGTCTGCAGCCAGAGGGGGAAGGGGGTATGAATCGCGATATCCACTTCATCCGGGGTAAAACGGGCACCGGCATCGTAGAGTAGCTGCATTACTTCCCTACCGGGGTTGTGGATGAGAGCCGGCACGCTGCCGCCATGGGCGCTTCTGACGCGGGCATCGGCCCCGGCCTGCAGAAGAAGTCGCACCATGTCGGCATTACCACTATCTGCCAGCATGAGTGGCGTGTAGCCCATCGCATCGGTGGCGTTTACATCCGCCCCGGCAGCCAGAAGCTCCCGGACCGTGTTGATACGGCCGTCTTCCACCGCAAGGTGCAGCGCGGTGGTGCCATCATCCTGAGCCGGAGGAAGTGATGCGCAATGTGGAGACTGTGGCTTCATGGTTTCAAATCCCGTTGAGTTGAGTAAGCCGTGGTGTATGCTATTGTATATCTTATGGTTAAGTGTGCGTGAATTGCATGAATGCCACTTTTCAAGGAAAAAGTACCGCAAAAATGCCACTTTTCCAAGATAAAAATGGGGTAAAAATGCCACTTTTCCAAGAAATTGGTGCTGGGCAGAGGATTTGCGGTGTGCTAGAATGGCGGCATGAGAACGATGATGATGCTACTTGCCCTGGCTGTGCCGGTTCTGGCACAGGAACAGCCCCGCCCCACGCACTGGGGGGCTGGGGGGCAGATGCCGAATCGCCCGGCAAAGCCTGCGTACTGGGGTGCTGCCGGCAAAATGCCGGAGCGCAAGGATGCCCGTCCGGATGCCCACCAGCGTATGCTTGAGAAGTACGATACCAACAAGGATGGAAAGCTGGATGAGGCTGAGCGCAAGGCAATGAAGAAATGATTAATGATTAGTGATTAATTGGTGGCGCGGGGCTTTCTTGTCTCGGCGAAGCCCGAAGGGCGTAGACGGAAGTCCCGAAAATATGAAAGCGCGCTTGGCGCGTATGAAAAGAGAAAACAGGCATAGCCTGAGTGAAAACACGCGTTGTTCCGCGCGTGTGAGGGGCTGAACCAGCTTATTTGCTTTACATGGGGCTGGAAGCGGTGTATGCTAGGCGTGTACTAGTATACCTTTATCGCATTTTACATCGCTATGATGACATCCGCGCAGATTCGCCAGAGTTTCCT
>JAZRKW010000010.1:0-8230 GCA_045646505.1 Akkermansia sp. | reverse complement strand
GCTTTTGCCGGGGTGCAGTGCCTGAACGAACCCTATGTTTTGCTTTGTGGAGAAGCAATGGATGACTACCTGAGCGAGGAAGTGCTGAATGTGCTGGCAACCCGTGAAGAGAGGCATGACTGGCACGCCATCCCGGATGATTTGCTTTCTGCCTGTTCCATAGCTCTGTGTTTCGTCGGCCCTGAGGCCTACCGATTCCTGATTCCCCGCTTCATGATTGGAGCTCTGCACTACGTGGTGGAAATATACCCCGGCATTAGTTATAAGGAAAAGGACAAGCTAGTGGAATACGTACGCATGCAGCAGAGTCTGCTCAACGATGCCCAGCGGCAGTGCCTTTCTGATTTCCTGAGCCTTCAGAGCGTGGATGAGGGAACAGGTGAGTACTATAGGCGCAATCAACTCCTGCCTTGGGAGTTGGATGAATACCGAGCCAACTATGATGAGCAGCAGGTGACCCGCCGCGAATTCGGCGCTATGCTGATGCAGCGTTATGCTGAGCGTGTGGGGCTCAAAGCGTAACTTTAATGCGTAAAACACTACTCGCAAGACTAGGACCCCAAAGCTGGGCAAGAATGAGCACCGGCACTCGTCCTACCCTTGCGGCCTGTCTCGGCGTAGGGGGAACCCCGAAGACGGAAGCTCACAGAATCAGCGGATTATAGATTCGAGTCATCTTTAGTGTCCCTAAAATGCGTTCGAGCTTAGCAAAACGGACTTCCGGCTTCTCTACGATACACCGTGACGTGTAGGAGTTTTGGGCTTTTGGGGGCGTTTTGCGTCCGGCAGGGACGGTGGCGGGGCTTGCAAGCGCTAGGGTGGGCGTAGCTTTTGCAATGCCTATGCTTGTGTAAGTGTTGAAAATCAAAAATGCTTTATAGCATATGCTCTGCCTGCACCTGTTTTGAGATATCGCTCATATGCAAAGGCTTTTTCTTTATTACGGAAAGCAATGGCGGTTTCAATATACCATGGTGCAAATTTGGAAGTGTGCGGTACATGTCCCGCATTGTGCATAGCCAAGCGTTCTTGCAAATCATGCGTCACGCCTGTGTAATGGCGTTTGCCTGTAGCGACATCACGGAGAATGTAAACGTAGTAGAAATGTGAGGTAGGCATAGGCATTGCAGTGTTTGCGTTTACCGCATTTATTGCGCCACGGTGGTTTGCCCGCTTCCGCACTTCCGCCGTCGCTCCTTCGGCGCTATGGCGTGACAAGGCTTCAGCGTGGCAGCCTCCCTTTTTTATTTCGCGTTGCTGCATAAAAAAGTTGGCTTGGCAAACCAAAAGGCTTGCCAAGCCGAAGTTTTTTCTCCGAAAAAACGGAGCCTGGAGCATAGCGGACTCGAACCGCTGACCCCTTCAATGCCATTGAAGTGCTCTACCAGCTGAGCTAATACCCCGTTCTGTATTATTGCCCTCCGGGTGAGGACGGGCGAAGTATACACGCGCCGGGCTTGTTTGGCAAGTAAAAAAAGAAGAAAATGGATTTTTTTTGATTTTTTAGGGTCTGTTTCAGATTTGTTGGTAGATATCAGAACCTGCTAATGTGATTAAAAGATAAAAATGAAGTATTGGCGACAAATCCGAGATTGTCGTTTTCGGAGCGGGGGACTTTTTCGGAGCATGGGACTTCAGTCCCGATTAAATGCTCCATAATTTACGGGACTTCTGTCTACGCCTTTCAGGCTTCGCCGAGACAAGAAAGTCGCGTGCTCCGACAGATATGTTCCCCGCCAAATGCCGATTTGTCGATGATTCACTTGTTTTGCCAACGCATCATTTATTGCGAGGCCCAGCAAATCTGAAACAGTTTCATTTTTTATTTGCGGGAGGATGGGTAAGTTCTGGTATATCCGGTTATGTGAGGGGAGAGAAAAAGACCGGAGCGTGGGGGCTCCGGTCTTGAGAATGTTCGGAATGTTTCCGGGGGGGGATTACTTGCCGAAAGCGATCTTGTAAACGCCGAGAACTTCCTCCCAGGTGCAGGGGCGGGGGTTGCCGCCGGTGCAGACGTCGGCCATGGCGGCATCTGTAAGAGCCTCCAGGTCTTCTTCCTTCACGCCGATTTCAGCGAGGGTCTGGGGAATGTTCACGTCGATGGAGAGTTGCTTCACTGCGTCGATAGCAGCCTTGCGGTATTCCTCCTGGGTCATGGAGTCCACGCCTTGCACACCCATGGCGCGTGCGATTTCGCGGAATTTTTCGCCGGTGTAGGGGGCGTTGTATTCCATGACGTAGGGCAGAAGAACTGCATTGGCAACACCGTGCGGGGTGTTGTAGAAGGCGCTCAGGGGGTGAGCCATGCCATGCACAACGCCAAGACCCACGTTGGAGAATGCCATGCCGGTCATGTACTGGCCCAGGGCCATGCCTTCACGGCCGTCCGGGTCGTTCTCCACTGCTTTGCGGAGGTTTTTGGCGATGAGTTCCACGGCCTTGATATTGAGCGTATCGGCCAGTTCCCAGGCAGCGAGGGTGGTGTAACCTTCGATGGCGTGGGTAAGGGCATCCATACCAGTGGCGGCGGTGAGACCCTTGGGCATGGAGCTCATCATATCCGGGTCAACCACGGCTACCACGGGGATATCGTGGGGGTCAACACATACGAATTTGCGGCGCTTGGCCTCGTCTGTAATAACGTAGTTGATGGTGGTTTCAGCAGCGGTGCCGGCAGTGGTGGCGACAGCGATGACAGGCACGCACTTGTTCTTGGTCGGGGCCAGGCCTTCGAGGCTTACCACGTCGGAGAACTCGGGGTTGTTGATGATGATGCCGATGGCCTTGGCAGTATCCTGCGGGGAACCACCACCGATGGCAATCATGTAATCAGCACCGGCTGCCTTGAATGCAGCTACACCGCCGTTTACTACATCTACGCTGGGATTAGCTTTTACTTTGTCGTAAATTTCATAAGCGCAGCCGGCGGCATCCAGCAGGCTGGTCACCTTGGCCACTACGCCGAATTTCACCAGGTCTGCGTCGGTCACGACGAGAGCTTTGGCAAAACCACGACCTTTTACTTCGGTTACAATGGCTTCCACAGCGCCATGGCCGTGGTAACTTGTCTCATTCAGAATAAAGCGTTTTGCGGACATGCCACCACTTTACCATTATTTTGTGTTAATGCAACAAAAAAAGCACCGGAGGGAAGATTCCTGCACCGGTGCTTTTTTATGGGTGAATGGTTTAGAATTTGAATACGCCCTGCATCTGCAGTACTAAGGCGCCATCCTTATCTGTGGCATGAACCGGGTTGAAGATATACTGGAGATCCGGCTGCAGGAAAAAGGTGGGGGTCACCTGTACCACGGTGCTGAGCTCCAGTCCATATTCATCTTTGTGTTCGTAAGGCTTGGAGCTTGAGGCCGCGCGTTGCCAGAGGAAGCCGAAGGAGATATTCTCATAGTTGCTGCGGCTGCCCCAGCCGGAATTGCTGAATGGAGCCTGAAGCATGAAACCGGCGGTGGCGGCGCATTTCACGCCGGTGATGCGGGCTGCATCCTGGTCCATGAACCCGGCGCGGGTGAAGAAGCCGAGTCTGGAGTTCTTACCGAGTTGTTGCTGGATGTTGATGGCACCGCCTGTACCGGTCTTGCCATCGTGCTCGGTGATGGTGTACTGCAGGCGGTAGGTGCCGGCACCCATGC
Organism: Akkermansia sp.; assembly: GCA_045646505.1. Classification (GTDB taxonomy): domain Bacteria; phylum Verrucomicrobiota; class Verrucomicrobiia; order Verrucomicrobiales; family Akkermansiaceae; genus Akkermansia. The sequence continues at coordinate 4,580 of JAZRKW010000010.1, read as the reverse complement.
CGAGCATATCCTCGCGGATAAAGCCGATTTCACCCAGGTGTACCCAGTAATTGCTGCTGAGGTCATTGAATGGATTCTGGTTCAGGCCGGTGTTGGTACTGGTGGTTGCGTACATGGCGTAGAAGCTGTTGCATGGCTGCCAGGCGGTCATGAACCCGAGGTTGGCCCAGGTAAGCGGCAGACAGGGGTTGTTGCCGAAACTGCTGTTCATGAGGCCCCCGGCCCAGGATGACGTATAGGCGTTCTGGTCCAGATAATTGGTCAGGTCAAGAGTACCGGCCATGGCAACCCATTTGCCATCGAACCCGCTGTAGCCCAAGGCCAGCTGCGGCAGGGTCACGCCATTTCCTCCGCGCAGACATCCTTGCGGGCGGCTGAGGCTGCCAATGCTGCGGCTGGCGCTGCTGCGGCGTTCGTTGAAGTTGGTGCCGGTTCCCCAGTCTGCCTCGAAGGTAAGGAATACCCCCTGGCTGTTGTCGCAATCCTTTGCGAGAAACCAGGTGCCGGTGAGCATCCAGTTGAAGGAGGAGAAATTGCCACGGTGCCCGTGCGGACGGGGTTGCACAGAGGTGAAATTGTATGAGGCGGTCAGGTCATATTGCAGGCCGTAGCGGCTCAGCGCTGTCTTGATTTTCTGAGCTCCGGTGGAGATGAAGTCGGAGTTCAGGATTTCGCAGGGTTCAGCGCAGGTGTTGCCAGGCACGAAAAGGCTATCGAGATATGGCATGAAACGCTGAGGCGTGGACGGCATAAAGCGCCATCCCCGGCACGGAGACTTGGAGCTGTCTTCATCGCGATTGCGGGCCTGGTTCAGCACATGCTGGCGCGTGGGCACACCTGCATGGCGGCGGGTGAGCTGTTCTTGTGTGCTGAGCCCTTGCTGAAGGCTTACCGGCACCTCCACAATTTCGAGAAATGCCGGTTCCCAGCCCCAGGCTGTATCCAGATAGCCGCTGGCTTGCTGAGCCCCGGCAGACCCGGCCACTGTTGTGGCCGCCAACATGTAGCAGAGTGATTTCGCTTTCATGGTTGCGGGTGTTGATGCTGCCCCGCAGCCGGTAGTTTGAAAACAAGTAGAAAATTAAAACCACTGCGTCGCAGCCTGGCGGCTGTCTGCGCTGCAAGAGACTTTTACTTACAGAGCCCAGAGCTGGATGAGTTCCTGCGGGAGTGTGGTCAGGAAGCGCGAAGGCGGCGAGTACTGTGCGTCGTAACTGCGGCCATTGTAGCGGGGAAAGGTGAGGTAGAGCTGATCCTGTGCACGGGTGACCGCCACATAGAAGAGGCGGGTTTCTTCTTCGATATCGGCTGTAGACCCGCTTTCGATGACCCGGCGGTGGGGGAACTGACCTTCACCAAGGAAGATGATGAAGACAATTTTCCACTCGAGACCTTTTGCCTGGTGAATGGTGGAAAGGGTGACGGTGTCGGAATCGGGTGTGGTGGGGGAGTCTACTTCGCTGAGAAGGGCGATGTTGGCCAGGAATTCATCCAGTTTGTCTTCTGTCCCCAGGTTGCGGGTGATTTGCATGAGGTCTTCTGACCGCTCGTCAAAGTTATCGTAGGTGTGGGTGAAATAGGGGTTGAGGTAGGTGATGACGGTGCGGATGAGTTCGGCGGGCAGGGGTGTGTGGTCCGCTGGGTGGAGACTGTCCATGAGTGCCAGGAATGCGGCCCAGTGGGGAGCGATGGCGGGGGCGACTTTGACCGATGGTGCCGCAAAGACGGTAGTGTGGGGGGCTGTCAGGGCTATCTGCTCAGGGTTGGCACCGGCCCATTTTTCGTATGTGGCGAGCCACTGTGCCCAGATTTTGCCGGCTGTGGCCTCGCCCACGCGGGGGAAGGTGCCGACAATGCGGCGGAAGGCGATTTCATCCCTCGGGTTGGAGAGAAGACGGAGAAAGGCGATAACGTCTTTCACATGGGCCTGTTCGAAAAAGCGGAGCCCGCTGGTGATTCGGAAAGGAATGTGCGCACGGGTAAGCTCCATCTGCAGATCCATGCTGTGGAAGTGGGCGCGATAGAGGACGGCGATATCACTGCCGGGGATACCGCCGGCGAGGAGTTCGTCGATTCGGTGCGCGACCCAGGCGGCTTCGGTGCGGTTATCCGGCGCGGGAACGACGACCGGTTTGAACGAAGTGCCGCAGCGCGCTGCCTGCAGGTCTTTGGGAATCTGGTTTTCGTTCTGCGCGATAGCGGCATTGGAGAGCTCCAGAATGGGGGGAAGACTGCGGTAATTGGTGGTGATGTGGTAGATTTCTGCCTGGGGGTAGGTTTCCTGGAAATGGAGGATGTGCTGTACATCGGCTCCGCGCCAGGAGTAAATGCTCTGGGCATCATCCCCCACGGCCATGAGGCTGCTGCCGCTGCCACCGGCCAGGAGCTGCACAATGCGGTCCTGCGGGGTGTTGGTATCCTGGTACTCATCGACGAGGATGTGGCGGAAACGTTCCTGCAGCTCAGCGCGGAGCTCGGCGTGTTCCTCCAGCAGACGGAGGAGGTTGGTGAGCAGGTCGTCGAAATCCATGACGTTGAGGGCCTTCTTTCGGGCGGTGTATTCGGCGAATATGCGGCCGATGGTGTCCTCGTGCTGCTCGAGGTAGGGGTATTCGTCGGTGAGGACCCGGTGCCAGTCCGTAGCGGTGTTGATGGCGAGGCTATGGAGAGAGAGGAGTAGTTCCGGCTTGGGAAAACGGTCTGCTTTGGTCATTTTCCCGGCAAATTGTTTGACCAGGTTTTTCATGAGGGCTCGCTGGTCATCAGAATCAAAGATGGTGAACCCCGGCTGGTAACCGAGGCTGGTGGCGTAGCGGCGCAGAAGCCGGTTTGCGATGGAGTGGAAGGTGCCGCTCCAGAGGAGGTTCGCATCTGTCCCGGTGAGGGCAGTGACGCGCTCCAGCATTTCGCGAGCGGCTTTGTTCGTGAAGGTGAGCAGCAGAATACGCCAGGGTGCCACACCATGCTCTAGCAACCAGGCTACGCGGTAGGTGAGGGTGCGGGTTTTGCCGCTGCCGGCCCCGGCGATGACAAGAGCCCGCTCTGCGGTGGTGGTGACTGCTGCGTATTGCTCCGGGTTCAGTTCTGCTGCGTAGTCGTGCATGCGATTCTGGGATTGAGAAATGGTGGGTAGGGACAGGAAATCCGCCCTTTCGTGGTGGGAAAGGGCGGATTCCGGATAAGGGGGTGTAGAATCAGGATTCGAAGTCGAGATAGATTTCAGCGCGGCGGTTTTCACCACGGATGTAGTCAATCTGTTCGGTGGAGTCCTCAGTGGTGTAGAAACGGCGGGGCTGGCTCTTGCCCATGCCTTCTGTGGAAATCTGTTTTTCTTCTACGCCGAAGGAGACCAGGGCTTCTTTTACAGCATTGGCGCGGCGGATGGAGAGCTGCAGATTGTATTTCTCGGAGCCTACGTCATCGGTGTGACCGCTGATCTGGAGAATGCCTTTGCTGGCTTTAAGCAGCTCAGCCACAATTTGCAGCTGCCGCATGGAACGCGGGGTGAGTACCGATTCGTTGAAGCCGAAGAAGAGGGCAAGAGAGTCGCCGCCCTTGGGGTTTTTGACGATGGGGAAATAATGCCCGCCTTCCTCGGTGGCGATGCTTTCGTAGCTGCTGAGCAGGGCATCGAGCGCAACGGCTTTGACGCGCCAGTCGGTTTCAGTGGTGCGGGTGAGCTCCAGACCGACATTTGCCGGCCGTGTAGAGATGGGGGAGAGAACGTAAACGAGGTAGCCGGCGTTTTTCTCTGTGGTGAATGTGTTGCGGATGGGGGCTTGTTCGCGAAGTTTGAATTCACCTTCTTCGAAAATCATGCAGAGACCAGCCACGGTGGCATCGGATACTTCTGTGCCGGTGACCATGCTGCGGGCAACGACCATATCACCCCTGCGTACGGCTTCAACAAAGCCTTCTGCCACGGTGATAGAGTCAGCGCCGGGGTCGAGTTTCGTTTTGTCGGAGGAGGAGAATTTGGCTGATTCGATGAATGTCTTGCCGTCTTTGCGGGTGACAACATCGATGAGAAGGTCCTGCCCGCCGTTTTCGGAGACGAGGCGGTAGCGGGTGACGCGGTCGCCATTGGGGCGGCGGCTGTTACCGACTTCTTCTACGGCTTTTACCTTGTTTTTAGAGCCCCAGGCTGCAAGTTGTTCAGCGGCTTCCTGGGTGATTTCGCCTTTTTCAAGCAGTTCCTTGAGGGCTGCTGCAGGGTTTTCTGTGCTAAGTACGGCGGCGGCTGTAAGGGCAGATTTGTGTTCGGCGTTGCGCGGTTTCTCTGCGAGTTTGATTTCCTGGGGCTGGGGCGCAGGCTCCGCCTTTTGCACCGGTGCGGGTGTCTCGGAAAAGTCAGAGATGGGTCTTGCGCGATTGATGACGATCTGGGGTTCTTTCTCATCGCGGATGGATAGCCTGCCGGTGATGACTACGGGACTGTTCTCCCGCAGATAACCACCATACTGATTCAGCACATTGGAAAATGCCAGCATTTCAATTGAGGCAGTGTCGTCTTCCACGGTCACATATGCCATCATGGAGTTGTTTCGGGTGGTCTTGGATTTGACATTTTGGACGATACC
>JAZRKW010000009.1:0-29432 GCA_045646505.1 Akkermansia sp. | reverse complement strand
AGCCCAGGGCGTGAGCCCTGGGTATGGTGTAGTAATAAGACCGGAACCCCGCCAGCTGGCGGGGTGGCAGATTCGCATGAGCGTTCCGTTTATGTTAAGCATTGATTATTTGCATATCAACGCGCATCCATATCTGCCACCTACTCGCTCCGCTCGGGGTTCTGATATGTTCATCGTTTTTCCCAGGGTTCCGCTGCTGCCGCAGCTCTACCCTGGGCTAATGAAAGTACCGCCCTCCGGGCTCAAAATTCCGCTCCGCTGACGCTTCGCAAACTGCTCGACAATCTCCAATTTATCTGTTTGCTTTCTAATTATTTCAACTCGTAATCTTTGCCCTTTAATAATGTTAGCAAATTTTAATGAATATATCTGCCAGCAAATCTGAAACAGAACCAAAAAAGCCCCGGCTACCCATTCATGAGGGCACCGGGGCAAAAATATCTCTTGTCGGGCTCACATACCCAGCGTTGCCACCAACTTCTGAGCCACACTGCGGAATGCCGCAGAAACCGGATTCGTTCCGGGATTTTCCAACGCCACCGGGGTGCCCTCATCCCCGCAGGCGCGGGTGCGGGTATCCAACGGCAGCTTGCCCAGCAGCGGCACTCCCAGTTTTGCAGCCTCGCGTTCACCGCCACCTTCACCGAAAATGTGATACACCTGGTTATCACTGGGGCAATGGAAATAGCTCATATTCTCAACGATACCCAGAATAGGCGTATTCACGCGCTGGAACAGGCCCACCGCCTTGCGGGCATCAATCAGCGCCACCTCCTGCGGAGTGGTGACCACCACGGCTCCCGCCAGTGACACGGTCTGGACAATGGTAAGCTGAATATCGCCGGTACCCGGGGGCATATCCAGAATCAGAAAATCCAATCCGCCCCACTCCACGTCGCGCACAAACTGCTGCACATAGCGGGAAGCGAGCGGGCCTCGTACAGCCAGCGGAGTATCACCATCCACCAGAAGAGCCATGGAAAGCAGTTTCACCCCATGAGCCTCCACGGGCAGGAACTGTTCTTTATCGCTGCAACCCGGGCGTTCGGTCGTACCAAACATCAACGCCATGGAAGGACCGTACAAATCCAGATCCAGCAGCCCGACCTTGTACCCCAGCTGAGCCAGAGCCACCGCCAGATTGGCAGAAACGGTGCTCTTACCCACACCGCCCTTACCGGAAGCAACAGCAATCACATGCTTCACCCCGGGAACACTGGATTTCCAATCATCCGGATTATCCCCCTGTTCCAGCTCGGCCTTCTTCTGTTCCGGAGCGTGGTGTTCCATCTGCACATCATGAGAAGTGACACCGGGAAGCTCCTGCAACACACTGATTACGCGCTCGTATATATAGCGAGGAACATCTGAGTTCTTGCTTTCCACTCTCAGTTCCACCTCAACCCGGCCAGCCTCGGTTACTTTGATATTTTTCACCAGGCCAAATGCCACAATATCACGACTGAAGCCGGGATATTTAACCGTTGTCAGTGCTGCGCGCACTAATTCAGGTGTCAATGTTGTCTCGCTCATGAGTGGGATTCTACCACTGCTGGCATGACGGCGCAAGCCTAACATTTGTCTTGCTTTAACTGACTATATGCGCTACAATCATCCCGCCTATGTTGAACATTCTCGTCACTGGAGGCACCGGGTTTGTGGGTGCCAATCTCTGCCACCGCCTTATTGCCGACGGACACCGCGTCATCTGCCTGGACAACAACTATACAGGTTCTCTGGATAACGTGAGTGACCTCATGGACAACCCTCGCTTTCATTTCGTGGGGCACGATGTCATTTTCCCATACGAGGCACCGGAGAAGCTGGACCGCATCTACAACCTGGCCTGTCCCGCATCACCACCCGCCTATCAGAATTCCCGCTCGATTTTCACCACGAAAACCTGTGTACTGGGAGCGCTCAACATGCTCGATCTGGCCAAGAAGCACGGTGCACGCATCCTGCTCAGCTCCACCTCAGAGGTATACGGAGAGCCACTGGTACATCCGCAGGTAGAAAGCTATCGGGGCAATGTGAATCCCATCGGCATCCGCGCCTGCTACGATGAAGGCAAACGCTGCGCCGAAAGCCTTTTCTTTGACTACCACCGCCATGAGGGGGTGGATATCCGCGTGATTCGAATCTTCAACACCTACGGTCCCCTCATGAACACTGAGGACGGCCGGGTGGTGTCCAACTTCATCTGCCAGGCTCTGCGTGGTGAGGATATCACCATCTACGGCGAAGGTCAGCAGACTCGTTCCTTCCAGTACATTGATGACCTCATTGAAGGCATGGTGCGCATGATGGAAAACAGCAAGGGCTTCACAGGTCCGGTAAATCTGGGAAATCCCGGAGAATTCACCATCCGCCAGCTGGCGGAAATCGTCCTTGAAAAGATAGACACGCCCAGCAAGCTGGTGCAGAAACCCCTGCCCTCCGATGACCCCACCCAGCGCAGACCCGATATCACCCTGGCCGGCGCTGTGCTGGATTGGCAACCCACTATTCCCCTGAACGAAGGGTTGGACAAAACAATCGCCTATTTCCGCAAGAGACTGGGGAAATAATCACCCGCGCAACTGGCATTCGAACTGGCGGAACTGGATGGCCTCGAAGAGGTGTGCATCTGTAGGAGAGTCGCAATCTGCCAGGTCGGCAATGGTACGAGCTACTCGCAGGATGCGGTCAAACGCACGGGCTGAGAGACCGAGCTGCGCCACAGCATCCAGCAGCATCTGCTGCTGCGGGGGTGAAAGAGGGCAGTATTTCCTAAGCAATTTACTGCTCAGACGCGCGTTACAGGTTACAGAAGTACCGGCATAGCGAGCCGCCTGTTTCTGCCGCGCCGCCACAACTCGCGCCCGGATAGCGGCACTACTCTCGCCATCCGGCTTGCTGAGCAAGCTTGCGGGGTCCACCGGCGGCACTTCAATGACCATATCAAAACGATCCAGCAAAGGGCCGGAAATCTTCTTGCGGTACCGCGCCACATCTGCAGGGCTGCAACGGCAACGGTGGCGCGAATCCCCCAGATAACCGCAGGGGCATGGGTTCATGGCCGCAATAAACATGAAGGAACACGGAAAATCCATGCTGCCACTGGCGCGGGAAATGGTCACCTGACCGCTTTCCAACGGTTGCCGCAGAGTTTCCAGCGTGCGCCGCGAGAACTCCGGCAATTCATCCAGAAACAGCACACCATGATGCGCCAGCGAGATTTCCCCTGGCATGATATGGGTTCCACCGCCCATGAGCCCCACATCAGAAATAGTGTGATGAGGGCTTCGGAACGGGCGAAAACGCAGTAAACCACCGGTACGCGGCAACTGCCCGCAGACTGAATGAATCTTACTGGCTTCAAGCGCCTCTTCCTGTGTAAGCTGCGGGAGAATGGTCGGCATACGACAGGCCAGCATGCTCTTGCCGCTGCCGGGGCTGCCGCACATCAACAGATTATGACCGCCGGCGGCTGCTATCTCCATGGCGCGGCGGGCATACGGCTGCCCCTTCACCTCATCGAAATCCACCTCTGCAGGTAAAGCAGCCACTTCTGCCGGTAACACATACGGTTCATATCTGGCGGGGTTCACCAGTACCTCCCACGCCTGGCGCAGATTCTCCACAGCATATACTTCAAGCCCCTCCACTACGGCGGCTTCGGCAGCATTCTCTGCAGATACCATCATGCGGGTACGCCCTGCGTCGCGCGCCGCCACAGCCAGCGGCAGTACGCCACGCACACCTCGCACCACGCCATCCAACGCAAGCTCACCCACAAAACACCAGGAATCCAGCCCAGTGGGAATCCTGCGCTTGTACGCTTCCGGCACTTCCCGGTAATTGGTCTGAATAGCCATTTCCAGAGCCAGCGCGATGGGCAAATCAAAGCCCGGGCCTTGTTTGCGCGTATCTGCCGGAGCCAGATTGACCGTGACAGCCATATCGCCCGGGCGAAAGAACGAACTATTGGTCAGAGCCGCAGTAACACGCTGCACACTTTCACGCACGGCGGCATCCGGCAGACCAACCACGGCGATACGCCCGATATCCTCCACAGTGCGGGCATCCACCTCCACCTGGACTTCATAGCCATTGATACCCTCAACAGCTGCAGAATACAAGCGCGTTATCATGTCACTTCACTATAACCTTTGAACCAACCTCCAGTTTCTCAAACAATGTGCTGCAGGCCTCCTCCGGCACACGCACACAGCCGTGCGATGCACCATGGCGATACACATCGCCCACATGCATGCCGATAGCTCCGTTGAAACGCATCCAATACGGCATGGGCGCCCCCTTGAATACAGTTCCTTTCGGCCGTGTATCACTCGATGAGACATCTCTCTGCACAATCCGGGAACTTTCGCGGGTCACGAACGAGCCATACCGATTCGAACGGTAATCCTTGATTTTCTGGGAAATGCGGAATGTACCCTTCGGTGTTTCATGCCCCCCGACACGCCCGGAGCATATCGGAAAATCCATAGCGATGGAATCATTGATGTAGAGACGCCCGCGCTGTTCATTTAGAAGAATCTCCACGCGGGAACGGGACGGCTTATATTGTTTCAAAGCATCTCCCCGCCAGATATCACGGGTAGTTCGGTATTCCGGATGGGCGATAAAGGCTTCAAACGTATATGCTTTCTGCACATTCTTCGTAAGAAGCTCCAACCTGCAGCCCTCCGCCTCATAATGAGCCCGGGCCTGAGCCCTGATTTCCTCCGGTGTCTTTTCTGCCACCTGCTGGCAAGCTACCAGAAACGGCACTACTGCAACCAGGCATCGTTTCATATACGGTATTTTTCTATGCGGGCTGCAAATTCTTTCGGCAAAATGGCTTCAACGATAGCATCATTCCCTTCATATTCGGTATTCAACACCTTCCCATCGCGGTGCATGATGGCAATGATACGACTCTCCGCCAGCGGAATACGATATGATTGGCGTTCAACACGATGCGAAAGCATTTCCACACACGACGCCATCAACTCCTCAACGCCTTTATTTTCCAGCACACTCATGCAGAGACTGGGACACTCCAGCTTAGCTGAAAGCGCCTGCAGCGTCACCTCGCGCACAGCGTCCGGTATGAGGTCACACTTATTCCAGACCACCACCATGGGCTTATCCTGAGCACCAAGGCTGGCCAGCACTTCGCAGGTTGTTTCGTAGTGGCGCAGGGCATCCTCATCGCTGGCATCCACCACCTGAATCAGGAAATCTGCCAGAACAGCTTCCTCCAGAGTCGATTTGAATGCCTCTACCAGACGATGCGGCAGGTTGCGGATAAAGCCTACGGTATCAGTCAGCACCAGAGGCTGACCATCCGGCAGCTCAATTTTACGGCTGGTAGTATCAAGCGTGGCAAAGAGGATATTCTGTGCCAGCACCCCTGCCCCTGTCACCAGATTCAGCAACGAGCTTTTACCGGCGTTGGTGTAGCCCACAATTGCAGCCGTGGGAATCCCCTGACGGGTACGCTCCTTTCGCTGAGTACCGCGCTGGCGGCGCACAAGCTCCAGCTCATCACGAATAGCCTCGATACGCTCACGCGCCAGGCGGCGGTCCACCTCAATCTGTTTTTCACCCTCACCGCGGGCGGCAGCACCGCCACCTTTGCCACCGCCACTACCGCCACGCTGGCGGTCCAGGTGTTTCCACATGCCGGTCATACGCGGCAAGGCATACTGCATGCGCGCAAGGTCCACCTGCATCACGGCCTCGCGGGTTCGGGCACGCTTGGCAAAAATATCAAGAATCACCTCTTCGCGGTCAATAACTGTCACATCTGCCAGTTTTTCCCATTCACGCTGCTGGCTGGGAGAAAGCAGATTATCAAAAATCAAGCAATCAGCATTCAATTCCTGCACCTTGGCGCGGATTTCCTCTGCCTTACCTACGCCGCATAAATACTTGGCCTGCACTTCGCGGGTGAACTCCAGCATAGTCCCCACTATCCCGATACCGAGATTGCTGACCAGGTCCTCCAACTCAGCCAGCAAAGCCGTTCGCTCACGACGGGACTCACCAGGCATGCCCAGACCGACAAGCAGGGCACGCTCCACCATTTCCGGTTTTTCGCGAATTTCAAATGACATAGCAGGACTTTACTCGAAGCTGCGGGAGGAAGACACCGGCACATCCCGAAGCAGGGCCGGGTTGTATGAATTGCACGCGCACTCACCACATGAGGAAAAAGCCAGTGAAGATGCTGCAGCCGCCAGTACAAATGCTAAGGATTTCATGAGAACTATTGAAGCGTAAAAGGCTCTTGGTTTCAAGCAAAAATTGTCAACCCCGCCCCATCTCAATAGGGTTCTGTAAGACTGGGTTCCTTCATCAGAACCACTTCAGCCCGGCTCACACGCCCAGACGGACTGAAATCAAACCGCAGCGCATGAATTTCCGTAAGCGTGTTCTTCGGGTGGTCAAAATAGAAATACACGAATGAATCCGCGCCGCCCGCTCCATGCAAGGTCAGATGCATGGCTCCGAAATCGCGCTCCACCTGGGCTTTTGTCGCCGCCTGCAGCTGAACATCATGAGCAGCCGCCACAGCCGCGTGCCAGCGGCGGTCATCGCGCCCATTGATGCAGTACCCTATGCGGCCTTCTCCGCAATCATCATTAAAATACGGCTTGCTCACCGGTCTCAGAATGGAGCATGATACCAGCAGCAACGGAAGAATCAGGCAAATGTTTTTCATTTTGATTCGGATTAAGTTAAGATTTTCTGTCTGAGCAATTTTTTTCACAGTCGACCCTGGCAGCGCCACCATCACGCTTCCGATAACATTCAAGCGCGCATTGAGCTTCTTTGTTGCCCTGTGCGGCAGCATGCTTATACATATAAACAGCCCGGGTCAAATCCTGAGGAACGCCGCGTCCCTGGGCATAACAATGACCTAGAGCACACTGAGCGGAATCATTTTCCTGTGCCACGGCGCAACGATACCAGTAAATAGCCGTCTCATAATTGCAATCAACCCCTTCCCCCAGCTCATAGGCCCGCCCCACATAATATTGAGCCAGAGCATCTCCCTGGAATGCGGCTTTTGTGAACCAGGCAACAGCCTGCTCCGGATCTGCTTTCACGCCTTCACCGTGCAGATAACACCACCCGAGATTGTACTGAGCATCGCTATATTCCTGTTCTGCAGATTTCATATACCACTGAAATGCCGCATTGAAATCCACCGGAACGCCTTTCCCAATTGAATAACACACCCCCAGAGCACACTGAGCCGCCGGATGGTTATGTTCTGCCGCAGCCCGGAACAGACGCGCTGCGGCCTCTGCGTTCTTTGTCTCCATCGCGGCATTATAAGCGACAAAACTATAACGAGGCGCTGCGGGGCTGTACCCCTGCGCAAGCGCTCTTCCGTACCACTCTGCGGCCAGAAGCCAGCTCGGCGGCACATGGCATCCTTGTTCATAGGCAACCCCCATCATAAACTGGGCATTGGCACCATGAGCCGCCTGAGCACGCAATCTGGGCATTCCCTTTGCATCCATATGTTGCAATAGGGATAAGGCAAAGGGATAACTCATTTCATAATCAGCCAGGGGCACCAGAGAATCCGGTTGCGTACGCGCTATGGATATCAGATAATGCATGGCGGCTTCATGACTCGCCGCCAAAGAGACCAGCGCCCGCAAAGCGCCGGCATCCCGCCGCAATAAATCGCGCAGCTGGTACTCCGCACCGGGCTGTTCGCCAGACCTGTTTACCAACTCTAACAAAGCAGCAGAATCAGCACCTCTCGCGGCGTGCGCTGCAAGATTCTCAAGCGAGGGAGACTGCAACACCCACACCAGGACAACCCCCAGCGGGACCAGCACAACCAACAGCAACACTTGCACCATCGTCTTAACGAAACGGCGCACATTATTCTCAGCTTCTGTTGGCAATCCGGGCATTCAGTTCTGCGTCCGCTGATTTTACTCACAGAAAATGTGTTGAGCAAGCAAAAAGTCCGACCACAAAGCGCAGAATGCTGATTTTCTGCAAAATCATTTGCCTTTTAACAGAAATGGTGTATACTTGCCGCGCCATGCTGACCATCAAGAAACTCACCAAAGCACATGCCGGGCGTACGCTCTTCTTCGAGACCGAGCTGGTTGTCAACTGGGGCGAGCGCATTGCGCTGGTAGGGCCCAACGGTGCAGGTAAATCAACCCTGTTCCGAATGATTCGCGGAGATGACACTCCAGATGAAGGTCAGATTATCATGGATGACTACGCGGTCGTAGGCTACCTGCAGCAGGAAGCCGGCGACCCGACAGACCGCACAGTGCTGGAAATCGCCATGAGCATCACCCCAGAAATGGGCGATGCCATCCGCACGCTGCGCGAGTGCGAGGCCAAGGGCGATAACAGCAGTGACGAATACGCCCAGGCAATGGATACGTTCATCTCTCACGATGGCTACCAGATCGAGCCAAAGGCAAAACGAATTCTGAAAGGCCTGGCATTCAAGGATGAAGACTTTCACCGCCCTGCCCGGGAAATGAGTGGTGGCTGGGTCATGCGCGCTCACATGGCTCAACTACTCGTAGCAGAGCCCGATCTGCTCATGCTGGACGAACCCACCAACCACCTGGACCTGATGAGTCTGCTTTGGTTCCAACGCTATCTCATGAACTATCCTGGTGCCATTTTCATGATTTCGCACGACCGCGATTTCATGGACTCACTCGTAGAAACCGTTTACGATATTGAGAACGGCGAACTGGTGCGTTACACGGGCAATTACACTCGCTTTCTGGAACTCAAGGAACAGCGATATGAGCAGGTCCTGGCAGCCTGGCGTAACCAACAGAGAGAAATTGCTCACATCGAGGCGTTTGTTGAACGATTCCGCTCAGTCGCGTCCAAGGCTTCCCAGGTGCAGAGCCGAATCAAGCAACTGGAAAAGATGCGGCGCATCGAAAAGCCACGCCAGAGCCGCCGCGTTTTCAAATTCATTTTCCCGCAGCCGCCGCGCAGTATGCAAAAGGTACTGGAACTGGAAAAAGTCGGCCAAAGTTACGGAAGCAAGCGCATCTACCGGAATCTTGATTTGCTCATCGAGCGCGGAGACAGAATCGTGCTGGTCGGACCCAATGGTGCCGGCAAATCCACACTGCTCAAGATTCTTGCCGGTGTTATTCCCATCGATGAAGGCCAGCGCATTCTGGGCACCACTACCAGAATCGGGTATTTCTCACAGATGCGCTCCGAAAATCTGACCCCGAATTTCACGGTTCTCGAGGAAATCATGAAAGCCGACCCGGAGTTACGAGAAGAGGAAGCCCGCGCCGTGCTGGGGTCATTCATGTTCCGCAAACTGGATTGCGAGAAGCGAGTCGAAGTGCTCTCCGGTGGTGAAAAATCACGTCTCAGTCTGGTCAAATTCCTGGTTAACCCGCCGAATCTGCTGCTCATGGATGAACCCACCACCCACCTTGACCTTATGAGCGTGGAGGCTCTTTCCCAGGCACTGAAACGCTACGAAGGGACATTGGTATTCATATCGCACGATGTGCACTTTATCCGCTCTCTGGCGGAAAAGACCCTGCATATCAGCCACGGCACCGTCACGCCCTATGCCGGCGGCTACGACTATTACCTGGAAAAATCCGGATTGCTGGATAATCCGGATGCCATGGACATGTGATTATCTAAAAGCCCTTCTGCACAGGCAGAAGGGCTTTTTTCATCAGATATTTTCCAGAAAAAAATCAGGAAATTCCCTGTCGGTCATAGAGTTCCTTGTAAAGGGGACAGGTGCTGTAAAGCTCCTCATGGGAACCATCGCCCACAATGTAGCCGCCATCGAATACCAGGATACGATGCGCGTTGCGGATTGTACTGAAACGATGAGCCACAATCAAGGTAGTACGTCCCTGCGCCAGTTTATCCAGTTCCTCCTGAATTTCACGCTCGCTTTCTGCGTCGAGCGAAGCGGTTGCTTCGTCCAGAATCAAAATAGGAGCATTCTTTACAAAAGCGCGGGCTATAGCCACACGCTGGCGCTGACCACCGGATAAGCCCTCGCCCCCCTGCGCCAGCTTCGTATTAATACCCTTTGGCTGTGTTGCCAGGAACTTTGAGACAGCCGCAGCGTCTGCAGCAGCCATGATATCTTCATCAGAAGCCCCCAGACGTCCCAACCCAATATTCTCACGAATGGTACCGGCAAAGAGAAGCGCCTGCTGCCCCACAAGCGCCAGTTGTTCGCGCAAATCGTACGTTCGTACATCGCGCACATCAATTCCGTCGATTTCCACTGCGCCCTTGGTTACCTCATAGAAACGCGGAATAAGAGTGGCAAACGTCGTCTTGCCTGCGCCACTCGGCCCAACCAGCCCCACGATCTGCCCGGCAGGAATGGTGATATCTACGTCCCGCAATACAAGATTCTCCGGGTCATACCCGAAACTCACATTACGGAAACGGATTTCACCACGAACCGGAGTCTGGAATTGTTTTGGATTTTCCGGCTCCGGAATCGTGTTCGGTTCATACAGGATTTCAGCAAGACGCTTCAATGCCCCCTGAGCTTCATTAAAACGGTTCCATGCCGTACCAGCGCGTTTCATAGAGTCAAACGCAAAGAATAAAGCACCGGCTATAGCTATGAAATCAGTAAAGTTCATGCCATACATACGCCCGCGGACCAACAGAAACGCCAGGGCCAGCGCCGTCACCACCTCCATTACAGGCACCAGCGCTTTCTGGTACTTGACAAGTTTTACATAATTCCGGCAAAACTTATCAGACACAGCGTCAAATTCAGCAATCTCGCGTTGCTCCATAGCGTAGGCTCGGATCTCACGCTGGTTTTCCAGATTCTGCTGCACGGCCGTATTCAACTCACCAAGTCCTTGCTGAGAACGCAGTGCCTTGCCGGAAATACGCTTACCGAATACCATAATCGGCCAGGCAGCCAGTGCAATGAAAAGAAGATTCACAAAGAACAGCAAGCCCTGCCCCGAATTAAACAGCAAATACACAAAAGCAAACAGAGCGCAAAGTGCCGTCACAGGCTGTTTCACCAGGTCATTCGCCACAGAGGTCAGAATATTCTGCACATTGGTGGTATCAGCCGTAATTCTGCTGATAACATCGCCTTTCCGGCGGCTCTCCATGAAAGCAATGGGCAACTCCTGAACCTTGCAGAAAACCGCCATACGCAATGTCTCCAGAATACGAATGCCAAGAATATTCACTAATACAGCATTTCCCCACATGGCAAAACCACGCACCACGAACACCAACGGCATGGCTGCGCATGCCAGCAGCAGCAGAGTATCAGGCGAAAGCTTCTGCAAAGACGGCACATGTACCAGAAGCTCCGGCATAGGGTCTCCTTCGGTATAAAACACCATGGGGAAAACATATTTGATAAGCATGGGCACGCCCATACCACTGGCAGAAGCTGCTATCACACCAGTCAGTAACACCAGGCCAAACAACCCGATATGCGGCAGCAAAAAGCGTTTCTGAAAATATAAAATCGTTTTCATGCATTAACCTCCTCTTTTTCGTTCGCCTCAGTGCGGACCTGCTCATCGTACAAATGACGATAAAGCGCACACGATTCGTATAATTCGGCATGGCTACCATCACCGATGATACGCCCCTCCTCAAAGACCAATATACGCTGAGCCATACGAATTGTGCTGAATCTGTGAGCAATGACAAATGTAGTATGCCCCTTCGCCAGCTCCTCAAGTTCTTGCTGAATCGCAGCTTCGCTCTTCATATCAAGCGCTGAGGTAGCTTCATCCAGAATCAGTACCGGAGCATTCTTCAGGAATGCCCTGGCAATGGAAACACGCTGCCGCTGACCACCGGAAAGCCCGGAGCCACTCTCACCAAGCATATAATCATACCCACCTGCCAAGGATTCCGCAAATTCATCCACTCGAGCTTGTCTGGCAGCTGTCTGCACCGCTGCAACGGAGGAACCGGGCCGGCCTATCCGGATATTCTCCAGAATGGAAGCGCGGAACAAAGCGGCAAACTGAGAAACCAGACCGATATTCCGCGTACGGTCAGCACGCGAAATCTGGCGGACATCCACCCCGTCCAATTTCACGGTGCCTTTATCCGCATCATAAAAACGGCATATCAGATTAATGAATGTGGTCTTGCCAGAGCCACTCGGTCCCACCAGTGCCACCACCTGCCCGGCAGGCACCGATACCGATATATCCTTCAACACACGTTTTTCTTTCGTATAACCAAATGAAACATGGTCAAATTCCACACGTCCATCAACTTTTTCGGGCATAACCGCAGGGACTTCCGGCTCCGGCGTTTCATCTTTCGCGTTCAGTATACCATTCAATCCCTTCACCGCCTCTACCAGAATCTGACATTGGTTCGCGACCATTCCCAGGTGCTTAATCGGTTCATAACAGAAATAGAACGCAGTTGCAATGGCTGTAAACTGTTCCAGAGAAAGGCCGTCACTACAGCCTCGGTACAAGGAATACGCCAAAGCAATCGCTGCAACTATTTCTACAGATGGAGTCACACTCTGGCGCCAGGCCCCCATCTTGATAATGAGGGAATTATAACCTCTGATACTATCCCGTAACAAGTTCTCACGAAGCTTTTCCAGATTAAACGCACGCACTTCCCGCTGTGCAGACAAGGTTTCTTCCACCGTTGCAGTAATTACCCCGATTCCAGCCAGTGCTTTTTTCATCAGCTTGGTCATTCTCTTACCCACCCAGCGCACCAGCGGCACACAGGCAGATGAGATAAGCAGGTTTCCCAGAAGCATGGCGCTCTCATGCTGCGTGCACGCAGCAAAAACAAGGTATCCGGCCGCAGCCAGCAGAGTCAGCGGCTGGATAACCAAATCATTCATGATGGTTATCATCCCCTGCTGAACCATCTGAGGGTATTGAATAACCTGAGTCATCAGATTACCGCGGGTATTGCGGTCATGAAATGAAAATGAAAGCCACTGCAAACGAGTAAAAACATCCGTGCGCAAGCGGCACACCGCTTTCATACCCGCTTTCGTCAGCAAAAACGCATTTCCGTATGTGGCAAGGCCACGAATCAGCATCACCAGAGGAATCAGGGAAGCAGCCCCCCACAACACCACAGATTCAACCTGCTCTGCAGCATAATGCATGGTAATCCATTCCATAACCACCGCTGGCGCTTCCTTCTCACCGAAAACAATAGGAAACACATATTGAATCATAAACGGAAGGCCGAACCCGGCAGAAGCTGCTGCCAGTACCCCCGCCACAATTCCCCCTGCTATCAAGTACCAGTGCGGGGCCATGTACTGCCGCAAAAACGGCTTATAAACCCGCCACATGCTAGTCTTATCAGATTTACTCATGATTCTCGTTGCAGTATACCAGATAGCGAACCGTCATGCAACCATTTTCAACAATTTATCAGATTTGGGATTTTTTTAATCACATTACGCAAAGAGGACGCTCCGACTGCTTGACATTAACAAAAAAATATTGCAGAATATGTGCACATATTCCGCCCGCGTTGGGCGACACTAACGCGAAACGCCATGAAGAGAATCCTCATTCAGACCGCAGTTCTTACCACCGCCACCACCATGCTCACCTCCTGTTTTGATGAAGTCAAACAGATGGTCATGGGGGAACCGGCCCCCGCCGAACAGCCAGCCCCGGCCGAGCCCGCAACTCCGCCTGCTCCTACTCAGCCTACAAATGACGAGATTACCCGCATGCTTGTAGAGCAGATGAGTGGTTGCGAAGCTGCCACGGCAGGAGAGCTCACATGCAGCGAGCCTCAGAAAAATCAGGATTCCAGCATCAACATGACAGCAAAGCTCAAAATGGTGGTGAAAGAAGACCTGTTTACCAAAGAAACCGCCCCTGCAGCTTTCAATAAAGAGCGTGAAGCCGTTAACGAAGCGGCAAACACAGCCATGAAACCGGAAGCCATCTACCTGTTCCAGGTAGGTGCAACAACCGATCTTATCACCGATGCTGACCGCGCAGCCAAACCGCTGCCCGAAAATCTTCAGGCCTCTCTCAATGAGCTTAAGGAACTGGCTGATTCCTCCGTATTCCGCAAGGTAGTCAACGCCGGGGACACCATCGAAACCTCCGCATCGTTCACAGCCACCTACGCAGATGGTGTATGGCAGTTCAGCAATATCGTTGTAGACAATGCGGCTCTGCTTGCCCTCAACGAATACACTGCCCAGAGCGCCCTGCCCCAGGATGCACCGGTTCTTTCTCCTGAGTTCGAGGAAAGCCGCAAGGCTCTCATTCGCGAAAAAGTAGCAGCATTCAATCAACTTGCAGAACCGTACATCAAAGGCCGCGAGGAAGCCGCACGCGCCACTCTCACAGAGCACCAGGCCCGGGCAGAAGAGGAAGCTCGCCGCATCACCGAACAGGCTGCTGCTCAGGAAGCAGCCCGCCAGGAGAGCATCAACAGTTTTGTGCAGCTTCTGACAAACAACAAGCGTTTCGCCGGTGAATGGACCCGCGATAATCGCTTCGGGGAGATTTCCCTGAACATCGAGCAAGCCAAAAAGTTCGACAACGCCATTCAGTTTATCGGTACAATTTATGACACCAAGCTGCCCGAGGCCAGTCTGGATATCGCAGGTCGCTGCGAACTCAACCCCGCAGAAGACGGCACCACTCAGGTGGATATCAGCATATACGATGGCCAGTACGACCCGGACCAGCCCACCGCTGAAGTCTACGATGCCAAGGACGGCATGCTCTCCCTGCGTTTGAGCAAGGATGGCAAACTCAGTGGTATCATGAGCTGCACTTCATGGGCAAACTCTCCCGAAAAGGCGTTCAAAATCAACATGACGCCCAGAGCGAAGCAAGAAACACGGGGCAAGCGCCGCCGCTGATACGCTTAACAGACGTCAATTTTTCACAACAGACAGAACTCAACAGAGTTCTGTCTGTTCTTTTTCTAGTTCAAGCAGCTCGCATTTCAGAAAATGAATGTCAGGCATAGCGGATAATTAAGTTGCTTTTCGAACAGGAATACGGTAGAATCGCGCACACACATTATGGCCAGGCAAGCATTAGGAAAAGGGCTGGGAGCCCTCATCATGAAAAAACAGGAATCTACCGCGACCACCCCTGCAAATGTAATAGCAGAGGGAGACCGCGTTATCCTTGCCAAAGTGCAGGATATCAAACCCTCTCCTTTCCAGCCGCGCTGCCATTTTGACGAACAGCTGATTGATGAGCTCGCCGCTTCTATCCGCGAAAAGGGACTCATTCAGCCGCTTATTGTACGCAAGGTAGATGGTTTCTTCGAACTTATAGCGGGTGAACGCCGACTTCGTGCCGTAACCAAGCTGGGGCTGGCTACTGTAAAAGTAGTTATTCATGAAGCCACCGATCAGGAAGTTGCAGAACTGGCACTGATTGAAAACCTGCAGCGAGCCGACCTCACCCCCCTGGAAGAAGCAGCACAATACCGGTTATTGCAAGAGCAGTTCGGCATGAAACAGGAAACGATTGCCCAGCATGTAGGCAAATCCCGTACTGTCATTGCCAATATGATACGTCTGCTGGACCTTGCTCCCGAGGTACGCACGCTGCTCAACCAACAACAAATCACAGTGGGACATGCCAAAGTCCTGCTCCAGCTCAAGGATGCTGTGCAGCAAACCATTGCGGCTCAGCGAGTCGCTCGCGGCACTCTCACCGTACGCCAGACCGAGCAGCTGGTCCGCTCTCTGCTGAACCCGTCTGTAGTGCAGCCGAAACCGGAGCCCCAGATGCCGGAAGTATACGCCCGCGTATGCTCACAGCTCTCTGCGGCCTTCGGGACCAAAGCCAACATTACCTTCAAGGGCAAAAGCAGCGGCGTCATTGAAATCCCCTACGCAGGCCGCGAAGATCTGGTACGTATTCTCCAGATTTTCGGCATCAGTGAAACATTGTGATGAAACGCTTTCTGCTGCTTCTCCCGCTCTTGCTCTGCAATTGCGATGAACAGCCAGGGCAGCCGCTGCCACAGGCACCGCAGCACCGCCCGTCCGAATTGGTAACTACACCGGATTTCAGCGGGCAGAATGCATATATTCACTGTGCCGCCATCTGCGCAATGGGGCCACGGCTGAGCGGCTCTGCGGCCTACGAAGCCCAGCTGCAATACCTCGAAAAGCACCTCCACGCCGCAGGCTGGCAAACCGAACGGAACTCATTCACTGCCCCCAACGGTGTCTCCATGTGCAACCTGCGAGCCTACCGCTCAGACACGCCTTGCCCTCTCCTCATCAGCTGCCATATCGACACAAAAACCAACATAGCGCCCAATTTTGAAAGTGCAGATGACGGGGCCAGCGGTGCCGCGGTACTACTGGAGTTGGCGCGGGTACTGCGCGATGAGCGCGTCGAGCTCATTTTCCTTGATGGAGAAGAATCCTTTGCCCCCCGGATGAGCGAGACAGATGGACTCTACGGCTCAAAATACGACGTATCGCGCCGCGGCACGAACCTGCCCCGCTGGCAGATAAACCTGGATATGGTGGGAGGGAGAAACAAAACCATAGCCGTTCCCTCTCTCGATACCTCAGATTACATGTATGCTCAGTATACCAGAGCTATACAAGCCCTGGGCTTATCGGAAGAAAAATGGACTGTGTGGCCAGGCTCCTATCTGGACGACCATATTCCATACCTCGAAGCCGGAGTCGAGAGTCTGAACCTTATTGCTGTGTTCAGCGGCAGCAACTGGTGGCACACCACTCGCGATAACATGAGCCGCATCTGCCCGCGTTCTCTGCACGAAAGCGGTCAGGTCACGCAGCAACTCATCCGCCAGATTCTCAACGCAGCCGCCGCAAACACTCTATAATCTCAGAGGGGACAGCCGCGCGCTCTTCCAGCGTATTCAACGGCAGTTCAGATACAACATTTCCCTGTTCATCTGATACCGTCAACGTAAGCTTATTACTGGCGCCATGCAATTCCAGCATGAAATCCCCCTCCTTGAACTGTAGAGAAACCTCACCAGCTTCGCCCTTCATCCAGCCACGGGTATTCTGATTAGCATCCCTTGCGAGATGACGTATCGCCTGCAGATGGTCACTCACTTCACTGGGCACAAACCCTTCAGGCATTGCCGCCAGATGTTCAAGCACCTTTTTCCGATGTTCATTCATCGCTGCGCGAATTTCCGATTTAACGCGCAAGGAGCGAGTCTTACCATTTTTCTCCAGAATACTATCCCGATAACGCGCGGAAACCTGAGCTTTGCCACCAGGCATTCTATGCGCACGCGGCGCTTTGAAAGAAGGTCTATTGGCAGAAGACGGCAACGAGCCATGCATGTGTAAGGCCCCAGAGTGAACACCGCGCTCTACCTGACTCTCCAGTTTTTCACGAACCGTCTGCTGCGAAGGGACAGGTCGCTCCACCATCAATACTTTCTTGTTATACACTTGCCCGCTACGAAGCAGCTGTACGGATAGTTCCTGCCCAGGAGTCATCTTCTTCAACTCTGAGCGCACATCCTCATGGGAAGAGACCAAACTGCCATTCAACGACAAAATCACATCAGACGCAGCAATTCCCGCATTATCAGCCGGGCTTTCCGGACGCACTGCGATTACAAGCACCCCTCCTCCCGGTAGTGGAGAGTTTTCCGTGACAACCCCAAACATGACCCTCGGAGGAGCAGCTGCAGATGTTACCGGGGAAAAAATGCTGCACAAGAGCAAAAATTTTGTCAAAAGCTTCATAAATAATCAACTTCCTCTTCTACATCTTCAACATTCGGGACGCGGATAACCGTGGTTGAATCCCCCTGATCCAATACGAATTTATCCTCATACAATACCTGATAATGCAAGCGTGGGGCACCGCCTCTCCGCCATTCCACACGCTTTTCTCCTCTCGGCTCGATGATATTCCGGCTTACAATACCCTGCTGTTCATTCTCAGCGACTGCATTACCGGGCAATAACAACAGAGGAGTGGCCACGGCCAGCATCAGCACGGCTGCAGCGGCTGCAACAACCCCGCCTGAGAATCTGTATTTTCTACGCCGGGAATCAGCATGCGACTGAGCCGCCAAATGCATCTGCACTCCGAGATGCCCCACCACACGCGCCGGCATGTCTGCCGGGCGCATACGACGCAGCAACTGTTCCATCTCTCTGCATTCGCGCTCCTCCTCAGAGGCCTGAAGCATAGCTGAAAGCAAGCGTTCCTCCAGCGCAGCCGGCAAAGCTGACGGAGTTAATTTTTCAGGATTGAAATCTGGCGTCTTCATCATAATTATAGCTCTATAGGGTCACTCTCTAATTCCTTACGCATACTTTTAAGAGCGTATCGATACCGGGAAGTAATGGTGGACAATTTATTACCAGTCATATCAGCAATCTGCTGGAATGTGTGTTCGCCCCATATATGAAGCACAACCACTTCGGCAAACTCCGGTGCCAGCGAATGGAGCAACTTCTCAAATTTCTTGCGCAGGTACTCATCATCTGCAGCACAGCTAAGCCACGGAGTCTCAGCCTCTCCCTCCTGCATACCTTCCTGTTGCGAAACAACATAATTGCGACGAACCTGCTCACGACGGCCGCGATCCATGGCGAGATGGCGGATTGCAGAATACGCATACGCACGCCACTGCTCCTGAGTACCAGAGAAAGAACCACCCTCCACCACGTGGACAAGCTGCACCAGAGCCTCCTGCAGAACATCCTCAGCATCGGCCTCGCTCCGGCATTGCTGGCGTGCATACAGGAGCAACTGAGCTCCATTTTCTGCCAACCAGACTGACCAGTCCACACGGTGAACAGTACTACCCGTCACCTCACTGCGCGATTGGGAATTCATCTCCGTCATTGTTATAGCGTTTCAATGCACATGTTTTATCTCAATTCCAGGTATTTTTCCAGAAAAAAAACGAATGGACAAGCCACAAAAGCACACAGAATGCCGAAAGGCTTAAAAATACACAACTGAGATTTTTCCTTAAAAGGAACGCCCGCAGAATGATATCTGCGGGCGCGGAAGAATAAACAACCACCAGGCTTATCAGGCCTGCTCAGAGGCGGCTTTCTCTGCCTCGAGCTTCTGGCGCAGCTTCTCAGGCAGCTTTACCTGAATATGCACATCGCGCAGCTGGTTCGGTTCTGCCGGTGCGGGAGACTCGCTCATGAGGTCGGCACCGCGATTGTTCTTCGGGAATGCAATCACTTCGCGGATAGACTCGCACTTGCCGATAAGCATCACAACGCGATCCAGCCCCAGCGCCAGACCGCCGTGAGGCGGTGCACCGAATGAGAAGGCAGCCAGCAGGTGGCCGAACTGCTCCTGGATAGTGGCATCGTCCAGACCAAGAGCGCGGAACGTAGCATCCTGCAAATCTTTCTCATGAATACGGATAGAACCACCGCCCAGCTCATTGCCGTTAAAGATGACATCGTATGCCTCGGCGCAGATATCGGTAGAAATCTCACCTTTGAGCACCTTCTCCACATCCTCCGGTACCGGACGGGTGAAAGGATGGTGAATAGCGCAGAAACGCTGTTCCTCCTCATCCCAGCCGAACAGGGGGAAGCGGTTCACCCAGAACAGGTCAACCTCATCGTTGCCCTTGAGGATTTCCATGAAATCGGCGCAAGCAAGGCGCACACGCCCCAGAATCGTGCAGCTCTGCTCCCAGGCTCCGGCAGCAAAGAACACACAGTCGCCGCTCTCAATATCAAGCCGTTCCTTCAGAAGCTCAATCTCGGCATCTGTCAGACGCTTGGTAATGGGGCTCTTCCAGCCATCGCGGTCGTTCACGTCGCGCACCTTGATATAGGCCAGGCCCTTGGCACCGGCCTCAATGGCGGTCTGAGTCAGGGAATCAATCTGTCCCACAGAGGGGTTGAAGCCCTTGGCGTTGATAGCCTTCACCACGCCTCCGGCAGCCACAGCCCCGGAGAACACGCGGAAATCACTGGTGGCAAAGATATCGGAGCAATCCGTAATCTTCATCTCAAAACGGCGCTCAGGCTTATCAGAACCGTACTGGTCCATGGCATCGTGCCAGGTCATGCGGGGGAACGGCGTCACGATGTCGCGCCCCACAGATTCCTTGAATACGCGCTTCAGCATGGCCTCAATCCAGCCATAAATATCCTCCGGGGTGATGAAGGAAGCCTCAATATCAATCTGAGTGAACTCAGGCTGGCGGTCGGCGCGAAGGTCTTCATCACGGAAGCAGCGAGCTACCTGGAAGTAACGTTCCATACCTGCAACCATGAGCAGCTGCTTGTACTGCTGCGGGGCCTGCGGCAACGCATAGAACGCACCGGGAGTCAGGCGGCTGGGTACCAGGAAGTCGCGGGCGCCTTCGGGAGTACTCTTGGAGAGAATCGGGGTCTCAATCTCCAGGAAGCCCTGCTCATCGAGATAGTCGCGCATGGTCTTGGTGATGCGGTGGCGCAGAATCATGTTGCGCTGCATCGCGGGACGGCGCAGGTCCAGGAAACGGTACTTGAGGCGGATATCCTCGTTGGCGATGTTGCGGTCCAACTGGAACGGCAGCACCGCGGCAGGATTCAGCACCGTCAGAGAGGTGGCCTCCACCTCAATCTCACCGGTGGCAAGATCCGGATTCGTGGCGTCAATCTCATCCGTCTTAAGGCGGCGCACCACCTTGCCGGTCACCTGAATCACGGTCTCCACGCGCAGGGCCTCGGCCTGCTGCGCCAGATTCGCGTCAATCTCCGGGTGAAAGACTACCTGGGTCTTGCCGGCACGGTCGCGGAGGTCGATGAAAATCACGCCGCCGTGGTCGCGCACGGTATCCACCCAGCCGACCAGCGTCACAACCTGATCTACATGAGCGGGGCGGAGTTCATCGCACGTATGGGTACGGTAACTGTTCATAATGAAAACTTTAGAAAAATAGATAAAGACAACGCTCCCGGATAAGAACGCAGCGGCGTTCATTCTACGCTTTCTATCTTAATTGTCAAGCCGTTTTTACCCCCACTTGCGGCATGATTACTCTACCTCGGAGGGAGCAGCAATTCCCGTGCAGCGCGGGCAGGCCTCAACCCGGTGGCCAGGCGCAATTTCCACCATGCGCGGGCGCTCGGTCAACTGCTCGGCCGGAATGCCCATGCGCTGGCAGAAGCGGCAGCCCGGCACCTGGTGGCGGATGGAGGCCACATGGCCGGGAATGGAGGGCAGCAGCGTCTTGCGGACGTAGTCTCGGCGGGGAATGGCCGCCAGCAAGGCCTTGGTGTAGGCATGCACAGGGTTGGCAAACAGTTCTTCGACCGGGGCGCTCTCCACAATGCGCCCGGCATACATGACCAGCACGCGGTCGCAATGCTGGGCAATGACCCCCAGGTCATGCGTGATGAGGAGCGAAGAAGCTCCCAGGTCTTCGTGCAGCTCCCGGAGCAAGGCCAGAATCTGCTGCTGCACCGTCACATCCAGCGCCGTGGTGGGTTCATCGGCAATGATGAGTTCGGGGCGGCAGGCCAGAGCCATGGCAATCACCACGCGCTGCCGCATGCCGCCCGACAAGGAACCCGGATACTGGTTGGCACACAGGGCCGCGCTGGGAATCTTGACACGGTTCAGCAGGTTAATGGCCTCCACCCAGGCGGCTTCTGCCGTCATTTCGCGGTGCAGCATAAGCGTTTCTGCAATCTGGTCGCCAATGGTATGCACCGGGTTGAGCGCACTCATCGGTTCCTGGAAGATAAAGCCTACATGGCCCCCGCGCAAATCGCGCAGGCGGCGCTGCGACATCGTCACCACATCTTCTCCGTTATAGAGAATCTGCCCGGACACAATCCGGCCGTTGGGCTGGGGAAGCAGGCGCACCAGGCTCATGGCCGTCACACTCTTGCCGCAGCCGCTTTCACCCACAATACCCACGCACTTGCCACGCGGAATCGTAAAGCTGATGTCATCCACCGCGCGCGACAAGCCGCGTTCTGTTTCAAACGCGACACTCAGATTCTTCACTTCCAGCAGATAATCAGCACTCATGAGGCAACAGGTGTTTCGGTGGCAGGCAGAGGAATTTCAATATCCATCTCCGGGTAGGTCTTACCAGAGTGGCGGCTGCGGAGGGTCGCCTCCTTCATTTCCTCATCAATCCAGTACAAATGGCTGTCCAGCGGGTCATAATACCGGGGCGGGCAGAAGCGGCAGCCCGGCTCATCCGGCCAGCGGAGCCAGCGCCACTGGGCAAAGCGCCAGTACGAAGTCGTCCAGCCGGGCACCCATGCCAGCGTAGAGGCAATCAGCTGCTGGGCATGGTGGTGGGCCGCCACCGCCTCTGCCTCCGTAGTCGCCGCGCGGCAGGCCAGGATTGCCCGGTCAAGCGAAGGCGAATTCGTGGCCGTCACATTGGAAGTTCCGGGCAGCGGCGCGCCATCGGGCTTGAAGGCATAGGCCGAATGGAAGAAAGGCGAGGGGTCGGGCAAGGGCGGAGAGAAGCCCCAGGAGAAAATAGCCGCCTGGTACTGCTTGTTCTTCACGCGGGAATAATGCACCGTATCATCCGCCTGGTCGAGCCGCAAATCCAGCCCGCAGTTAGCCGCCTCCTCACGCAGAATATTCATGCAGTTGGTATAGAGCGGATCGATGCGGCTGCTCAGCACCACCTGCAGGCGCGTACCATCCGGCTTGCAGAGAATGCCGTCCGGGCCTTCCTCTGTATACCCGGCGCGGGCAAAGCACTCGCGCGCTTTCTCCGGGGAATAGGGCAGAGCTTTGATGCTTTCATCCGTGTACTGGCCGAAGCCGGAAAAATACGACCCCAGGCGCGTATAATCCCCCCGGAACACCGTATCAAGCACCTGCTGCACATTCAACGCGTGGTGGAAGCCGCGGCGCATCATCTTTTCATTGAAAGGAGGCTGCGAGCAGTTCAGGTGGAAACCGAAGCAATTGCGCGGCCAGATATTGCTGAAATGCACACGCTGCACCAGCCCGCGATGCACCGGCTCCATTTCCAGCCCCTCGTACCAGGCATCTGCCTCACGGGCATTGAACACATCCAGCTGCCCCAGGCGGAAAAGTTCCCTCACCTTGGTATTCTCCGACACGAATTGGTAGACAATGTGGTCCACATTGCACGAATACCGGGTGTAGCGGCGGTCGGCCGCCCACCAGTTCGGCACGCGGATGAGACTCACCTGCCGCCCCATCACCACATTGTACGGGTTCACCGTATAACCGCCGGTCGTAGGTGCCACACGCCAGAGATAACGCGTGGGGTAATCCGGGCCGAACTCCGCATAGAAAGCTGTGCAGCTGGGCGGCAGCGAGGCATAGAACGGCGCATAAGGCCGCGCCGCCGCCAGCGTCACCGCCAGGTACTGGTTGCCATAGACCTCGATGCGCGAGAAATTACCCATGTAGTAGTCATTATAGAACGGCTCAATACTGTACGGAGACGTACGCACATACAGGGAGGTGATGAAATCGCGCGTCGTCAAACGCGACCCATCCGAAAAGCGCGCGGCCTCATCAATGTGGAAATACACCGTGCGGCCATCTGCTGAAACCGCCCAGCGGTCGGCAGTACCGGGAATCAACCGCCCTGTGCCGGGGTGCAGGCGAATCAGCGGCAAATCCACATCATCGTACAGATAACGCCGGAAAGCATTATTGCTGTTAGGGCCGAACACGCGGAACGTGCTGGGGAAAGAGCGCTGAAGCGCCAGCCGCAGCGTGCCGCCCTTTCTGGCCTTGGGGCTGCCCAGCTCCGGCTGGTCCATGCCATCCTGCCACTCCAGATTCTCTGGTAGCTGGTTTTCGCGCAGAAACACCAGGTAATCCCCCTGCCCCTTGCGGCGGCTCAGCCCCACCAGGTTCTGCCATGTATTCAGAAAACGCAATTTGGCGCGCTGCTGCCGCGCGCTGCCGGGCGCAGAAGTCAGGTACTGCAACATGGCAGACTCGCAGGTACTACGGGTCTCCTCCAGATTCGCCTCCACATACTCCCGCACCCGCGCATTCCAGCGCTCCGGGAATCCGGCAAACCCAGGCGGCATCTGCCAGCGTTTCGTGTACATCGGCACATCATCCGACTCGGCAAAGCCGGGGGGAAGCGTCAAATCCGACGGGTGCTGCCACTCCAGACCCAGAGCCGCGCCATCGTCATCACAGGCGCTGAACAATACACAACCCAGCAGCGCGGCCAGGCCGGGCAGCAGATGGCGGGTCAGAGAACGGAAAAAAGACAGCATCATCACTTATTCATAGTAGGTATGGCGGCGCGGGTCAGTTGCCTCACGCACCGATTCACCGATAAAGGTCACCATCAGCAGCGTCCCCACCAGCGCCACGAACGCGCTGGAAACCACCCAGGGTGAGGACAACTTCGACAAACCATCATTCAGCAGGCGGCCCCAGCTGGCATAGGTATCCGGCAGGCCGAAGCCCAGATAATCGAGCGAAGCGAGCGACAGAATCACCGCCGCCACGCTGAACGGCATCAGCGTCACCACAATACCCCGCAGATTCGGGAGGATGTGGCGCAGCAGGATATGCGTTGTCCCGGCGCCCATCACCTTGGCGGCAGCCACATAATCACGCGTTTTCTCCTTCATGGCAGCCGTACGCACCAGGTAGGTCATGTGAATCCAGCCGAACATGGCCAGCAGGCTCAGAATCAGGAACAGGCCGCGCAGCTCCAGCGGCACGAAATCGGAAACAATCATCACCACGAACAAGAAGGGCATCTGCGACAGAATCTCAATCAAGCGCTGCGTCACCAGGTCGAAACGCCCGCCGAAATACCCCATCAGCATCCCCATCGTCAGGCCGATGAAGTAAATCACCGGCAGATACAGCAAGGCCGCCTTGATATTCACCTGCAGACCACCGTACAGATAGGCCAGAATATCTGCGCCCTGGCTGTTGGTTCCCAACAGATGATTTCCCGTCAGGGGCGGGGCCGGGTGGTAATACACCTTGCGCTCGCTGCCCGCCGGGGTCAGCTGCATGAACTTATCCAGCTCCAGCGCGCCGCGGTAATGCTCATCCACCAGCCTACCCTCCCGGTAAGTAGCCGAATACACCTCGGTGCGGTTCCGCAGCCAGCCCTGGGCATGGCCATCGGGCAGGCCACGGCGGAAACGCTGCCGCACATGCGGCTGACCATCTGCATACAGGCGGCAGGCCAGACCATTGTACGGGGAATCACCATCATACAGCAGGCCATCTCTCCACTCCAGCGGCTCCGAAGGAAACGGGGCGGCATCCATCACCGGGTCGTACGGCACCGGTGGCATGATGACAAATCCTGCCACCCCCGGCCGGCCCAGGCGCTCGCGCAGCGCGCGGTAATCCGTCTCGGCCTTGGCTGCAGCGCCCTTGAGCCCGAAGGTCGAACCGGGCAGCACCGCGCGCGTGAGCGCCGGGCTGTACACCTGACCATCATACACCACCAGCAAGGCGCGCTTACCCACCAGGCACTGGTCCATGGCCGCCAGCAGCATTACCCCGGCAAACACCAGGAGCGACCAGTAGCCACGGCGAATCTTCTTAAAGCGCTGCACCTGCTTCACATACTCAGGCGGCAGCCGCAGGCTCGAACTGCGGCGCAGCAGCAGGTACAGCCCCGCCAGCAGCAGCACCAGCACACAAAGCCAGCCGAACCAGTGCAGCGTATCATCCACCGCCAACCAAGGCAGCAACTCGCCGCTGCAACGGAGGCAGGGCACATCCCGGCTCACCGTGAACGGCCAGGAAAGCGTCGGCAGCAGCCAGCCATGCAGCTCGCCCAGCGCGCTGAGCAAAGCCGCCAGAATCATCAGAAGCGCTGTCAGGTTCTTCGTCATCATCAATCAAAACGCACGCGGGGATCCACCAGCGCCACCAGCAGGTCCGACAGCAGATTCCCTATGATAATCAGCACCGAAATGAGCAACAATGTACCCATAATCAACGAATAATCCTTATCTATGAGCGCCTGGAAGCTCAACATGCCGAAGCCCTGGATATCAAACACTCGCTCAATGAGGATGGAACCGCCCACCACCGTGCAGATAACGCTGCCCAGGGTCGATACAATCGGAATCACCGAATTGCGGAACGCATGCCGCCACACAGCCTGGCGGAACGACACCCCCTTGGACACCGCAGTCCGCACATAATCCGCCGCCAGATGCTCCATGAGGTTATTCTTCATCATCATTGTCGTCACCGCAAAGGTCGACACCACATAGCAGGAAAGCGGCAGCACCGTATGCATTGCCAGGTCATACAACTGCTCCTTGAACGGCATCCACTCAAAACCGGGGCTCACCAGCCCGTACAGCGGGAACCACTCCAGGCGCGCCCCCAGATACACCAGCAGCACAGCGCCCAGCGCAAAGCCCGGCACCGCATAGCCCACAAAAATCAGCACGCTGCTCACGCTGTCAAACACACTCCGGTGCCACAGCGCCTTGAACACCCCCAGCGGCACACTCACCACATAGGTGATGAACGCCCCCAGCAAGCCGAAATACAGCGACACCGGCAGGCGGTCCAGCATCATACGCGACACCGGCTCATTATACTTGTACGAAAGCCCCAGATTCCCCTGCAGCACCCCCTGGAACGCGCGGCGGCTCGCTACCGCCCGCCAGCGGCGGCACGCCGGGCTCTTCTCCAGCGCCGCCACCTCTGCCGCATCGGAAATACCACGGCAGGCAGCCAGGCGCTCGGCTCGGTCTGCCGGAGACTCCAGCCTCACCTGCCAGTCCTCCTCCTGCATCCACTCCGGGGCAATATACTGCGGCACAATCCCCTCGCGCGTCACCTCCAGCGCCGTTGCATGACCGCTGGCCGAAACAATCGTCACCACCGCCACGCCCGCATCATTGAACTCGGCCTTGGCAATCTCCACCTCACGGGGCAGCAGCCCCAGCCATTGCAGATACGCCTTCCAGACCGGCTCCTGCAGATTAAAAAGCTCCTCCAGGCGCTCCAGGTCATCATTTCCGAGGCGCGCACCGGCCGTGCCGACCGCTTTCTCACCCGCCAGTGCGCCGATTGCCTGCTCCTGCAGCATGCGCTCCACCGGGCCACCCGGCACCATGCGCGTCAGAAAAAACACCAGAAACGTGATACCTATCAACGTAATAGGCATCATCAACAAACGTCTGATGATATACTGGCGCATACAACTCACGCCATTCTACCCTTTTCCGCTGGGCCTTGCAAGTTCTGATTCTGCCCTGATAACAGAATTCCGGCAAGAAGAAAGGGCCATCTGCTGAACAGATAGCCCTTTACCTCTCATACTTAGGTTAACCGAGTACCCCCTCGCGGACTCGAACCGCGGACAAATTGATTAAGAGTCAACTGCTCTACCAACTGAGCTAAGGAGGCATCTGTTGCTCACCCGGCTGTTCACAGACTCATACCCCCTCGCGGACTCGAACCGCGGACAAATTGATTAAGAGTCAACTGCTCTACCAACTGAGCTAAGGAGGCATTATGTCTGTGAACACCCTGCATCTGTTGTTTCCCAGGAGTGAGAAGCCGCTGGTCAGATTTGAACTGACGACCCACGCATTACGAATGCGTTGCTCTACCCCTGAGCTACAGCGGCAGATGCTGTGTGCGGCGGCAGCAAACCACACGCCAGCCGGCATTGCAAGCCTTTTTTTAGAAAAAAATCACCTCATCGCCGCAGAATTTTCCCGTCCCTACATTTTAGGGTTGAATTTACAGCCATTCGGCTATAAAATATGCCCGCTATGACATACGAAGTTTTCGAAACCAAGGAAGCCGCAGCCAAAAAGCTTGCCGCTGAAGTCGCAGAACTCATCCGCAGCCGCGCCGCCGAGGGTAAGACCGCCGTTCTCGGCCTTGCCACAGGTGCCACCCCGCTGCCCTTCTACGCCGAACTCATCCGCCTGCACAAGGAAGAAGGTCTTTCCTTCAAGAATGTCATCACCTTCAACCTGGATGAATACACCGGTCTGCCCCACGACCACGTGGAGTCCTACTGGTACTTCATGCACACCAACCTCTTCAACCACATCGACATTCCCGCCGAAAACATCAACCTGCCCTGCGGCACGCTGGCCCCTGAGGAAATCCCCGCCCACTGCGCCGCCTACGAGCAGAAGATCCAGGACTGCGGTGGCCTCGACCTGCAGATTCTCGGCATCGGCCGCACCGGCCACATCGGCTTCAACGAACCCGGCTCCGATGACACCACCATCACCCGCCAGGTCCACCTCGATGACCTCACCAAGACCGACGCCGCCCCCGCTTTCGGTGGTTTCGAAAACGTGCCCTGCACCGCCATCACCATGGGTGTAGCCACCATCATGGGCGCCAAGAAGGTGCGTCTCATGGCCTGGGGTGAAAAGAAGGCCTCCATCGTGAACAAGGCCATCAACGGCCCGGTCACCATCGAAGTCGCCGCTTCCTACCTGCAGAACCACGCCGACGCCAAGTACTTCCTTGACACCCCGGCCGCTGCTGAACTGTAAAGCAGCGCTGCAAGCAACTTTGCCGAGGGGCCGGGCAACACCGGCCCCTCCTTTTTTCCTGAACGCGCGCATGCACCTCTACATCCACGTCCCCTTCTGCCACCGCATCTGCCCCTACTGCGCCTTCTTCAAGCACACCCCAGGGCGAAGCGACATACGAGGCTATGCCCTGGCCATCGGGCAGGAAGCACGGCTGCGCCTGCCGCAGGGAAGCGCGCCACGCACCATCTACTTCGGCGGCGGCACCCCCAGCATGCTCTCGCCCACCCATCTGGAACTCCTCGTCAGCGGCCTGAGCAGCTGGCTCGACCTCACAGAAGTGCAGGAATGGAGCTTTGAAAGCAACCCCGCCACCTTCACCTCCGCCAAAGTACAGCAATGGCGGCAGCTGGGCATCAACCGCGTCTCCCTGGGCGCGCAGAGCCTCAACGCACAACTCCTGCGCCTGCTGGGGCGCGAACACAGCCCGGAAAACGTAGCCGAAAGCGTGCAGATGCTACGCGAAGCTGGAATACCCCAGATTAACCTCGACCTCATGTTCTCCCTGCCCGGCCAGAGCCTGGAGCAATGGGAACACACCCTGCGTGCCGCCATCAACCTGCACCCCGACCACATCTCCACCTACAACCTCAGCTACGAGGAAGACACCGCCTTCTTCCAGCAATACGGAGCCGGCGCTGGCAACGAAGAAACCGACATCGCCATGTTCACCATGGCAGATGAACTCCTCACCGCCGCCGGATACCGCCACTACGAAATCTCCAACTACGCCCGCCCCGGCTGCGAATCGCACCACAACCTTGCCTGCTGGCATGGCGAGGATTACTGCGGGCTCGGCCCCGGCGCCGTCGGCACCATGGGCGGCGTGCGCTACGCCAACGCCGGCGACACCGCCGCCTACACCGCCGCCCTGCAGGCAGGCCAGCTGCCCCCCGGCGAAGCAGAGGAACTGGCCCCCGCCACCCGC
>JAZRKW010000008.1:0-16533 GCA_045646505.1 Akkermansia sp. | reverse complement strand
CGAGATTGAGGCCGAGCTGCGTCCCTTCATGAACGTGTTCTACGATGAGGCCGGTGCTGTGGGCCGCCGCTACCGCCGCCAGGACGAAGTGGGTACTCCCTTCTGCATCACGGTCGACTTCGAGACCCTGGGCGAGGAAGGTGACCCCGCCCTCAAGGACACGGTGACCATCCGCCACCGCGATTCCATGGAGCAGGAGCGCGTTGCTATCAGCGAGCTGCTGCCCTGGCTTCTGAAGCGCATTCACTAATCGCTTTTCAACCGGCGCCACCCCCGTGGATTTCCCCTGCGGGGGTGGCGCTCCTTTTATACTACCCCTCCCACCCCCTATGGACCTTTGCGATACCAATCTTTCCCTCGCCTGTCAGCATCGATTGCGGGATAGGCTGTTCGATGATGAAAGACTGCTCTGGGTAGGGCAACCTGTGCCGAATCCCTGGGCGTCGCCCGCCGGTTTCTTCTGCCTGTTCGGCTCGGTGTGGGGTGTGGGTGTGCTGGTTGAGGTGTGCTGTGGTGTCAGTCCTGCCTTTCTGGTTCTGTTGCTTCCCCTTGCTGTTCTGATGTGCGCGCCCTTGATTTCCAGATGGATGCAGAAGCAGGCGGTGTATGCCATCACCAGCAGGGGTGCCCGGGTGCTGCGCTATGGCGCCATGGGGCATGTTTCGCTGATTTATGAGTTAAAACCGGGAATGGTGAAACTCCGCCAGGAGCTTCCCGGTGGACTGGTGAATCTGGTGATGGGCAATTGTCCTTATACTCATTACAAAGGAGGAGGCTCCGCCCCCGAGGGCTTTCTGCGAATTACGGCGGCTGATGCCGAGCAGGTGCTCCCCCTTATTCGCCAACTTGAATCTTCCCAAACCCCATAACCGTTATGAATACCCAATCTGTTGAACCGACTGTAGATGAACGCCAGATGATAGAGAACTCGCTTCTGCGCGGCGAGGAATTATTGTGGACAGGCAAGCCTGTACCGCGCCTGTGGACCCCCACGAGCATCATCATGATGCTGACGGGTATCGTCTTCCTGAGCTTTGACTGCACGATTTTCTTCTTCGTGATGGGCGCTGATATCGAGATGTTGCTTTTTGCGATTCCCTTCATCGTGGTAGGTTCCTTGCTGATAGCCTCGCCCTGGATTGGGCTGGGCTGGCAGAAGCGCCATATGTATGCCCTCACGAACCGCCGTGCTCTGGTGTTCCGCTGCCTGTTCTGGAAGAGCTACCAGATGGCATTCCCGGTGACTAAGGTGATGCTGCTTGAGCGCAAGGTTTCCGGCAAGGGTCTGGTGAGCCTGGTGCTGGGCAAGAGTACGATGGTGCGCACCAACGGTGTGCCGGACCCCGAGGGCTTCCTCAACATCTCCGCAGAGGATGCCGCCGTGGTGGAACCTCTTATTATGCAGCTTGAAGAATCTCAAACCAGATAAACGCCATGAAACTCTCCGATACCGATTTGTCCTTCGCCGACCGCCAGATGGTGGAAGTCAACCTGATGCAGAATGAAGAAGTGCTCTGGGTGGGCAAGCCCATCCCCCGACTGTTCAGCGCAGGCTCGCTGGGCTCGTTTATTTTTTCGCTGCCCTGGCTGGCCTTTATTTCGTTCTGGACCTTTATGGCGGCACAGAGCAGCCTGGTATTTGCGGCCTTTTCCATTCCGTTCTGGTGTATCGGCATAGGCTTGTTCTCTTCTCCCTGGTGGGGGCTGCGCCGGCAGAAACGCACGGTGCTTGTCATCACGAATCGCCGGGCGATGGAGCTGTATCCTGGTATCTTTGGTGCTATGAAATCTCATGTATGGCCGCTGGATGCCGGCATGGTGAAATCCTGCACCGTGCGTAAGGATGGCAGCGGTGACCTGATTCTGGGGTATGAGACCAGACACGGCAAGAACGGCACGCACACCGAGGCACAGGGATTCATGAATGTGCCCGAAGTGCGCCGCCTGGAGCAGTTCCTTTATGAGCTGACCGAGGAGCAATAATGTCGGCAGACCTCAGAGATTTCGGGCTGACCCCCAGACTCAGCGCCCTGGTGCAGGATGTCCTGCGCCCTGGCGAGCAATTGAGCTGGGTGGGGAAGCCGCGTCTGCACCAGAGAATTGACTGGAGAAACTATATAGGACTGTGGCTTTTCTGCTGCCCGTTCGGCTGCGGGGGTGGGCTGTTCCTGTATCTGGCACTCACGGACAAGTGCGTAGCCAGCGGTTTCGGCTTCTTTTTTGCCATCGTCATGTCCTTCATCTTTCTGCTGTTTTTTGTGCTGACGCTGGTGTCGCCTTTCTACCGCTTATGGAAGTTGCGGAATACCGTCTATGTCATCACGAACCTTCGTACTTTTGTTGTTGGTTTTGATGCGGATTCCTGGCCGTTGAAGCGCGGTATGGTGGCGAGTAATTACCAGCGCAGGGATGCTGGCGGAAACCGCGGTGTTGTTGTTTGCCAGGACGAGGAGAGCTGGCGCTTTCTGGAATATGGTTTCATGCGCATTCGGGATGAACGCAAG
This sequence comes from Akkermansia sp., assembly GCA_045646505.1. Lineage (GTDB taxonomy): Bacteria > Verrucomicrobiota > Verrucomicrobiia > Verrucomicrobiales > Akkermansiaceae > Akkermansia. The sequence goes on along the minus strand of JAZRKW010000008.1, from coordinate 14,029 downwards.
GCTGAGAAAAATATTGGAAAAAATCACAATGAGCCGAAAGAAAACACGAAGGGCGCGCTTCAAACCTTTGGGCTGACTCCGCAGCAGGAACTGCTTGTGCAGGTATCTCTGCAAGCGGGTGAACATGTGCTATGGGCGGGGCTTCCGGTGAGGCGTTCTGTGGTCACTCGGGCGGGTTTTCTGCAAGTGGTGGTGTCATTGCCTGCGTTTGCAGCTTTGTTTTATTTCACAGATGTAGCGAGCCTTTCAGTCTGTGTGGCTGGGCTGGCTGTTGCTCTGCTGCTGGCGGTTCTGTTAATGCTGCTGATTTCGCGTCTTTTCTCAGAAAAGCGTGTGTATGTTATTTCTAATCGCCGGGCATTTATCTGTGGAGGAGAGGATAAATCATGGCCTCTGGTGACGGATATGGTTGTCAGTAATCGTTCGGCTGCAGATGGCTGCGGGAATCTGGTGTTTTCCCTGCGCCCCAATCCGTATCGGGATGTCGAAGATCAACGGGAGTGGATAGAGGAGGGATTCCTGGATATCCGCGATGTGCGCCTGGTAGAGGAAATTCTGGAGAAGGCTATTGCAGAAAGGATGAGTGTATGAAATCCCCCGACCCCAGAGATTTCGGACTGTCCGCCAGGCATTGCGCCATGGTGCAGGCTAATCTGCGCCCCGGCGAGCAGGTTCGCTGGGTGGGGCAGCCCATGGCTTTCCGGAGCATCGACTGGGGAAATTGTATCGGCGCGTGGCTTTTTATGGGTGTATTAGGAGGTCTCGGCGGATTCGTTTTTTATCATCTGGTGACCGGTGAACCGGAGACCGGGGGCTTTGTGCTTCTGTTTGCCTATGGTTTATCCCTCATCTTCGTGTTGCTTTCCGTGGCAGCCGTGCAGACTCCGTTTGTGCGCTTGTGGCTCTTGTATAATACCTTCTATGTTATTACGAATTGCCGTGCCCTGATTGTCGGCTCCGGGGCAGATTCGTGGCCTCTGAGCCGCAGGATGGTGGCCAGTAATTTTCAGCGGAAGGATGGCAGCGGAAATCTCGTTTTTGCCACACGTTGGGAGGATGGCCCCAAGGGAATGGGGCGCACTGTTGAGTACGGTTTCATGAATCTTCGCGATGTGCGCTTGGTAGAGGAAATTCTGGAAAAAGCCATTGCGGAACGTAAAAAGGTATGAAGTCTCCTGATCCCAGAGATTTCGGATTGAACCGCTTTCAGTGTGTCAGGTTGCAGAAATGCCTGCAATCCGGCGAGCGCTTGTACTGGGCGGGGGCTCCGGCATATCTCGGGGTTAGCCTCCCTCTTTTGTACTGGTGTGTATGCTTCTGCATGGGGCTGGCTGCCTTTGTGTGCTGGAGAGCCAGCCTGGAGGAGTCGCCGGGGCTGTTTATCCTGGCCTCATTTCCTGCGATGTTGGGGGTGGGGCTGATGGTGCTGCCATATGTTATCCGGCGCGAAGCTCGCCGCACGGTGTATGCTATCACCAACCGGCGTGTGCTGGTCTGCGCTAAGACGGATGAATCATGGCCGCTTGCTTCTGATATGGTGATCAGTAATCTCCAGAATGAAAAGGGCATCGGGAATCTGGTCATTGCCCTGCGTCCCAGCACTGATCCTGACTGCAAATACCTCTTTGATGAGGTGGGCTTCATGAATGTGCGCGATGTGCGGCTGGTAGAGGAAATCCTGGAAAAGGCCATCGCAGAAAGGATGAAAGCATGAAATTCCCCGACCTCAGAGATTTCGGGCTGAGCCCCAGGCTGTGTGACAAAGTGCAGAAAGCCCTGCAGCCTGGCGAACAGGTGCGCTGGGCGGGGCAGCCTGTTATCAGGCATTTTGAGACCGACAGGGTAAACCGCGTGGTGGGGGTGCTTTTTTTCTCGCTTTTCGGACTTTTCGGCGCAGTGATGCTGTATTTCCTCTGGCAGGATAGAGTGCATACGGACTCAATGATGGGCGAGGTCTTCAGCTGGTTGATTGCAATTGTGTTTTTCATGGTGCCCATCATAGCGTGTATCATCGCTCCGCGGTTGCATGCCTCCAGACTTCGGAGTACGGTCTATGTGATTACTAATCGTCGGGCAATTGTATGCGGCTGGGAGGTGAAATCCTGGCCGCTGGAGCCGGATATGGTATTAAGCAATGACCAGGCAAGGGACGGCTGCGGAAACCTGGTCTTTGGCCTGAGGGAGAATGAAAGTGTCGGTTTTATGGATATCCGCGATGTGCGGCTGGTGGAGGAAATTCTGGAAAAGGCCATAGCTGAAAGAGAAAACTCATGATGACTCTGCCGGAACAGCAATATCTGCAGCAGAAGCTCCGCAGCAGCGAGGAAATACGCTGGCGGGGTCGCCCTGCGCCGGAGTTGTTCACCGTGGACACGGTCATGTCGATGCTGGGTGGTGTGCTGGCTCTGGCCATTTGTGCAGGCTGGGTATGGCTGGCGCGGGAGGTCGGTTGGGGCTTCGGGTTGTGTTCGCTGCCCGCCTGGTGGGGCACGTGTCTGTTGTTGTCGGCCCCCTGGCGGCACAGGCGCAGGCTGCGCCGTACTCTGCTGCTGGTCACAACTGAGCGGGTGATGCTGCTTTATCCCGGCTGGACTGGTCACGTGAAGATGGATGGCTGGAAGCTGCGCCCCGGTCTGCTGCAGCGCTATACGGTGCAGGAGGACGGCAGTGGTGATTTGATTTTCGGCTACAATATGCAGGTGGGAAGTACTCGCCACACCGGCCGTACTGTGCCTTTCGGGCTGCAGTCTGTACCGGAGGTGGAGCATGTTGCCACGTTGATTCAGGAACTTTGTAAAAATGATGATGACTCCCGATGAACAGACCCGGCTGCAGGCAGAGCTGCTGCCCGGAGAAACACTGCTGTGGCATGGTCGACCGCAGCTGCCGGTGGTGAACAGTGCCACGCTGCCGCTTTTCCTGCTGGCTGTGTTGTGTCCGCTGCTTCTGTTGATTCCGCTTATGCAGCAGCGGCAGCTTCGCCGCACGCTGTATGTGGTGACTGACCGCCGCCTGCTGGTGTACCGCGCCAACTGGTGGCGCGGCGTGCAGCGGCATGCCTGGCCGCTCGAGCCCGGCATCATCACCGCCCGGGTGCAGCGCCCCGGGGGCAGGGGGGACCTGGTCATGGAATACACCTATGGCCACCGCGTGTCTCCCGATAAAGGTTTTATCAACGTGCCCGATGCCCTGCGCGTGGCCCGGCTGATTGATGAGGCGGAGAAGAAACTCAACTGCCTCTGATGATATGATGCGTTTTGAAGAGTTACCCGTTCATGTGCGGCAGGAAGTGGAAAATGCTCTGCTGCCCGGCGAGGAGGTGCGCTATGTGACCCGTCCCCGTTCAGGGACCATGATGACGGGGGGTGCGTGGGCGCTTCTGGCATTTGCCATTGTATGGAACTCCATTATGCTGACGGTAGTCGGCCTCGTGGTGTGGTCGGTTCTGTGGGGCGAGGAGAAAGCAGCAACGCTGGTATCTGTTTATGCCGGGGTATTGATTTTCTTTCAGGCCGGGCATATGATCATGAATTTTGCAATGGGTGATGCCCGGCATCTGAGGCGTTCGCTGTATCTGGTGACCAATCGGCGTGTAATGATTCTGCGTCCGCGGGACATGCTGCTTTCCTATCCGTTGCGGAAGGGAATCATCAGGCAGGTGAAGGCGCGTGCGGATGGCTCGGGAACCTTGTATTTCGAAACGGGAGAGAAGCAGGAGGCTGCGGAGGAGGAATCGCTGGACTCCGGTTGTTTCGCTTTTGTGCCGGAGATGCGCCGCGTGGAAGCTCTTATTAACGAGCAGGCTGCCTAGGTGCCGCCTATGCCGGAAATGAAATGCCCAGATCCGGATTTTGGGGCGCTGAAGCCTGCCTGCCTCAGCCGCTTGCAGGAATCGCTGGAGCCTGGAGAGGTGGTGCAATGGGTAGGATGCAGCCAGGCGTCGGCGCAGATGGTGTCGGTGCGGACGCGCCGCCGGTATGGAGCCTGGGCGCTGATCAATCTTCTCGGCGTTGCCTGTGCTGTTATTTCCGCCGGGGAACAACTGGGGATACTGGTTCCGGGGTTCCTGTATTTGGTGATTGCCGCCTGTTTCCTGCTGCTGCTTTTTGGATACGAACGCTCAGCCTACGCCATTACCAACAAGCGTGTTTGTTACATCAGACCAAAGAAGGTGAGTACTCTTTCCCGTGAATTGACTGCCATCGAGCACCATTCCGGCGGGGCGGTCAGCATCTCCTTGAAAACATACGGTGAGATACCGGAGTGTATGGCATGCCTTCCCAGTTCGCTCCCGGCTCTTATACTTCTTGGTAATCAATTCCCGGAGCAATAACCGATCAGCTGGCAAGCTGCTGGTGGGTGCGGAGGAAGACGCTGAGCGTGCTCCTCCTGCCACCCTCGCGATTGAATAGGTGGGGAAAAAGTTGAATTGTGGATGTCACCACGATGCCCCTCCAATAAATATCAATTGGATTTTATGCCGGGGCATGGTGTTTTGCTATTGGAAACAGCATGTCCAATAAGGATATGCTGATGTTTCTTGAAAAAATTGTATGCAGTGTGTAAGCGTTAAGGTAAGAATAAGAAATAATCAGGGCTATTTGTGTAAAATTAACGATTCAATCTTGAATTTTACACGCCTTCTTGTATAATGCTGCTTATGAAGAAGCTAGGATATATTCCGAGAGCAATTAGTTCCCATTTGCAAAAGCTGGTGGGAATGTATCCAGTCGTAACGATTGCCGGCCCCCGGCAGTCGGGTAAGACGACACTTGCCCGGCATTTGTATCCGGAGTATGATTATGTTAGCATGGAAGACTTGCGGAATCGCCAGTATTTCTACGAAGATCCCACGCATTTCCTACAGCAGCACCATGCTCCCTGTATTTTTGATGAGGTGCAGAACACACCGGAGTTGCTGAGTTATCTGCAAGGAATTGTTGATGAAGAGAATCGACCCGGAATGTATATTCTGACAGGAAGCCGGCAGATGGAACTGCAGCAAACGATTACGCAGTCACTTGCCGGACGTACCGGGGTGATTGACCTGCTGCCTCTTTCTTTGCAGGAGCTTAAGTCGGCGGGCGTTGAGATGGAGCGCGATGAGATGCTTTTTTCGGGGTGTCTGCCGCGGGTTTATGACCAGGGGTTGGAGCCGCAGCAGGTATATGCAGACTACTGGCGTACCTACATTGAGCGCGATGTAAGGCAGATTGTGAATGTGCGCAAACTGAAATATTTTGAGTTGTTTCTCAAGCTGCTGGCCTCCCGGGTAGGGCAGGTAATCAACTGCTCATCGCTCGCAAATGATGTCGGGGTGTCCGCCAGTACTATCGGTGAATGGATTTCCTTGTTGGAAGCCTCTTATGTTGTCTTCACCGTATACCCCTACTATCAAAATTACGGAAAGCGCCTGACCAAATCGCCTAAGATATATTTCACCGAGCCTGGGGTGATTCCTTGTCTGTTGGATATAGAGACTCCGGCTCAGCTGGGACGCGACCCCTTGTTGGGACACATTTTTGAGAATATGGTGGTGGTGGAAGCGCTCAAGTCCCGTTTCAATGCCGGTAAACGCTCCAATCTATACTTCTTCCGCGATACTCGAGGGTTTGAGATTGACCTCATCCTTGATGAGCAACGCCGCCCGCGTCCTGTTGAAATAAAATCCGGCATGACGTTTACGCCTGCTATGGTGCGGAACTTATCTCAATTCTCCAGGATGGTACGGGATTCTCTGGTGCCTGCGCTTATTTATGGCGGCAATTCGCAGGACGCGTATCATGAGATAGCTATTCATTCCTTTGCTGATGTTTCAGCTATAATGAATGTAGAATAAACGAGATGTGAATATTTGTGTAAAATTCGGGATTCAATCCTTAATTTTACACAAAACTATACAATGTGCTAACCAGCAAGCTGCTGGTGGGTGCGGAGGAAAGCGTTGAGCTCATCAAGCATGCGCTGCTGGGTGGGGCAGATGCGCTGGCGGTCGCCCAGGAGTTTGCTGCAGGTTTCCACTCCGGCAAATTCGTAGGAGGTGAGCCCCAGGCGGCGCAGTTGCTCTAGGTGCTGTTCCAGTTCATTGAAGAAGAAGAGGGGCAGGGGGCTTTTCTCTGCCATTTCGTGCAGGTCGATGATAACAGGCGGGGTCTGTGGGCGCAGGTGTTCGGCAATGCGCGGCAGCCCGGCCTGGCAGAGCATGTTCTTAATACGCTGGAAGAGGTATTCGAGCGGTACGGCATGCAGCGGGCATTTTTCCTCCAGATACAACAGGATGGCTTTGGCGATTTCCTCCCGGAAGGGCAGCCGCACCCCGGCGGAATCTGCCGCTTGTTGCAACACGTCTTCCAGCCAGTCCCGGTCGTAGTCGGAAATGACGCAATGCCCCGTCTGCAGCAGCGGACGCTTGTTCTTGAAGGCTATCATTATTCGAGGTCGAGTTTGCGTTGCAACGGGTCCTGCACGGTCTTGATTTCCATGCGGCGCACCAGTTCGATGAATTCATCCACTGTCCGGAACTGGCGATACACGGATACGTAGCGGATATAGGCCACCGGATCGATGGTCTGCAGTTTCTCAATCACCTTCATGCCGATGACGGAGGACGGTACCTCGCGCTGGTGGTCGCGGTGCAGGTCTGCCACTATCTCATCAACTGCAATATCCAGCTGGTCCATGCCCACGGGGCGCTTCTCGCAGGCTTTCACCATGCCGCGCAGAATTTTTTCTCGATTCAAGGCTTCGTGCAGATTGTCCCGCTTCACCACACGCAGTTCTGTGCGCTCAATCTGCTCGTAGGTGGTGTAGCGGTAACCGCAGCGCAGACATTCGCGCCGCCGGCGTATGCACGTGCCGTCTTTCGACATGCGCGAGTCGATTACCTTATCATCCATATATCCGCACTGTATGCATCGCATGCCCCCTACATTATCACAATTTCTTGTACCGTCAAGCGGGAAATGGTGCCATATATGGAATATCAAGGTTTTAGAACGCAGCCGAATTCTTCGCTTTTCCGTAGCATTTGTCCGTGGTGTCAGGAAAATGAAGAAAAATTAGAAAAGTTCTAAAAAAATATATTGACATACTAAAATGGTAGTGATATAGTGAGCCCGTGCCCGGGTTAACGGGTAACCAATACACGACACAACAATACAACACGAAAGACACACGACAATGAAGAAGTACCAGTGCACTATCTGTGGCGAAGTAATCGAGAGCGAGACCATGCCGGAAGTATGCCCCGTATGCGGGGTGGATACCTTCATCGAGCTGGATGAAACAGCTGAGAAAGTATATGCCGATGAACACCGCGTCGGTGTGGCCAAGGGACTGGACGAAGTAGTGGTGCAGGGGTTGCGCGACCATTTTACCGGTGAATGCTGCGAGGTGGGCATGTACCTTGCCATGAGCCGTCAGGCTGAGCGCGAGGGCTATCCCGAGGTGGCCGAAGCCTTCCGCCGCTATGCGTTTGAGGAAGCCGAGCACGCCGCCAAGTTTGCCGAACTGCTGGGTGAGGTGCTGACCGACAGCACGGAGAAGAACGTATCCATGCGTGCCGATGCCGAGTTCGGTGCCTGCAACAGCAAGCTGGCCATTGCCAAGCGCGCCAAGGAACTGGGCTATGATGCCATTCACGATACGGTGCATGAGATGTGCAAGGACGAGGCTCGCCATGGCAAGGGCTTCGATGGCCTTCTGAAGCGCTATTTTTCCAAATAAATAATCAGAGAAGAGAACAAGCCGGAAGGGTCTGAGAGTTATTCTCAGGCTCTTCTGTTGTTCTGGGAAAAGGCGGTTGGAATCAAAGGTGATAAACTGCGTTTTGACATTTCACCGGGGGTATGATATGGTGGGTGCATGCAGAGAGAACAGCTTATTGCCGCAGCAAAGGAATTGAGCCGTGAGGTGGGAGCCCTGGAGTTTGCCGCTCCTGTGGCTTATACCTATAACCCGCTTGATTACGCCTGGGATGGGCATGAGGCTTATATCCGCAAGTTCGGGGCAGGGCAGAAAGATGTGCTGTATCTGGGAATGAATCCCGGACCTTTCGGTATGGCGCAGACGGGAGTTCCCTTTGGGGAGATAGCGGCGGTGACTCTGTGGATGGGCATCACCGCCTCGGTGGGGAGCCCGGCACAGACGCATCCGAAGCGCCCGGTTCAGGGCTTTTCGTGTCCGCGCTCGGAGGTGAGCGGTCGCCGTCTCTGGGGATTGTTCGAGGATATGTACGGCACGGCTGAGGAATTTTTCAAGCATGCCTATGTGGCTAACTATTGCCCGCTTATCTGGATGAGCGAAAGTGGTTCGAATATCACCCCCACCCAGTTGCCCAAGGCGCAGGTGGCAGAGCTCGATGCAGCCTGCCAGCGACATCTGGTGCGTCTTATTGAGATTCTGCAGCCGAAAGTTCTGATCGGAGTAGGTGGTTATGCCCTGAAGCAGCTGGAACTGGCAGCCGCAGCTTTACCGGAGATGAGTTTTACTCTGGGGACCATGCTGCACCCGAGCCCGGCCAGCCCGGCTTCCAATAAATACTGGCCGGCTCGCCCGAAAGAGCAGATTCAGACAATTCTGGCACAAGCAGGGCTTTAAAGAAACTGCTGGATGCCCAGCCCGAGCAGGAGCAGACCTGCGGCGGTTTCGAGCCAGCGTGTGGGCAGGTGGTGCAGCAGCCTGGCACTATGAAAGGAAAGCAGGGCGCAGCAGAAAGTGATGCTGCCGATGATGCCGGCGGCGGTGGCGGGCTGTAGTTCCGGGCCGCAGAGGGTGCCCAGCGCCATGCATGCGCCTACGGCCAGTGCATCGATACTGGTGGCAATGCCGACCAGAATGAGCCCGCTGAAACTGAGCTCAATGGGAGAAATGGTTTCCTCGTCTTCGTTTTTCCAGGCGTTGCGTATGATGTTGCCACCCAGCAGGGTGAAGACGAGCAGCACGACCCATGGCGCCCAGATGCTTATTACACCACGGAGCTCTTCGCCGCCCCAGTAGCCCAGCAGCGGCATACCGGCCTGGAAGGCACCTACAGAAAGGGCAAGCCACAGAGCCGCTCTGGTGCGGTTCTGGCGCAGAACCAGACCGTATGAAAATGCGTATACAGCGGCATCTACCGCCAGTGCGAGCGCGATGAGTGTGATTTCCAGATAATTCATGTTGCCGCGCGCATGATATCATACAGCCTTTCAAAATGCAAACAGGACATGTGCTCTACTTGGATTGTATATGCAAAAAGGCCTGAGCCGGGGTGCTCAGGCCTTTTGATATGTTTGGTATCCTTTTACGCCTTACAGGGCAAAGGTATCGTTGCAGGGGCATTCGGCAAGAGTCCATTTGGCTTTGCCGGATTCTGCGATGTGTACCAGCGCATGGTAGGTGTCTTCAGCATCCGTCCCCAGGCTGGTGGCGATTTCGCCGGCTGTGGCAGGGGTGGCGGTCAGGGCGCCTTCGGCAGCAGCCAGAAGTTTCAGGAACACATTGGCTGCCAGCTTGCCAGCCTGTACGCCGGGCTGGTGGTAGGCATTGATGTGAATGAGACTGGCGTAGAAACTCACGGTGCGTTCGAAGAGCGCAATCAGCATGCCCAGTGTGTAAGCGTTCACGGTGGGGATGGAGATGGTGATATTCTTGCGGCCGCTTTCAGAGAGGGCCTTGCGGGTGCCGCGCAGGAAGCCCTGCAGGTAGTCACCGGCGGTGAAGTTATCCTCCACTTTTACGGTGTCAGTGGGGGCCTGGCGGACTTCGATGAAGGTCACGAAGAAGTTGTTGATACCATCGCGCAGCTGCTGTACATAGGCGTGCTGGTCGGTGGAGCCCTTGTTGCCGTATACAGAGATACCCTGGTTTACGGTGTTGCCATCCAGGTCAAGCTCCTTGCCCAGGGATTCCATGATGAGCTGTTGCAGGTATTTGGAGAAGAGTACGAGACTGTCTTTGTAAGGCAGCACTACCATATCCTTTTTGCCTTTGCCCTCACCGGCTTCGTACCAGGCCAGAGCAAGTTTCATGGCCATGTTGGTGGCAGTGTCGGCCACGCGGGTTCTGGCATCCATGGCTGCGGCACCTGCCAGCAGACTGTCGATATCCACGCCCTGCAGCGCAGCGGGAACCAGACCTACAACGGAGGTTTCGGAGGTGCGGCCACCTACCCAGTCTTCCATGGGGAAGCGCTTGACCCAGCCTTCGCCTACGGCAACCTTGTCCAGGGTGGAGTCCACGCCGGTTACGGCTACAGCTTGTTTGGCGAAGCAAAGTCCCTTGCCGGCAAAATACTGCTGAGCGCAGACCATGCCGTTACGGGTTTCGGGCGTGCCGCCGCTCTTGGAGATAACAACTGCCAGGGTCTCGGTAAGGGGCAGGGTGTCGAGCACCTTGTACATGCCATCGGGGTCAGTGTTATCAAGGAAAGCCATGTTCAGTCCGTTCGCGGGCAGGGCATCTGCCACCAGCTCCGGGCCCAGGGCGGAACCACCGATGCCGATGACAAGGCAAGTGGTGTACTTCTTGCCGTTCGGGGCAAGGATACGGCCTTCCAGCACATCAGCAGCGAATGCCTTCAAATCTGCCAGCGGACCGTCAATCTTGGCGCGCAGTTCTTCAGTGGGGGCAATGGCGCTGTTGCGCAGCCAGTAGTGGCCAACCATACGGTTTTCATCCGGGTTGGCAATCACGCCGCTCTCCAGAGCAGCGATATCGGTGTAGGCGCGGTCAATGAGCGGTTTCATCTCTCCCAGAAATTCCGGTGTGAGAGGAAGTTTGGAAAGATCCAGGGAAATTCCCATATCGGGATAACGCAGAAGCTGTGAGGCGTACTGTTTCATAACGGGCGGAATTATACTCACTCTCTCTTGTTTCGGCAAGCTCAATCATGCTGGAGCGCGGAGCAATTTGTCATGAAGCCGAAAAATATTGTGATTGTGTATCACGCCGAAATCGAGTCACGGTGCGGGTTTGGCGTGTTCTCTGATGGTAAAGGTAAGCGCTTGCAAGACATTATCGGCTTGCAATCAGTTATTCTATGTGATAGCATGGCGCGCGTTCATGATAACTGACTCCGAAGCACTGTTCCAGTGGAAACTCCGCGCTGTAGCTCAGCCGCAGGGGCGAACAGTGCTTGACCTGGAGGCCGATAGCCTGCACCGCCACCGTGAAAAGCTTTGTCTGATTCAGTATGCCGATGCGGAAGGCGTGGTCATTATTGACCCCCTGGCTATCGAAGATATGAAGCTTTTTACCCTCTGGCTGCAGGAAACCGATGTATGGATGCACGGAGCTGATTATGATATGAGCTTGCTGCAGAATGCATTCGGTGTGTTGCCACACATGATTCTGGATACTCAGATAGCTGCGCGTCTGCTGGGGTTCCAGCAGTTTGGCCTGGCTGCCCTGGTGGAGCATTACTATGGCGTGGTGCTCAGCAAGAAGAATCAACGGGCAAACTGGGGGCTGCGTCCCATGCCGGATGATATGAAAGAGTATGCCCAGGGTGATGTGAAATACATGCTCGAGATGGCAGATAAGCTTGTGGCTGAGTTGAAGCAGCTGGGGCGCTATGAGTGGTTCCTTGAGAGTTGTGCCTGTAATCTGGAGCATGGACGTGAGCGTTTCGCATGCAGCGGGCAGGAACCCTGGCGTATCAAGGGTAGCGGCAAGCTTACCCGGCGAGGCCTGGCAGCGTTGCGCGCCCTGTGGCTCTGGCGTGATAATGAGGCGGCTGCCGTCGACCGGCCTGCTTTCATGATTTGCGGGAATGATGAGTTGATTCGCTGGAGCACTGCGTTGCAGGAGTTCCGCTCTGTTTTCCCGCACCATAACATGCACACGCACCGCGCGGCTCGTTTCCGCAAGGCAGTGGAGAAGTTTCAGCTGCTGGATGAAGAGGAATATCCGCACCTGCTTAAGCGCACTCATCATGAGACTGATGCCCACTTTGATTCCCGCGTGGAAAAATGGGCTGCCCGCCGTAATCTGATTGCGGAGGAGCTTGCGCTGGAACCCTCGCTCATCGCAACGCGCAATCAGATTGAAGCTATCGCCAGCAATGAAGATAAGGGCCTTGGCGCTTTGATGAACTGGCAGCGCGAGTTGTTGACTCGCTAAGAAGAGCAGCGATATCAGAGCAGCTTCTTCAATATGGGCACTCGTTTGAGCACCAGTCCGATAGCGAGGCCGATAAGGCATACCAGCCCGGCAACCCAGATGGAGGGAAGGTATGAGCTGTCATATTCGATGAAGTAGCGGCTTATCACGGCTCTGAGTATATTCTCCACAAGCATCACTGTAAAAACAGCTCCACCCAGCGCGCGTAAAATGGTTGCAGCTCTGCGAGAAAGTTGATACCTGCACAACTTTTTCATGATGATGACAATAGTCATGCAGGGAATCAGCAGAAACGCCGTTATTCCGGGTATCTGCTGGCTAAGGAGAGGGGCATGCATGCGTTGCCGAATCACTTCCGGCATAATGGCAGCCATTGCAACAAAAACGGCAGATGCCAATACAAGGATACCTATTTGTTTCCGGCTCAGCTTGTTTACATCCACCCTTTCTTACACATAGTATCCGGCCAGCACAAAAACCAGTACATTGCCGCACATTGGCATATAGCGTAATATTCCGGAATCAGCTGTTGAAAATCCTGTCGCCATGGAAAACAGAATTGGCACCATGACACCGCAGACAATCTGTAATCCGAACAGATACCAGAAATGCACTGGCGTCATTCCTGCCACCATGCTTCTTAAGAAAGGAAGCATCAGAATCAACCCCAGATAGGCGTACAAAAACCAGACGGCCCAAGCTTCGACTGAACCTAGGACATATCCATGATTACAACTTCCCCAGTACCAGTCTCCCAGAAAACTACGGATGCCAATTCCATTAACTCCTCCATCATATAAATACCAGGCGGATTGGATAACATGGAAAAGCAGAATAACAAGCAGCACACGCAACGCACGTTTTCTCAATAAAATAGAAATACTCTCCTGCCGCGGTAACAATAACGCGCCTGTTATCATAAAGAATAAAGGCACAGCTACCTTATCAAATGCAGAAATAAACATCATGGCCAGCACCAGTGGACTTTCCCCGGTCGAATGAAAAGGGAAATGGAATGCAGGCGTGTGGGTGAATACAACTAAAAAAATAGCTACCAGACGAATAATATCATAATACGCCTTATACATCCCTGTTCTGCTGCTATCACAATTTTCCATAGGTGCATGTCAGAGTACAGGATTCAGTATGCTGATGCAAGTGTAAATAGTGTATACAGTTGGAACTACGCCAGATAAAAGCAATGTGTGCCTACGCATCGCTACATTCAAGACATAAACAGATGCGAACTTATTATTTCTAATTCTGCGTTTGCGAAATTGCGATTTTTCATACGTTACTTGCATTATCAAACCGCCATTAGTTAACCAATTAAAAAAGCACCTTTCCCATACAGGAAAGGTGCTTTTGAAAACCAAAACCTGGTAAGTTGCTTTAGCGCTTGGAGAACTGGAAGCGCTTGCGGGCGCCGGGGCGACCAGCCTTCTTGCGTTCCTTCATGCGGGAGTCGCGGGTAAGCAGACCCTGCTCGCGGAGAGCGGAGCGGTACTCCTCGTCGATCATGACAAGAGAACGGGCGATAGCCAGGGAGATAGCACCAGTCTGGCCGTGCACACCACCACCACGGCAAACGACGCGAACGTCGAACTTCTTCATGGTGTTGGTTGCATAGAAGGGCTGCAGCACAGCGTTCTGGAGGGCGTCTGTGGGCAGGTATTCCTCAAAGGAGCGGCGGTTGATGGTGATCTTGCCGGACTTGCCTTCCTCAGCGGGGGTAAGCCAGGCGTGAGCGATGGCTTCCTTGCGACGGCCAGTGGCGTTGTAGGGAGTAGTAGACATAGTCAGAATAAAATTAGGCGATGGTTACAGCTTCCGGAGTCTGAGCGGTGTGGGGGTGCTCAGCGCCGACATAAACCTTGAGACGGCCACCCTGGGCGCGGCCCTGGCGGGTGTGGGGAATCATGCCCTT
>JAZRKW010000007.1:0-4440 GCA_045646505.1 Akkermansia sp. | reverse complement strand
GCGATGCCTCCCTCGATGTGCCCGCCGCCACCCGCCATGCCGATATCATGAAGGTGGTGGAAGGCGCCAAGCAGAAGCTGCTGGTTTCCTGCGCGCTCAAGGATGTGTTCTGCGACCCGACCGGCGAGAAGCTCGCCGCCGACCGCAAGGCCATGACCTACACCTTCCTGTACCGCGACGCGAAGAAGACCCTCACCGCCGCCGAGGTGGACGCCGCCCACAAGACGGTGCTCGATGCCCTCGCTGCCAAGGTGAAGGAGCTCAAGTTCCGCTAAAGCTCGCCAGATATTCCTTTCAGAGGCCGGAGATTCATATCTCCGGCCTCTTTTTAGTGCCCGAATTTTGAAAAGTCGTCCGCGAAATGTGGTCGAAAGCGCAAAAAGTCGTCCGCGAAATGTGGTTGAAAATGCAAAAAGTCGTCCCACTTTTGCAAATTGCTATTGATAATGAATGAGCTGCAAAAAAATGAACGGCTGAGGGGCTCTCGATTAGTATCAAACGGGAACATCTAAAAACTCACTAAATTGATATTTGGCGAGCCGCAGGCGAGCGGATTTTTGAGCCCGGAGGGCGACAGATAGTAGCGCGGGGTGGAGCGACGTAGTCGCGGAACCCCGGGTTAGCTAAAAGAATAATCAGAGCCCCGAACGAAGTGAGTGGGCGGCAGAAATCGTTGCAACACATTAAAACCGCAGCCTCTGCCACCCGCTTACTTCGTTCGGGGTTCTGATTTATTTTATGGTTAGCAGGGGTTCCGTCGCTTCGCGACTCCACCCCTGCCTCACCTCTACCGTCCCTGCGGGACTCAAATTTCCGCTACGCTGACGCTCCGCAAACTACTCTGCAACTTCCAATTTAGTGAGTTTTTAGAAGTTCTCAAACGCTTTATTGTTCTTCATGGTCGGGCTGGCGCTTATTCAGCATTTTACCGCCGAAGAGGCTCTTTTCCCTGATTTTGGGGGGCAGGTCACGGTAGTGCCGGCTACCGTCATCAAGCCCATACATGATGTTGAGGACTCGCTGGACGTGATTTTCCGCCTCGGGAGCTTTCTTCCTTTCCGGCTTCTGTTTTCGTACCTTCATGCTCAGGTAGAGCTCTACCGCCAGGGTTAATGCTACAATGCCGCCCACGTAGCCGCTCATTCGGGCAAAGCGGGCCAGGGTATCATGCTCGTGGAAAAGGAAGGCGAACACTCCGCAGATGACGATGATGATGGTCAAGGCTTTCCGGGTGTAGGCGTCCATGGCTGATTCTAGCATGAGGAGCCTGGCCTGTCAATCCGGCGTGAAACGTGAAAATGAGGATGCCCGCGCATGTTTAAAATGAGCATTTTTTGTTTTTAACTTTGCAAATGGCATGGTGTTGTGGTATTCTCCACGCGCATGCACGGTATATTATATAAGAAAGTGCTGGCAGTGATGCTGGCGTTCACGGCTCTGTTTCTGACGGCCTGTGGCGAGAAACAGGAGGAGCGCAGCAAGCTGATAATGGTGACCAACGCAACCTTCCCCCCGTATGAATTCTACCAGGGGGACCGCATCGTGGGTATCGATGCCGATATGGTGCGCGAGATTGCCCGCCGCAATAATTATGAGCTGGTGATTGAGGACATGTCCTTCGATTCCGTGATTGCCGCTGTGCAGACGGGTAAGGGCGATGTGGCTGCCTCGGGTATCACGGTGACGGATGACCGCAAGAAGCAGATTGATTTCACGACCAGCTATGTGAAGGCTGAACAGGTGATTATCGTGCGCGATGGCTCGGATATCACCGGCCCGGAATCGCTGAAGGGCAAGCGCATCGGTGTGCAGCATGGCACCACGGGCGACATGTATTTGACCGAGAATATCCAGGAGCCTGAGCGTTTCCAGGATGGTGCGCTGGCTGTGGCTTCTCTGGTGACGGGCAAGATTGATGCCGTGGTGCTGGACAGCGCACCTTCTGAGGAACATGTGGCTCGCAACAAGGGTATCCGCATTCTGCCCGTGGCTCTGGTGTCGGAGGAATACGCCATGGCTATCAGCAAGAACCGCCCGGAACTGCTCGCCATGTTCAACAAGACCATGGCTGAAATGAAGGCCGATGGCACCATGGATGAAATCTGGGCACGCTATCTGGACAAGGATGGCAAGCCGCTTGCCGTGCCTGCTGTGCAGACCGAAGAAAAGGGCCTCTGGCAGCGCATGCAGGATTCCTTCCAGACCAATTTTGTGAAGGATAGCCGCTGGCGCTATCTGGTAAATGGTTTTCTGATTACCATTGAGATTTCCTTCTGCGCTGTGCTCATGGGCCTGTGTATTGGTTTCCTGGTGGCAGTGGTTCGCAGCGCTCACGACCAGACCGGCCGCTACAAGGTGCTGAACTTCCTGTGCCATATCTACCTGACCGTGGTGCGCGGCACCCCGGTGGTGGTGCAGCTGCTCATTATCTATTTCGTGATTTTCGGCTCGGTGGATGTGAGCAAGGTGCTGGTGGCTATTGTGGCTTTCGGTGTGAACTCCGGTGCCTATGTGGCGGAGATTATCCGCTCCGGTATCATGGCTGTGGACGGCGGCCAGATGGAGGCCGGCCGCAGCCTGGGCTTGAGCTATGGCACTACCATGCGTTCGGTGATTCTGCCGCAGGCTTTCAAAAATGTGCTGCCGGCGCTGGGCAATGAGTTCATCGTGCTGCTCAAGGAGACTTCCGTGTGTGGTTACATCGCCCTGCAGGATTTGACCAAGGGCGGCGATATCATCCGAAGCCAGACTTACGATGCCTTCCTGCCGCTGATTGCTGTGGCTCTTATCTACCTGATTGTGGTGGTGTGCCTGAGCCAGCTCCTTAAGAAACTTGAAAACAGTCTGAAGAAGAATGAACGCTGATAACATTTTGGAAGTACGCAACCTGGTCAAGGAGTTCGGCGACCACCGCGTGATTGATGAAGTTTCCGTAGGGGTGAAAAAGGGCGAGGTGGTGTTCCTGCTGGGCCCCTCCGGTGCCGGTAAGAGCACGGTGATGCGCTGCATGAACTTCCTGGAGAAGCCCACGGGCGGCGAGGTGCTGTTCCACGGCAAGCCGGTGGACCGCAGTGAGGATGGCTTGAACCACTACCGCGCCAAGGTGGGCATGGTGTTCCAGCATTTCAACCTCTTTGCCAACCTCACTATTCTGGACAATATCACCCTGGCTCCGGTGAAGTGCGGTCTCATGAGCCGCATGGAGGCCGAGAACCAGGCGCTGCACCTGCTGCACCGCATCGGCCTGCACGATAAGGCCAAGGCCTATCCCTCTCAGCTTTCCGGTGGTCAGAAGCAGCGCGTGGCTATCGTGCGCGCCCTTGCGATGAACCCTGAGGTGTTGCTTTTCGACGAGCCGACATCCGCCCTCGACCCCGAAATGGTGGGCGAGGTGGAGAATCTGATGCGCGAGCTTGCCAAGGATGGTATGACCATGCTTGTGGTTTCTCACGATACGGATTTTGCCATGGAACTTGCAGACCGTATTGTGTTCCTGGCAGATGGCAAGGTGGTCATTGATGCCTCTCCCAGTGTCATTGCTGCCAGCGATAATGCCCGTATCCGCGATTTCTTTTCGCTTCGCTGATGCTGGAATTTAAGAATATCAGGAGCGGTACCCAGTGGGTGCCGCTCCTGATATTTTAATCTTTTAGTCGTTTCAGTCTTCTTCTTTGACTCGTTTGTTCGGTCCGTCACCTACGGAAACGGTTTCAATTGTGACCTGGTGCACCCCCCAGCGGCAACCGATGGCACGCGCGACGGCGGGGCTTATATCGATGATGCGGGTGCGGTGAAAGGGACCACGGTCAATCACGCGGACCAGGCAGCTTTTACCGGTAGCAACACTGGTGATGCGGACTGTGCAGGGAAGAGGAAGAGTGCGGTGGGCTGCGTACATGGCGCCGTAGGCAAGTCTTTCACCCAGAGCTCCACGGGTGTTGCCCCCTTCGTAGACAGAGGCGGCTCCTGTCTCTTTGTATTGAAGCGCTTCCTCGATGGTCATCGGATGATATCGTCTGCCTCTTACAGTGTAGGAATTCCGCTTGAGTTTAGGCTCTGGTCTCGCGTTATCTGTCGCTGAAATGTTCTGTTTTGAGTCTGTCTCCTTGCACCATGTGCATCCTGTGCCGCTGAGAAGAATTCCAGCGGTCAGTAGTGTGGGAATGATTTGAGAAACAACTTGCACGAGCATATTCTAGCAGATATGTGGCTAAAAGACAAGAATGTTAATCTACATATCAACTTGAGAGCACACGTGTCCCAAAGTTTGAGTACGGAGCTCGATAAATTGGACTTTGGCGGGCTGAAAGCCCGAGGAATTTTGAGCCCGATAGGGCGACACTTTCCATAGTCAACTATGAATTCATTAAAACCTGTATTTTTATCAAATCGGATTTTGATGCGAGGCATTGACCAAAAATTTGGTCAATGCAAAGACAC
>JAZRKW010000006.1:0-3103 GCA_045646505.1 Akkermansia sp. | reverse complement strand
TGGCAGGGAAGCGCAGCTAAAACACTAAGCCGAAGCTTCTGCCACCCACTCCGCTACGCTCCGGGGTTCTGATATGTTTTTCATTTTACCCAGCGTTCCGCCGCGTTGCGGCTCCACGCTGGGCTATGATTCTGTCGCCCTTGCGGGCTCAAGTTTCCGCTCGCCGTTGGCTCGCCAAAGTCCAATTTGTCAAGCAGATAGGGGCTTCTTCCAAAATATTGCTGATGTTTTTATAGCTTACCAAATCTTTGGGACACGTGTGGCACAGAAAACGGACAAGCAAAATGCTTGAAATACGGCAGCAGGTGAGATAAAATGCAGAGCGTTATGGCAGAAAAGCCCGCACTCAGCCCCATGATGGATCAGTACCTGCGCATGAAGCAGTCACTGCCGGGAGATGTGTGGTTGTTTTTCCGCCTGGGAGATTTTTACGAGATGTTCTTTGAGGATGCGGTGGAATGCTCTGCCGCGCTGGGGCTTACCCTCACCAAGCGCCAGACTATCCCCATGTGCGGTGTGCCCTACCACGCAGCAGAGGGCTATATAGGCCAGGCGGTGAAGATGGGCAAGCGCATAGCCATCGCCGAACAGATGGCCACGCCGGTACCCGGCAAGCTGGTGCCGCGAGAAATCACCCGTATCATATCCGCCGGTACCCTGGCAGATATGACATTGCTGGACGCCGGAGAGCACAACTACATAGCCGCCTGTTTCCACGATAAGAACAACTGGGGACTGGCCTGTGCCGACCACACCACCGGCGAATTCACCGTAGTGGATTATCCGACCCGGGAAGCACTTTGCGAAGAGATAGCGCGCATCCAGCCGCGAGAGCTGCTCATCAGCCAGGAACAGCAGGATGATTTCCCCGGACTCCCGGTCACGCTGCTGTACGATGGCTACACCTTCCTGCCCGGCTTGGCAGACACCTTCCTGAAATCGCACTTCCGCGTGCACTCGCTGGAGGGCTTCGGCTGTGCGCACCTGGGGCCCGCCCTGGGAGCAGCCACGGCTATTCTGCACTACCTGAAACACCAGCTGCGCCGCCAGACCGACCACCTGCGTACCCTTTCCCTGCGAGCCACGGAAAACGCCGTGATGATTGATACCGCCAGCCGGCGGAATCTGGATTTGGTCGAGGCCCGGGGCGGGTACAAGAACACCCTGCTGGGCACGCTGGATACCACCAGCACCCCCATGGGAGCCCGCAAGCTGCGGGATTGGATTCTGCACCCGACCTGCTGCATGGAGGAACTGCTGCGCCGCCAGAATCTGATTGCCGGCTTTCTGAAGGAACCATTCCTCATGTCGGAGCTGCGCAATTCCTTCAAGGGGGTGAGGGACACAGAACGCCTGGTATCCCGTCTGTCACAGGGAGCCGGCAATGCACGAGACCTGCTGGCACTAGGCACCTCTCTGACCCACCTGCCCGCCATTGTGGAAGACCTGGCCGCCCTTCAACAGCACGAAGCACTGTTCACGCCGCTGCTGGAACGTATCGGCAACTTCGAGGAACTCACCGAGCTGCTCACCACCGCCGTGGTGGATGAACCACCCGTCACCATCAAGGAAGGTGGTATGATTCGCGATGGTTACAACGAACAGCTGGACGAACTGCGCGCCGCCTCCCGCGAAGGCAAGGACTGGCTGGCAGATTTAGAAGCCCGGGAGCGCGCCGCAACTGGTATCGATTCTCTGAAAATCCGTTACAACAACGTCTTCGGTTATTATATCGAAGTCACCAAAGCCAATTTCTCAAAAGTACCGCTTGACCGCTACGTACGCAAACAGACGCTGGCCAACGCCGAGCGCTTTGTTACAGATGAGCTCAAGAAGATGGAAGGCACCATTCTGGGGGCAGATGAACGCGCCCGCCAGCTGGAATACGACCTGTTCTGCAAACTCCGGGAGCAGGTATCCCTTTACATCGAACGCATCCAGCGCACCTCCGAAGCGCTGGCAGAGGCAGATGTGCTCCTCTCTCTGGCTGAAACAGCCCAGCGCTACCGCTACTGCCGCCCCTGCCTGGATATGAGCCGCGACCTGCACATAGTCAACGGCCGCCACCCCGTCATCGAACAGGTGCAGACTGAGTCTGCCTTCGTACCAAATGATACGGAAATTCAGGCCGATAACCAGCGTGTACTCATCCTGACCGGGCCGAACATGGCCGGCAAGAGCACTTACATCCGCCAGGTGGCGCTCATCACCCTCATGGCGCAGATTGGTTCCTATGTCCCAGCAGATTCAGCGCGGATCGGCCTGGTCGACCGCATTTTCTGCCGCGTCGGAGCGAGCGATGATATCGCCCGCGGGCAATCCACTTTCATGGTGGAAATGAGCGAAACAGCCCTTATTCTCAACAATGCCACAGACCGCTCTCTCGTCATTCTGGATGAAATCGGACGCGGCACCGCCACCTTCGACGGCTTGTCCATTGCCTGGGCTGTGGCTGAGCATCTGCATGATATTCTGGGCTCCCGCACCCTCTTTGCCACCCACTACCACGAAATGGTTGACCTGGAACACACCCACCCGGCCGTGAGCAACTGGCATGTGGAAGTGCGCGAATGGAAAGATGAAATCGTATTCCTGCGCAAAGTACTCCCAGGTCCTGCAGATAAATCATACGGTATTCAGGTCGCCCGCCTTGCCGGGCTCCCCGCGCCTATCATCGACAGGGCCAAGCAGATACTCACCCACCTGGAAATGAGCGCCGGTGCCAGGGAACCAAAATCTGCACGCCGGAAACGCGCCCGGGAAAGCGGACTCCCCTGCGCAGAGGAAGCTGATGTCGCGCAGCTTGATATGTTCAGCATGCTCGATTCCGGATTCTGAGTTTCCACTGCAGAAAATCTGGCACATGTATCCCAAAGTTTGAGTACTAATCTCGACAAATTGGACTTTGCCGGGCTGAAAGCCCGAGGAATTTTGAGCCCGATAGGGCGACACTTTCCATAGTCCCAGGGCGTGAGCCCTGGGTATGGTGTAGTAATAAGACCGGAACCCCGCCAGCTGGCGGGGTGGCAGATTCGCATGAGTATTCCGTTTATGTTAAGCTTTAATTATTTGCATATCAACGCGCATCCATATCTACCACCCA
>JAZRKW010000005.1:0-7891 GCA_045646505.1 Akkermansia sp. | reverse complement strand
CTTGATGAAGTCGGTCTTGAGCCATTCAATGTCGGAGATGACCTCGGTCACGGGCTTGCCGCCAATCTTGGCGTTGGTGAAGTCCGGGTACTGGGTGGCGGAGTGGTTGCCCCAGATGGTCATGTTGGTCACCTCGGTCACATGCACACCGGCCTTGGCAGCGAGCTGGCTCTTGGCGCGGTATTCATCGAGCTGGGTCATAGCGAAGAAGTTCTCCTTGGGCAGACCGGTAGCGTTGTGCAGGGCGATGAGGCAGTTGGTGTTGCAGGGGTTGCCCACCACGAACACGCGGCAGCCGGGGGCGGCGTTCTCGGCGATAGCCTTGCCCTGGCCCACGAACACTTTGCCGTTGATGGAGAGCAGGTCCTTGCGCTCCATACCGGCCTTGCGGGGAACGGAACCCACCAGCATGCACCAGTCGGCATCCTTGAAAGCCACGGCGGGGTCATCGGTAGCCACGATTTCCTTCACCAGCGGGAAGGCGCAGTCTTCGAGCTCCATCACAACACCCTGGAGTTTCTCCAGACAGGGGGTGATTTCGAGGAGCTTCAGAATAACGGGCTGATCAGCACCCAGCATCTCACCGGCTGCAATGCGGAACAGAAGGGAATAGGAAATGTTGCCGGCGGCGCCGGTCACGGTCACAGTTACGGGTTTCTTCATAACGCGGAATATTTTAAGCAATACCTTATCAGAGTCAATCCTAAAGTGTGAGTATCGGTGCGCAAGTGTCATGTTTTTTTGAAAAAAGTGTGAAATGATAAAAAAAGGTGTTGACGAAATGCGGGGGAGCTGGTATCGTTGGCGGCACACAGCATTTGGAGCGGTGGCTGAGTGGCTGAAAGCACCCGTTTGCTAAATGGACGTACTGCGTTAAACAGTACCGGGGGTTCGAATCCCCCCCGCTCCGCTGATGAAGACACCAACGCAATCAAGTGTTGGTGTCTTCTTTTTTACAGCTATGAAACTGAAACCGGATTTAACGCGAGACCAACTGCAGCAGCTGACGGACAGGGAATTGTTGGGCCATCTGCTGGCCAGTACGCCGTTGAATCTGCCCGGGGTGTTTCTGTTGGCTTTGTTATATATGCTGATGCCGTGCGCTGTGCTGGGAAGCACCCTGGGACTGCTGGGTACGGTCGGGATGGCGGCAATGCTGGCGTATCTCTGGCTGTGGGGCACGCCGGAGTCCATGAATATTTTTCTGGGGTTCTGGCTGGTGTGGTCGTGCCTGGCGCTGGTTCTGGCTCTTCTGCTTCAGTTTGCAGCCGGGGTGCGCCGGTATGTGCGCGGCAGAAGGTATCTGGCCGCAGAGGAGGCTTTCAGTGCAGAATTAAAACCTGGTTCATGCCTGGAATTACCCGTGGGTGAGGAGGTGGACCTCGAATTGGTGGTGCAGGTGCCGCAGCGCGGGGTGTATGTGCTGGTATGCCGGGTGGATGATTACGAAGGTGCAGCGTTGTTGCATGGTGATGACCGCGCGTGTCTGGTAGAAAAGGATGAGGTTCCCGGGTTGCGGACAGAGCTCCGCATGGCTTTCCGGCTGGAGACCGGGTATCATCGTCTCTCGGTGAATGGATATTGTACCGTTGCGACGAAGATGAAGGTGCTTCTGCGCTGATTCGCGCTTGTGCCTTTGCTTTATTTGTGTTAGTTTTCTTGCGTTATGAATCCTGGTATCCCTGATAAATTGACGAATGGGCGCGATGCGTTCATTGATGTGGCCAGATTGCTGGCCATGCTTTTCATTGTGGTGGGGCACGTGAATATACGAACTCCTTTCTATCAGGGCTGGTCTCCGTTGCTCAGTATTGCATCTTTTTTATCCCTGAATGGTGGTTGTGTGCCCTTTTTCTTTTTCCTTGCGGGCTATTTTCAGAAAAGTTCGGGAAGTTGGATAAACTGGCAGCGTTCAAAGAATCTTTTCGTGTCAATGTTGTTCTGGTGTATTGTAGGTTATTTCTGGTTTGGAGCGCTGCTGGATGTTGAGTATGAATTGCTAGCTTGGGAGGGGCTGTTCGGCGTGCTGGGAACATGGAATTCTGTGTCAACTCCCGGTTCCTGGGATTGCTGGTTTCTGAAGGTGTTGATACCATTTGTGCTCATGTCTCCTTGTTTTATGCGGATGCGGGATGCTGTATTGCTGGTAATTATTTTGTTCGCTTCAATTACTTCATCCATTGCGCCTGCTGACGGCATTGTTTATGTGTTTACTTCTTCCTCATTGGAAGGTATGGTGTTTTTTGTTTCGGGTTTATTGTTGAGACGCTATGTTACGGTTGCTCAAATAAGCCAGTGGGTGGGCGGAATAATGATTTGGTTTGTTCCTTTAACTCTAATGCTTTCAGTATGTTGTCTTTTAGGTTTTCCTGTATTCGTTTTCGGTTCGATTTTGGGGAAAGTGTGGATTGTCGTATATCTATTATGCCTGTCTAAGTTGATGTGCGTTATGTTGCCTAAGTTTTCCGTCTGGTTTGCTTCATTCGGTACGGGCGTGTTCTTCATTTACATGGTGCAGGAAATGCTGGTGATGCAGTGTCGCTGGTTCTTTACCCTGCATCCTATCAGTAAGCATGCGTATGCGTTGGTGCCGTTCGGTATTTTTGCGGTGCTGATGCTGGGATACTGGCTGTTGCGGCGTTATATGCCGTGGGCTTGCGGGCTTTTGTGCTTATCTCCGGTGAAGAAGAATGGCTGATTCGCGCTTGCGGGGGCGGGGGAAATGTGGTAAAGTACTGCGCGTGAAGATAGATGCCACCACTACCCAGGAGCAGTTGCTCAGGCTCAGCGAACAGGTGCTGCGGCGTGATTTGTTGCAGAGTACTCCGCTGAATTTGAAATTTTTCCTGCGCTATCTGATTCTTTTTCTGTTGTTTCCGGGTATGGTGTTCGGGTTCAAGGCGGGGCTGGGGATAACGCTTTGTTTCTGTGCTGCGCTGGTGGGTATCCTGTTCTGGGGGAGCGAGGCGGCATCGGCACTGGCTATTTACAGTTGGTTGAGCTGCGGACTTCTGGTTCTGCTGTTTGTGACTATCGGCGTGATTCGTAAAGCCTGGCAGGAACGAGAACTGCGCCGCCAGTATCGACTGGCCACTCCCGGGCTGCGCCATGCCCAGCGTGCACCGCAGAATTACCCGCTCCGCTGGCATCAGTCAAATACCGAAGGCTTTCTGGCTTCTCACCTTGTGTTGCAAGCCACGCAGCGCGGGGTGTACGCTGTGTTGATTACCTTGAAAAATTACGAAGGAGCGCAGCTTATCACCCAGGGGCGGCAGGGTACTTCGCTGGTGCATGCTGCCGGTGGTAAGGGTGAGGATTTTAATGCCCTGGTGCTTTATCGCCTGGAGCCCGGGTTGCACGAGCTCATCTGGGCTATCCCTGCAGGCAGAGCTCCCGAGGTAAAGGTTTCACTTCTTAACCAGATATAAATACTATGATTGATTTCGAGAATAACAGCTTGTTCAAACTCTCCCCTGTGGACCCGGACTTTCAAATGGGGAGGGTTGCACCCCTTCTTATTGAGGGCGAATACATCGTGGCGGCGTTTAAAGCCATTCGCGATTCTGTGGTGTTTACCAACAAACGGGTGATTGCCTGTAATGTGCAGGGTATCACAGGCAAGAAGGTGGATTATACCTCGTTGCCTTACAGCAAGTTGCAGGCATATTCCGTTGAAACGGCGGGTACTTTTGATCTGGACTGCGAGCTTGATCTGTTCTTCAGTTCGCTGGGGCTTGTGCGCTTCGAATTGCGCGGTGACTGCGATATCCGCGCGCTCTGCCGGGTTATCAGTGAGTATATCTTGTAAGCAATCGCACGACTCATTTCCCGTATAGTCGGTGGCTTATCAGCCGCGGGAGACGAGGTGAGCCAGGGCATAGCCGGCAATGAAGCAGATAAGGCTGCCGAGCAGGGTGGCCAGAATGTAGGAACCTGCGGTCAGGAATTGACCGGCACGGAGGAGTGTTGTGTTCTCGAATGCGAAAGCGGCCAGGGTGGAGTAGCCGCCGCAGAGTCCGGCGGTGAGCGCCAGTCGCAGATTCGGGGATTCGATGATGCCCGCCGTGGCCAGTCCGCAGAACAGACCCATGAACAGGCAGCCTCCGAAGTTGATGCCCAGTGTGTGCCAGGGCATGTCAGTGGCGGTGATTCCCCAGCGGGTGCAGATGAAATAACTGGTCAGGTAGCGCAGAATGCCGCCCAGAAAGCAGCCGCAGCCTACACAAAGCAGAGTCTTGAGTGATAAAATCATCTGGAGTGAATGGTGAATGTGAGTGGGCTCACGCCGCGCATTCTAACATAATTGGCGTGTGTTGTGAATAGTGAATAATGAAAAAAACACATCAAGCCCGCTGTGTATTGCTGAACCTGCGTTGCTGCACCTGGTTTTTGAATCCGGGTGAGGGGGTGTATAGGTGCTGCCTGAGAAAAAATGCCGATACTTCTCTTTCCTTTCATGATTCTCTCTTCACTTTGCTTGACACAGCATGCAGAGAGGAGTAAATTCAGGGCAGCATGGAGAAGGACCAGAAACTGGTGGATTTGGAGCAGATGCCCATGGGGCGGCTGCTGGCGCAGTATTCGCTGCCTGCAATTGTAGGCATGGCGGCTATGTCGTTCTACAATATTGTGGATTCCATCTATATCGGCCAGTGCTGCGGGGCTTATGCCATTACCGCCATGGGACTGCTTTTCCCCATTATGAACCTGCTGGTGGCGCTGGGTACTCTGGTGGGCCTGGGTGGTGCAGCCACCACATCCATCACCCTGGGGCAGCAGGATTTTCCCCGTGCTTTCCGTGTGCTGGGGCATTGCACGATACTGGGCCTTATCACCGGTGTTGTATTCGGCTGGTTTCCTCTGCCGTGGACGAATGAAATTCTGTACTTATTCGGAGCAGACACAAATACCATAGGCCCGGCTCGTGAGTTCATGCTGGTGCTCATGCTGACCTGTCCACTCACCTTCACTTTCATGAATTTGAATCATGTGATGCGTGCCAGTGGCTATCCGTACAAGGCTATGTGGAGCCTCATTTTCTCCATGGTGGTCAATGTTGCCTGCGCTCATCTTTTTGTGTATGTGCTGGAGTGGGGGATGACCGGCGCTGCTCTGGCTACCACTGCGGGGCAGGCCGTTGGTTGTATCTGGGTATTGTGCCATTTTCTGAATCGACGTAGTGTCATTCACTTCCGTGGCCGGATGTGGAAACTCTGCGGCCCCATCATGCGCCGCATCTGTCTGCTGGGGCTGCCCCCCTGTCTCATGAATCTTTGCGGCTGCCTTGTTGTCATTGTGTTCAACACCCAGTTTCTTCGCTACGAGGGGCCCATGGGTGTGGGCGCTTTCAGCATTGTGAACCGCGTTTTGCTCGGTGTGGCGATGGTGATTCTCGGGATTGCGCAGGGAATGCAGCCCATTGCCGGCTACAATCTCGGTATAGGTTTCTACAGCCGTGTTCGCCGTGTCTTTTTCTATGCAGTCACCTCTGCTTTCATTCTCACTTTCCTTTGCTGGCTGGGTATTCAGCTTTACCCGGAGGCTGTGGTCCGGGCCTTTGTGAAAGAGCAGGATGCCAACTCCACCCAGCTTATCACCCTGGCTACCAGGGGGCTGCGTATCATGGGTCTCGTGTTCCCCCTGGTCGGTACTCAGATTATCATCGGTAACTTTTTCCAGAGTATCGGGCGGCCGATTATGAGTGTGTTTCTGAATATCATGCGTCAGTTCATTGTCCTCATCCCTTGTCTGTTGATTCTCCCGGTATGGTGGCGGGGGGACGGTATCTGGTTTGCCCAGTCTGTGGCAGACACTTTCTGCGCTTTGCTTTCCTACCTGGTCATCTATCTTTTTTTCAAGCGCGTATTCCACCAGAAAGATTCCAGCATTCACTAATATCACATGAGTACAGACCGTATCCCGCTTCTTATCGCCACCCGGAATGCCCATAAGGCAAGAGAGTTTGCCCGCATTCTTCCTCCTCAATTCGAGCTTAAGACCCTGGCAGATTTTCCTGATGCCCCCGACCCGGAGGAAACAGGTGCTACGTTCGAAGCCAATGCCGCTATCAAGGCAGAGAGTATCTCTGCTGTATTTCCGGGGCTTGTTGTGTCGGATGACAGCGGTATCTGTGTCGATGCGTTAGGCGGTATGCCTGGTGTCTATTCTGCCCGCTATGCCGGTACCCACGGCGCAGATGATGCCAATAATGAGAAAATGCTTGCTGAGCTTGCCAGTAAGCCTGAAAGTGACAAGCCTTTTACCGCCCGTTATGTCTGCGCTATTTCTGTAGCCCGTGAGGGCAGGGAGCTCGCCTGCTTCGTAGGTACTTGTGAGGGGCAGATTACTCTTTCTCCCCGTGGTACTGGCGGTTTTGGCTATGATCCTCTCTTCATCCCCGATGGCTACGATTGCACCATGGCTGAAATCTCAGCCGAAGAGAAAAATGCCATTTCCCACCGTGGTGCGGCACTCCGGTTGTTTGAGCAATGGCTCAGGGAAGGTGAATGATGCCTGCTTCCCCGCATCTGCCGGGGAACGCTGAATTCAGTTGAGTTGCTTCTCCATGAAAACAAGTGATTTTGCTTGCAAATCACTTGTTTTATAGTAGAATAACCCGCGTTATGGCAGACCGTACACAGACTGATCCCGTCCGCATGGAAAAAATCGTCAGCCTTTGCAAGCGCAGAGGGTTCATTTTTCAGGCCGCTGAAATTTATGGTGGTTTGAACGGTTGCTGGGACTACGGTCCCCTGGGTGTTGAGCTCAAGCGCAATCTGAAGGATTACTGGTGGCGTGTCCACGTGCAGGAACGCCCCGATATCGTGGGTATGGATGGTTCCATCCTCACACACAACTCGGTGCTGGTGGCATCCGGTCACGTGGGTGGCTTCTGCGACCCGCTGTGCGACTGCCTGCTCACCAAGGAACGCCTGCGCGCCGACCAGATTCCCGCCCAGAGCGGCGTGGCCTACTGGTGGAAGGGCGCTGCCCGCAAGGATGGCTCCTGGAGCACGAAGAAGGAGTTCTCCATGCTGGTGGAGGGTACCGATGAGAAGAGCGCCAAGAATGCCCGCAAGGGTGCGCTGCAGTACTACAGCCAGATTGCCGGCAAGGGCACCCAGCCTACTGACCTGGAGCTCATCGAGGAAAGCACCGAGGAGGTGACCGACTCTGTGCGCTACAACCCGGCCAATGGTTCTCTGGTGACGGAGGCCCGCTCCTTCAACCTGATGTTCAAGACCACCATCGGTGCCACCTCCGATGAGAATGACCCCGCCAGCACCGGCTGGCTGCGTCCGGAGACGGCCCAGAGCATCTTCTGCCAGTACAAGAACATTCTCGATTCCTCCCGCAACAAGATTCCCTTCGGCATTGCCCAGATTGGTAAGTCTTTCCGCAACGAAATCAACCCGCGCAACTTCACCTTCCGTTCCCGCGAGTTCGAGCAGATGGAGGTGGAATACTTCTGCCATGCCGATGATGGCTTCCGCCTGACCGATGAATGGCTGGAGAAGAGCCTCCAGTTCTACGAGAACATCGGTATTGCCCGCGATAAGATTCACATCCTCGACGTGCCGGATGAAGAGCGCGCTTTCTACTCCAAGAAGACCTATGACCTGGAGTATGAGTTCCCCACCGGCGTGCAGGAGCTCAGGGGTATCGCCTACCGCACCGATTATGACCTGGGCCGCCACCAGGAAGGCTCCGGCAAGCCCATGGAATACTTCGACGAAGCCACCCGCGAGCGTTTCATCCCCCACGTGGTGGAACCCTCTGCCGGTTGCGACCGCTCCGTGCTGGCCGTTATCTGCGAAGCTTTCGACGAAGAGGAACTGGGCAAGGACGGCAAGAGCGATATCCGCACCGTCATGCACTTCCACCCCCGCAT
>JAZRKW010000004.1:0-28460 GCA_045646505.1 Akkermansia sp. | reverse complement strand
GGTACAAGATGGCCAAGACCAACGGTATCCCCGCAGATAAGTTTGACAGCGTGATGGGCGAACCCACCACCGCCGAAATGGTGGATGCCGCTCTCTCCACCGGCAAGTATGACCTGCTTACCGTCACCCACAACGAAACTTCCTCCGGCATCCAGAACCCGGTCGAGGAAATTGCCGAGGTCATGAAGAAGTACCCGGAGGTGGTGTGGTGCGTGGATGCCGTTTCCTCTCCCGCCGGCTCCAAGATTGAGACCGACAAGCTGGGTATCGACGTACTCATCACCTCCACCCAGAAAGCCCTTGCCCTGCCCCCCGGCCTGGCTATCTGCGCCATGAGCAAGAAGGCCTACGACCGCACCGCCGAGGTGGAAAACCGTGGTCTGTACTTCGATCTCCGCACCATCTGGGACTTCATCGACAAGAAGAACTACCAATACACCTCCACCCCCTGCCTCTCCCTCATGTATGCACTGGACAAACAGCTCCAGCATATCGTGGAGGTAGAAGGCATCGAGAACCGCTTTGCCCGCCACGAAGAACTGGCCGCCTACACCCGCGCCTGGGCCGATGAGCACTTCGCCGTGTACCCGAACCGCAAGTATCTCTCCAAAACTCTCACGGTGATTGATTCCCGTCCCAAGGGCAGCGATGAGATGATTTCCATCCCCGAGCTGAACGCCTTCCTTGCCCCCCGCAACCTGCAGCTGGGCAACGGCTACGGCGGTCTGAAGGACAAGACTTTCCGTATCGCTCACATGGGCGAGCTCCAGATGGACGACATGAAGGAAATCACCGCAGCCGTGGAAGACTTCCTTAAATCCAAGTAAACCATTCTCCTCCAGTCATTAACCCGGGCGGGAGGTGCGCATGTACCCCCCGCCCACATTTTTAAATATTATTATGAAAAACCCTCAATTCATCCTCAACTATGATGTGATGTACTACGACACCGACTGCGGCGGCGTGGTACACAACCTGGCCTACCTCCGCTGGGTGGAGGAATGCCGCACCAAGATGGCCCCGAACATCGGCATCGAGTTCCTGGAACTCATCCGCGAGAACCGCCATCTGGTGCTGGTAAGCCACGAGGTGCACTACAAGCGCCCCGCCTTCATGGGAGATAAGATTCAGATTCACGCCTGGGTGGAAAAGGTAGAGAAATCCCGCTTCTGGTGCGTGTTTGAAATCCGCCGTGATGACGGCCAGCAGGTCTGCGTGAAAGTGCGCCAGTGCCTTGCCCTGGTCCAGATGCCGCAGGGCCGTCCCCAACGCATCCCCGAATCCTGGTACAACAGCGCCGCCCCGGCTGAGGACCTGGAGGATTAATCCGACATGCGGGAAATCATTCTCCATTCGCAATATGGCGGCATCATGCTGGTGGTTGCCAGCGTGCTGATACTGCTGGCCGCCCTGCTGAGCCTGTTCTCCGACCGGGATTTCCGCTGGATAGGCTGGCTCACCATCCTCATTTTCGGCGGCAGTTACCTCCTCATCTTCTTCGTGCTGGAGATTCAGGATATTGAACTGCCGCGGTGGATGCAAATGGGCCGCGGCCGTGGCAAAAACGGCAATATTCTGGTCATCCTATGGGGATTAGCGTCCTGGAAACTGGCTGATTGGCTTTATTACCGCCACATCGGTTGAACACAAAAGCGGGCATGCCATATAAGCACGCCCGCTTTTGTTTCATTACTGTTCAATTAAATAGTCACCTCACCAGTAAGCGCTTCGCCGGTGGCGAAGGTGTGGGGTTTAGTAACAACAAGTTTGCTGACATGCTTGAGGGAGGGCACGCCGAGGGAGTCCAGCGACTCCACCAGCTTGTACAGCTTGCCATCCAGCAGCACCACAGGAGCCACGCCCTTGCATTCGGGGGCCAGCTGCATGGCGCCGGCATCATCAATCACCACGGCATCAGAGCGCAGCAGAAGCAGGTCTGAACAAGTCTTCACCGGGAAGAAACGGGAGCGAGGCACACACACGGCGCGGGCACCGGGGAAGCACTGCAGCGCAGCGCCCATGGCCGTCTCCAGCTGGTAGACCTTCTGGCTGGCAGCATCGCGCGGGTCCACCGTCTTGCTGTTGCAGATAACCGGCAGGGGCAGCACGCCTCCGTTGGCCTCCAACACGTCCTTGAGCGCATCCAGACGAATCCAGAGGTTGTTGGTGTTGAAATAGCGGTGTTTTTCGATGTTCTGGAACTCCTCCACATCTTCGTCCGGGCACTGCGCCACCTCGCGCAGAATCGGCTGGCCATCGGCCTTACGTGTAGCCAGGTGTCCACCCTTCTTATCAGCCTCCGTGCGGCGGGTCACCTCCATCACAAAAGGAGCACCACTCTCCGCAAACCAGCGCAGGAAACGAGTATCCAGCTGGGCGCCCAGGTTATCGGAATTGGAAACAAAGGCATACTTCACGCCAGCCGCCAGCAGCTTATCCAGCCAGCCACTGCCTACCAGGGCGGGGTAAATATCTCCATGGCCGGGCGGGCACCACTCCAGCTCCGGGTTGGCGGGATATTCCACTGGCTCAAGCGTATCCGTCACCAGCTTGGGCACGCGGTTCTGCAGCATTTCCACCTTGGCTGCATCCGCAAAATCTGCATACTGCGCCAGGTGAGTCATGGTATCCTCGCTGGTGGAGAAGGAGTTCATGAGCAGCAGGTTCACCGGATACTGCGCGCGCTCGCGCAGGCTCTGCACCTGGCGCACAATCGTATCAAGGAAGGTAAATCCGGGCTTGATTTCCAGCAGACTCTTGGCCTTCTGCAGCCCCATGCCGGTACCCAGACCACCATTCAGCTTCACCAGCACCGCCTGAGCCAGCAAGGAAGCATCAGCCTCTGCCGAGGAGGTCACAAGCGCCTCCCAATCAGCCACATCACGGGCCGGTTCAATCTCCGTTTCAGGAATCATCATGGACTGATTCGAAGTCAGCA
The DNA here is from genome assembly GCA_045646505.1 of Akkermansia sp. Lineage (GTDB taxonomy): Bacteria > Verrucomicrobiota > Verrucomicrobiia > Verrucomicrobiales > Akkermansiaceae > Akkermansia. The sequence continues at coordinate 25,522 of JAZRKW010000004.1, read as the reverse complement.
CCCCCACGCTATGGCGGAAGGCATCAATAGCCGCGCAGGAAAGGCCCACGCCCTGCATCTTGCGTTCAATGGAATCAAAATTCATATACTGCGTGCGCGTAGTATAACGCTCCATGAACCAGACTGCAACCCCGAATTCGCAGCAATACACAAAAAGCAAGCTTGCCAGCAAAGGCAGAGTCTGGTAGCATGAGGAGCGTGAACCTGCGCAAGCTGACATTATTGCTTCTCTGCAGTCTGGTTCCGGTAAGTTGCAAAAGTCTGAATACCGGTGCCGATGCAGCATTCATCACTGCCGCCCGGCAGGCCGATGAAACAGCTATCCGCGCGGCGCTTGAAAAAGGAGCCAATCCCAACACACCCCCTCACCCGGGTGAAACCAATCTGGGAATACTGATTCAACAATATAAACGCAGCAGCGGCGGGCAGAAAAAAGCCATCGAACGCAGTGTTTCGACCCTGCTGCAGAAAGGAGCCGATCCGGAAGCACTTCACCATGGATTCACCCCGCTTCAGATTGCCACCGGGCAAGGAAGTGAAGCCATCGTCTCCGACCTCATCACATACGGCGCAAATCCTTCTGCAGAAACAGCGGCAGGGTATGCCCCCATCTGGCAGACGGTCTATGACAACAACTACCGCATCGGTCAACAACTCCTACAGGCAGGAGCAGACCCGAACACCCTCAACCATTCCGGCCAGACACCACTGCAATACCTGCGGGAACGCGGGTTCAAAAAAACAAAACTCATGCTTCAACTGCGCCACTTCGGTGGAAATTGAAAAACACTAAACCGGCTCACCGGCATACGTGATACGCCCACCCTCTGCGCCAGAACCAGGGCCTAATTCGACCAGGTAATCCGCGCGGGAAAGAAGCCCTTGATTGTGCTCGATACAAAGAATGGTATGCCCCGCCGCGCGAAGCCGGAAAATGGCGCGCAGCAGCAATTCCAGTTCGGCAAAATGTAAACCGGTACTCGGTTCATCCAGCACCAGCAGCAATTGCTCACCCGGGCGAGAACCACGTTTCGGAGCAGCTTTGGCAAGATGCGTAGCCAGTTTCACCCGCTGGGATTCGCCGCCAGAAAGCGTCACCACCGGCCTGTCCAGTGTCAGATAGCCCAGCCCTAGTTCCTGCAGCGCTTTCAATATAGCAGCAGCCTGAGGCACCGCAGCAAAGAACTCAACAGCTTCATCCACAGTCTGAGCCAGCGCCTGGGCTATGGATTTGCCACGCCAGGTTACCTCCAGAGTCTCGCGATTATAACGCGCTCCGTGGCAGGCATCGCACTCAGTGTACAAATCTGCCAGGAAGTTCATATCAACCTGCAGACGACCAGTACCACCACAACGCTCACAACGCCCCCCGCGGGTATTCAACGAAAAACGCATTGCTGTATACCCACGCTGGCGCGAAAGCGGCAAGGCTGCATACAAAGGCCGCAACACATCCAGCAAACCAGTGGCCGTGGCAGGAGTCGACCGTGCCGAACTTCCCAACGGGCTCTGATCAACCAGCACAGCCCGTGTAATCAGCTCCGCGCCCTGAACCCTGCCCTCTTTTATGCCAGGCAGCAGGCACTCATGCACCAGAGTACTCTTGCCCGACCCGCTCGGACCGGATAAGCAGGTAAAAGCACCCACTGGGAAACGGAACTCGACATCCTGCAGATTACGGGAAGAGGCATGCGGCAAGACCAACCATTTACAGGCAGCCAACGAACGCGGCTCCACTGCCGGTAGAACACGTTTCCCGCTCAGCCACAGCCCTGTAGGAGAATCCGGATTATTCAGAAAATCAGCAAACGAACCTTCTGCCAGCACAGCTCCACCATCCGGACCGCTGCCTGGCCCCATCTCCACCAGCCAGTCGCAGGCCTGCAGCAGCTGCTGGTCATGCTCAACAACCAGAATCGTATTTCCCTTGTCTTTCAGGCGCTGAAGCGCAGCTATGAGTCTCTCTGTCTCCTTTGGATGCAGACCGATTGTCGGCTCATCCAGAATATACAGAACCCCTGAAAGGCCACCACCTATCTGCCCGGCCAGACGGGCGCGCTGCAACTCACCGCCGGAAAGCGTATTGGCCGCGCGCGATAGAGTCAGATACCCCAGTCCCAGCTCCAACAGACAATCCAGACGCTGCCGCAGACTACCCAGTGCAGACTGCAAAGGCGCTCGATATGCTTCCGGCATCACCAGAATATCCAGTAAGCGCCGATTTTCCTGAACTGTCAACTCACAGAATTCTCCCAGGCTCAGCTCACGACCGCCAAAATCCAGAGTTACAGCAAGCGCAGTCGGATTCAGCCGCATTCCTTTACAAGCCGGGCAGATTGCCAGTTTTCCCTTACCGGCCTCCACAGTACCCAGGCCATTGCATTCAGGGCAAGCACCATGCGGTGAAAAATGAGAAAAGACTCCCGGAGTAAGGTCTGGCAGAGAGAATCCGGTTTCAGCATTGCGATAACGCGTGTGGAAGCACTGCTCAGAGACATCCTCCCCTCGCGGCTGCACCAGAACTCGCAATTCATCCGGCCAGAGCCGCAATGCAGCCTGCACAGAATCAGCCACGCGGGACTCCACCCCATCCCGCATCACAATGCGGTCCACCACCAGCTCGCACACTTTTCCTGCCGATGGCGGGTTCGCTTCGAGCTCATCCAGATCACAGATTTCACCCGCAACCCGCACACGCAGATAACCAAGCTTCCGGAGCATCAGGATATCACTCTCCGGATTCTGCCCGAAAGCCGGTGAAAGCGGGGCCAGCAGCGTCAACCGGGTATTCTCCGGTAACACACACAGTCTGGAGGTTATTTCTTCCGGACTCAGACGGGTCAGCAATGCCCCAGTCACCGGGTCATGAGGAATACCGATGGCCGCATACAAAACCCGCAGATAATCGAGTACTTCCGTAAGCGAACCCAGCACCGTACGGGACTGCCCACCGGGTAAATGCTGTTCCAGACAAAGAGCCGGCGGCAAGCCCTCAATACTTTCCACCTGAGGCTTATCCGGGCGAGCCAGCAGACGCCGGGCCCCTGCAGAAAGACAATCAAGAAAACGGCGGCGTGACTCAGCAAAAAGAGTATCATAAGCCAATGTGCTCTTACCTGAACCGCTGGGGCCCATGAGAGCTATCAGCTTCCCCGCAGGCAGACACAAATCAATGTGCCGCAAGGTATTCTGACTGGCGCCTGTGATACGTATATCCATGTGCGGCAGCTCCTTCAGGCGCGACTCAAATCCTCAAACTGCCCCCCTGGCTCCACTACCACATCGGCAGCTTTACATACCCCTTCATAAGAAGCCCCACGGCACACATGCAACACTCCCTTGCATTGCAAGCGCCCTTTCAGCTTACCAAAAAGCTCGACATTTTCCGCAACCGCTCCCACCATCAACTTAACCTCAGCGCCCTTATCTATCACCAGTTTTTCTGCGATGATGGAACCGTCCACTTCGGTAGAGACATTAAAAGTCAGCACCCCGGTGCAACGGAACGTGCCGGACACCCTCCCATTCACCTCCATGTTATTACACACAACGGATAAATTGGAAAGAGATGTTCCCTGCGGCACCACCACATTTCCCAACGTACGCACAGTCAGGCGTCTGGAACCAGGGCGAATCAGCACATCTGACATATTGAGATGCGCGTGGCAATGAATACAGTTCGCCGACAATGCAGCCATGGGCACCTGAGATACCTCCCCACATTCATAACACGTCACCTCCCTCATGGGAATCTTCGCCCGCTCCGCATTGGAAAGAAACGAGGTGAGCGCGACACGGCGATCGCGCTCACCTTCGGGTAAAATACCGGATACAGTCGGAACAACCAACGGTTCTGTTCTGAACTCCGGCATGTCAGGAAATTAAAAATCAGCCAAGCAAGTTGGCTTCAGAGTCAGAGCTCTGAGGAGCCCGGGGAGCAGAAGTCCGGGGTGCTGCAGCCGCAGGCATCATGCTGGGATTACCCACGCGGCAGAAACCGACGAACACGGCACCTTCTTCAATGGTAATCTTATCAGCGGTCACATCACCCAGCACCTCTGCGCCCTGAGCAAGCACCACGCGATCCGTCACTACAATATCGCCGGTAACCTTGCCCTGAACAATGGCGCTCTTGGTACGCACCGCCACCTTATCCTTATCACCAGCCTGAATGCTGGCATTGCTACCGACGGTCAGAACACCGTCAGAAGTAATCTGACCTTCCACAGAACCGTCCACCAGCAAATCATCCGTGAATTTCAGCGTACCAACCACGGTCACGTCATAATTCAACACATTGCGTGTTTCCGGCACGTCACCCGGATCTGATCCTATCTGAATAAAAGAATTATCATCTTCCTCTGCCCCTCCGAAAATGTCGGGACCGCCAAGAGAAGACTCAGGAATCGGCTGAGTTGAAATGGTAGACCAATCTTCCGAAGCAGCATCAGCACCATAAGCAGGGCCATTCATAGGAGAACCGTCAGGCTTTTTGTTGTATTTGAACATAATTTTCTCTTTCTAAGTATTTTACAAAAACTACACACGCCTTTCAGGGCGCTGGCATTATGTTAACGTGTTAAGCGCGTTTTGTCGATATGAAAATTTGTCAGATACGTATTTTTTACGGCCCTGTTCACGCCTCGGCTGTATAAATGGAGGCAATACCCAGACTCAAGGGGCGACACACCGGATTCGAATATCCACAGCGCCGCAGCAAATCACAGAAAGCAGCCCCCCTGGGAAAGGCTTCTATGCTTTCCCCCAGATAATCATACGCCCCCCTGTTACCAGTAACCCAGCCGGCAATCCGGGGCAGTACATGGTGCAGATACAGGCGGTACGGACCGGCAAGAATGTTCTCCGGCATACTGAAATCCAACACAAGCAGATGACCACCGGGTTTCAACACACGGCGGAATTCGCGCAGTGCTTTTTCGTAATCTGCCATGTTGCGCAACCCGAATGCCACGGTGGCAGCATCATAAGAATCAACCGCCAATGGCAGATTCATGGCATCTGCCTCCAATACATCTGCCAGACCGCGTCGCACGGCTACATCCAGCATCGGGCGGCAGAAATCCGTACCCAGCACATCAACCTCCGGCAAAGCTTTTTTAATAGCGAGCGCCAGGTCCCCGGTACCGGTGGCAATATCCAGCAGCTTGGCAGGTTTCCATTCGGCCACCATCTGCACCACGCGGGCACGCCACAGGATATCCGTCCCCATGGAAAGGATATGGTTGGCGGTCACATAACGTTCAGCAATAGAAGAGAACGCCGCATGAACGTAGGCTGGATCCGGCATAATTTATTTGATATGAGCGAGCAAAGCATCACCAAAAGCCGTGGTGGATACGGCGGTGCTGCCGGGAATCATTTCTGCCAGGTCAGCAGTCACAGTCTTATCACCGATAGCTCCTTCAATAGCCAGCACAATAAGGTCAGCAGCTTCAATCCAGCCCATATAACGCAGCATCATTTCAGCAGAAAGAAGGAACGAACAGGGATTCACCTTATCCAGCCCTGCCAGCTTGGGAGCAGTACCATGCGTAGCCTCGAACACGGCGTGGCCGGTGCGGTAATTGATATTGGCGCCGGGCGCAATGCCGATACCACCCACCTGGGCAGCCAGGGCATCAGAGCAATAGTCACCGTTCAGATTCAAAGTCGCCACCACAGAATGCTCCTGCGGGTGAATCAGAATCTCCTGCAGGAAGGCATCGCAGATGCAATCCTTGATGATAATACCGTTGGGCAGTTTGCACCAGGGACCATCACCAATAAGTTCTGCGCCGAATTCGCGACGAGCCAGGTCATACCCCCAGTCCCGGAATCCGCCTTCCGTAAACTTCATGATATTACCTTTGTGCACCAGGGTCACATACGGACGGTTGGTCTCAATGGCATACTGAATAGCCGAGCGGACCAGGCGCTCTGTACCTTCCCGGGAAACAGGCTTGATACCAAAGCCGGAAGTCTGCGGGAAACGCACCTTGCCAGCCCGCTGCGGGAATTCCGCTGAAAGCCAGGCAAAGAACTGCGCCGCCTCAGCAGAACCGCTTTCGAACTCAATTCCGGCGTAAATATCTTCCGTATTCTCACGGAAAATAACCATATCGACCTTCTCTGGAGCTTTCACAGGAGTCTCAATTCCCTTGAAATACCGGACAGGGCGCACACAGCAATACAAATCAAGCCCTTGGCGCAAGGCCACATTCAGCGAACGGATACCCTTACCGACAGGCGTGGTCAACGGCCCCTTGATACCGACCAGAAGCGTACGGAATGCCTCCATCGTCTCTTCCGGCAGCCAGGAACCCACGGTATCAAAAGCTTTCTGCCCAGCCAGCACTTCCTTCCAGACCAGGCCGCGCTTGCCGGCATATGCCTTCTCCACGGCTGCATCTATCACGCGCTTGGCAGCGCGCCAGATATCCGGGCCGGAACCATCGCCGACAATGTGAGGGATAATGGGGAAATCGGGCACCTGAAGTCCCTGCCCGGTCATGGTAATGGGTGTTCCTTCGCTCATATCAATTGAGTTGTTAAAAAATATAAAGAATAATCATTCCTCGGCAGCAGCCTCAGCAGCCGGTTTTTGATCCGGTGCAGTTCCTTCATCATTTGCCATGGAACAGAAAGCAAAAACAGCGCCCAGCAACAAGGGCGGCAGAATATAAAAAAGGATACCATCATGCTCACCGCGTGATTCCGTCGTGCGCACTCTTACAGGAGAATTTTTATAACTTGCCATAAGCTTTGTGCGGATATTATACCAATCCGATTCCAAATTGCAATAATAAAGAACTGTTTACTCCTTCTCCAGCTCAGCCTGCTCCAACAGACTCACAGCAGTAGGATTTCCGGCCTCTGCTGCATTTTTCAGCCACCCCATCATGAGAGATTCATCCTTAGGCACCCCTTTTCCCGTTGCGTAGCATGTACTGAGCAACAGACAGGCCTCGCCGTCCCCCTGCATCGCAGCATATCGCAAATAGCGGATTCCCTCCTCCGTACTGGCATTTTTTGCAGTTCCGTTCATGTGCATCTGAGCCAGAATCAACTGTGCCGGAATGGAGTCATCATCCGCCATTCGTTCAAGCCAACGCAACGCCCCGCTCAGGTTACCAGTACGAGCCTCCATCTGGACCAGCGTCTGGCAGGCATCATCATTCCCCTCATCCACGGCAGCGGCATACCACTTACGGGCCTTCGGCAGAGAACGTTTCACCCCAAGCCCCCGTTCATAGCAAAGCCCCATGGCAGCCATGGCTCGCGGCTGTCTCTTTTCAGCCGCCTTGGCGAACCACTTGAAAGCCAGGCGGGAAGAACGAATTGCCCCTTTCTGACCGGTAAGCAGACGCCGACCATACTCGTACTGCGCTTCCGGGTCACCTTTGACAGCAGCCTTGCGCAGCTGGTAAATATTATGGCAGCTGGTCAGCAACAGCAGCCCGCACGCTATGAACACAAATCGCATCAGCGAAAATCATTCTGTTATTTTTCGTCCGCCAGAACCAGGCTCTCCACCTCCTCCATACCAGTGAGGGGAGTCGACTGTCAGCTGTTTCAGAGCAGACATAGTGACATTCTAGCATAAAAAGTCCAGATATCAAGAAAAAGCAATTCTACAACACTTAAAACTCTCGACTTCACGGCTCAAAATAATTAATATCGGCCCATGAAAATACAATACGCATCAGATTTACACCTCGAGTTCAAGAGCAACTCCGAATATCTACTGAAAAAACCACTTGAACCAGCAGGTGATATTCTTATTCTTGCCGGCGATATCACCTACATGGGGTCAGAAGCCCATGCTCACCATCCATTCTGGGATTGGGTCTCAGCTCATTTCCAAGAGGTGCTGCTCTGCCCGGGAAACCATGAATTCTACAAGGGCTACGACCTGTCCAGGCTGCCCGATGGCTTCTGCGAATACATACGCCCGAACGTACGCCGGCTTTACAACGCAATCGTTTCACTGGACGAAACGGATATCATTCTTTCCACACTCTGGGCACACATCAACCCGGCAGATGAAATTCTCTGCGCTGAACGAGTGGCTGATTTCGCCCGCATCGGCTACGATGGCGATGCTCTCATGCCTGCCGATTTCAACCGAGTGCATCAGCACTGTGTGGAATTTCTTCAAACAGCGCTTGCCAACAGCACAGCACGCCACAAAATAGTCGTCACTCATCATCTCCCCAGCCCGTTGCTGCTGGATGAGAATTTCGCCGGCAGCAGACTCAATGGGGCCTACGTTTCTGACCTGACTGATTTTATCAGCACCTGCGGGGCCGATTACTGGATTTACGGACACTCTCACCGCAACATCAACAGGACCATCGGAACAACCCATTGCATCAGCAACCAGTTAGGATACGTCCATGTCGGTGAAGGCATCGATTTCAACCACGCAGCTGTTATCGAGACAAGCCTTCATGAATCAAAGCATTAACCACAAAAATCCGGCAAATCCCGGCGAGATGTGTTATTTATCTTGACCGGAAGAAAGCTTACGTTTAACATATTGCGCAAACAGCATTACGCCAATCACATGAAACTCTTCCATTCCTCCATCATTGCCCTTTGCTTGCTTCTGAGCTCCGGTCTTGTTCTGCAGCCGATTTATGCAGAGACGGAAACCGAAACCGCCTCAGAAGAAACTCAGCAGGAAACTGAAGCCGAAACCGAAGCCGAAGCCCCGGAAGCAGACTCCAAGGAAGCCAAGCGCGCTATGCTCATGGCATGTCAGAAAGTGACTGCCGATGAGTTCAAGGCCATCAGACAACTGACCAACATGCTCAAGAAGGCCAAGAACGAGAAGGACTACACCAAAATCAATAAAGCGGCTGACGAAATTATCAAAAAATACTCTTCTCTGTATACTAATAACCAGCCTATGAAAGTAAACGGCGTGGAAGTGACAGTTGAAGACCTTGCCCCCTCTCACACCAAGCTCGGCTCAAAACGCAAGAAGCTTTACAAGGATTTCCTGGAATTCAGCGAGAATCAGCGCGAAAAACAGGAACGCAACAACAACATGTTCGACAATCAGGACGAAACTGATAAGGAAAAAGAAAAGAAAGCTAAAAAGAAAAAAGCCAAGGCCAAGGAAAAAGAGAAAGCCGACGAATCCATCCACTTTGATAAGCTTGACACTATCAAAGGTTTCATTCGCATCAATCAGGAAGCATTTGCCGATAAGTACGATGCTGAACTGGAAGAAAAGGAAGAGAAGAAGAAATAATCGTTCCTTTTGCAGATTTTCCAGACACATTGCCCCTGTCCGTTTCCGGACAGGGGTTTTCATTTACAGCACAGAATTCCGGCAGAACGGGCTGTAATGTCCCGCATTTCACTTGCGGAACACGGGCTCAATATGGTAAATTATCAACCTGATGGCTACTTTCTGCATTCTGGACGGTATGGCGCTCATCTACCGCGCCTTTTACGCCTTTATCAATAATCCCATGCGCAATTCCACGGGGCTGAACACCTCTGCCATGTTCGGCTTCATCAACACCGTGGTTCACCTCATCGAAAAAGAAAAGCCCACGCACATCGTAGCCTGTCTGGACCCCAGCGGCCCGACCTTCCGTCACGAGCGCTTTCCGGAATACAAGGCCAACCGCCAGGCCATGCCGCAGGAACTGCGCGATTCCATCCCCTGGATTGTGGATATTCTGGCTGCCATGCGCATCAAGACTCTGCGCATGCCGGGCTACGAGGCGGATGACCTCATCGGCACCATCACCCGCATGAGCGATGAAGCGGGCGACATGCACGCCTACATGGTTTCCAAGGATAAAGACCTGGGGCAGCTGCTTTCGCCCACCTGCTCGTTCTGGCGACCGGGCAAGAAAGGCAGCGATTTTGAAACCGTAGGTGTCGATGAATTCCTGGAGGAATGGGGCATAGAAACCCCGCGCCAGATTATTGATATTCTGGCCCTCATGGGCGATGCATCCGATAACATTCCCGGCGTACCGGGCGTGGGTGCCGTATCCGCAAAGAAGCTCATCACCCAGTTCGGCAGCATCGAGAACATGCTGGCCCGCAGCACTGAAATCAAAGGCAAGATGCGCGAGAAGATTGAGCAGAATGCCGAGGCCGCCCGTCTTTCCTACGAACTGGTGACCATCCGCCGCGATGTACCGGTGGAGCTCAAGATAGAGGATTGCAAAATCCAGGAGTTTGACACCAAGGCTCTGGGCGATATTCTCAAGAAGCTGGAGTTCAAGGAACTGGCAAAGAAACTCTGTGGCACCCAGCCGAGCGATGCCGACCTGGGCGAGCTCTTTGCTGCCGCAGCAGCTCCGGCAGAACAGGCAGACGGCGAAACGCAGCTCGATCTGTTCACCATGCCCCAGCTGGCAGACATTAACTCTACCCCGCACCAGTACCACCTGGTGAACACCCCCGAAGCCCGTGCTGCCCTCGCCACCCGCATGGAGCAGGCCGAACGCTGGGCATTCGATACCGAAACCACAGGGCTCGACCCGCTCACCGATAAGCTGCTGGGCTTTTCCGTGGCCATCACCGCGCACGAGGCCTACTACATTCCCGCCGCAGAGGAAGGCTGGCTGGATTGCTTCCGCACCGCCTTTGCCGGCAACGCGGAGAAGGTGGGGCTGAATGCCAAGTTCGATATTCAGGTGCTGCACCAGGCCGGGCTGGTGGTGAACGGTCCTTTCTTTGATTGCATGCTGGCGCACAGCGCGCTGTACCCCGAGTTACGACACGGCATGGATGAAATGGCCGAAGCCCTGCTGCAGTACAAGACTATTCATCTGGAAGATATAGCCGGCAAAGGCAAGGACATGAACACCGCCGCCGTGCCCGTGGAGACCATGGCCAAATACGCTGCGGAAGATGCCGATGTGACACTGCGCCTGTACCACGTGCTGCAGCCCCAGCTGGTGGAAGCCGGGCAGGATGAACTGATGCGCAGCATTGAATTCCCGCTCGTGCCCGTACTCGCCGGAATCGAAGAAGAAGGCATGCGCGTGGAACCCGACCTGCTGCAGAAGAGCGCCGATGAGCTCGGCGCGCAGATTGAGACCATCCGCGCCCGAATCGATGAGCAGGTGGGCCGCCCCATCAACCTGAACTCCCCCAAACAGCTCGGCGAATTGCTCTTCGATGAGATGAAACTCCTCGCCAAGCCGAAAAAGACCAAGACCGGCCAGTACGTGACCGATGAAGAAACGCTGCGCAAGCTGGTGCCCATCTCCCCGCTGGTGGCGGATATTCTGGAATACCGTGAAATGAGCAAACTGAAAGGCACGTATCTGGATGCCCTGCCCCGCTACATTTCCCCGAAGGACGGCCGCATTCACTCCACCCTGCTGCAGATGGTGACCGCCACCGGTCGTCTGGCCTCCCAGAACCCGAACCTGCAGAACATCCCCATCCGCTCCGATGCCGGCAAACTCATCCGCCGCGCCTTTGTGGCGCGTGATGCACAGCACAGCATCCTCTCTGCCGACTATTCGCAGGTGGAGCTGCGTCTCATGGCAGCCCTCTCCGGCGACCCGGGCATGATTACCGCTTTCACCTCCGGCCGCGATATCCACGCCGAAACTGCCGCCCGTATCTACGGCATCCCGCACGAGGAAGTGACCGCCGATATGCGCCGCAAGGCCAAGACTGTGAACTTCGGCATCATCTATGGCATCTCGGCCTTCGGTCTGTCGCAGCGGCTGGATTGCCCGCGTGGCGAAGCCGCCGGGCTCATCGAGAGCTACTTCACCCAGTTCCCCGGCGTGAAGGAATGCATGGATAAGCTGGTGACCGAAGCCCGCGAGCGCGGCTATGCCGAAACCCTCTGTGGACGCCGCCGCAAGCTGCCTGACCTGAACAGCGCCAACTTCAACCTGCGCGCAGCCGCCGAACGCACCGCCATCAACACCCCCATTCAGGGCACAGCGGCAGATATGATTAAAATCGCCATGGTGCGTGTGGCCGAGCTGCTGAAAGGCAAGCGCAGCCGCCTCATCATGCAGATTCACGACGAACTCCTCATCGACCTGCACCAGGACGAGCACGACCTCATTTCCCGCATAACCGAAGCCATGCGCAGCGCCCTGCCCCTGCCGCACGGCGTACCGCTGGAAGTAGAAGCAAACACCGCCCCCAACTGGCTGGAAGCGCATTAACTTAGAACTCTACGCATGAGCAACATACAACCATACCGCGAAGCAGTCAGCTCTATCAAGCAAGCGATTCTGCACAGCCAGTACCGCGCAGCCAAACTGATAACCGGTGAACTGCTTTCGCTCTACTTCGGGATTGGCGGCTATATTTCGCACCATTCCCGTAAAGACTTCTGGGGAACGGGAGCACTCGAACGCATCAGCACCCAGCTTAGCAAAGAACTACCAGGGCTACGTGGCTTCTCTACCACTAGTCTCAAAAACATGCGCACCTTTTTCGAATTCTGGGCCCCCTTCATAAATCGTCAGCCCACGGCTGACGATTTGAACGTTCCCGGAACAATCGATATCAACCGCCTGTCACTTCAGCGACTGGCTCCGGCATCTGAACTAATACACTTAGACGCGTTTCTCAGTCTCAGTTTCTCGCATCACATCGAAATTCTCCGCAAGACCAGCACACTGCAGGAAGCGCTCTTCTACATCCGGGAGACATTCCGGCACAAATGGGATAAATATGAGCTGAGAGACAGATTAAAAGCCAATCTGTATCAGACCCAGGGTGACGCAGCCAATAATTTTCTGCAGACACTTTCCACAAGCCAGGCTAGAAAGGCGGTGGGCATGTTCAAGGACGAATACCTGCTGGACTTCATCAACGTGGAAGAAATAGATGTGGACAAGGCCGACGATGTGGACGAAAGAGTTGTAGAACAGGCTATTGTCCGTAACATCAAGAAGTTCATCATGACCTTCGGTCGGGATTTTGCCTTCATTGGCAACCAGTACCATCTGGAGGTATACGGAGAGGAACTTTTCCCGGATTTGCTTTTCTTCAACCGCGAATTGAACTGCATGGTTGTGGTCGAGCTGAAAAAAGGTGCCTTCAAACCTGGATACATCGGGCAGTTGCAAACCTACATGCGAGTGCTGGATGACAAGGTACGCAAGCCCCACGAAAACCCCACCATAGGCATATTGCTTTGCAAAAGTGCCAACAAAGCATTTGTGGAATATGTGATACGTGACTATAACAGCCCCATGGGTGTCGCCACCTACAAAACTGCGGCAGACATGGACACAAAACTCCGCAACTCGCTTCCTGATATGGAGGAGATGCGGAAGCTGCTGATTGAATCCACAGATAATGAATAACGCCATGGAAACAAGGATGATGAAGCTCGTGAAGGGACTCATGTGGGTCATGGGGATCATCCTTGCTGCATCGATAGTGCTGGCCATCACCCGCGCATTCGACTGCTCATTTCTGGACCAGCACGACAGAGTTAAACTCCAGGAGGACTACGACATGGCCATGGGCTATGAACGGATGGCCCATGACGAGAACTCCCCGAAAAAGGAACTGAGATACTGGGGCAAGTCGGCAGCGCTGTACGCCAAAGCCCGCGACAATGACCACCCGGACACCCTGGAGCATGCTAAGAGCATGGTGCCTCGCATGCAGGAACTTGTCCAGAAGCACGGTGCGCCGAAAATTGAGCCTGAGTATGAATTCATCTTCATGGTACACCATGCAAAAAGAGATTTCAGTTGCCTGGCTGCGCACATTCAAAGCGGCGTGTATGATTTCTCTGCCCAATCGAAACAGGACAGCCGACTGGAAGCCTCCAGATTACTGGCAGAGATTCTAGACATCCTGAATGATGAACGATACGGCGATACAGCAGAGCAGCTCAAACCCATTGTTGTTTCCCTGCTGCAACAAGGGGCCCGTACCACCTGGCCAGATATCGCCAATGAGTGCGCCTCATTCTACCGGAACCCTGATATTCTGGACCCCGTTCTTATTGCCGTACGCACCCGCGATGCTGCCTTCCTGCGCGCCGTGCTAGCCTGCGGACTCCCCGCTCACGGTATCAACGGCGACAACAAACCAACAACAGAGGCCGAGTGGCAGAACTCCCCCGACCTCATCAAAATTCTCCAATCAAATTAATCACTAATCATTAATCATTCATGATTACACTCGTAGGTTTAGGTTACGATATTCACCGCTTTTCCGAGACAGAGCGTCCGCTCTGGCTGGGCGGTGTACAGGTGCACCCCACCAAGGGGCTTGCCGGCCACAGCGATGCCGATGTGCTCTGCCACGCGCTGGCTGATGCCATTCTGGGCGCCATCGGTGAGCCGGATATCGGCTATTGGTTCCCCCCGGGCGATGAGAGCTGCAAGAACATCTGCTCCCTCCGCATCGTGGAGAAGGCAGTCGAACTGCTGCAAGCACAGGGTGGCCGCGTGGTGAATGTGGACTGCGCCCTCATTGCCGAAGCACCGAAAATCATGCCCTTTGTGCAGCAGATGAAGGAGACGCTGGCCCCCATTCTGGGCGTGGCTCCCCGCCGCGTGGGCGTGAAAGCCACCACCAACGAAAAACTGGGTGCCCTTGGCCGCCGCGAAGGCATGGCCGCCTTCGCCACGGTCGCCGTCCAGGTACCCGATGAAGCCTGATTACTATGAACTCAGAAATTGATTTACTGGCCTTTATTGCGGTAGAAAACCTGCGTGGTGCCGGGCTCACCGTGACCACAGCAGAAAGCTGCACAGGCGGCATGATTGCCACCGCCATCACCGAGGTACCGGGTGCCTCCCAGGTGTTCCGCTACGGCTGGGTGACCTACTGCAACGAAGCCAAGGAGCGCCTGCTCAATGTGCCTTCCGAGCTCATCGAGGAGCACACCGTGGTGAGCGAGCCCGTAGTAGCCGCCATGGCCACCGCCGCCATGCGTCAGAGCGGCGCTGATATTGCCGTGGCCGTCTCCGGCAACGCCGGGCCCACTGCAGCAGAAGGCGAGCCCGCCGTGGGCACGGTCTGCATTGCTCTGGCCCGCCGCGGCGCCGCTCGCCCGGTACACACTGAAACCGTGTACCTGCCCGGCATGACCCGCCGCCAGCTCCGCCAGCGCGTCACCGCCAAGGTTCTGCAGCTCATCGCTGGCGCCGCGAGCTGATTGAGCGAGCCCCGAAAATACTCTCCCCGGAACCGGGAATAACCGGTTCCGGGGATTTTTATATTCAGAGCAGACCGGCAGCAGCCAGAGCACCGATAACAGCACCGGCAATCAGCTTGGCCCAGCTCTCCTTGATTCCCCAACCGGTCAGCAGACCGGTCAGCCAGTTGTGTTGCTCCTTATTTGTATTCATAGGGAAAGCTACATACGCGCCCGGCGGGCAGACAGGCGCATCTGCACCGGGTAAACCATGCCGTGCGAGAGAGCTTCGGCAAACATGCGGGCGGCATCTGCACTGTGGGAACTAGCATCGTGCACCGGAGTTTCGCGGTATGTACCGCTCGCCCCGGCTGGCGCGGTGCGATACATCTCCAGACAGCTGAGACCGGAAGCTT
Organism: Akkermansia sp.; assembly: GCA_045646505.1. Taxonomy (GTDB): domain Bacteria; phylum Verrucomicrobiota; class Verrucomicrobiia; order Verrucomicrobiales; family Akkermansiaceae; genus Akkermansia. The sequence goes on along the minus strand of JAZRKW010000004.1, from coordinate 9,991 downwards.
CTTTCTCACCGCGCGGGTTCACACGTTGCCGAAGAGTATCGCGGTGAAACCAGCTGTGCGCCAGAATGCCACGCAGAGAATTGATACCACGCCAGATATCCGGAGTACGAGGGACCACGCGCACGGCGCAGATTCCCTCTTTTACCAGGCTCTCCACATAGGAATGACCGTGCGGGTCGCGGTGGGCGGCATCGTGCGGCAGGAAATGAGCCGCAATAGGGCCGTAGCTCATTTCCCACTCGCGGATTTTCCCGGCGTAGTGCTCCAGCGGCAGCTGATTGGCTGCATAGTGGTTCAGCCAGTAGACATTTCCACCGTAATTCTGCACCAGCCAGATACTGGTATGATCGCTGAGCCCCAGATCCCAAGCGGTGTACAGCGGTTCCTGCGGGTTATACTCGAAAGTGGCACCAATCCGGCCATTTTCGCGCAGGCGGGCAATCTGCGCACCGTAAATGGCACCGTCATTACCGGTGGCGAAGGCTTCATCCGGCGTGGAAGGATACTCCTGCCGCATGGCCGCGCCCATGGTACGCTCCATGCGGGTGTACCAGAGTTTCTGCGCGTGGCTGAGCTGCACACCGCACTCGCGCTCCAGTTTCTCGAAATAGGCGGCCTGGGCATCCGACCAGCCGGCGCGACCGGACAAGGCATAATCCGGGTTATCAAACCAGCTCATGAAGAAGAAACGGAAATCCAGCGGCGAGAGTTCATCTTTGGCGGAATTTTCCATAGCCTGTGCCGTCAGCTCATAATTCACCCCATAGCGCCCGCCCTCGTGAGTACTTTCCAGAATGATGGTACCCTCCACCGGCACAGTGTTGATGGCACCAGTGCGGATTTCACGGGCCCGCCACGGAGCATGCACCGAGACATGAGCCAGCTCACTCACATGCAGCAGCTGCAGAGTACCGCCACGCAGAGTCGTTCCCAGGCGCACATCGCTACCATTGGTAAAGGCAAGCCGCCCACGCGCATCTCCAGCCGGGTGAAGTTCCCCTTTCTTGATGCTACCGGACTGTTGCTTGATGAGGAAGCCGATATAAGCCAGTGCTTTCTGCTGTTCATCGGCATGCGGGGGCAAATAGTCCAGATGCTCCCAGGCAAAGCGGATTTTTTCCAGTTTCTGTTCAGCATCAGGCAAGGTCTTATCAATAATCCCCGCATGAAAATTCGGAGTAAACAGACAGCGGTCCAGCATGAGCATGGCCACATAGGTGGAAATGCCCAGCTGGCGGGCCTTCAGCACCGCATTACGGTGCCAGAGGTTGTGGTGCAGGCGCAGCTGGGCAGCATTCGGCACAAAGCGCTGCATGCGGCCACTTTTGTTTTCGATCCAGTACAAGTGGTGCAAGCGCCAGAGCGGGTCAGCCAGGCGGTTCCGGTAGGGGGCATCAATGTTCTTCAGCATCTTCAGGACTCTGGTCAGGTGTATGATTATTCTCAGGCCGCGACAACTCCTCGGGGCGATAGCGGTTCGGGTCCGGGGAGACGACCCGGTGCAGTGTTGTTTTGAGCAGCTGCTTGTCCACAGCATCGGTGCGGAGCTGGCGGCAGAACCTGACCAGCTCTCCGATATGCTCCTCCCGGTTGACTCCATACTCCGCCAGCAGCATGAGGCGGCATAACTCTGCCGCCAGAGCCTCGCCACGAGTCAGGCGTGCAGGATCGCGACCTTCCAGGAAATAAGGCAGCCGCCTGTCCTGGAACATCAGCATAAACAGCTCCTCGTTGTTAATCCGGCTTTCATCCGTCACCAGCCAGCGTTCTTCGTCTATGGTTCTGTGGTCCAGCAGTTCATGGACAAAATGGTCCATCTGTCTGGAGCGGCGACCAGCGTTCGTATCAAAATCATACAGGCGCGTCAAATCGCTCGCAAAATTATTCAGCGGCGTGAAAGTCTGGGCAATTTCCCCTTCGTTGCGCGTCATTCTGCTTGCAAACAACGGAACACCATCAGATGTATGAACCACATAAGGCTTGCGCTGATAAGGATTGGCAGCATTCGGGCTGCCAGGCATCAGGCGCACCTGGTGCTCCGGCATATCTGCTGCCCGGTATACCGTCACATTCTTCAAACGGCTCATATCGAGCTCCTCCGGCTGAATCCCGCCAAGAGACACACCGCAGACATTCAATCTGCCATTTGTGCCGAATGCAGCCCCCAGATCTGCTACGCCCTTGAAATACTCTATCATGGTCTCCAGCCCGGGCTCAGCAACCCACTCCTCGCCCATGCCATTGGGGCGTTTACCGGTTCTGCCGCCGTAACATTCCTTTCGCCACCAGATACCGTTCTCATCAACGTACGGAGCCGCCGCGGCATTGCGTCGCAGCTCGGTCAACAGGTGCAAAGCCGGCATCACGCGCGAATCGCTCTGCCACTCTGCCGGTAATTCTGCATTTTCCTCTATCGTATACCCGTTTCTCACCGCAATAGGACGCAGCATCCGCGTATTCCCTGAATGCGTGTAAACCGGCTCTGCTATATTAGCCTCCTTAACCGGCTCCAGGCGCATGCGTTTCAACACACCACCAGCGCGTTTATCGCAGGAATAGGCTCGTAATCCGGGGTATTGGCGCAGCATCTCACTCAGTTCCTGTAAGGCGGACTCGGCATCTCGGTTGCCGATGATATCTCGAATTTCATTCCGGATAAGCTCCTGGTCCTCAGGTATGAGCAAATTCCAGCCACGCGCCGGGTCTTCCAGCAGATTCCAATGGCTCTGCCCCGCTGCGCGGAATGCCGTGAATCCCCCCACGGAAAAGCACCAGCCCTGCTCATAACGCCTGGATTCTCTGGGCTGATAAGCATCCTGCAGTCGCTCTGTCAGTTTCAACGGTCCTCTTTCCTTCAGGCGGTTCCGCAGATTTGACACCATCGGAATAAGACGTTTGACCTCCTCGGCGGTTTCACGGTTCACCTTGCGCGCCAGGCCTATTACCCGCTTGCCATCGCGGGGTTCCTCATAATCGCAGAACGTAGCAACACCAAACCATTCCCGCACAGACAACGGTATTTCCGCGGATTGCAGGTCCTGCAGCATATAAAGCACATTCAACTCTGCCATGCGCCGAGCAAGCTCCGAATTCCGGCCTTCCACATCACCTGGCCGTATGCCATCCGGATACTGGGCCATAAACTTGCGGCGCGCCGGACCTGACAACCTGAGCTTGTTCACGAGTTTCGGCTCTCCTCGCTGCAGCAGATTCTGCATACTATCAGGATCAATGAGACCGGCATGCAGCAGAGTCTCCGCAGCCTCCTCCGGTTTTACCCAGCCGGAAGACAAAAGCCGGTGCCAGTAAACCTGAAAGCGGATTCGTGACAGATTCAACGGGGTTTCGACCTCATTCAAGCGGAGTATATACCCTGTCTCCGGGGCTTGATGTTTGATATGCTCACCCAGCAATTTACCTGTTTTTCGAGACCAGGTGCGGGCATCGGCCACATAATCCAGCCCCATGGAATAGTGAGTAGCATCCCCCAGCCAGAGAGTGCGCAAATCCCGGGTAGCGGTCTGGCCCAGATGGTCAAATCCTGTAAACTTCCTGCTGTTCTGCGAATATAAGTGACGCAGGAAAAAATGGCTGCGCCCCACCGGGTCATAATGGTAACACTTCATCAGATCCTCGAAAAATGATTTACCACCCATCGGCAGGTAATACATCATCGTATGCCCCGACAAAGAATTAAGCGCATAGCCGGGTGCTGGCAGCCAGGGAGTATATTGACCATCTGGTCGTTTGATGCGCCACAACTCTTTCCCGGAGCCATCCGGGCTGGACTCCAGCTTATTACCGGTAAGTTCTGTATAATATTTCAACTGAGAAGCGGCTTTTTTCAGGCGGAATTCATTATCAACCTTATTGCGTCCGGCAACATCCAGCGGTTTATGTTTCCATATTTCGGGCAACAGGTGCGGACCAAACTCGCGTGACAAAATATGGGTCATGGCATCACTCGGGGTATATCCCATGTTCAGCAGCTCCTGAAAATCCTCCGTCTGCGGTATGACTTCCAGCAACATTTCACCGCATGCGTGGAATCCCAGCATCACCCGGTAGGCTTCCATAAGCTGCGGATGAATTCCGGCTTTGCCACGCTGCTGCATGGCAAATGCTTTCTTGAATCCATTCCGGAAGGCCTCTCGCTTTATCAATCGCAACCAACGCGCTGCGTGTTTCGCATGCGAACGGCGGAAATCATACTTTGCCTCCAGCACTTCATCAAACTTTGCTAACGCATCCTCAGAAAGCGCCCCCTGTGCCACTTCTGCCACAGCTTCACACAATTGGCTGATAATCTCTCGCCGGGTTCGCTCTGTGGCCTCTCTTGCATGCTTGACACTCTTATACGATTGAGTCAGGCTATCCAACGATTCCACATTCATAAGGTAGTGGTAGGATAAATTAATGATTTCCTTGACGATATCGGACATCGTGAGGTTCACCAGTTTAGCGCGGTATGGCACATAATAGCCATCCACCCGCAGCGTTGACGGTAAGATTTTTCTCTTATCTTTCAAAAGGTCACGATACTGCTGCATCCGCTGCAGGCGGTGCTCCGGCTCGTGCATCCATTCACCAAAAGCAGCCTGATTCCACTCATCCCAGATTTCCATGTACGGAATGCAACGCTGCACATTCAACGGAATACGGCGGCGACCATCCATCAGCTCGGTCATGTGCATAATTGTCTCCGGGTCATCATAGTTTCGTTTCACGAATTCGGGACCTTTAAGCATGGTATACGCAGGTGGCATCTTCAGGAACGAGCGTACGGTCTGCGGATTATCAAATACCACATGATGCTCCGTATTCAGCAGCTTCAACGAGCGGGCAAGCTCCTCCAGTGAACCACCACCGCTCCAACGCTTGCTGCTGCACAAACGCTTTCGCAGCATCTCGTTCCGGGTTTTCAAATCACGTTCCGCCAGAATACGCCGCCGGGCAGCATCATCCACCCCCCAGTCTTCCAGCAAAGCGGTATTTTCCAGCAAGGCATCCGGCGCACGGAAATGGTGCAGAGCCGCACGCCCGGCAGCTATCAGCACAAAGGGTAGGTTCATGGCGGCTTCCCGCAAATTGGACTCGATTTCTGTCAGGTTTTTGCCAAATGCTTCCCAATCAATATTAGAAGCCACATTATCCACCCGGGCGGCGAGTTCCTGCATGCCCAGTTCCGTAGCCTGCGAGGCAGCGCCAGCCAGCAGCAGCTTGGCATTCTCTGCTGTCAGCATGCCCCCTGCTTTAAGTGCAGATAAGGCATACCCGCGCACACCGGATTTACCTGACTTCAGAAACTCATTGATGGTTTTGTTCAGCATATTGGCGCCGATACGACTCATGCCGAGATAAATCCCCGTCTGCAAAGCACCGGCCATGATACCAGCGGCCGCCTGCAGTTCCTGGCGCCCTTTGGGATTACGCTGGCGAGCTTCGGCCACAGAAGCTCCTGTACCTGCCAGAGCCAGTGAACCGAACCCGGCACCCCCCATAAACGCAAGCACCGCGCCAGGCACTGCACCGGCAACATCTACTGCAACCTCTGCTGCAAAACTGCGTTCCGGCCCCATCTTGATGGGAAACACCTCGCCCTGCGCCACCCGCCGCAGCTCTGCCAATGACTGCAAGCGTTTATCCAGCGCTTCAGCACCTTTTCTCAGCGTCTCATTCCCTATACTTTCCGAAGTAGCCAAAGCCGCAGCCGTTACCAGATGACCAGCACCCTGCACCATGGCGTGCCGCAAATCGGCACTGCCACGGCGAGCGCTGTGCAGCATAGCTTCACCCAGGCTTTTCTCTTTCTGCTCCAACTGCTGAGTCTGGGGCAGAGAACGCGCTATCTCATACACTTTGGCCCGTTCTTCCGCTGGCAGGTCAGCCAGTTCATCGACCGCTTTCAACAAACCAGGCGCGCCGGACACCAGCTCAGGCAGAGGAAAAAAATCTGTTTCCTGCGCCTTGAGTGCAGACCAGCCACCCGAAACAGCTTCTGCCAGCGGCATATACTCCTGGCGTGCAATTTCCGCCTCAACCCGCGCCGCTTCTGCAATCTCACGTTCGGCTTCAGATTCGGCAGGTTCATATTTCTCACCTCTGAGCGTTGCCGCGTAGGCATCCGAAAATACTTGTTCTATCTTTTTCAGCGCTTCAGAGTCCTGATGCTGGACAGACAACGCAGTATACACCTCTTTCTCATCATCCTGCACTCCGAGTTCAGCCGCCATTTTCCGGCGTAGTTCCGGCCACTCGGCGCGCACCTGCTCACGGCTCATGTTCTTATGGTCTACGACCCAGGAACGGTTTATATCTGCCGCCAGACGATAATCCTGACCTTTGATTGACAAAGGGCCGGCAGCTGGTGCTTCTTTCCTGAGCAACACCATCGGCACCGTTTCCAGATTGCCGGTCAGCAAACGATTCCAATGCAGGATTTTCTCTCTTTCCCGCCCGTTGCCCGGCGGCGGCAACGGTGGCAGGGACTCCAGCGGCAAGGGCTCTTTCTTCTCCCGTGTTACAGGTTTCGGTGTTTCCTGCAGCACAGAGGATTCCTTTTCCTCTGCAACCCGGGCCAGCGGCCCCACAGGTGCAGGCACTTCCTTTTCCTTCATTTCATTCTCTACTTTCATAACGCACTCATTTTTTTTTTATTTCTCGAAGCAGAACCAATTCTCCATCTCCTGCCGCAACTGCTGCAGCCACTTGCGGATTTCATCTTCCTGACCGCGGCTCATACGGCAAAGAGCCTCCTCCTGCAATCCACCCAGGCAAAACAAGGCCTCCACATCACCCGGGCAGCCCAGGCTCCCCTCGTTGTAAAGATTCCACAACTCCTGGCTTACGCCTCGGCGCAACTCCTGAGGGATGGCGGCTGTGGCCTGCATGCGCTGCAACAGCAGACGCCGGTCTTCAACTGGTACGGGAGCCAGCGCAATATCAACCACCAGTTTCTCATCATCCGCAATATCACGCTCATCGATACGCCGCAACCAGTTACAAACATCATTCACTTTCAGAGACTCCCGCTCCTGAGTGCTATTACTGAGCTGCTCCGGGCTGAGCACCCCCGCCGCTACGGCGCGCTCCAGTTCCCGGGCATCCGGCTCCTGCCCCAATTCCACGGTCTGAGCCAATTTCGCGGCCAGATTACTGAACAGATTGCGCCGCGTTTTTTCCACGGATTCTTCCAGCTCCCCCAGCTCCTGCTCACCAGTGGGTTTCTGCGTCTGTTCATGCTGCCAATCAGCCAGAGCAGAGTAAGGCTCCTGCTGCAACCGCTGCAGCCAACGGCTCTGCATACACCTGTTTCTGACCAGCTCCTGCTGCTGCGGCACCTCCTGCTCAGGCACAAAAAGCTCACGCCCCTGCTCTACCCAATGCAACGCGGCATCCTCATCGCCACGCTGCACGGCATCATCCACCTGTTGCTGCCAGTGGCCACGAGCCTGCTGAATACGCTGCAATTCCAGTCGACGACGGCCATCCAGCGAAAAACGCCGGCCATAGACCTCGCTGAGCTGCGCGGCCTGTTCACGCTCCTCTCCACTCAACTCATTCAACAGCTGCTGCACACGCGGCGCGTATGCCTGTTCCCAGCTGTAATCCCAATCCTTGACCGGCAAATCAAGCAATTCCTCCGTTGTCTCAGCACCGATTTCACGCAAACGCGTTACCGTATCGGCCTGACTACCAGCCTGGGTAATCCGCTGAATCGCCGGCAGCAGAGATGCCACACCACTGCCCAGCTCCTGCACCCCCTGCCCCAACACCCGGCCGGTGCGTCCCCAGTCATTCAACGCATTGAGAGGCAGGTGCACACTTTGCCGGGGGTAAGCAAGCAAGCCCCATTCTTTCATTCGTATTGCCATGCTCCGCAGCATGGCACGGCTCCCCCCGCCAAGTCAACTTTCTCACACTGCCGGGTTCATCATTCCATTCGGAAAACGAATCCTCATGAGATTAATTTCATATCATCATCAAACACCAGCCTGACAGGCTGACAAGTGGAAATATCCAGATGCTCCACACCGGCAGGCGAAATCCCGCGCAGGTGCATCAACAAGGCTCGCAAACTGTTGCCATGCGCCACCACCAGCAAGGAACCGGACGAGTAAAGGCGAGGGCGCAATTCCTCCTCCCAGCAGGAACGGACACGCAACAGGGTATCTTTCAACGATTCTGTAACCGGCAGCTGCTGTGGTGAAACCCCGGCATAGCGAGGGTCAGAAAAGACGTGCTGCTCATTTTCCCTGAGCAATGGGGGCGGCGGGCAGTCAAACGCCCTGCGCCAACGCTGAACCAGCTCCTCACCCATTTCACGAGCCACCTCAGTCTTGATGCGTCCTTGCAGGATTCCATAATGTTTTTCGTTCAGTCTCCAATCCTTATGCACCGGAACCCAGGCACACCCCAACCCGGCCAGTACTATGTTGAGCGTATGTATGGCCCGCATGAGCACCGAGGTACACGCAACGCTGCACCGGAACCCGCTTTCCTTCAACCGCTGCCCGGCCAACTCCGATTCCCGCCGACCACGCACCGAAAGAGGAACGTCCTCCCAGCCGGTAAAGCGATTCTCTGCATTCCACTGCGATTCTCCGTGCCTCAACAAAACCAGCTCTTTCATGCTGAAATGATGCTGCCCGCCAGTGAATGGTTGCAAAACAGCCAGAATATGCTAGTATCAGACTCACTATGACACGCCTCCACCTCATTCTCTGCGGCTGCCTCCTGACTATAATCGTAATCCTGGCTCTTGTGCTGCCAGGCTTATTCAAAGACCCGCGCCAGCTCGTGCAGGGCGAGTGGCAGGAAGTCAATAATCGCGGATATGCAGAAGTCACTGACTGCACCGCTCGCTGGCGCGGCAGTAATTACAAAGCCAGATTCCGTTACAACTGGATTCAGAGCGATGACGAACCCTATACGATTGAAGTCTCCAGAAACAATGAAAAATTCTCCATCGGTCTCACTTTTGAGGACGATGACCACGCCACCGTCGATTTTTATATCATGGACAAACTACCGCACGAAGTCCAGGAAATCATCCGCCAGAAAAACCGGGCCAGAAACCGCCCGGATGGAGAGCTCAAGATGCAGTTCCGCCGCGTAATTACTGAAAAATAAAGTTAAATTCATCTCTCAGGCAGATTATCCTTGAAAACGTGTAGAGTTTACGCTAAAAAGAACACAGGACAATTTATTTTCCCGTCCGAACATACACATACGAACGTTTCAATCAGCCATGAATACATCATTCAAAATCCATGGGCTCTGCGCAGCCACTCACACCCCGATGAACGCTGACGGCTCCTGCAATCCCAATGCAGTGGACGCCCAGGCCAAGTTCCTGGCCAGCCAGGGCATCAAGTCTGTTTTCATCACCGGCTCCACCGGTGAATCTGCCCACATGCAGCTCACCGAGCGCAAGGAAAACATGGCGGCCTGGGGCGAAGCCGGCAAGAAGTACGGCATCGACGTTATCGTGCACACCGGCGGCAACTGCGTATATGATGGCCGCGAGCTCGCCGCTTACGCTGCTGAGTGCGGCGCTACCGGTACCGCCAGCAACTCCCCCTGCTACTTCAAGCCGGGCAGCATCGACCTGCTGGTGGACAGCTTGGCTGTTGAGGCTTCCGGCGCTCCGGAGCTGCCGTACTACTTCTACGACATTCCCGTGCTGACCCACGTGGGCTTCAACCCCGTGAAGGTGATTGAGGCTTGCGCCAAGAAGATTCCGAACTTTGTGGGTGTTAAGTTCACCAACCCGGACCTCGCTCTGTACATGGACGCCCTGAACTATGAGGGAGGCAAGTACGACATTCCGTGGGGTGTGGTTGTGTGGTTCCTCGGCGCATACGCCTCCGGTGCAAAGGGTGGCGTGGGCCCCTCCTTCAACTATGCCCCGAAGCTGTACAATGACATCATGAAGGCGGTAGACGCCGGTGACTTGGCTGAGGCTCGCCGCCTGCAGCAGCTTTCCGTA
>JAZRKW010000003.1:0-15783 GCA_045646505.1 Akkermansia sp. | reverse complement strand
ACCTCAATCTTGGCAATCTTGGGGGTGTGGATGGGGAAGGAGCGTTCCACGCCTTCGCCGTAGGCAATCTTACGAACGGTGAAAGCCTCGTTGATGCCGTCGCCACTCTGCCAGTGATGCTAGTGATGGTATAGGAATCTTCGCTTATGATGATTGCTGACCAGATAACTTCATCCAAATTGATGTATTCGAAAAAGCCTGTAGTACCCGGAGTTCAGAGCACAGGCTGCTCCTTTCTCGCTTTCCGGACAATTATTCGGACCTCCGTCGTCATACACGCAACCGCTTTGCCCTGCGTATCGTCCGCCCCGCAAACCTGCACTCACTTACTCCCATAGTAGAGACGTTTCCACTACTGTTGCATGGAGACGGCATTTCGCGCCTTTATCGCTACATCTGACTGATGGCGGTCACTCCAAACCGAAAAATCCGGTGCCGCTTCCACTATAGTCGCCGCCGCAGCCCGCGACATCCTCAAATCATCAGTCGGGTATACTATGCATCAAAAAAGAGAGAATCTCTTACCTTTATAATTTCAATACGCAAATCGATTTCTTCTTATGTTGTCTATCATGATACCTATTTATTAGGATTTTGGGGTTGTCACACAATTCCTGCCTAATTGCATTAGGTCCTTAATATTTTTGCATGCAATATCATTATTGACTCTAGGATATATATGAAACATAATAGATTTTAATCTTTCTATCGTTATTAACTCCTCCATACATTTAAATTGTTTTGGCAAGGCCCCGCATAAATACAGTAATAATAAACAAAACTGCAATTCCGGTGAAAATAACACAAACGTCTCAGCTATAATATCCTTTTTCTCTTCTTCTTCAAATAAGTTTGAAACAGACAAATTATACGGCACTATATTGTAGTGCAAAAGACTACATCTCGCATGTGCTGCAATCTTCCATGTTTCCTTCACATTTTCATGATCACGAGTTACACAAAGCTTCTCCACCACCTTACGCACTTCTTTATGGATGAGCTCCTTTGTATCATTTTGATATTTATACTCTTCACTCCAACGCTCCTCTGCAGCCGGAACAATAGTAAAAAACCAATGTCTTTCAGCCTGTTTTCTTTGTTCTATGGAGTCGGCTCGCATTTGCTTCAGCGTTTGGTACTGATAAATCAATGTTACGAGCACACCGATGATGCCCATTCCTGTAAATAAACAAGTCAACGCCCCGAACTGATCGCCGAACTCGCCTACGGATGTTGGCTTAGGCAGCTGAGTCAACCTGTGCAATACGTTGTTATAAAATAGGACACTCAGAACAACAAATGTAGAAACAATAACAACCATCGTCATTACTTTGAAATTCCATTTGCTACGAGAAAAAACAATACCAAAAAGTATAAGAATTTCCAAAAATCCAATAAGATGCGCAATCGTCAATTCACCTAATATGTTAGACATAATGAACAAAACAGCAATATATATGTTCTCCCAATAAAAATCAACTAAACCAACTATTATAGATAACTTTATCCAGAAATTTAGAAATCCATTACTTCCTCTAAACTCGTCAACAAGGATTTAAAAATTAACACTATAGAATCATTGTAAATAATATAATAAGCCAGCTCACAATAGAAAAAGAAACATGGATCACAAATCTCATACCACCCTACACTGCAGCATTTTTATAAAGGCTGATACAATTATTCAACGAATACACATCTATCTCAGATAATTTCCATTTTCTGAATGATACAGAATACGCCACTAAAAGTCAATTATAATAAACAATACATACTATGACTACACGTGCGCCGCGGCAAACAACATATAGCACCTGCAAAGCCACCTCAGATGAGGGAACTCTTGAATCCGGAAGTCAATAGGAACAAAGTGTTCAACGGAGTAATCAAATGTGCTGGGTGCGTTATAGCCTGGATTTGAGAAGCGTAAAGTACTTTGTGGTGCTTCACGCCGGAAGCGGTGCAGCCGCTCTGCTGGGGGCGGGCTTCCTGCCAGCCCTGGGCGGCATCCTGCTGAGTGTGGTCATCGGGTTCTATGTCCGTAAATTTCTGGTAAACAAATTATACCAGCCCAACCGGCAATGTAATCATGAACCGCTGGCTCTCGAATGGCAGGTGCCGGAGCTTACGCCTGTGCAGGTGGATGTCTGGCGGGCTATGCTGACATACTCTTACCCCATGAGCCCGGAGGTGCGCCGGATGTTACGCGATGCACTGAAATAATGCCGGCGAGCAATTTTTATCATTTTTTTGATAATACACAAGGCGATGAAGAAAGAATTTAATCAGGATTCGTTTGTCCACTACGAAGAGCAGCGGCAGAAGCTGCTGGAACAGCTGCGGGAGTGGGGGGCTCTGGTAGAAAAATCCACTGTTCTGGCAGAGATGATGGGAGATGAGCGGTACCCTGAAATGTGCAGGGATACGTTTTCGCCCGACTTTGTGAACACGCACAAGGGTGACCAGGCAAAAGAATACCAGATTCTGCTGGCGGCGTGTCAGATACAGGTCCGGCATCTTGGCAAAGTCTCCGACAAGGCTGAACACGCCCCTGTATTGATGGGTCTGCTGCCGGTTACTAACCCGGAGGATTCCGTATTTGAGGAATACAGACCCGCCGTGGAACGCCTTATCCGGAAATATCAGCCATGCGGTATCCGGCGGTGGCTCGGACTCTACAACCGGAAGTATCTGATGCATGCCATGACGGCTGATTTACAGCAGCTCTTCACGCGCATCATCAACGATACGGCAAGAATGTTCCATGAGGATTACCGTTACGAATGGCATCCCCTTTCCATTGACAGCTGGATGGATGAACTCTGGGACTGCTACATAGCGCCCACCCGCCGCGGCAGGTGCTCACGTGCTATGCTCAGGTCCGACGGATGCTCTTCTTCAGCTTCGACGGCGGTGGAGGCTGTTCGCGAGGAGTTTTTCCTGGATTATTGGGAAGATGCACGCCAATATGCCATCAAACTTTCCGAAACGGTGAAAGAACACCTCAAGGATGCTCAGCGCCTGCTGCACGAGATGAAGAAACTAGCCCCTGCTGATTAATTCCAGAAGTATAATGGCACCGGTTCTTCTGGCGGGTGCAGAAAACCTTCCCTCACTTGTGAGTTGAGGGAAGGTTTGTGATTGGTAATAATGGTTCGCAGGGGCAAGCCCCGGACATCAGGATTGTTGTGTTATCAGTATATTGTAAAAACTTTCGGGGAGTGAGATGTTTGGCAGATTCAGGGCGGTGCGGAAGAGGGGGGCTATTTCCTGTTCGCTGAAACCGGCGATGCCGCAGCCAATCGGAGTGACGAGGAAATGAAGTTCCGGGTGCGCCTGGGCAAATGCGATAAATGTATCAACATAGGGCGCGATGGTTTCCACGCCGCCCTGCATGGTCGGAATGGCATAGCTCTGGCCTTGCAGACCTTCTCCTTGTCCCCAGATTGCGCCGAACTTGTTGTAAGCAAAACGAGCGGCACCACCGGCATGCCTGCCTGCCAGGTTGCTGCCGAAAACGAAAACCTCATTGTCGCGCAATTCCGTTATCATTTCCGGTGTGAAATGAGGCCTTGTAGCGGAATCCGGCGCTGATGTCATGGACTGGGGGGCCGCAGATGTTTCCAGAATATCCACGATGATAAACACAATGTCTACCCCAAGGACGCTAACGATGTCGAACGGCAAAAAACGCTAATTGATTAACCCCAGAGGCAGAGCAGGCCGTAGAGGGCTCCGGCGAAGAGGAGGATGAAGGCAAGGAGGTAGCCGAGGAATTGGAGATAGCGGTAAAGCATGTACAATTACGAATTACGAATTACGAGTTACGAAGTGGGAAGGACGAATTACGAGTTATCTGGCTTCGAGTCGGGGAAGTTCCCCGCTTTCTACGCCGAGACAGGCGAAAGGGGGAGGATAAAAGAGAGTTATGTGTGGGTGGCGTGGACGCGGAGGATTTCGTGGGCGATGGCGGTGAGGAGGCCGCGTTCGTTGTGCAGGTCGAGCCAGGCGAACTGGCCGTTCACGTTGAATTCCAGGAAATGGAGGGTGCCGTCGGCATCGCGCAGGAAATCGAGCCGGGAGAAAGAGAGACCGGTGCGGCGCATCATGCGGCAGATGGAGTCGCTCTGCTCAGGTGTCAGTTCGCAGGGGCGCCACAGGGACTCGTTGTTGAAGGTGTCGATGCGGCAGTCGGTGCTGCCTCCGCGGGGCATTTCGTAGGCGAAGAGCTTGCCGTTCACGTAGACGACGGTGACATCGTGTGTGGCGCGGCTGAGACATTGCTGCAGGAACCAGGGGTAGGCGGTATCCAGCCGGGCGGGGTCGACTTTGTTGACCATGAGAATCTGCCCGTTGCCCATGGGGTCTACCCCGTTGGTCTTGCAGACGACTTCTCCGGCCAGCTGTACCGGGGCGCGGTGCAGCATCTGCCAGGCGGGCACAGGGAAATATTCTGCCGCCAGGCGCATCTGGCGCATTTTGTACCAGGTGCCGTGCGGGGAGGGGTGGATGAGCGCGCATTTGCCGCTGTGAACGGCTAAATCCTTGATGCCGCTCCAGATAAGCAGCACTTCGTTGCGCAGCCAGGCCTCCGGGCAGCCTTCTGCCGGCACATTGATGCGGGGTGGGTCGAACATGACCTTGCGGTCGTACACGGCGCCTACTTCTCGCTCCCGGCAGGTGCGTCCGGAGGGGTCGCGCAGTTCGTAGCCGGTGGCACTGATGCTCCAGCTGTAATCCCGCCAGAGGTCGATATTGAAGCGGAACACCTCGACATGCGCCTCCAGAAGCGGCATGAGGAGGTCGGTGGTGGCATCCCGTCGGTTGGAAAGAATCAGAATCATAGGTAGTCCGGATGAAAAAGGCAGCGCTGTTTGCAGAAACGGCGCTGCCCTGGTGATTTTGAGGTATCAGGAATCAGGCCAGATACCAGTCGTCAATCTGGATGCCTCCCGCCATCGCACTTTGTGTAGCGCGAATCATCTGTCCAGCATCGAACTCGCCTTCGCCCACACCTTCGGTGGCCGTCTGGGATTCCCAGTTGTACACGTAGGAGGTGGTAACTTCCGGAGCCACGGTCTTTTCCTGAGCATCGGCCACCATGAAGGGGCTGAGCGTTGCAATAGTAAGAGATGTAATGGTCATTGTTATTGATTGGGGTTGGTATTTTTCCTGATTGTGTCTCATTCGCGAGATGAATGTAGAATCAGGCTGCTTTTAATATAGCAAAACAAGTGCAGAAGTCAATATAAATGCGATAAAAATAAATAAGAAGATAGTAAAAACGCTACAATTCTGCATTTTTGCGGGGTGGAGCAGGGGGGGGCGTGCATCCACAGTCATGCCGGAGAGGGTAAAAAGAAACCAGGCCATTCCGTGAGGAATGGCCTGAGTCATGAAAAGTTTTGGTGTTGTCCCGTAAGATTAGCGGATGGTCTTCACGGTCACAGCTTCCTTACCCACGCGGCTGCGGAGGTAGTGGAGCTTGGCGCGGCGAACTTTACCGCGGGTTACAACCTCAATCTTGGCAATCTTGGGGGTGTGGATGGGGAAGGAGCGTTCCACGCCTTCGCCGTAGGCAATCTTACGAACGGTGAAAGCCTCGTTGATGCCGGCGCCACGCTTGGCAATGACGATGCCCTGGAAGATCTGCACGCGTTCCTTGCCACCTTCAATTACGCGGCAGTGCACCTTTACGGTGTCGCCAACGTTGAAGGGCGTTACGTCGTCCTTCATCTGCTCTTTTCCGATAGTGTCGAGAATGTTCATCTTGTCTCCTTCTTGTAATTAGTAAATGTTCAGTGAGCCTCCCGGCTCGGGTGGGTGCGCCAGTGTATACTATTTTTTGATTCTTGGCAATGCAAATTTCACATTTTGGTGATTTTTTTTAAATTTCGTGACTGAAAAGGGAAGAAAATAAGCGTGTAATGTGTGCCCGCAGAGAAGATACGGATTGACAAGCGGGGCGGGGTAGTATATAACGCGCGGACACATACAAGGAATTTTTACCATGCCCGCACGCAAAAAATCCATTAAACGCAAGGTCCGGAACTGGACAGCCGCCGATTCTGCAGAACTGTACGGGGTCAATAACTGGAGTAATGATTACTTCAGTGTATCGCGCGCGGGTGAAGTGAATGTACACCTGGTGGATACAGATGGCAGTACGAAGGAGGTGAGTCTGCCGGAAATCATGAGGGGGCTGGAGGAGCGAGGCACGAATGTGCCGGTGCTGCTGCGTTTCCGCGACCTGCTGCATGCCCGTATTGATGAGCTGAACAAGAGTTTTGCCAAGGCAATCAAGGCAGCCGGCTATACTGGTAAATACCGTGGGGTGTACCCCATCAAGGTGAATCAGCAGCGCATGGTGGTGGAAGAAGTGGTGGCCCACGGTCAGAAATACCACTACGGGCTGGAGGCCGGCTCCAAGCCGGAGCTTATCGCCGCCATGGCTTATATGCGCGATGCTGACTCCTTCCTCATGTGCAACGGGTACAAGGATGATGAATTCATCGACCTGGCGCTCATGGGTATGCGGATGGGGATGAAAATCTGCCTGATTCTGGAGATGCCCAACGAGTTGCCTGCCATTCTTCGCCGGGCTGAGGCCCTGGGTGTGGAGCCGATTCTGGGTGTGCGCGTGCGCCTGGCATCCAAGGGCTCCGGGCATTGGAGCGAATCAGCGGGTGATAAGTCGGTGTTCGGGCTGAATGCTGCCCAGGTCATTGATGTGGTGGATACGCTGAAGGCTGCAGGCAAGCTGCATTGTCTGAAGGCGCTGCACTACCACCAGGGAAGCCAGATTTCCAATGTGACGGTGATTCGTGGTGGCCTTACAGAAGCCTGCCGTATCTATATCGACCTGGTGAAGGAAGGTGCCCCCATGGGAACGCTGGATATGGGTGGTGGTCTGGCTGTGGACTACGATGGCTCCAAGACTAATTTCCATTCTTCCTGTAACTACTCCATAGAAGAATACGCGCGCGATATCGTGGAAGTGGTGGGTGAGCTCTGCACTAAGCACGGCGTGGAGCACCCGACGCTGGTCACGGAATCCGGTCGTGCGGTTTCTGCTTACCACGCGGTGCTGGTGTTCAATGTGCTGGATGTGACCAGCGCCCCTGGCAGCGAGGCTCAGCCGCCCGCCTTGCCGGAGAATGCGAATGATATTCTGCTGGCGCTGGATGAAACGCACCGCATGCTGACCCGCAAGAATATTCAGGAGTGTTATAACGATGCTATCTACTACCGCGACCAGCTGCGCGCTATGTTCCACCATGGCAATGCCACTCTGCGTGAGCGCGGCGTGGGTGAGGCCATTTATTGGCATATCATGGGGCTTATTTCCCGCCGTATTGCGGAAATGAGTGAAATCCCCGAGGATTTGAAGGAGGTGTCCGACAATATGGTGGACTACTATTACTCCAATTTCTCCGTGTTCCAGAGTCTGCCGGATTCGTGGGCTATTGACCAGCTGTTCCCGGTGATGCCCATCCAGCGTCTCGACGAGCGCCCCACGCAGAAGGCTGTGCTTGTGGATATTACCTGCGACTGCGATGGCAAGGTGGACCACTTCATTGACCGAGAGGACGTGGCCAAGTCACTGCCGCTGCATGAGGTGGACCCGAAGGAGAACTATTACGTAGCCATCTTCATGGTGGGGGCTTACCAGGAAACCCTGGGCGACCTGCACAATTTGCTGGGCGATACGAATGTGGTGAGTGTGCACCTGGAGAACGGGCGCCCTGTGTTTACGCACGAGGAAGAGGGCGACAGTGTGGCCGATGTGCTTTCCTATGTGAAATATGATGCCAAGGATCTGGTGGCCAAGTTCCGCGCTCTGGCCGAGCGTGGCGTGGAAAACGGTCTCATCTCCCCGCGTCAGCGTCGCGATGCTCTCGAGGCGTATCGCACTGGCCTGAGCGGGTATACATATTATGAATTGTAAGTCACGCATTTTTGATATTGCGCTTGCGCAAATATGCTAATTGTGATATAAGCCCCGGCGTTTGCCCGCCCGGGCTTATATAGTTATGAAAAACTTCCTCCGCAAGCTCAATAGTTTCATACCGCAGGGCATCATCTGCCTGGTAGTGGTGTTTGGTCTGTTTGCCTACATTGCCTCCCAGATGGGTACGCCGCAGATGCTCAACACCATCATGAAAACAGCGCATGACCTGCTGCTCAACACGGTGTTCTACCTCATGGCCATTTGCGTGATTACCGGTGCTATCGGTCGTCTGTTTGTGGAGTTCGGTGTGGTGAGCCTGCTGGAGAAGATGCTGCGCCCGCTCATGAAGCCTCTTTTCAACCTGCCCGGTGTGGCTTCCCTGGGGGCGGTGCTTACCTTCCTGTCTGATAATCCCGCCATTATCGCCCTGGCGCAGGATAAGCGCTTCAGCTCCTATTTCAAGAAATACCAGTTTATTTCGCTTACCAATTTCGGCACGGCTTTCGGCATGGGCCTGCTGGTGATTGTGTTCATGGTGGGGCAGGGATTCTACGCTGAGCCTTTCATCGGTCTCTTCGGTGCGGTGTGTGGTTGCATGGTGTCCACCCGTCTGATGCAGCGTTTCATTCTCAAGAAGTTGCCGGAGTTTGCCACGGAGGATGCCTGTGAACCTGCGGAGCTGGCAGAAGCCAAGGTGGAGGAGTATACCAAGCCGCTGTTCCAGCGCATTCTGGATTCCCTGCTGGACGGTGGCCGCACCGGTGTGGATGTGGGTATTGCCATTATCCCCGGTGTGCTGATTATTTCCACCCTGGTGATGCTGCTCACCTTCGGCCCGGCGGCCAGTGGTACCTTCACCGGTGCTGCGTATGAAGGCGTGGAGCTGCTGCCCTGGATTGGTGCCAAATGCAGCATTCTGTTCGAATGGCTCTTCGGCTTCAATGACCCGCACCTCATTGCCTTCCCCATCACCGCGCTCGGTGCCGTGGGCGCAGCGCTCGGGCTCATTCCGAACTTCATCAATGCCGGTTGGATTGATGGTAACGCCATTGCAGTGTTCACCGCCATCGGTATGTGCTGGAGCGGCTACCTGAGCACTCACACCGCCATGCTCGATACCCTGGGCTACCGTCACCCCACCTCCAAGGCCATCTGGGCCCACACTATCGGCGGTATCTGCGCCGCCATTGTGGCCCACTGGATCTATGTCCTGTACACCATTATCTGAAAAAATTTATGAAGAAACTGATACCCGCAATGATGCTGTTGGCACTGGGCCTGAGCTCCTGTGCCGTGAAGACTGTGACCCGCAAGGAGTTGCTGACCCCTTCGCTTGCAACTGCCATGGATCATACCGAGCTCACCGATATGAAGTACTATGGCTCAGACGCTGAGTATGATTACTTTACCCGTGGTTATACCCGTTATCGCGTGCTGAAGAGTGAGGACTGCCTGCCGGAAAGCGCCCGCTTCACCTTCAATAACTGGCAGGGCGGCAAGCTTTACCGTGACTGCCTCAAGGAAGCTGTCAGCAGCAGCCTGGTAACCAAACTGCAGGAGCTGCTCAATGGTGCTTCCAGCGCCGGTTCTGCGGCTCAGGAGCTGCCGGCACCTCAGCCCGCTACCACGCCTCAGTCTTACCAGCCCAAGACCCAGACTGGTCAGGCTATCAAGAACTGGCTGGAGCAGTACAAGCCGGCTAACGCTCAGTAAACACGGATTCTTCCTGGTTTGATTTTACTTCCCGGCTGTCAGAAAGGCAGCCGGTTTTTTACTATTAACCGGCTCCATTTGGTGATTTGTCGGATTTTGTGCTTGTAATGAGGTGCAATATTGTTATAGTCAGCTGCATGAGACCTATGGAGCCCGATGAGGCGTTATTCCTGCCGACACAGAAATCAGTCCGGTTATGTAGTATTGATGTTATCCGGATTATAGCGATGCTGGTGGTTATTCTATGTCACATGGGGACAACTAGCAAGTTGTTACAGATGTGCTGGGGGCTTTTCGATGCATGTTCTGCTGTTGTGTATTTCATGTTTGTTTCTGCGTTGTTTGCTAAGAAAGACGTTGTTCTGTCACTCAAACGAGCAGCCTGGATTTTGGCAGGATATATCTTTTGGTCCTTTTTGTATTATTTCCTGCTCTGGCCGTTCGCTTCGTTTTATAATGAGTATTTGTGTGGTGCAGCATCGGCTTTTCAGTTACCTTCCATAATGGAAGCTCCGTATTCTGAAATTCTAGCCCTGGATTATACGCAGAAGTTTCCCGGAACTGGTCATCTTTGGTTTATTCGTCTGTTAGCTGTTTTGACTATATTGACTCCATTTTTGCTGAAATTGGGTAGCCGGCTGCTTGTGGTACTTGCGCTGGGCTTTTTTTGTATCAGGTATTCACCATTGATGGATAATGGAATATGGTCTGCGAGTCTGCCGTTTGTATTGACAGAAGATTCATCATCATTGTGCTGTGCAGGGTATGTTGCAGGATTAGCGGTGAATCTACAGGGAGGTCTGCGCGCATTTTATGATTTTTGCCTGAAGTATTTCTTGCTTCTGATGGTTCCTGTGATTATTGTTTGTATGCAGTTAGTTCTGATTGTGTCAGGTATAGAAATGAATTTCTTGAATATTATCGGTCAGGAGTTTCGGGTGCTGGTGCCAATATGTTTGTGTGCTTTGTTCTGCCGTTTTGAGCCGGTGTTTCAGCGTTTGGAGATGGCCTCCCGGATAAGTGCCCTGGCTTCCGGGGTTTTTGTTGTTTATGTCTTACACGCTTTGATGATTAGCATAATTGGCAGTGTAGAGAAACATATACTGCATTATTCTGGAGGGCTGGAAGTGTACGAGATTTTTAAACCATTGTTGGTTTTTCTTGCCTGTTATTGTTGTTTTTTGGTATTGCGCCGGATTCCGCATGGGTCCATGATTTTATGCTTTGTTCCGGGGCGAAAGAACAATATTATCAGCCGTGCTGAGAGGCTTCAATAATCAAAAGCGCTGGCCTGCAGTAAATCATCCTCTGATATATAGGGGATGAGTTCTGTGTCGGGGTGGTTGAAGCTGGCCGGGAGATTGTTTTCGGTAATGATGGTATTCCCTGCCGGCAAGGAAAAGGCATGGGGTGCGTGGGCGTGCAAGGCAGAGGAGGGTGCCATTAACAAGCATTTCGCAGCCTGTTCTGCCGCGGTGCGGGCCCAGGCGGTGCAGGCAGGGTGATGGTAGGCCGCTACATCTGCCCGGAGTGCAGGAGGGCTCAGTAAGGCGATGTCCGGCTTGTTTTCCTTTGTCAGTGAAAACAGGGCGTCCGGACTATCGAGGATTCCGCAATCTTTTATCAGTGAGCCACCGGGGCAGATGACCTGCTGGTGCAGGGAGGGAGCGGTCAGGTGAGAAAGCAGCTCAGGAGAGTTGGAAATCAGGGTGCAGGGGGTGTTTCCCAGTTGCGAGACAAAGACGAGGGAAAGTGGGTTACTGTCCAGATAAATGCGCATACCTGGTTTGATGTGAGCCGCTGCCAGCTGCGCCAGCTGGCAATCCGGGCGGGTGGCTGTATCGGTTCCGGCTGCCGGCAGAATGTAACGCGCACCGCCATGCACGCGTTTCAACAGCCCCTGAGCCTGCATATCCACCAGGTCGGTACGGATGGTTTCGTCGGTTACCCCTAGTTCGCGCGCGAGTGTTGCGGAGCGGATGCTGCCGCGTTGCTGCAACAGCCGCAGAATATAGGCGCGTCGTTCCTGTGCCACATACATGGTGACGAATTCAGTGTTGGAAGGTGGAGGCAAAGTCTTCCAGCTTGCCGATAAGCAGTTCGGCAGCCTCGCAGAAGAGCGCGGAAATATCCTGATTCACCCGCCGGCTGCGACCGCATAAATCGCGCAGGTGATTCTGGATAATCTGAACGCGGCGGCTGGCTAAATCCACCGGGAAGGAAGATTGCCGGGTAAGCAGAATGGTAGCAAGAATATAGGAGACCACCCCCGCATAACGCTTGATGAAAGATTCGGCCTCTTCTCTACCTATATTTTCGCGCACCATCATGTGTTGCTGAACCAGTGCAGTCAGGCGGGAGGTTTCATGAAACAGGGGGTGCTGCATGGCTCCTTTGACTGCCTTTGCGTGGTCTGGCAGCACAAAATCGAGAACATCCCACTCCCGGTCCGCGTCCTGCTCTGGTGGCATGTGCGCTTCATCCTCTGCTGCCATCTGGTTGAGCAGGTCGGTGCGGTCCATCACATAGGCTTCCGACATCCGGCCGCCGGTTTCGTGGCGGTATTTGGCGCGGATTGTGGGGTGAATCGCCATATAGGCTTCTGCGCGGTTCAGTCGGGCATCCCATGAGCAGCTGGGGAGTTTTTCCTCATGAATCAGCGCCATTGCGGCTCCTTGGAACCGGGAAACATTGTAGGCCACATGGTCGCGTAGTGCTTCCATATTCATGAAAGCCTGAGCATTGGCTTCCTGCCAGCTCATATCCCACTGGGGCAGGGATATGTCGTAGTCGAAATCAGCCGTTTCGATGAGTAGTCTGGTCTCGCGCTGGACAAAGAGTTCGATGGAGAGCAGATTGCTTATGGCCCGGCGGTTATCCTGCTCCGGTATGCGGCGGGAAAGGGTGATATCACCAGCCTGCACCGCTCCATGGGCGTGGCTGCGAAGCTTTGCAAGTACCGGGTGTTCTTCTTTCTGCCGGACGGCGGCCTGTCGATTGGTGAACGTCACCTTGCAGCCGGCAATATCGCGCAGGCAGTTCCCTTCCAGTATGAAATCAACAGGCTCTCCCTCATCAATTCCCCAGAAGGTAAGGTGAGTCACTCCCCGGGTGGTGTTATCTATAACGCCTTGCGTTATCAGGGGTGTGATGAGAGCCAGCATAGTTGACGAACGGAGCTTTTTGTTTTTAATGTGAGCTTGGTGCGGGCAGGGTTGCAGCCAGGGCGGCTACTGCTTCGGGCGCGTTCATGAGTTCTACCACGGCGTCCCACTTGCCTTGCATGAGCGCTTCACGCGGCTCAGCCGGCATGGTGATGGGGAAGCTGGCGGTGGCGCAGCTCAGGGTCATGATTTCGAGGTCAAGCGTCCACTGGGTATCCGGTTCGGCTGTGGTGATTTCCATGGCGCGGGAGATGTCCTCGCGGCTGGCACGCACGCAAGGCAGACCGATGCCGCTGCTGTTGCCGAAGAAGATTTCGGCGAAGGTTTCTGCCACGATGGCCTGGATGCCGCTGCGTTTGATGGCCTGGGGTGCATGTTCGCGGGAGGAACCGCAGCCGAAGTTCTCGCCGCCCAGGATGATGGTGGCACCGGCGTGTTGCGGGGCATCGATGGGGTGGTTTTTCGAGCTGCCATCGGTGTTGAAGCGTTCGTCGTAGAACATGGTGCCGGCCAGTTCATCGAAGGTGATGCACTTCAGGAAGCGGGCGGGGATGATGCGGTCAGTATCCATATCCGCCCCGGCCACGGGAACGGCCTTGCCGCTGATGCTGATAATCTTGGTAAGAGGCATGTGTTGTAGAAAGCTTATGGTTTACTGAATGTCGAACACTTCGCGGGCGTCTGCCACGGTGCCGGTGACAGCAGCTGCTGCGGCCATGATGGGGCTCATGAGCAGGGTGCGGCCTGTGGGGCTGCCCTGGCGTCCTTTGAAATTGCGGTTGCTGGTGCTGGCGCAAATCTGGTCTCCTACCAGTTTGTCCGGGTTCATGGCCAGGCACATGGAGCACCCGGGCAGTCGCCATTCAAAGCCGGCATCGCGGAAAATCTGAGCAATACCTTCTTTCTCGCATTGTACGGCTGTCATCTGGGAGCCCGGCACAGCCAGGGCCTTGATGCCCGGCTTAACCTTGCGGCCTTTCAGGTAGGGGGCTACAGCGCGGAAGTCGGTGATATGTCCATTGGTGCAGGAGCCAATGAAAACTACATCTACCGGCAGTCCCTTGATGGCTTGTCCGGGGGTGAGTTTCATGTATTCCAAGGCGGTGGTGTAAGCCTTGCGCCCTTCGGTATCGCGGGCTTGCCCGGGGGCGGGCACCGCACCATTGATGCCGATATTCATATCCGGCGAGATGCCCCAGGTGACGGTGGGTTCAATCTCTTCTGCGGGGATGATGACCACGTCATCGTACACGGCATCGGCATCAGAAGCGAAGCCCTTCCAGCGCTCCACGGCGGCATCCCAGTCAGCACCCTTGGGGGCATAGGGGCGGCCTTTCAGGTATTCGAAGGTGATATCATCCGGGTTGATGTAACCGCAGCGGGCGGCACCCTCAATAGCCATGTTACAGAGGGTCAGTCGGCCATCCATATCCATGGATTCAATGGCGCTGCCGCCGAATTCATAGGCATAGCCCAGGCCGCCGTTGGCACCCAGCTTGCCGATGATGTGCAGGGCTACGTCCTTGGCGGTTACGCCGGGGCGCAGTGTGCCTTCCACACGGATGTTGCGGACCTTGAGAGGGCTCATTGCCAGGGTCTGGGTGGCCAGTACATCGCGCACCTGAGTGGTACCGATACCCATGGCAATGCTGCCCACGGCGCCGTGGGTGGCAGTGTGAGAATCACCGCAGACGATGGTCATGCCGGGCTGTGTGATGCCGAGTTCCGGGCCGACCATGTGTACGATGCCCTGGCGGCCACTGGGTAAATCGAAGAAGCGGATATTGTTTTCCTTGCAGTTGCGGCGCAGTTCATTGAGCATGGCTGCGGCGCGGGGGTCAGCGAAGGGTTCGCATTGGTTATCGGTGGGGATGATGTGGTCCACCGTGGCAAAAAGACGCTCCGGGTGGAGTACGGGTAGCTTTAGTTCGCGTAACATGGCAAAGGCCTGCGGAGAGGTAACCTCGTGCAGGTACATGGTGGCTATGAACAGCTGTGTGCGCCCATCCGGCAGTGTGCCGACTGTGTGCGCATCCCATACTTTTTGGTAGAGCGTTTTACCCATATCGGGCAGGATAGCACAGGCAATCGTACGCGTCAAGAGTGCAAGACACGCAGAAGCCCCGCTATGACACGCTCAAAAGCCCGCACTGCTCAGAAACAGCGCGGGCTTTTACGAAAATCAGAAAATGGAGTAAAAATCAGTTCACGAAATCAACACCCTGGGCATCTTTGGTGACGGTGCAGATTTCGATGATGGCCCATACCCAGATGACGAGGGAGAGAAAGCCGAATGAAATGAGGGAGAGCAGCAATTGAGTTAACCCTCTGCCTGTGTAGCCTGCATAGAAGTTATGCACTCCGAAGCATCCCAGAAAAAGGGCAAGCAGTATGTAAGCAAGTCGAGATTTTGGCATAGTTGTTTTGTAGTTGAGTGTAGATGAAAAATCCCCTCACCGGCTTGATTCCGGAGAGGGGATGATGAGGTGGAATTTACTCGCCCAGCACTTCAGCGCGTTCCTCGAGCAGCTCGGCGCAGGAAGCGTCAATCTTGGCGCGGGAGAACTCGTCGATGGGCAGACCCTCAACGATGCTGTAGGTGCCGTCCGCGTTGGTGCGGGTGGGCTGGGAGCAGATGATGCCGGCGGGCAGACCGTACTTGGTGCCGTCGGTGTAGGAAGCCACGGAGAACCAGTCGCCCTCGGCGGTGGGGGTGGTCAGGTTCTACACGGTCATCAGGGCGGCGTTGGCTGCGGAGGCAGCGGAGGAAAGGCCGCGGGCCTGGATGATGGCAGCGCCGCGCTGCTGCACGGTCTTGATGAAGTCGGTCTTGAGCCATTCAATGTCGGAGATGACCTCGGTCACGGGCTTGCCGCCAATCTTGGCGTTGGTGAAGTCCGGGTACTGGGTGGCGGAGTGGTTGCCCCAGATGGTCATGTTGGTCACCTCGGTCAC
>JAZRKW010000002.1:0-5736 GCA_045646505.1 Akkermansia sp. | reverse complement strand
CAGGGTGGGCGTAGCTTCAGCGAAGCCCCCCAGCAGCGGAACCCTGGGTAAAACGAAGAATATATCAGAACCCCGGAGCGTAGCGGAGTGGGTGGCAGGCTACGAGAGCCGTACTATTTGGTTCTAACCGCTGATTTTTTTTGTATCCCGCCTTACGAATCTGCCACCCACTCACGTTGTTCGGGGTTCCGATCTTTGTATTTCTTGATACCCAGGGTTCTGCTGCTGTCGCAGCTCCACCCTGGGCTACCGAACGTGTCGCCCTGCGGGCTCAAATTGCCGCTACGCCTGCACCCCGCCCAGTGCCGATTTGTCGATGATTAACGTATTTTGTCAACGCATCCCAAAGAATATGGAAAAATAGTCTTAAACGACATAAAGTCATAGTGTCCTGAGTGAAAAATCATAGTGGGGTATCACCCGCCTCACCATCGGCAGTAAGCATTCATTCGTGATTCTAACGGCGTAAGCCGCTAACTTCCAATTCGTAAATCGTAAATTCAAAATCGCAAATCCACGTGTGCCAAATCTTTGGGACACGTGTGGAAATTCTTATATCGTAGCGCTTTTTTTATTGCGGATTCTGTGCCGGAAGTATTATGATATGCAGGAGGATAAAAGTGTAAATGTCAATGAAACAGGCAGATAACGATAAGGAAGTAAGGCCGGAGTCTGGTCCCGGCTTTTTGAAGTGGGCTGTTGCCTTGCTGCTTGCCATGGCTGCTCTGGTAGGTATCTTCATTGCTGGTGTCATGTATTCGGATATTGCTCAAAGCCTGAGCAGTGAGCGCGTGTACGAAGCGACCCCGGAGCAGGTGAATCCGGCACTGGAGGGTAAGCTGGTCAGGATGCGCGTCACCGAGTTAGTAGCGGAAGGAGGTACTCTTACGGATGAAACATTCGGGCTGAGTAAGGAGAATGCCATCGCTCTGCATCGATTTTATATTCCTCATAGTCAAGGCCGGATAAACGTAAGGTATCATGAATTGCATGGTATTCGAGCATCCTGGATTATTGCACCACAAGTGAAAGCCGGAGCCTATACACTGAAGGTCCGGGATATCTTCTGGGATGATTTAGGGCTGCATTACATCAATCCCGATGAGTTAACGCTTCCGGCGGCATGGGAGGGCCATGTAGTAGCCCGCACTCAGTATGATATTACTCTCCGCACAAATGATACAACCAACCTGTCAGCTCCAGAGGCGGTTTTCAAATACGCATGGATTCCATCACCATGGCGCGGTATCCGTTATATAGTAGGCCGCCAGCATGGTAACGTGCTGGATCATACAGTTGAGGGCAGTACGCTCATTCGCGGGGAGGA
Organism: Akkermansia sp.; assembly: GCA_045646505.1. Lineage (GTDB taxonomy): Bacteria > Verrucomicrobiota > Verrucomicrobiia > Verrucomicrobiales > Akkermansiaceae > Akkermansia. Next base: position 4,409 of record JAZRKW010000002.1, on the reverse strand, counting down.
GCAGTTTCAACAATGGTCCCGGATGCGCCCTGCGCTAGGACAGCTGTTGATGCCCATCTGGGAATACGGCTTCTGCTTCCTTGGTTTGCTGGGTGGGATAGCTCTGTGCCTGATTCCGGTGGTGCTGATGCTCCAGAAACGCGGCTGGTTCAGGGCGGGCAGTGTCGCTGCTCTGCTGGCAGTGCTGCTCAGTGCCATGGTGGCCAGTGCTTTGTTGCTCCTCCCCTATTCGGTGCATAACCTGCTGACCTGGACATATACCGTGGTCCCCGGCCTGATAGCTCTCGTTTTTCTTTGCCTGACCTTGCGGAAAAGGGGCTGAATCTCCGTGTTGATGCATGTAAGCCCCCACGCTGGATTCGTTAAATCCCACGCGTGTCCCAAAGAATATGGAAAAATAGTCTTAACCGACATAAAGGCATAGTGTTCTGTATGAAAAATCATAGTGGGGTATCACCCGCCTCACCATCGGCAGTAAGCATGTATTCGTGATTCTAACGGCGTAAGCCGCTAACTTCCAATTCGTAAATCGTAAATCCAAAATCGCAAATCCACGTGTACCAAATCTTTGGGACACGTGTGGTTAAATCCGCTCTTTGGTGATTTTTTGTTGCATATTCGCTGCGCAGATGTGTTAATATGAGTACAGAGAAAATGAATAAGCTGACAGTAAAAACGATGATGACCGTGCTCGCTCTTTGCGAAGCTGTAGTATTAAGCAGTTGCCAGACGTCTCTGGTCGAGGCTGCCCGGATGGGAGACCTTGAAACGGTGCGTCTCAGAATTGCAGAGAAACCAGCATCTCAGCAGGTGAATCATGCAGCGTTCGAAGCGTATTGTATGGGGCATACCGCTGTATTGAAAGAGCTGACTGCCGCTGGTGCTGCCGTGGCACCGGAGAGTGTGCTGAATAAGGAAATTGAGGTGCAAAGCGTGTCGTTTTACGATTATGGCTGTGAACACTATGTCGATCGTTCTTGTTTCGATGCCAGCAAAGAAACTCTGTTTGATTCATTCTGGCCGGCAGTTTCGCAGTGGATGTCTACTGATGAAACTCAGAATCTGATCTGGGCAGATGTCAACCCCTATGAAAGTGCCCCGGGTAAAGGAGCAAAAAATCCTGTCATTCATCGCTTTTACAAACGTACTGGTTGGAATGCTGCTGAAATTTATGTTACACAGAAAGCTTCGCCGGATTCCCCATACGTGGATGTTCGATATGCTTTTAGCTTTGAAACGCCAACTCAAGGCATCTTCCGTTGCATCACACAATCCCGCGATTTTCTGAATGTGAGCATAGGTACATTCAGTTTAAAGGATTCCCCTGTAAAGGAAAAGTAAAGGGGCATAAAGCGGTTGTTGCTCCGGTTCGGATTCGGCGCCGGGATGTGTTAATACATTGATGTGAAAAAGAAGCCCATCAGCCTTCAGCCTTATGTCTCGCGCATGCAGCAGCGTGCGCAGCAGGCTCTTACCTTGCCGAAGTCGGAACAGCAGGAGTTTTATTACTGCGGTGGCCGGAATAAAACGGAGTTCACTGCAGCTGTGGCAGCAGGAGAGCCGGATGCTCTCGCTCTGGCTTTGAATGTAGTGGCCGGTGAGCTGTGGCTTTGCCCGCGAGATGGTGCACGCTATGCTCGCAGTATACGCGCCGCACTGCGCACTGCCTGTGAAGCCGGGTTGCTGGATGATGCCCGGAAACGAGTATTGTATGCTGTTGAAGTGAGGGCTCTGGAGCGTCTGGTGTTGCGCGGCAGACATTCAGCTCCCGGAATATTACAACAGCGCGCAGAACGCCGCATTCCGGGGCAGTTACGGCTCATGCAGCGGTGCTTTGGTGAAGTGCCGGAACTGAGATTGAAAACGGATGATTTCCCGGCAGTAAAAGCGCCTGGAGAATTATTGCAGAAAGTGGTGCAGTATGGTTGGTTTTCTGCGGATTCTGCAAGAAGAATGGCGAATTCTGAGGTGCTTATGTTATCGGAGTTGGTACATGGGCCGGAGGATGTGTTTTCTGCTATGCAGTGGTATGAGATGATGCCGGACCACGCTCCTGATACGCTTTGCTATTTCTTCTGCTGGAAAGGATTCCGGGATGTTCGCTGGGTAGTGGCTCCATGGGGGGAGCTGGGCGAAGAATGTGGGTTTATTCTGGCCGCAGATGCATCCTTCTATTGCAATATAGATGAATACAGTCGCGTATGCGGAGCGTGCCGCTGATGGTAACGTAGCCGCAAGGATACGGAACGGTAGCTGACCATGGCAGGTGGAAAGGCAGGCTCATGAATCTTTGACTCATGATAGAGCTTATCATGTTCATTTTGCACCAGCCTGAATGAGAAGAGCGCGCACTTCTTTTTCGTTTTCGGATACAGCTTGCAGGGGGCGTTCGCCTTCAGCATCGGGCTTGTTGACATCTGCTCCCTTTTCAATCAGCGTTTTTATCACAGGTACATTCTGTTGACTGCCGATCCAAGTCATGAAGTGCCCATTCGCGTCCATGTTTCCTCCACCGATGGAATCCGGGTGGTGAAGGTGGAACAGCAATGCTGTCTCGCCTTCCTTGTTACGCAGGTTCGGGTCAGCCCCCGCATTCAGCAACAGCTGAACCACATCTTCACGCATCATCTCCTGCATCAACGGCGTTTTTCCTTCCTTGTCCTGGGCATTGACATCGGCGCCCGCTTCCAGCAGTATTTTCGTAATGGTAGCGCGCTCATGGCACCTCATCAACGGAGTACAGCCGTCCTCGTTGGCTGCATTTGCCGAAAAGCCGTGCTTCAACAGGTAGCGCACCAAATCCTCATTTCCCCACGTGGCCGCTGAATGGAGAGGGGAGTGAGCATATACCGGGTCGTGGGGCGAAATGCCTCGTTCTATCAGAAGGTCGGCGCAGGCAGCAGAATCCTCTCCCTCATCATCGGGACCATAACCACTGAGCTTATTCCAGATAGGTGTCCCCTTTTGATTGGGGGCAATGCGGGGAACCTCACCACCGGCATCGAGCATGGCCCGCAGGTACTGCGGATAACGGGAAGATGCGGCTTCCAGCACTTCTTCCGCTCCAATCTTCGCCCCAGCCTCCAATAAAGCCTGAATACAATCCATTTCACCCTTGCCTTTTTCCAATGCTATTTCCAGCGCTGAATCGCTAAAGCCGAACGTGTTGGCCTTGCTCTTCAGGTTCGGGTCCGCCCCGGCAGCAAGCAGGCGCTTTACCTCAGTTACATCTCGCTTTTCCAGCGCCACATGCAGGGGTAAATCTCCGGATTCAAGGGGTGCATTCACGTCCACGCAGGCAAGCTGCAGAGAAGATACGACCAACAGAGCGCCCAGGGAGAACAAGGAATAGATGGATTTCATCGCGCGCACTATTGCACAATTCGATATAATAGTCAATTCAAACCAGTAAAAGAACGCGAACTCATCGAAGCACGGGAATTCAGTTCTGATTAAACGTTTCATCATTCCCGGGACTTCCGTCTCAGGGCTTACGTTTTACGCCGCGACAGGAAAGTCCCGTGCTCCGAAAACGCCAATCTCGGATTTGTCGCTACTGCTGAAATGCCAGTGCGTAATCTTTGCTCTTTCCTGTACTAATCGCTTGCCGAGCTATCTGGATTCTGCTAACATGCCAGCGTAACAAATAGTCATCTTATTATAAATCTCATCACCCGTCTCACCATCGTCAGTAAGCATTCATTTGGGGCTCTATCGGCGTAAGCCGCTAACTTCCAATTCGTCAATCGTAAATCTAAAATCGTAAATCCACGTGTGCCAAATCTTTGGGACACATATGAAATCTCATGCATGCATTTTGTTTTTACTTGTTTTTTATTCTTAACGTATTATTCTGCATAGGCGGAGCAAGATTCATGGCAGTAGGCGAAGCCGGAGCAGTACGTGTTATGGATAATCTTTTTGTCGCATCATGTGTGGGGGTGTCAGTAAGTATTCTCATGTTGTATAGCTACAAAAGGTTACTGATGATAAAGCAGAAGCGTTCTCCGAAAATATGACCTTCCGGGCAGGAGTGAGAAAGAATTTTATCGATAAGTTATGTGCAAACCTGTTCATACCATTCTTTTTCATCTTTCCGTTGTCCTGTGCGCGCTGGGGCTGAATAGCTGCATTATCAGCAATATAGGCGGTACTATACCACACGTGTCCCAAAGTTTGAGTACGGAGCTCGATAAATTGGACTTTGGCGGGCCGCAGGCGAGCGGAATTCTGAGCCCGCAAGGGCGACAGAATCATAGCCCAGCGTGGAGCCGCCACGCGGCGGAACGCTGGGTTTGGAATAAAACATAACCGGAACCCCGACCAACGTGGAGGGGTGGCAGGGAAGCGCAGCTAAAACACTAAGCCGAAGCTTCTGCCACCCACTCCGCTACGCTCCGGGGTTCTGA
>JAZRKW010000001.1:0-9626 GCA_045646505.1 Akkermansia sp. | reverse complement strand
GCGCAGCCCACGCCCATTTCAGCGCACATGGCCTTCACCTCGGCAATTTCCTCTTCCGTATCGGTGGCGGCAAAAAGGTTGATGGCCACGGTGACGGGGCGCTTGTAGAGGCGGGCGCTTTCGATATGGGCGGCCAGGTTGACCAGACCACGGCGCACGGCTTCGGCATTCGGGGTTTCCAGATCGGTCTTGGCCACGCCGCCGTGCATCTTGAGTGCGCGGATGGTGGCCACAATCACGATGGCATCCGGGGAAAGTCCGCTCTGGCGGCACTTGATATCCAGGAACTTCTCGGCGCCCAGGTCAAAGGCGAAACCAGCCTCGGTCACAGCGTAGTCGGCGCAGGAAAGAGCCATCTTCGTGGCAATCACAGAGTTGCAACCGTGGGCAATGTTGGCGAAGGGGCCGCCATGCACAAAGGCCGGCACGCCCTCCAGGCTCTGCACCAGGTTCGGGTTCACGGCTTCCTTCAGAATAGCCAGCAGGGCATCGGTCACGCCCAGTTCGCGGGCATACACAGCCTCGTCATCGGCAGTGAAACCAATCACGATATTGTCGATACGGCGGCGGAGGTCATCGCGGTCTTCAGCCAGGCAGAAGCAGGCCATGATTTCAGAGGCCGGGGTAATATTGAAACCATCCTCACGGGGTACTCCGTTCTTATTGAGACCAATCACAATCTGGCGCAGGGAGCGGTCGTTCATATCCATTACACGCTTCCAGGTCACCTTGTTCTGGTCCAGGCGGGTGGTCTTGTAGAAGAGAGCATTGTCAATCACAGCGGCCAGCAGGTTGTTGGCAGCGGTAATGGCGGGGAAGTCGCCCGTGAAGCCCAGGTTGATGCTTTCGCCCGGGGTGATGCTGGAAGCACCGCCACCTGTAGCACCGCCTTTGCGGCCGAATACCGGGCCCATGGAGGGCTCACGCAGCGCCAGACACACCTTTTGACCCACAGCCTGTAAGCCCTGGGCAAGACCAATGGAAACGGTGGTCTTGCCCTCGCCGGCGGGGGTGGGGGTGAGAGCACTCACCAGAATCAGGCGGCCTTGCTTACGGCCCTGCTTCAGGACCTCCAGGCTCACCTTGGCCTTATCGTAGCCGTAAGGAATTACATATTTTTCGTCCAGCCCGAGTTTGGCTGCCATCTGTGCAGTAAAAGACGTATCTGCCATGCGATGGATGATAACACACTTACACCCACATGGCAAGCGCGGAATCATGGCTCTCAGTTCCTGCATTTGAGAAAAATCGTATACAGGATGGGCAGCAGCACTAATGATAATACCAGGTTTATAATCACCAGTAAAATACCACCTGATATGATTTGGTGAAAATCAGCATATCTCACCGCCGGACCAATTTGCGTCACACCCCCGGTCAGAAAGGCCGCAGCGCAACTTGCACCAAGCCATTTCAAGAGGTAGTAATCCATCCTGCTGTTCTGCCGGGGCGAGAAGAAACGCAGCATCAGCCAGGCGGATACTACATTGGGAAATAATGGGATATTCACCAGCAGGAAGTAACCTTCATCTGCTGTATGCCTTAGAAAATGGTGTCCCAGCGCCGCATCCACCATCCAGAATACCAGAGCCATTGACACCGCCGCCACGGCTATGGCAAAGATGGTTTGCCATAGTCTTAATACAGATTGCGGGGTTCTGCGGCTCATGCCTGCTGAGCTTTTTCCAGAGCTTCGCGGAAATCGGGGCGCATGTAGTAGATGCCGCGGGTAATGAGTTCGTGGCGGTGCGCGGTGTCCTCCCAGTCGTCGAAGATATAGGACGAGAGACCGTCGCTGTAATCGATGCGGCGGGCCTTGGTCAGGATTTCCAGTGGCCACTGGCGAACACGGTTGCTGAACAAGCGAGCCTTGATGATGCGGCGATTGGTGAGAATATAGCTGGTGTGGCGCAGCATATAAGCCCGCAGCGGTGGTACTGTGAGCAGCAGGACAGCCAGCAGCCATACAACCTCTTTGGGGAAGGTGGCAGTCAGGAACATAGCCCAGTCCGGCAGCGGAATACCGGGTGCGCCATAATGAAACCAGGTTGCCAGCCCGAACAATGCCAGCCCCGGCAGCACGCGGGAGAAGAATAACCCTCGCATGAACACGAGACGAGGGCTGCCTGACCACACGATTTTCTCGCCGTCCTGCTTATTTTGCTCAATCCATTGGCGTAATCCGGCTTTATCCATAGCACCAATTTAACACAGCATGAGCGCAAAACAAGAACATTCTGCTCTTTCCCGGTCAATAACAGCATATTTCCGGTGAGAATTTACTGCCAGCGCGCGGGGAAAAGGTTGCCAAGCGTCTCAATCTCTGCTAAACTGCCCCGAAACAGGGGTTTTTATATATCACCCTGAATCTCTATCAACTCTCATGGGCCTTCCATTTTTCAGCAAACTGCGTCAGAGAAAAGCGTACATGCAAATCGTCCAGGATGAATTGCAGAAGGTGCGCGATACCATTGATGCACAGACCGGGCATTTTTCGCCGTATATGCGTGATTATATGCGCCAGGTGTGCAAGGGCAAGGGCAAGATGATTCGCCCGGGTCTGGTGCTGCTCACCGCCGCCGCTACAGGTGGAATCAAAGAGGAGCATACCACTTTTGCGGCTATGCTGGAGATGCTGCACATGGCTTCCCTGGTGCATGATGATGTGCTGGATAAGGCCGAAACCCGCCGTGACCAGCCTACTCCGAATGCGCTGTGGGGTAACGAGCTGGCGGTATTGCTGGGTGATTCCATGCTGGCTCAGGCCATGGTGATGGGAGCAGAGATTGGCGATTCCCGCTTTATCCGCCGCATGGCGCTGGGGGTGCGCGACCTTTGCGAAGGTGAGGTGGAGCAGTCTACCCGCCTGTGGGATATGGAGATGAGCCGGGCTGATTATTACGAACTCATCCGCAAGAAGACCGCTACTCTTTTTGCCATGGCCATGGCTGGTGCTGCATTCCTGCAAGGGCTGGATGATGAAATGATTGAGCAGCTGAACCGGATGGGCACTCTGCTGGGTATCTCATACCAGATTTACGATGACTGCCTGGATCTGACCGGCAGCGATGACTCCGCCGGTAAAACCCTGGGTACTGATAATGAAAAAGGCAAGCTGACCCTGCCGGTGTTCTTCCTCATGGAATCCAGCAGTGATGACGTGGCTGAATATACCCGCAGCTGCGTCGAAAAACACCAGGAGATTGATTACTCCCGCCTGCGCGATACTGAAGCCTTTGCCGAGGCTATCCGCCTTTCGGTGGAGGAAGGTCTTTCCCGCAATGAGGAAGCTCGTGAGGTGCTCTGGATGCTGCCGGAATCTCCCGCCCGCGAAGCTCTGGCTGAGATGACCTACCGGCTGGATGAAATGCTGCGCGAGTGCTGCGTAGACTGATTTTTATGATACGCCCGGAAAATATGGTGCCCCAGCAACCGGAGCTCGCCAGGAGCATCTGGGAGGATATCTATGTCGCTGCAGAACAGGCAGCAGAGCAGGAACCCAAGCTCACCGGGCTGCTGGATGATGTGATTCTGAGCCGTAATAAGCTGGGTACGGCTGTTTCGGTGCGGCTGGCCCGCAAGCTTTCCCGCCGCGATATCGGGCGCGATGACCTGGAGCCTCTCATTCGTTCTTTGCTCAAGAGTGAGCCCCTGGTGGTGGATATGATGGCCGCCGACCTGAAGGCAGTGGTCGACCGCGATGCCGCCTGTCACAACGCCCTGGAGCCGCTCATGTTCTTTAAGGGATTTCACGCGCTGGCCACCTACCGTCTGGCGCATATTCTGTGGCAGCAGAAGCGCTACATGCTGGCATTACTTTTCCAGAGTGTGGGTAGTGAAGTGTTTGGTATCGATATTCACCCGGCGGCGCGGATAGGTTGCGGGGTACTGCTGGACCACGGTACCGGCTTTGTGGTGGGTGAGACCGCCATCATCGAGAATGATGTTTCCCTCTTCCACGAGGTGACATTGGGTGGTACTGGTAAGGAAAAGGGCGGCGCCCGCCATCCCATTGTGCGCAGAGGTGTGCTTATCGGTGCCGGTGCCAAGGTGCTGGGCCGTGTGGAGGTGGGTGAATGCGCCAAGGTGGCGGCTTCTTCTGTGGTGCTGGATGATGTGCGCCCGCATACCACTGTAGCGGGTATTCCTGCGGTGGAAGTGGGTGATTCTGTGGGCGAGCCAGCCCAGTTCATGCAGCATTGTCTGAGTTGATTTCTCAAAAGATTTTCTATGATAACGGAACTGGATATCCACCTGCCCCTGAACCGCGCTCTGCGCGAGGATGCCCGCCGCAAGGCTGCCGCGCAGAAATTGGAGATTTCACCGTACCGTATCAAGGGGATGCGGCTCATCAAGGAAAGCATAGATGCCCGCCGCCGCCCTATCTGCAAACAGTTACGGCTGCTGGTGGGTGTGGATGAGGAACTGCCGCCCTATACCCTGCCGGAGCGTCACTATGCCCCCGTGCCCGGAGATGCAAAACGTATTATCATAGTAGGCAGTGGTCCCGGCGGGCTTTTTGCTGCCCTGCGCAGTATCGAGCTGGGGATGCGCCCGGTTGTGCTGGAGCGCGGCAAGGATGTCTCTGCCCGCCGCTTTGACCTGCAGCCCATCAACTGCCAGGGTTATGTGGTGGAGGACTCCAACTATTGTTTTGGTGAAGGCGGAGCCGGTACTTTCTCTGATGGTAAACTCTTCACCCGCGCCACCAAACGCGGTCCCGTCATGGAAATTTACGAGACCTTCGTGGCGCACGGTGCAGCCCCGGAAATCCTGACCGATGCGCACCCTCACATTGGCTCGAACCGGCTGCCCAATATCATCAAAGCGATGCGCGCCAGTATCCAGGCTGCCGGCGGCGAGGTGTATTTCCAGACTCGCGTGAATGGCCTGCTCAAGAGTGCGGATGGCAAGCGTCTGCTGGGAGTGCGCACGGCAGATGGCCGTGAGTTCACGGGGGATGCTGTCATTCTGGCCACTGGTCACAGCGCGCGCGATGTATACCGCATGCTGCATGATGAAGGCGTGCGGCTGGAGCGTAAACCTTTTGCTGTGGGTGTGCGAATTGAGCATCCGCAGAGCCTCATTGATGCGGCGCAATATCATCTGCGCCCCGGGCAGGAACGCCCCGAAGGGCTGCCAGCCGCCCGTTATGCCCTGGCCACCAAGATTCAGGAACGCGGTGTTCATTCCTTCTGCATGTGCCCTGGTGGTTTCATTGTGCCCAGTGCCACAGAGAATGATGAAGTGGTGGTGAATGGCATGTCACTTTCCCGCCGGAACTCACCTTTCGCGAACAGCGGCTTTGTGGTCACGGTGGAGCCGGAGGATACAGATGCCTACTTGCCTGAAAACGGCATTCTTTCCGGTATTGCTTATCAGAAAGCCCTGGAAATTGCCACCAGTCAGGCGGGTGGCGGCATGCAGAAAGCCCCCGCTCAGCGCGTGGTGGATTTTCTGGCCGGCCGGGTCTCTGCCACGCTTCCCAGGACCACCTATCACCCCGGTATCACCAGTTGGGATCTGAATTCCCTGTTGCCGCAGAGCGTGTGCTGGCGCATGCGCGAGGGTCTGCAGTTTTTCAATCGCAAGCTGCGCGGCTTTGCGGGTGAGGATGCGCTTCTCATCGGCTGCGAAACACGTACCAGCTCTCCCGTGCGTATTCCTCGGGAGCCTGAAACCCTGCAGCACCCTGATATAGAAGGCTTTTTCCCTTGTGGTGAAGGTGCCGGTTACGCCGGTGGCATTGTTTCCGCCGCATTGGACGGTCGCCGCTGTGCCGAGGCTGCTGCCGCCTGGGTCTGATAGGGGCAGAATGCCTGCTTCATTCGTCTCTGCCTGAATTGTCTTTTTGTACCCGGGCGGGAAAAGATGGAGCAGGGAAGGCTTGTTGTTCAGAATAGCATTTCGTCATGTCACGCGGCATACGCGTTTACGGCTTGATTCGTGTGCGGCATAGGGTATCATGGTGAGCATCTTCTGTAACATGACCGCGACATATAAATACACATTGGCTGTTTTCTGTAGCCTGGCACTGGCCGGAATTGCACCGCTGCAGGCTCAGAGTGCATCTGCTGCGCCTGCTGTCAGACAGCGTGTTATGGATCCGGCGGAATATTATCTGACCGCTTACCGCCTTTGTCGCGAATCCGAGCAACTGGCCGCTCAGAAGAATTACAATGCCGCTATTTCCAAAGGTCAGCAGGCAGAGAAGGTGCTTGCCGGAATTGTGAAAGACTTTCCGCACTGGAAAACGAATCTGGTTTCGACCCGTCGTCGACTGCTGGCTGAGAATCTGGCGAGCTATCGCAAGAAATCAGCAGAAGCACCCATTCCCACCGGTCGCCAGCCGGGGCGCCCGCTGGCTATGGAGGTGGAATTGCCCGGCAATACGCCTGCTTTTGACCCGGTGAACAGTGAGTACCGCCCGGTGGAGCTGCCGGATTACGATACCACGGATAAAAAGCTTTACAATGCATTGGCCGCCGCTCAGGAGGAATGCCGCAAGATGGCGGTTGCCTACCGCGAGCTGAATGCCAAGTATGAAGATTCCCAGCGTCAGCTCACTTCTGCCCGGCTGGAGCAACAGATGTATAAGGATCGCTATGAGCAGCTTCAGCAGCAGGTGGTTGTTGAGCGCGATGCCGGCAATGAAGTGGTGAATTCTCTGACCCAGCAGCTCGCTGAGCTGGAAGCCAAATACCGCGCCAGTGAGGATGCCCGCGCAAAAGCCGAAGCCCGTATCACGGAATTGGAAAGTACCTTGGCGCAGACTCAGGAGGAACTTGCCCGTGTTACCCGCGAGCGTGATGCTCTCAAAGCTGAAAATGAACAACTTCGCGCCATTGTGGAGCTGAACAGTCCGGAAAAGACAAAGGCTCTGCTGGACCAGAACCTCTCGCTGGACCAGCAGCTCAAGGAGGCTCTGGCCCGCATTGCTGAACTGGAGGGCAAGGCTGTCGGGTCTGATGATGAACGCAACGTCCTGCAGCAGCAGCTGGAATCTGCCCGTAGTGAGGCTGACCGTCTGCGCGATGAAATGAGCGGTATCTATGAAGAAAACATGGGATACCGCCGCCGCGTTTCCGAGCTTACCGAGCGCCTGAATAATATTGAGGCTGATTTGGATAAAACCGCCACGCAGGCACCGGTTGACCCCGCGCTGGCTGAGGAAAATGAACTTTTGCGCGAGGTAATCGCCAAGCAGCGTCGCAGCCTGGCAATGCAGGAGGAAGGTCGTAAGCTGCTTATTGAAACATATAAACAGATTAAGAACCAGGACCCCGCCACGCTTATTGCCCTGCAGAAACTGGATGAGGAAAGTACCCTGGATTTGACAGACGCTGAGCGCCGCGTGATGGAGGCTGCCGCCAAGGGGAATGAGGTGGAGAGCTCAAAGGCCGTGCGCGAGGGGCTTCAGATGGAGGCATTGGCAGATCTGGCTTCCAAGGCGTTTACCAAGGGCCGCTATACCGCTGCTGAACAACTTTACCGCACGTTGTATGATGCCCAGCCCGACCATGTGGCCGGTCTTGTGAATCTGGGCACGATTCTGCTTTATCGCAATAAGTGCGAGGAATCCCTGGAATTCTTTACGCGTGCCACCCGGCTGGCGCCGGACCTGGCCATTTCGTATTATCTGTCTGGTGTAAGCTATTATCGACTGGACCGCCTGGAGGAGGCTGCCCGCATGTTTGCGCGCACGATTCAGCTGGACCCTGGTAATGCAGAGGCTTTCTTCTACCTGGCCAATATCGAAGGTGTGAATGGTCAGTTTGAACAGGCTCTCAAACACTTTGCAGCAGCGCTCAAGCTTAAACCCGGCCTGGGTGATGCCCACTATAATATGGCGCGTCTGTACGCGGAGCTCAAGCAGATTCCGAATGCAGCCCGTGCTTATGACCGCGCTATTCAGAACGGAGCCGAGCCTGACCCTGAGTTTGAAAATTATCTCCGTAAGCACCCGGATAGCAAGCAGCAGCCTGGTGAGGATATTGTGCAGTCTGCTGATCCTGAGGTTGAAGCGGCCGAACTGCTGAAGCAGGACCCGGAGATGGAGAAGATTATTCAGGAGCGCGATGCCAACCGCATGGAGGCTCCCGAGGTGGAACCCGTGGCTGACCCTGCCGGAGTGGATGAACCTGCACCCGCGCCGTCAAATCCCTGGATGGAAGAAGCCGTGGCTGCTCCGGATTATCTGGAAATGCTCAAGTCTGTGTACCGCGATGTGGAATCTGTCAAGGAGGCTTCCCCAGCCGGTGCCGGGCACGAGACTGATAAAGCCCGCTTTACCACTGTGCGCGTGCGTACGTATGCTGGTGGCTATCGCCACCGTGTCAAGCTGCGTCTCAAGCGTCCCGAGCCGCAGCGAGTCCGCCAGCGTGGCGGAGAGATTCAGATGTTACGCAAAAAGAGAAGATAAGCAGGGCATTACATGCCCTTGCTTACCTGTTCGAACAGCGGTTGCAGCCAGGCGCTGATATCGATATCAAAGCATACCTTCAGCACCAGGAACACCACGCATATCATGAACAGTGTGCCCACGATGGCGCGGATGACTTTGAAAAATACCCAGATGGCAGCCAGAAGCGCGGCTATGGCGCCGCCGGTGGTTGCTCCGGAATCCCAGTTGTCAAACAGGGAGAGGGTGGATATCTCCTGGCTTGCCTGAGCGAATATATCAAACATGGTATCAATTCTCAGGGTTGGAGACGTTCGATATTCCAGCTGCCGTCTTCCTGCAGGGAGTACATGAAACGGTCGTGTACGCGGCCAGGACCGCCCTGCCAGAATTCCATGTGGTGCGGTACAATGCGGTAGCCACCCCAGAAATCCGGCAGCGGCACCTTGCCTTCGGCAAATTTGTTTTTGAGCTCGGCCAGTTTCATCATGAGCAGTTTACGGGTGGAAATCACCTGGCTTTGGTGTGATACCCACGCTCCCAGCTGCGATTCATGCGGACGGCTCAGGAAATACTTGAGCGTCTCCGCCCGGGAGATTTTCTCTGCCTTGCCATACACGATAATCTGGCGCTCCAGGGTCACCCAGGGCAGCAGCATGCACATTTCCGGGTTGGCTTCAATCTCGCGTGCCTTGCGGCTGGTGTAGTTCGTGAAGAATACATAGCCGCGGTCATCATAGTACTTGAGGAGTACGGTGCGCAGACTGGGCATGCCCTGCGGTGTAGCGGTGGCGATACTCATGGCATTCGGCTCCGGTATACCGGATTCGAGCGCTTGTTTGAACCAGCGGTCGAATTGCTCGAATGGTGTATCGGCCAGTGCACTGCGGTGCAGGGTGTCCTTCAGGTATTCTTCGCGAAAGGAGGATAAGTCCATGTCCACACTATACCATTGCAACCCGGCAGCGGCAAGTCTATTCCCGGTGGCTGTTATGAAAAACACACGTGTCCCAAAGTTTGAGTACTAATCTCGATAAATTGGAATTTGCCGGGCTGAAAGCCCGAGAAATTTTGAGCCCGATAGGGCGACACTTTCCATAGTCAACTATGAATTCATTAAAACCTGTATTTTTATCAAATCGGATTTTGATGCGAGGCATTGACCAAAAATTTGGTCAATGCAAAGACACGACTTGGGAGAGGGGGAAGTGCATTGCCACTTCCC